>NZ_JBLZNY010000003.1:0-662276 GCF_049206505.1 Rahnella sp. EDr1-12
GCTGTTGCACGGAAACGCCAAAGGCTTCAGCCACCGGCGCCTGCAGGGTCAGGGAGGCGTCCTGCAGCAGCATGGTTTTCGGGTCAATATTTTTGTCGGTGCTGGTGAACTCAATTTCGTAACGGAATGGCGAACTGAGTGCTTCAAGGCTGTTAAAGCTCAGAACGTCGGGCTGTGCGCTGCTGCCGCGGACAGCTAATTTATGATGGCTGTGATCGAAAAATGGCAATGCGGATGTATTCATTTCTCTTCTCCGTCAAACTCCAGCGTGATCCCTTCTTCTTCATCCCAGCCCAGCGCCAGTGCGGTGGTGCGCTGTTGTCCGGCCATGCGTTGCAGCAGTTGCTGGCTCAGCACCGGCAAGATCTGCTGGTTGAGCAGGCTGTCGATGTTACGCGCGCCGGTGTCCGGCAGCAGGCAGGCGGCGACCAGCGTGTCGTAGAGGCTTTCTTCGATGGTGCACTTCAGGCCGTAATGCTTGTTCAGGCGTTTGGCGACTTGTGCCAGTTTCATCTCAACGATAGTGCGCAGGGCAACGGCATTCAGCGGACGATAAATCAGCGTCTGGAAACGGGCGAGCAGGGCCGGCTGGAAATGATCGCGCAGGATCGGGCGTAGCATTTCCTGTAGGTCGCCGTCGGTGGCTTCCGGTTGTTCATCCAGCAGTTGCATGATGTGGTCGCTGCCAAGGTTGGCGGTCATCAGGATGACGGTATTGCGAAAATCAATTTCACGACCTTCGCCATCGCGCATAAAGCCACGGTCAAACACCTGATAGAACAGGTTGATTACGTCGCGGTGCGCTTTTTCAACTTCATCAAGCAGGACAACGCTGTAAGGGCGTTTACGCACAGCCTCGGTCAGAATACCGCCCTGGCCGTAACCAACGTAGCCCGGAGGTGAACCCTTCAGCTGGGAAACGGTATGCGCTTCCTGATACTCGCTGAGATTGATGGTGATCAGTGATTTCTCGCCGCCGAACAGGCAGTCGGCGAGGGAAAGTGCCGTCTCGGTTTTACCCACGCCGCTCGGACCGACCAGAAGGAACACGCCCAGCGGACCATTCTCAGAAGTCAGACCGGTTTTGGCGGCGCGCAAACGTTGTGCCATGGCGGTCAATGCAGGGTCCTGGCCGACGACGCGTTTATTCAGCTGGTTTTCCAGTTGTAACAGGTCAGTCTGTTCGTCTTTCAGCAGGCTGGTCAGCGGCACACCGGTCCAGTCTGCAATCACGGTGGCGACGGTACGTATATCAACGTCCAGTGAAAGCAGCGGGGCGTGCCCCTGTAAATCACTGAGTTGCTGTTGCAGGCTGGCGATCTCTTCCTGCCGGCTGATGTCCTGACGCACATCGAGCAGTTGCTGAGTGAGCGCTTTCTCAGCGTGATACTGAGTGTCCAGCGCGGTGAGCTGATCAGTCAGCGCATTGGTCTGATGTTCAATCTGAGTCAGGCGCTCGCCGTGGGTCTGGCTACCCAGCGAAATGTCTTCCAGCAGCGCCTGTTCTTCCATCCCCAGTGCGCCGATCTTAGCCTTCAGGCGGGTCAGATCTTCCGGCAGCGTATCAAGGCTCATGCGCACGCGGGCGGAGGCGGTATCGAGCAGGTCGACGGCTTTGTCCGGCAACTGGCGGCCGGTAATGTAGCGGCGGGAGAGGCTGACGGCGGCTTTGACCGCTTCGTCGGTGATGTGCACGCCGTGATGCTGCGCGTAGCGGGATTTCAGGCCGCGTAGCATCAGACAGGCCATCTCGTCGTCCGGCTCATCGACTTTGACAATCTGGAAGCGGCGCTCGAGTGCGGCGTCGCGTTCAAAATATTGTTTGTACTCGGACCAGGTGGTGGCGGCGATAGTTCGCAGCTCACCGCGGGCGAGGGCGGGTTTGAGGAGGTTGGCGGCGTCCGCGCCACCGGCCTGATTGCCTGCACCAATAATGGTGTGCGCTTCGTCTATAAACAGCAGCACCGGCGTCGGTGATTTTTGCACGGCGTCGATGACGTTTTTCAGGCGCTGTTCAAACTCACCTTTGACCCCGGCACCGGCCTGCAGCAAGCCTAAATCCAGGGTGCGCAGGCTGACGGTTTTCAGGCTGTCCGGCACGTTGCCTTCTGCAATGCGTAACGCCAGACCTTCGACCAGTGCGGTTTTCCCTACGCCTGGCTCGCCGACTAAAATCGGGTTGTTTTTACGACGGCGTGACAGGATGTCGACCATCTGACGAATTTCGTTATCGCGACCAAACACCGGGTCGATGTGTCCGGCTTTGGCTTTAGCAGTGACATCCAGCGTGAACTTATCCAGCGCAGCCTGCAGGGCTTCGCTCAGTGACTGACCGCCAGCGGCGATGTCATGTTTCGGGCTGGTGGCGTCACCGGCAAGGTCGGACGGCGTCCGGTTCAGGCTTTCCTGCTGTTGCAGTTCGGGGCGCTCTTCAGACAGCGCGTCCAGCACCGGTTTCAGGCGGCGGATATGCTCTTCGCTCAGGCTGAACAGCGGCCACAAACCCTCGCAGCGCAGCAGGCGCGGCTTAGCAAGCAGGGCTTCCAGCAGATGTACACTGCGGATATTTTCATTGTCGTCCTGCAGGGATGCGGCCAGCCATCCGGCTTTTATCAGCGCCTGTAAATCATCGGAAAGTTGCGGACGGGCATGCACGGAACGCGGCAGGGCATCGAGATGCGCGAGCAGATTTTGCCACAGCACGTCCATGTCCCACTCGTAGCGACGGGCCAGCACGGTGATGTCGCCTTCGCCCAGTTCAAGCAGCTTAAGCAGCCAGTGTTCGACCGTGATTTCCGCATGTGCCCGCGTCTGACACAGGGTCGCGGCGGCTTCAAGCGCTTTCGCGCAGTACGGGTTTAAGCGACGAAGTAAGACGGCTGACTGCTGTTCCATGCTGAATTCCTTTTTTGAGGTACGCTACCGCCCATAGCCTTTTCCTTTGCAGGAAACCCAGGCCCATAAGGTCGATGTCCGGTTCTGTTTTTGTTTGCTCAACCGCCAGACCGGCGGCTCAGAAAACAAAAACAGCAGACGGCGAACCGTCTGCTGTGAGGTCTTACGCGGTGGTACGTTCGTTCCAGGAATCGGAATGAATGATGTTGCCGTCTTTGTAGGTCCAGGTAATTTTTTCGTAACGCAGTTCAATCGCTTCAAGGTGGTTATGTTTTTCTTTGGCCGGATCTTTGATGTCGTGCATTTTAGGCGAGACTTTCACAAGCTTGACGTTTTCCAGTTTGGTATTGAAATACTCCACTTCCTGGCCCGCGTCATTGATGCGATACCATTTGAACTCAGCGGATTTCAGGGACTGACCGGTGGTCACCGCTTTGTACAGGTACGGGCTGGAGGAGTCGATTTCCTTGGTAAACAGGAACGGGGTGTGAATACGGGTACCCGTCAATTTGCCGGTGTTGTTATCGGTCGGGATGTACAGGTTGTGTTCCTGCGCAACGACTTCGATGCTGCCTTCGCGATCTTTTACGTCTACGGAACCTTTAATGTCCGCACCGCCGTCGTCTTTCAGCCACAGATAAACAGGAATTGCCATGGGTAGTTCTCCATTTCTAAGTTAAGCATCCATCAATCATTTGATGAATGTGGGGTTGCTGCTGCCTGGCAGGCATCGGCCTGCGGCACCAGACTGATTTCGACACGACGGTTGGCCGCGCGGCCTTCCGGGGTGTCGTTTGTTGCTATAGGGCGCGTGGCTCCGAAGCCCTGAACTGCAAAGCAGGTCGGGGAAACGTCGCTGGTAGAAAGCATCCAGTCGCGCAGGGATTCAGCACGTTTTAAAGACAGTGTCTGGTTGGCTTTCGCATCTCCGGTAATATCCGAGTGCCCGGCGACCACAATCAGCCAACCTGGTTTGGCCTTGATATCCACCAGCGCACTCACCAGCATTTTGAGTGAGCCCGGTTTAAGCGCATATTTGCCACTTTCAAACAGCGACATAGCGTCAAGACGCACGATTTTAGGCGTGTGTTTCTCGGCGGGTGGCGGAGGAGGGGGTGGGGGAATGTAGCTTCTGATGGCTTCCAGCAATGGCAGGCGCAGGCGCTCACCCTGATAGAGGCCGAGCCCCAGACTCAGTGGCTCGCCGTTGCGGAACCAGTCATCCAGCTGTGCGGCATCCTGACGCAGTATTTCAACCGCTTTAGCCTTAGGTTCGTAGTCCTCCATTTTTACGCTGTAGTAATGATGGATATCAAAAGCTACGTGATGAAGAAGCTGACGGTTCTCCCAGGCGCTGCAACACAGTGCCATGGCAGCCGCAACGGTCAATAAAGTGACGCCATGCCGTAATGCCCGTCGGCGTGAAGACACACCGCTGCCGGAAGGCAGATCTGTGAAGATAAATTCCGGAAAGAGGAGGGTATCTTTATTTGCATGGGGTACTGGGTGCCAGCCCGACACGTTAGTCAAAGAGGTACGGGCGGCCAGCCACTGTTGCCAGAGTGATGCGGGTACAACAGCGTTCAGTCCGTCAACCTGATGCAGGATCACCTGCTGCGCAGAGACACAGGCAATATCATCGTTACGTGCCTGCAAAGCAGGCAATACATGCGCATTCAGCCAGTCATTTTGCTGATTGAAAATAACGGTTTGTTTGATCCTCTCAGCATGGCGGACGTTACCCTCCATGTGCAGCCAGTTGGTCAGGGTTTCCGGCATTGTGACGGTGGGCCACAGCGTGACCGGCGCGGCCTTTTGTTGTGATAACCAAACCGGCCCTTCAGCAATGCTGGTGGCAATTGTACTGCACAGGAGCAAAGGAAGCGGGCGACGGATATCGCGACGAAGCTGCACCAGTTGCCAGCGCAACTCATAGAGCTGCGTCGTCAGCATTTTATCGTCACCGTGCTGCTGCGGATTAACGGACAGCATAACGGCCATCTGCTTTGCCCATTCAGGACGCTGCCAGAGAACCTGCCGGGCGAACTGGCGTAAAGTGCTGGCGTCATCCACCCTTAACCAGCAGCCTTGTGCCGACTGATAAACAGTATCCTGACCGAACAATGATGTCAGACCGTCTCCGCAAACCAGCACGACGGGCAGACGGTAATTTTCGGCCGGAAGCCCGTCGAAAATACTATTTGCCACGAATTCAGACACCGGTTGCCGGCCCGCCCGCCACATGCCTGCCAGACAGATGAACGAAACAAGTCCAAAGACAATCCAGCGCGATGCTGGTGTGAAAGGCAGAAAGACCAGACACAGAATACCGGCCAGAATTCCTGCCCATAACCATAAACCACGTCGCCACATCGGACTCATTTCACTGACCCCGGTAACAGCGTCGGGAGTAACTGAGACAGCCAGTGGTCCAGCCCCCACCACAGCAACGCCACAATTAGTGCGGCCAACCCGAGACGTACCGGCCAATAGCGCAGCAACACCGCAAGACGGTTGCTGGATGAGCCGACGGCCAATACCGGACGGGAGGGAGCAAAGTTGAACGCCGGAACACGCGCCGATAGCTGGTCGAGAAGTTGCTCACGTTCTGAAACTGCCCGTGAAGCATAGCCACCCAGAAAACCCAGCATCAGTACGCGATGAAAACAAGTCAGCACGCTGATGTCCGGTGCAGGCTCATGCAGTACATTGCGCATCCGTTCATACAGCTGATTGCCGGCATCTAGGGTATTGAAAAAATGTGCCTGCAGGGGGGAGTTACACCAGACAAAATAAGCATCATCCTGCACGCCTCGCCCTTTGACCGTTTCATCTAATATTGCGCACTGTGCATACATGATGTGCTGGCAGTTTTGTTCACTGGTGTCTGCTTCTTTTAGCGTCCGTTGCACGCGCTCAATATCGGCCACGCAGCGCTTCCAGAAGATCTCACCTTCGCCTTCAGAGCAGGCCATGCCCTGGCGCAGGCTGATGATCTGCAGCCAGGTATCGGCAAGCAGGGCATCAGTATCAACAGATTCAGTCTGTGCTTTCATCGATTCGCTCATGCACGTAACACCGCAAACAGTTCAAGCTGAATGTCGCCCAACGTGCCCGGCACATAGAAGACGCAGGTTCCGGCTTCTATCATCTGCTTCGCCGCCGGGTGGTTAAGGTCCAGGAAGAAATATTGATTCTCAAGCCGCAACGGAATAGCTGCCGGAACATGACTTAAAGGGCGGAGCGGAATACCGCTGAGTGCCACGTTGACCACGTTGCCGACATCATCCGGCGCACCGACTTTACACAGCTGCGGAAATTGAGTTTGCAGTTGAGCGGAAGAGAGCGTGGAACGGACTGACAGGTAAAAATCCACCTCTTCACGAAGGCGAGGATCGTGCAATGCAGCACGCCACTGATTGATCCGCGGCTCATGCACCAGCTCGATGGACACCACCCGCGAAGGCAGGCTCGCTTCCAGAAGGATATTCAGCAACCGAAAAATCGGCGGGAAAACCTTCGTCAGTTGGTCATGCTGATACACAGGAATGGCGGTGACATCATGTTCAAGAGAAAACGTAAGTAAGTTACCGGCAAGACGAGCCAGCTCCTGATATACGCGCTCCGGATGTACCTGCGGATAACGCTGGAAATTCCCCAGTACCGGTTCAGCACCGTTAAGGGCATTAAGCAGCCAAAAGAGTGAAACGTCGGCCACAGCGAAATCAGCCATGCGTGCGTTGCTTTCACGGCGCATGCCCATCAGGCGTTGCAGGCGTGCCCGCAATTGCACCATCAGCAACTCAAGTTGTTCACCGCACCAGTGGCTGGCCTTAAGACTCAACAAAGGGGGGATAAACAACATATCTTGCACCCAGCGTCCCTGGGGATCGCGCAAAAGGCGCGCAACAGGGCAAACCTGATAGTCGCTGTTTTCCTGAGTATCCAGACGCAGCGTCAGTTCGTAAGTCATGACGGCGAGCTGTTTTTTATCATCCCCAAACTGGTTTTGTACGTCACGCCAGGCCTGCCGGTAGCGCACCGGTCGTTCGGCTCGCTCATCAGGTTGCAGACAATTTCCACCGTTTGCATACACCTGTGGCATTGCCAACATGACGACAGCTTCGTTTGCTTCTGCCGGCAGACTGGCCGCCAATGTCAGGGTAGGCGGGAGTTGATCGGCGCAGTCGGTGTCGATCAACATTCCTTCCTGAAAGCGAACGTGTAACCGCTCTGCCTTCAGACGCCCTTGTGCCAGGGCATCTTGCTCGAAGCTGGCATGGAGTACGCCCCAGGGATGCAGGGTACTCATTTGCGCGATGCACTCATTTGTCCAGGCCTCAAAAGAGGCCTGTTGTTGAAATTGCTGTGGAGACACGAGGATCCCTCGAGTCCACAGCGGACGCTCAATCTTCATCGTGCCTCCGGGCCTCAGGCTTTCGCCTTCGGCATCTGAGAAACTAATGACAGATTCACGTCCATGCCTTCTACCTGGAAGTGCGGTACGGCGTAGAGTTTCACGCGGAAGAAGCCAGGGTTGTCTTCGATATCTTCAACGGTCACTTTGGCATCACGCAGCGGGTGAGAAGCCTGCAGGTCGTCGCCCGGATCGGTCATTTCGGTGACCAGCGTGCGTACCCAGGTGTTCAGTTCCAGTTCCAGCAGACGGCGGTCTTTGGTGGTACCGATGTTTTCACGCTGGATAAGCTTCAGGTAATGCGCGATGCGTGACAGAAGGAAGATGTAAGGCAAACGCGCATTGATGCGGCTGTTAGCAGTGGCATCCGCGGTGTCGTAGAGCGCCGGTTTCTGCGCAGAGTTGGCAGAGAAGAAGCAGGAGTAATCGCGGTTTTTGTAGTAAGACAACGGGATGAAGCCCAGGTTGGCAAACTCAAACTCGCGGGTTTCCGGGATCATCACCTCAGACGGAATTTTCACCTGATTACCGGTGCCCAGGTCGTACAGGTGGATCGGCAGATCAGTCACTGCGCCACCTGCCTGCGGACCACGGATTTGTACGCACCAGCCGTTTTTGATGAAGCTTTTCACCATGTTGGCAGCAAAGGCGAACGCGGCGTTGGTCCACAGGTATTTCTCGTGATCCGGGCCTTTCACTTCTTCAACGTAGTTGAAACTGCGAACCGGCACGGTATCCGGGCCATACGGCAGACGACCCAGCACACGAGGCATGGTCAGACCGATATAGCGGGAATCGTCGGAGTCGCGGAAGGATTTCCATTTGATGTATTCGGCGCGATCGAAGTAGTTACCGATGTCTTTTATCGCGGCAACTTCTTCCATGGAATCTTTCAGGAAGAATTTTGGACCGACGGCACCGACGAAAGGCATGTGCGCAGCAGCAGAGACTTTAGAAATGTTACGCAGCAACGCGACATCTTGCGCAGACGCGTCAAACTCGTAGTTAGAAATGACGGAACCAATTGGCTCGCCACCTGGTGTGTCATATTCCTGAATGTAGGTATGGCGGTACAGGCCGCTCTGAATGATCTCGGGACAATCTTCGAAGTCCTGACGCAGGTCATTTTTAGACACGTCCAGCAGTTCGATTTTCACGTTCTGGCGGAAATCAGTGCGGTCAACCAGAAACTTCAGGCCACGCCAGCCGGATTCCACGCGCTGGAATTCAGGGTGATGCATGACTTCGTCCAACTGACGGCTAATCTGGCTGTCGAGTTCGGCGATGTGGTGATCGAGCAGCGTTTTATCCAGACGTTCAACAGTCTGACCCGACAGCTTCAGGCGTTCCAGGAAAACCTGAACGGCCGCAGTGACACGCTGGTCGGCAGTGACATCAGCCAGCGCTGAAGTATCCTGGAAATCGTTCAGGTCGCCCAGTGAGGAAACCGGTGTAAGATTAATTTTGTCGAACAGGGAGGCATAAATAGGGCTGGCTTCCGGGTTCTCGAGCACGGTCGTCTGACCGTTTGAAGAAGAGGCGTTTTCGTTATTGACTGACATAAGCATTATCTCGCATTAATCCGTTAAGTGGAGGCAATCAGGCCTTTGGTGCCAGGGCATTCAGTTCGCTGCGCAGTTCATTGCTCAGAGACGGATCTTTAAGAATGGTTTCGAGCTCTTTGCGGAAGGTCGCGTTGTCGAGAAGATTGGATTTGAGATCGCGTAAAAGATTACGCATCGCGAGCATCGCGCGAAGCTGTGGGATCTGACGTGCCACTTGTTCTGGCTCGAAATCCTTCATTTCTTTGAAGTTAAGCTTGATGCTTTCTTCGCTGCGATCGCCTGACAGTGTGTTTTCAACGGTCAGGTTCAGCGACGGGCTAAAATCAGCGAGTACACTGTTAAAGTTATTTTTATTAATATTGACTTTTTCACGCTCTGACAAAGGACGCGTCTCTTTACCATTGCTGTAGTCACCCATTACCATTAATTTTAAAGGTAATTCGACTTTTTTCTGCGCGCCGCCTGTATGTAAATCGAGTTTAATATTGACGCGAGCTTTGGGTATTTCTTCCTGAAAGCTATTAGACATGCCTATCCCTTATTGATGAGTGATAAACGCTGCCAATGAATCCATAAATAAATGAAAGGTAGGCAACCCTGCCATAAAACGATATCCATTTCTGCACCTGGTGGGGTGAGATAAATCAGGGTCACAATCAAGACAAAATATTTTGAGAAACATTCCGCAGTGTGTTTTGAGTTTATGTGGAAAAATTCCACATAAGTACCTGTGGCCGGTATTTTAGAAACATTGATGTTTATATTGAAAACTAAAATGTGTTACTGAATGTTACTGGTTAGGCTTATATACATGAAAGAATATTTCATTGATAAGTAAGGTTTTTCTTTATGAGTCTCTTTAAGTGCCATAGCGCAAGGGCTTGCGCTGAATTGTACCTTTCTACCCGGCGTAAAAATAACTAAGAGTTTTCGTATTAAGAGTGATTTGAGTTAGGGAATATTCTCATTAATTAATGAAAAAATAAATCATGGTCGTTAAGCAGGCAGCTTTAATTCATAAGATTTTTCCTCGACAATTATTAAGAATATTCACATGACAAATGATTTGAGAGTTTTATTTGATTGCATTTTATGAGGGAAATATCTTAGAGCCATTTAAACTGGGCCGGAATAAGTCGGGTGAGTATCTCGTTCTGATAATGAAAGTTATAATACTTATTGCGAGTCACTTCACGTTAACGTGAAAAAAAAGTTAAAGCATGAGACATATCCCGCGTAAGAAAAATGAGCACTGGCGACATTCAGGCGCTAATGCCCTTGAGCAACGGTAGGCAGATCGATCATACTGCCAAAAATTTGTGATAGTACGGGTGTAAGGCTAAACATTCGCAGGGATATGCCGATAAATAGACTCCTGATCCGATGTATAAGAGCCGCACATGTCCCTAAAAAAGTCTTCTCTGCTTGTTTTAATTGTTCTTTTTGCTCTCTTTTTCGCCAGTATGATGTCTAACGTCTGGTTGCTGACACGCAGTAATCATTCACTGGATGATGTGAATAAAGAAATCCGCGTGGTGCTTTCCATTATTGACCCGATTAACCACAGCCGTACTTCTCGCGTACGGGTGATGGAACTGATGAAACAGATCGAGAGCGGGGATAACAGCCAGTTGAAACCGGCACTCGAAGGTGTGGATGAAGCCACCGGTAAAGCGGACGCAGCATTCCAGGCCTATCTGAGCGCACCCAAGTTGCCGGGCGAAGCTGCCCTGGCCGAGGCCTATCGCGCCACCTATCTTGATTACCGTCAGAATGGTATTCAGCCGCTGGTTGACGCTGCCCGTGCAGGCGATCAACAGCAGTTTAAAGCACGTATTCCGGCAGTGATAAAACTGGATCGCCAGTATGAAATTGTGCTGGATCAGGTGCTGGCGTTGCATGAGAAATACGCCAAAAACCTCAACAGCGAAGCGCAAAACAACTTCAGTTTTGGCATCGGGCTGACCATCGCGTTCTGCGTATTATTCCTGGTGGTGATCCTTGCGGTGCTCATCTTCATGAAACGTTACGTGCTGAACCCGTTGCTGAGTTCCCGTGATCACTGCCGTCAGATCGCCGAAGGATATCTGGATACACCGGTGCCAGTGAAGATGAATTCGCGCAGTGAAATCGAACAACTGATGCAGTCGATGGAACATATGCGACTGGCACTGACGCAGATTATCAGTCAGGTGCGCGATACCAGCCACACGGTAGCGCATGCTTCACAAGAAATTACTGCCGGGAATATCGATCTTGCCTCGCGCACTGAACAACAGGCTGCAGCGCTGACAGAAACGGCGGCCAGCATGGAAGAACTGGGGGCGACGGTAAAACAGAATACTGAAAATGTCGTGCGCGCCAGCAGCCTGACCCGCGAAGCCGTGAAAAATGCCCGTGCCGGTGAGAAAGTGGCGCAGGAAGTGATCCAGACCATGGGGCGCATCAACAGCAGCTCTAAAAAAATCGAAGACATCACCGGTGTGATTAACAGCATCGCTTTCCAGACCAATATTCTGGCGCTGAATGCTGCCGTTGAAGCGGCACGAGCAGGCGAGCAGGGGCGTGGATTTGCCGTGGTGGCCAGCGAAGTACGTAATCTGGCGCAGCGCAGCGCGGTGGCAGCGAAGGAGATTGAAAGCCTGATTTCAGAATCTGTCGCCAATATAAAAGAAGGGTCGGATCAGGTTTCCCGCACCGGCGATTCCATTAGTGCGATCATTACATCGGTGACTCAGGTGGATGTCCTGATGGAGCATATATCGACGGCGTCGGATGAACAAAGTCGTGGGATCAGCCAGATTGAACAGGCGGTGACGGAAATTGACGGAGTGACGCAACAAAATGCGGCGCTGGTTCAGGAGTCTGCGGCGGCGGCCGCTTCGCTGGAAGAGCAGGTGCATCATCTGACGCATTCGGTTTCGGCGTTCAGGTTAGCCGCGGTATAAAGTAAGACCCAACTCCCGGCCACGAAAGTGCCGGGAGCACTGTTTTGGGGTTTTATCAGACGAATTTAGCAAGAGGATCCGCTGCCGCAAAAGCAATATCACGCTCCGCCCGAGGCGGGTAAATCAGCTCATTTGTAATGGCGATTTTGATTTTTTTCGCCTCCTCACGTACCGATTGTACTTTTTGATCCCAGCCTTGCGTAAACACTGCCCCCCAACTGCCCAGATCAAGACAGGTGACGTAATTCACCTGACGATAAGGAATGGGCGGCAGGCCCAGGATGCTTGCCGCGACATTATTTCCGGCAAATTTACCTAACTGAATCGCATGCTGACAGGACATCAGCGCCGTATTGCCGACATCATCGGTGGCGGCATGAGCAACATCCCCGGTGGCGAAGACATCAGAGACACCACGAATTTGCAGATTTTCATCGACATACAAACGCCCGACACTGTCACGCTCCGCTGCAAACTGTTCAGTCAGCGAATTAGCCTGCACGCCGGCGGTCCATACCACGGTTGAGGAGGCAATGTGGCTTCCATCACTCAATGTCACACCGGTTGCGTCAATTGCAGTGATGTCTGCCTGTAAACGCCACTCGATGCCGATTTCCCTGGAGGCTTGTTCGATGACGTCGCGCAGCGCTTCACTGTAACGCCCGCCGATAACGTCACCACGCTCAACTACGATAACTTTAGTCTTGGTTTCCGGGCCGAACAGCTCGCGCAAGCGGGAAGGTAATTCAGTCGCCAGTTCGATGCCGGTAAAACCCCCGCCACACACTACCACCGTGTTGCGTGCCGGGGTTGGCGCTTGGTTTGCCAGTCCGGTCAGATGTTTTTCAAAAACGTGTGCCGATTCCAGCTGATCGATATTGAACGTGTATTGATCGGCACCGGGAACAGTGACCTGTCTTGCATTGCTGCCTGTGGCCAGCACCAGCCGGTCATAACTCGCCGATGCCAGTTGACCTTCCGCATCGCAATACCATACATTTTTTGTCTTGTTATCAATGCGTTTTGCGTTTCCCTGAATGAAGTGAATGTTCAGGGCTGTAAACAGCGGTGCCAGCGGAGAAACCAGAGAGGCAACATTATTCTCATAAAATCTCGGGCGCACACGCAGCTCAGGATGAGGTGCCAGAACGCTGATGTTGATGTCATCGCCGCCATTTATGTACGCCAGACGTGCTGCACTCACTGCGGCCCACATACCTGCAAAACCGCTACCGAGGATCAGAATATGCTTTTTCATGTGTTCAACCCTTAAATGTTCAGAACGCGTTAGTAATCTGACTGCCACTATACTTGTCGTAGTTAACTGCGACAATAGTTTTCGGAGTTAAAAGAGTAAGGATAAAAGAGGATATTCAACTGATTGATTATTGATGAAATCGTCAAAGGGAATTACAGGCTCAAAAAGCGCGTCTTTCAGGTGCGGACAATCTCTGTATAATGACTCAGCTAAAGTTTAACGGAGTTCATCATGGCGTTTTACAGTTCTGGCGTGGAATATGGCATTCATAGTCTGGTGTGCATGGTCGATATCAGAGGCGACGATCGTGAAATGAATGTCCGGGAAATGGCAGAGTTGCAGGGCGTTCCCTATGATTATCTGGCGAAAATCTTCACCCGTCTTTCGCGCGGGGGGCTGGTAGTGAGCAGTGAGGGGAAGGGCGGCGGTTTCCGGCTGGCACGCCCCGCGGCACTGATCACCATGCTGGATGTGGTTCAGGCCATCGACGGGGAGAAAGGGATTTTTGAATGCAAAGAGATCAGACAACGGCTGGCTGTTTTTGAAGAAAGTCCACCGGCTTGGGCGTGCGAAGGGCCTTGCGGGATCCGCGCGGTGATGGACAGCGCGCAACAACGTATGGAAGAAGAGTTAGCCCGCCACAGCATTTTAGATCTGGCGAGAAAAACATTTCGCAAGGCGCCGGACACTTTTGCCATTGAAGTGCAGGATTGGATTGCTGAACGGCGCCGTGCACAGTAGATGAACCCGGCCAGTGTCTGTTTCACTGGCCTTGTATTTAACGGTTTAGCGGAAGACACCCACGGCATCCACTAACCTTTCCGCCTGTTTCTTTAAACCCGATGAGGCCATTGCGCCTTCCTGCACCTGAACTGAATTCTGATGGGTAATACGATCCAGCTCTTCGATGGCTTTGGCGACATCCAGCAGACCAAGATTTTGTTCGCCGGTTGCTGTTCTGATCTGCGCAATCAACGCAGAAACGTTTTGCACCTGGGTGACAATATCATCCATCGTCTTGCCTGCCTGAGCGACCTGTTTTGATCCCGAAATCACTGTATCGGCGCTGGCATCGATCAACCGCTTAATTTCACTGGCGGCTGACGCGCTGCGTTGTGCAAGACTGCGAACTTCCCCGGCCACCACGGCGAACCCTTTGCCTTGTTCCCCTGCGCGTGCCGCTTCAACGGCAGCGTTCAGCGCGAGAATATTGGTCTGGAATGCGATGCCATCAATCACCGATGTAATAGTGGCGATCTGCTTTGAACTGTCGGCAATTTGCTGCATTGTGCCGACAACGCCCTGCATGGCATGGCTGCCTTTCTCTGCCGCCTGGCTGGCGCTAAGAGATAACGAGTCTGCCTCGGCCGCCGTCTGAGTGTTGCTTTCAACCGTCGCGTTCATTTCATTCATGGCCGCAGCGGTTTCCCCCACATTGGCTGCCGTCTGTTCTGTTCGACGGCTAAGTAAATCGTTGCCATGTGCCAGTGATTCGCTGGCCTGTTTTACTTTCTGCGCCTGGCTGTGTACATCATCGACCATCCAGCGGCAGATCAATCCAAGCTGCCCGACCGAACGCAGCGTCATACCAATTTCATCCGTCCGCGCCATCGGCGTGATGGTGTGGCTGGCGCCGCTCGCCACCTGTAATGTCTGTTTGCACAACTGTTCGAGCGGACGGGTGATCTGCCACTCAAGCCAAAGGCCAAGGAAAAATATCAGCACGGCGTTCAGCACCAGTGCGGAAATCATTTGCATTGAAGGTAAGGCAAAGAGCGTTGACATAAGCAGGGTACCCGCCAGCAACACAGCGAATAATCCGCTACGGATCCGCCAGCGGACGGAAAGAGTTTTCAACACAGAAAGTCCGCGGGTAAGACCCGTTCGGATCAGCAAGCCTTTGTGAAGACGCCGGTTGTTCAGTTCGCCGCGATTGATTTTATCGTACAGCAACTGCGTCTCAGTAATTTCTGCCGCGGTCGGTTTCGTTCGCACGGAAAGATAACCCCGCGTTTTGCCGCCGCGAATGATCGGTACCACGTTAGCCCGAACCCAGTAGTGATCGCCGTTGCGTCGGCGGTTTTTGACCAGCGCTGTCCAGGGGAAACCTTGCTGCAATGTGGCCCACATATCTTTAAAGGCCTGAGGAGGCATATCGGGATGGCGAACAATATTGTGCGGCTGGCCGATAATGTCTTCGCTGACAAAACCGCTCACTTCGATAAAATCGTCGTTAGCGTAGGTAATGTGACTGTTTACATCGGTCGTGGACATCAAGGTGGCGTCGTCCGGGTACTGATATTCCTGCTGAGTGACAGGCTGGTTATTGCGCATAGTGACATATTCCCTGGTCAGGCTGCGGTTGAATTTAGATTAAGTTCCTTAACACTTAGTATGTCGGCATGAAAAAAATTTTCTTTAGGGATCACTTTCGGATGTTCAAATAAATGTCCCTGCACGCCCCTGTTTGTTCATAAACGCGTCAGATCCGCACTTCATAAGTCCTCAGCTAAGTCTCTTATTTTTCACACTTCGCTGCCATTGTGACTCCAGACTTAATAGGTCTGGAGTCACAAACCTTTTGCCTATGATCTTCAGGCTTGTTATAACTGCCGCCCGCGTTCTTTGTTGTGAAATTTAGCTGATGACTGAGCAGATATCTGAAACCGAAACCGACTTTGCTGCTGAAAATGTAGGGCGTCACGTGCTGGTCTATCTGCAACAGATAAAAGCAACGCCGCTGGCAAAACTGGACGATTTTGATGAAGAGGGGAATGCCACGGTCGGGCAGGTGATCAACGTGTGGATCCGGCTTTCACTGATCCTGACACGTCGTCGGCCTGAAATTGCGGTTTCCTCCATAATGAAACACGTTTTGCCGGTGATCGGCGACGTTCCGTTGAACAAGATTACCCGCCTGCGCCTTAACCGTTTATTTAACGTATTGCTGGCCGAGGGAAAAATTTCGGAAGCGAAAAGGGTTTTTGCGTTGTGTAAGCAATTTTTCAGCTGGGCAGAAATACAGGGTTATCTTCCTCATTCTCCGCTCGGCGCCATGAAAAGACGTGATGTCGGTGGGCGTAATACGCCGCCGCGCGAACGTACGCTGACCGATGCGGAAATCTGGATATTCTGGCATGGTCTTGATTTGTGGGATATTTCAGAACAATGCCGCTGGGCGTTGCGATTATGTCTGCTGACTGCGCGCCGTCCGGATGAAGTGGTGCGGGCGCGCAAAGATGAATTCAATCTGCGCATCAGTGTCTGGCGGCAGGGCAAGCGTAATAAGTCAGCACGCGATCACAGCCTGCCGCTGACGCCACTGATGCTTGTTTGCATCAATGCGCTGATCGCCGCCAGTCCGAAAAACAGCCCGTGGCTGGTGCCTTCGCCGAAGGATCCAGGCAAACCGCTGTCGCGGGGTGCGATTACGCAGGTCATTCGCCGGATGTTGCGTGCGGAAAGGGGGCTTGGAATTGCCCCTTTTACCACCCGAGATTTGCGCCGAACGGCACGTTCTAAATTATCGGCACTGGATGTTTCTAATGACGTCGCCCGTAAAATCATGAACCACTCACTGGAAGGTATCGACCGAGTTTATGATACGCATGATTATTTACCCCAGATGAAGCAGGCGCTCGACGCATTTTCTGACAATATTCATGACATTATTAATGCCCCGGATTACTTATCATTGCGGCACAAATTTGATGGTGAGTTCTTGCAGATTCCGCAAATATCGCTGCTATATATGGAGAATTAAGCGCTTTTAGCCGCATTGATGTTTTTTATTTATTGCAGATGGTTATAACCATAAACCCGTCAGGGATGCGTCGGGAAAAGGCAGCGGAAATGAGCTGCTACACTTGTGTATTGATTTGGCAATGCCAGAAGACTGAGGAATAAATGATGCATCCACAACACTCGCGCGCTGTCGGGCTGCCAGAAGCGACAAAAACTCTGCTGCTGAGTCAGGGCACTGCAGAGGAAAAACGTCAGGAAATTCGTGAATACTTTATTCAGACCTGGGAACTGTATGAAAGCCTGTTTGACTGCCTGTCGGATGAACGGGCGTATTACAACAAAGCGATTTCCCTGCGTCATCCGCTGATTTTCTATTTCGGTCACACCGCGACGTTTTTCATCAATAAGCTGATGGCGGCGGGGCAACTCCCGCAGCGCATCGATTCGCAAATTGAATCGATGCTGGCAATCGGCGTCGATGAGATGAGCTGGGATGATCTCGACGATCAAAACTACAACTGGCCTTCTGTCGCAAATTTGCGTGAATACCGCCATCGCGTGCGTGAAGAAGTGCTGGGCATCATCGACACAATGCCGCTGACGTTGCCTGTGGACTGGAACAGCCCGGCCTGGGTGATCCTGATGGGCATCGAGCATGAGCGTATTCATCTTGAAACCTCCAGCGTGTTGATCCGTCAGTTACCGGTGGAGTGGGTGATCCCCCAGCCACACTGGCCTGCCTGTCAGGAAGCGCGTACGGATCGTAAAACCGTCCCCGAAAATGAAATGGTGGCCGTTAAAGGTGACGTTGTCACGCTGGGTAAGCAAGATGATACTTACGGCTGGGATAATGAATACGGCACGTCAGAGCATAACATTCAGGCATTTAGCGCCAGTAAGATGCTGGTCAGTAACGCGGAATTTTATACCTTTATGCTGGCCGGAGGATATCGCGATACCCAGTGGTGGGATGACGAAGGTGCCGGCTGGCGTGACTTTACTCAGGCAGAAATGCCGACGTTTTGGGTCGGTTCGCCTCGTGAACCTGAACAATTGAAACTGCGCCTGATGACAGAAGAAATTCCGATGCCGTGGGACTGGCCAGCGGAAGTTAACCAGCTTGAAGCGGCTGCTTTTTGTCGCTGGAAGGCAGCGCAGACCGGTGAATCGGTGCAGTTGCCGACCGAGGCCGAGTGGATGATTTTACGTGAACAGGTGCAGGGCGATCAGCCTGACTGGGACAGGGCGCCGGGTAATATCAATCTGGAATACTGGGCCTCATCTTGTCCGGTGGATCACTTCGCGCAGGGTGATTTTTACGATGTCATCGGCAATGTGTGGCAATGGTCATCCACGCCAATCGGCGGTTATAACGGTTTCCGCGTGCATCCTTTATATGATGATTTCTCGACGCCAACTTTTGATGGCAAGCATTCGATGATCAAAGGCGGCAGCTGGATTTCTACGGGCAATGAAGCACTGAAATCTGCACGTTACGCCTTCCGCCGTCACTTTTTCCAGCATGCCGGTTTCCGATATGTGGTGTCCAGTCATCAGGATGTGCAGACGGTGAATCCGTATGAGACGGACGGACTGGTCGCGCAATATCTGGATTTCCAGTACGGGCCGCGTCATTTTGATGTTCCAAATTACGCCACTCAACTGGTGGATATTGCCGTAAAACATGTATCCGGGCGCAGCAGGGCGCTGGATATAGGTTGTGCGACAGGACGTGCGAGTTTCGAACTGGCCCGTCATTTCGATACCGTTGTTGGGATGGATTACTCCGCGCGCTTTATCGATGTGGCTTTGGCACTGGCCCGTGGAGAAGCCTGCCGGTATGTGATCCCGGAAGAGGGGGAGCTGGTCGATTATTGTCAGGCCGCACTGAGTGAGGCAGAAATCAGTGCCGAACAAACGGAGCGGGTGAGTTTCGTTCAGGGCGATGCCTGTAATCTTAAACCGCAGGCTGAATTGTATGATTTGGTGCTGGCCGCCAATCTTCTGGATCGTCTGCGTGAACCGGCAAGTTTCCTGAAAGATATTGCGCCGATGATCCGCTCCGGCGGGTTACTGATGCTGTCATCACCTTACACCTGGATGGAAGAATACACGCCGAAGCAAAACTGGTTGGGTGGATTCCGCGAAAACGGTGAGGCAGTGACCACGCATCAGGCATTGCGACGTCTTTTAGCCAGTGAATTTGAGGAAGTACAGGGTCCGCAGGATGTGCCCTTCGTGATCCGCGAAACCGCACGAAAATTCCAGCATACGGTCGCAGAATTAACGATCTGGCGTAAACGCTAAACGTTTCGCGAACTGACTCTTAAAACGGCCATTATCATGATGGCCGTTTTTTTTCGTCTGCACTTTTCACCAGTCGCTTATGTCCCTTCAGGCAGACATATCAGACTCTCCGCTTGCATCAAAACCATGGGTGATTCACAATGAATGAACGATCATTCATTTAGTGGTTTGCCGACGGCACGGGTGCATTTCATAAGAAAGACCGAACCGTTTTATAAAGGCAGATTTAGTGAAAACCAACAGCAGGTGAGATATGAACAAAAAGACTTTACGGCTCTCTTTCCCACAGTGGCAGGGCGGAAACAACCCTCCTTATCACCTTGGCTCCCTTCTGCTTTCCTTTCTT
Source organism: Rahnella sp. EDr1-12 (assembly GCF_049206505.1). Classification (NCBI taxonomy): domain Bacteria; kingdom Pseudomonadati; phylum Pseudomonadota; class Gammaproteobacteria; order Enterobacterales; family Yersiniaceae; genus Rahnella; species Rahnella sp. EDr1-12. The sequence continues at coordinate 19,481 of NZ_JBLZNY010000003.1, forward strand.
TCGCCGGAAGCGAAAGGACCGGTCGAAACAGTTCCTGTCGCTTTACCGGGTGCTGAACCGCTGAAAGAGGTGGACGGTATAACTGCCAAACCTCAGCTCCTCAGGCAGCTTGGCGATGCAGCGGCCCTGATTGAAAAGCATGACCCTGACGCCATTGTCGTTTTAGGCGGAGACTGCCTGGTTTCTCTCGCACCTTTTGCGCACCTGCTGAATAAATACGGTGAAAAACTCGGTGTGCTCTGGGTTGACGCTCATCCCGACGTGCAAACGGCAGAGCAGTATTCAAATGCCCATGCGCATGTATTGGGGGCATTGACAGGCACCGGAGACAAAGATTTAGTCAGTCATGTTCGGCACAAATTATCCCCGTCGAAAATTATGATTGCCGGTATTCACGACCCGCTGGATTATGAGCGTGATTACCTTGCCAGCCATAAGGTGGCAACCTGCGGCCCGCAGCAGGTCAAAACCGGAGCCGTTGAGGTTATGGAGTGGATTGAAAAAGAGAAAATCGAATATCTGGCCATCCACCTTGATCTTGACGTTCTGGATCCGGCGCTGTTCCGCTCGGTTCTGTTCGCAAAACCCGGCCGAGGTGAGCATGATTTTGGTGATGCTGCAGAAGGGAAACTGACCATTCAGGATGTGATTACGTTAATTAATCAGGCCACCTCGCAAGCCGAGGCTGTCGGCCTCACCATCGCGGAACACATGCCCTGGGACATGGTCAACCTTAAGCATTTGCTCAGCGAGCTGCCCCTTTTGAAATAAACCAGAAAGCCTCACGATGTGAGGCTTTTTTCGAGCATAAACATCCCTAAACTGGCCTGCAGGCAGTAACGGGCTCACTTTGGGATACGGAAAATATTGTACGTTAAGACTAAAATTTGACCATTCCGATACGAAAGAACCGCAACCTGAATGTTTTCTCGTACACTTAGGGGTGCGCGCCCCTCAAAGGATCTTAAGAAGATCCTTCTGAGTCTTTGATCGTAATCATATAGGTTTTGTCGAATTCTCCTGATTTTGAAAGCATTCCGCCACCTAAGCCGCCATGTACTCGCACTTTAGCTATACCTGCTTTTGTTGGTGTCCCCCTAATCTGAATGCAATTATTGAATTCATCATCATCACAATACTGTAGGTAGAGACCTAAATTATCTGGATGAATATCTCCTGCAATGACTTGCTTACCATAAATATCATAAGAAAGAACTACTCCGCCAAATATATTTATTTGGTTATAATAGGGGACCCCAACAGTTGCATCATTAAGAATTTCTCCTTCTGGAGTAAACTCTGCTTGTAACGAACAGGCAGATAGTAAAAACAAAGATAAAACAAAAAAAATTCTTCTCATTTTTATTTTAATGGTTTAAAAACCATTCCTCCGAAAAATCTGTTAGTAAAAAATTGCAAATCTCTTTTAGGTTTTATCCAGTTTCTTGTTTTCCCCCAAGAAAACAACTCCAAACTAATATATCCGTTGGGATCTTGTGTGACTGAACCATCCCACACAATCCAGTGTGTAGGTAACGTTGTTTTGTTTGTAATATTTACAAGAAGTCCATCGTTTATTAATGTGACGACTTTATAGCCTTGCTCTATATATTTATTTAAATCTCTGATTCCCTGGACGCCTGCCTGAGCAATTCCTACATTACTAAAGACCATTTCATAACCGGCTTTTTCAAACCATTCTGTCAGTGTTTGCCACATGGTGATCCCCGCCACTGGAGAATCAAGAGCATCAAAGTTTAGCACCGTATTCTCTGAATCCCTTAGCCCAGCCAGCGTCATCCAGTCAGTACCGGCTATCTTCGGCCTGCCGTCATCATAGTAAAATGCACCTGTCGGATGCCGACAGCCTTCACCTGGTGAGATGATTAAGTCACCTATTTTAGTTTTCCCATACCTCCAAAGTTCACGGGAAGCTTGCGCATACGCATCAGGGCGATCCTTTTGCAGGCAGTAAAAAAATGCAGCAGGTCCACATACACTTGCTGCTATTTGATTAGGGAAATCAAATCCGTTAAATCTTTCATCTATTTGACGCTCTATTAAATTTTTATCAAAAGGGTCTCTGGAATTACCAATGGGGTATTCTTTCGCAACAAATGGTCGCTTTGGGATAGTGATTTTAATCTGCTTTGTTTCGCCCCCCTGACTCTCAGGCTTCATTGTCCCTTTTGATTCAAAATAACAGGGGTTCTCCCGCTTCACCGGAGACCAGGCTTTGCCTGACGCAAATTCTTCAAGAGTGTACATCTTAGTGAACGGAACAGGCGTCACACAGTGCGTATGCAACATAGTTTTTCGGTAAAGCTTCATTTTCATAATATAAATGGTCGAGAGTGACTCATTTATATTTCCGGTAATGTGGCTCTGTGTTTGACAATTGCCCAGAAACGGCTGTTGTTTCACATCCACTAGGGGATATTTATTCCTGCTGGCGTCCATGCGATAAATACACAGGTCATACAACAAAGAATCAGCCGGGACATTAGAGTTAATACGGGTACTGAGGTGGTAAACAGCCATCATTAATCCATTAATATATGCAGGTTAATATTTTCAGCAGATTCAGCAGATTCAGCATAATGCCACTCTGTCATCCCGTGGTTATCCGTACTCCCCGTTTCGGTGCGACCGTCCGGTAACCTTGTTTTGTCATCCAGGCAGGCCAGTATTCTTGCCATTATTAATCCCTCAGTATATAAGCGGTTATACTCATCGGCATCATACAGCAATCACGACTTAACCAAAATAACTCGCCTCTGATTGTCGGCACAGCGCCTGAATGCGGCATATCTGGGAAGGCCTGTATCCCGCTGCATCCGCTGTTTACCTGATACTGAGTTTCTTGACCTGCCGGTAGTACAGGACTTTCTGATGCTGGTCCTGATCAGCTTGCTTACCCCCAGCGTATGCGCCCGCTCAATTCCCTGTTTTTGTTGCTGGCGGAGAATCAGACAGTCCTTATGTGACATTGCGGCTATCAGGACGATAAGCATATTGATAATGGCGGTTATTACTGCGCGGGTGAGAGGTTCGACCTGCGAAGGGTTTTTATCTGACAGTGCCTGCCATGAAGTGGAGACATCCAGGCTGATAATCCGCAACTCGTGTTGTTCTATCTGCTTTTTCAGCGTCATCCAGTCACTATTGCTGAGACGGGTCAGGCGGTCTATCTGCTCGATCAGCAAAATGGAACATATTTTTGCGCTGATGCATCTGCTGGGGTTCACTTTTGCACCAAGGATCCGGGATCTTCATGACTAGCGGTTATTTATTCAGGCGAAGGCTGATAAATATCCGGCTCTACAGTCAATTATTTCTATAATTACAATGAATATCATATAGATAGAATCCCACCGGGATGAAATTCTGAGGCTGGCGACCTCAATAAAGCAGGGAACTGTGACCGCTTCTCTAATGCTGAAAAAGCTGGCCAGTTATCCGAAACAGAATGGGCTTGCCAAGGCACAGAGGGAAATCGGTCGCATTGTGCGAACGCTATTTATGCTGGACTGGATTCGCGATCTTTCACTGCGTCGCAGAGTTCAGGCAGGTCTGAACAAAGGGGAAACCCTGAATGCCCTTGCCAGAGCCGTTTTCATGCATCGTCTGGGCGAAATAAGGGATCGAGGTCTGGAAAACCAGAGTTACCGGGCCAGCGGACTGGCGCTGATCACCGCCGCGATCACATTGTGAAATACCGTATATATAGAGAGAACGACGTTAACCTGCTGAAGAGGAAGGGGGTACATATCAATGAGCAATTGCTGTAACACTTGTCTCCGATGGGCTGGGAACACATCAATCTGACGGGAGACAATGTCTGGCGAAACATTAAAAAACTGGCTAAGGGAAGTATCAACCTTTTCGGGCAGTTGATATCAGTCAGTACAAAAATCACCTAAACGTACAATGTTTTCCATTTCCCAAAAGGAGCCCATAACAGTGAATTACTATAGGGCAGGAAAATTTTCCATCGTCATGGATAGCGGCCTGACCCGCAGTGACTCTGGTCTGTAGCATAAAAGCACGTTAAAGTGCCGCTCTTAACTCACTATAGAAGGCCGCTATGTTAAAGGACACTGAAACCTACCATAAGCTCATTACTGCTGCCGCCGCGTGTTTTGCTAATAAAGGATTCAGCGCAACCAGCGTGCGTGAAATCTCCACGTGCGCCGGTATTAGTCAGGGGGCTATGTACACCTATTTCAAAAGCAAGGATGAGCTCATACGCGCTATTGTTCTCGAAGAGCAGAATTCTGCCCTGATGATGCATGATGAGCCCTACACCGGTTCGCATTTCGATCGACTTTGCATACAGGTGGCTTCCTGTATCAGCGATGTAGGTTACCCGGTTACACATCGTCTTTGGGTTGAAATTATGGCCGAGTCTGCCAGAAACACGCATTTGCAGAAAACGTTCATTTCCAGCGACAAAATCATGCGTCAGGGTATCGCGGAAATTATTGAGAAGGGGATAGGGGCAGGTGAGTTTCCGCGTGAACTTAATTCCGAAGAAGTCACCATCATATTGTTTGCGTTTATCGACGGCCTGATAGCCCGCAAGGCAATCAATCCCGACTTCTCATTCAGCCGGGATGTGCCTGCATTCAGGGACCTGATGGCTAAAATACTTTGTAAAGTATCCTGATAGCCACTCTCCGGGCAATGCGGTCCGGGTGGCCCATATGCCTGACACAGATGTTTCAGCGCCTTTTAAGATGGAAGGCGTTAAACATGCCCGTTCTGTTTACATCAGGTCACCTGCAGAAAAAGTTTACCCCGTTTCCCTCCTGAGAGACTCAAAAGACGCAAGTGCCAAAGCTTTACTCCGTTGGTTTTAGAGCCAAAGTATTAGAATGTTGTAACTAAAAATGGCTTTTTAAAAAGGGAGATCACTCTCCCTGTATAAAGATCCGGGTATGATGAATGCCGGATAATCACGCGAGTGGCGTGATTATTGACTTATTTATCAGTCGGGCCGCAACCACCAATCCATTTGGAAATAGACAGGCTTGGTGTCAGTAAATAATCATAGCTGCAGTTTTTATCTTTGTTAGACACGCTGCCGGTGCAACCTGAAAGGGTGGAAATAACCGCACCAAGAAGTACAACTTTAATTACGTTTTTCATGAAAAATCCTTTTAAAATATTATGTTAGTAGCGCTTAGCGGGCATCTGCTATCAAATGCCTGCAGCAATATACTCTGACGTACAGCAAGGGACAAATTAAAAGTCATTATTTCTAAATTTTATTTTTATTAATAATTTCGCTAAGTAAATCATTCAAGATATATATCATTTCAAAATATTCATGACCTATATGGTAATTATAAATACATAGAAAACACATATATTAACGAGCAAAACTTATTCAAAAAGGTCACGAAAGCGGTCAGGGAGCGCTTTTTTCGTTCCCTTTTTAATGACACACTGCGGCAACTCATTTGACGGAATAAACACAGCCTGATGAAAGCGTCCCTCCTTACGGGTTTGTTATTGGTGATCAGCACTGCTGTACTCGCAGCACCGCAAAAGCAATTGACTCAGGCACAGTGCATAGGCCTGAAAACCGCCCGCATTGATGCTGCCAGTATCGGGCTGCCTACGCGCGGTGCAGTGATCACCGCCGTGGCGATGGCCGGGCAGCCGAATGAACCGCACTGTAAGCTGGAAGGGCAGATTAAACCTGTAGATCTGAAATCCCCCGATATTGAATTTCAGCTGTATTTACCGCTCATGTGGAATGGTAAAGCGTTGCAACTTGGCGGTGGCGGTTTCGATGGTTCTGTAAAAGGCGCAGATACAGCGCGTCTGGCTCCGGCGGCCACACCCGGCGCGCTGAAGCAGGGCTACGCAACGTTTGGAAGTGATTCCGGACATCAGGGCGGCGTGTCTGATGCCTCATTTACTCTCAATGACGAAGCCTGGCAAAACTTCGCCGGTGCGCAAATAAAGAAAACTCACGATGTGGCAGTTGCGCTGATTCAGCAAGCCTACGGACGTAAACCTTCGCGGATGTATTTTCAGGGCAACTCGCAGGGCGGACATGAAGCGCTGGCCGCCATTCAGCGCTTTCCCCTTGACTACGATGGTGCCATCGCCATCCACCCGGTTTACAACGTGGTCGAATTACATATGGCGGGCATCCGCATTGGTCAGGCCATTTACAATACACCGGGCGCGTGGATATCTCCCGCGAAGTCAGCCCTGATCGCCAACGCGGTCAATGGCGCGTGTGACAAGCTTGACGGTCTGGCCGATGGCGTGGTTGCCAATATCAAAGCCTGCGATGCCACCTTCAAACTCGCCCATCTGCGTTGCAAAGGCGGTAAAGATGAGGGCGCGGGTTGCCTGTCCGACACCCAAATTGCGATGGTACATAGGCTGAGTAAACCGGTGTCACTCGGGGTCAGTTTGCCGTCGGGCGACAGTTTTGCGCCGTGGCCGATATTGCAGGGCGCTGATGCGCCGTCCATTGTCAGCGTGTTTGGTTCTGGTGCAGATAAACCCAAACCTGAAGCCTCAAATCTGATCATCTCCTTTCCCTACATGATGGGCGATCAGGCGGTGCGTTATGAAGTGATGCGCTCACCGCAATACGATTCGCTGACTTTTGACCCGGCAGCCCATAAGCAGCGTCTGCTGGAACTGGCTTCGCAGGTTGATAACAATGAAGCGGATATCCGCGCGTTTGTGCAGCACGGGGGCAAACTCCTGTTAATGCACGGCACTGCCGATATGGCCGTACCGCCGGGAAATACCGTGGCGTATTACGAGAAACTTCAGGCGCAGTTTGGCGAAAAAACCGTGCGTCAGTTTGCCCGCTTGTATCTGGCGCCGGGATTCACCCACAGTAGCGGGGCGTTTCGTGTCAGCTGGGATTCTCTGGGCACGCTGGATAAATGGGTAGATCACGGAATTGACCCCGGTCAGCAAGTCATGATCGACACCAATAAAGGCACTGCCGGGCGAGAAATGCCGCTTTGTGATTATCCGTTGTTTCCGAAATATAAAGGTCAGGGTGATACACACGCGGCGAGCAGTTTTGAGTGCGCAAGTGAATAATTTGATTTAATAATCGAGCGGCCTGTCAAGTCTGGCGGGTACCTTTTTCAATTCGATTGCAAGTTATTTTCGTATTATTAACTGTATATATCCCTATGTGAATGAACGTTCTCAAAAAACTTGAACATCCGTTCAAGTCTTGGCATTATCGTCCGCTGTCCGTCCCTCATTTTGGATCCTTCGTTGGCTTATCTGTGTAAAAAAGAACGTCGCGCCTCGCTTCTGGAAGCTGCCGCATGCATTGCACGTCAGGAGGGTCTGGCGGCAACCACCGTCCGGCGCGTCGCTCAGGTAGCCGGCGTTGCGGTCGGGCAGGTTCACCACCATTTTTCCAGCGCAGCTGAATTGCGTGCCCAGGCGTATGCGCGGGTAATGAAGATCCTCAAGGAGCAACTGGATAATGATTGTCAGTCCCTGAGTGCACGTGAACGCTTAACACTGTTTCTGATAAGCCCGCAGGATCAGGAATCGCTGATGGCGATCCCGTTGTGGCACGAGGCAATGCTGCTGACTGAACAGGAACCGCTGATGAAATCCGCTTTTGCGGCGTCTGTTGCCGACTGGCATCAGCTCGTTTCATCAGCCATTGAATACGGCAGGGATACCCGCGAATTTATTGCAGGGGAGTCCGCCGCGCACATTGCCTGGCGCCTGATTGGCCTGAGCAGCAGCATGGATGCCATGTCGCGTCTTGAATCTCTCGGGCTGACCAGCGTCTGCGCCGAATACAACCTTAACCGCGCCATCCAAAACGAGCTTTACCGCAAGGAAACTTCTGATGTTTAAAACCTACCTGATCCTCGGACTCGCCATTGTGGCCGAAGTCATCGCCACCAGCAGCCTGAAGAGCTCGGAAGGGTTTACCCGTTTATGGCCCAGTGTGGTCACGTTGCTGGGTTACACCATTGCGATATTTTTGCTGTCGCTGACGCTGAAAACGCTACCCACCGGGATTGCATACGCCATCTGGTCCGGTGTCGGTATCGTTCTTGTCTCAGCGATAGGGTGGTTTGGTTACGGTCAAAAGCTGGATACGCCCGCCGTCATTGGCCTCGGACTTATCATCGCCGGCGTGATCGTTGTGAACGTGTTTTCAAAATCTGTTGCGCACTAAGCGCGCGACGTTATAGCAGCACCGGGAGTCCATCTTGCAGAGCGAACAAAAACCTGATTTTCATGACGACTTGATCAAAGAGCTTCTCTACTGGATCGAAGTCAACTTAAGTGATCGTCTGACGATGGAAAAAGCCTCGAAAAAAACCGGCTATTCTCCGTGGTATCTTCAGCGATTATTTAAAAGCAAAACGGGCCACGCGCTGGGTAAATACATCCGTGACCGTCGTCTGACGATGGCGGCGATTGCTTTGCGTCTGACCAATATGCCGATCCTTGATATCTCACTCTATTATTCTTATGATTCGCAGCAGACGTTTACCCGCTCATTCAAAAAGAACTTTGCTGAAACGCCGGGAATGTACCGTCGCAACGCCTCATGGACCATGAATGGCATCACCGCGCCATTGACCGTTGACGAATTTCCACAGCCGGAATACGAAATTGTTGAGTTGCCGGAAATGGCGTTTGAAGGCGAAACCACCACGCATTCTTATCCGATCGAAGCGCTTTTCAACAGTAAAAACCACGTTCACCGGGCTGAACTGCTGCGTTATCTGGCCACGCCGGAATCATTGCTCGCGCCGGTGTGGGGGCTGTCTGATTGCCGCCCTGATACTCACGATGAAGTGGCGAATGCGTTACAGATGGAATATACCGTGGCCCATGAAGTCAGGATCGGTGCCAGTCACGACATTTTTGTGCCTGCCAGTCGTTATCTGAAGATCAATTACCCTTACGATCTCAGCCGCCTGAATGATTTCATTCTCTACATGTACTCGGTATTTTTGCCCACCCTCGGCCTGGAATTTATCATGCAGCCCGATCTGGAGAAATACTCACGGGAATCTGCACTTAACGGGGTGACCTGCGAGTATTACATACCGCTGGCGAACGCCTGACGGTTAACCGTCAGGCATAAAAAAAGCCTCTCATAATGAGAGGCCTGATTGACGCACACACACTCAGTTAAAGACCATGCCGCCGTCGATTAACAAGGACTGACCGGTCATATAATCAGAATCCGGGCCTGCAAGGTAAGAGACGCAGCCAGCGACATCTTCCGGTTCTGAGAGGCGTTTCAGGGTAATGTTTTTCGCAAACTCCTGGGTACCATAACCCACCGGCTTGCCTGCTGCTGCAGACACCTGTCGGTCAATCTCTTCCCACATAGGTGTTTTCACAATCCCAGGGCAATACGCGTTCACGGTGATGCCCAGCGGCGCTAAATCGCGTGCAGCCGTCTGAGTCAGGCCGCGGACCGCGAATTTACTCGAGCTGTAAATCGCCAGCTCCGGGTTACCGACATGCCCGGCCTGAGAACAGGCATTAATAATTTTCCCGCCGTGTCCCTGCGATTTAAAAGCTTTGATCGCCGCCTGAATGCCCCAGATCACGCCTTTTACGTTGATGTTATAGACTTTATCGACAATCTCAGGGGTGATGTCTTCAATCAGCGTGGTTGGCGCAATACCGGCGTTATTGACGATGACATCAAAACCACCGAGTTGCGTGGTGGCGGCTTCGACCGCAGCAAACACCTGATCGCGGTCTGACACATCGGCCAGCTGGGCAATAGCCTTGCCGCCAGCATGATTGATTTCTTCAGCCACTTTCTTCGCCGTTTCATGATTAAAATCTACAACAGCCACGGCAAAACCATCTTTGGCAAGACGCAGGGCAATTGCACGGCCAATCCCCTGACCGCCACCTGTCACTAAAGCCACTTTTCCATTTTTAGACATACAACCATCCTCTATGTATTCGGTATCTTCTTCAGGTGCTGCGCGCAACGCACGGAAATACCGTCTCCGTACCGTTACGTGAGCTGCTTACTGGTTTACGCCCCTGAGACAGCATGTGCAATTGTTAACCACCGTCACTAACTGTATCGATTCGAATAAGTAGGAAGGTACAGATTGGCCGCGAAACAAGGCCGCACTCGGGTAGAATAGGGGATTAACAGGAATAAACAGGGCAACACCATGACCGATAACAGCCTCACTCTGTTTCACGAGCGTCTCACCACGCTGACGCGCTCATTACAAATTTCACCGCAGGTTGCTGAAAATCAGGTACTGGACCGCATGGCACTGAGTTTTCGCAAACTGCTTAATTTTCTGGCTGAAGATGCCAGCCTTACACAGCGCGCTTTTCTCCTGCCACCGCACAGCGCCGGGACCCAGGCGTTACTGTCACAGCTTATCGCTGAAAATCTGGCACACAGTCAGCAGCACGGTCTGTTTCGTGACGATATCCCTGCGCCACTGCTCGGTCAGTGTTTTACCGGCATGCTGGTACAGCTGGCACAGAACAGCGGCGATCCGGCGTTACGCCATCAACATAGCGTCGCCTGTGCAAAATTATTCTGTGAAGGTATCTGGCCGGGCGCGGCTTAGTCGATTTATCGCTTTGCAAAGCGAAAATGGTTGGTTCAGTTCAGGGCGCAGAAAAGGTTAACTGACGTCATTCCAGCGAAAGACAATGTCTGCGCTGATCAGTGATGAACTTACAGTGAATACCCGGAGGCCCGTATGTCAACGAATACACCAGCTGCTGCGCCACGCTCGTTCTGGCAACGCCTGACTCGCCGCAAGGTGAGCGCGCACACAGAAGATAAAACGCAGGATACAACGCGTTTGCTGGAAAGTTTTCTGGCGACCGGGTGTCTGTATGGCATTGATGTGGGGAACAGTGACCCGGCGTGGTTTCGCCGCTCCTGACCGGTATACCCGTTTAATGCGCATCAGTTACTGGAACGAACTGTGCGTTTAACAAACTCTTCTCCTGAGAGTAGCCGTTTGCCTGAATAGCGGGTGTTGGCCTTGCGGATGCGCAATCCCAGCATCAGATATGCAGGTTGTTGTGGACGTTTAACGTTTCTCTGACCTCGTCGTATTTCTTAGTTCTCTCTCATTTGCAGAGCCCATAACTTTCGCCGGTTATGGGTTTTTTTATGCAAAAAAAACCCCGCAGTCAGGCGGGGTAATCATTGCGGTCGCGGACAGGGGGATCGCGACGGATAAATATAAACAATAAAACCAAGGAAGGGTAAAAATGAATTGCAGTGATGATGCCACAATCCGGAAAGTAAATTACCACAAGATAAAAGCCAAAAATAAATACAATTTATATATATTTAATTTTAATTCATTCACACCAAATATATGTCAATAGCATTGAAATACTTAGCAATAAATAATAAAAACAAACGCGATAATTTCCCTACATAACAAGGGAACTAGTTGGTTAGTATTACTGCGAGCTCTGACTCATAAATAAAGTATATATAAAAAAATTAAGTATTCAATTAAATGATAAAGGAATGACGTCATGAAATTAAAAGCATTGGCCCTGATTGTTCCAGCCTTATTAGTTGCTGGCGCAGCACACTCCGCGGAAGTTTATAATAAAGACGGCAACAAACTTGACCTGTACGGTAAAGTGGATGCTCGTCATCAGTTCTCTGACAACGTGGGTGACGATGGTGATGAAACCTACGTCCGCGTTGGCTTTAAAGGTGAAACCCAAATTTCTGACCAACTGACCGGTTACGGCCAGTGGGAATACAACGTTCAGGCGAACAACACTGAAGGTAGCAATTCAGGCAATGCGACCCGTCTGGGCTTTGCAGGTCTGAAATTCGATAACTACGGTTCTTTCGATTATGGCCGTAACTACGGCGTAGTGTATGACGTTGAAGCCTGGACCGATATGCTGCCAGTGTTCGGTGGTGATACCTACACTACCACCGATAACTTCATGGTTGGCCGTACCAACGGCGTTGCAACTTACCGTAACACTGACTTCTTCGGCGAAGTGAAAGGCCTGAACTTTGCACTGCAATATCAGGGTGCTAACGATGGCACCAACGATACTGAAGGCACAAACAATCACCGCGATGTTGGTCATCAGAACGGTGACGGCTACGGTTTGTCCACCACCTATGATTTCGGCATGGGTATCAACTGCTAACTTCATATTATTACAAGATAAATGTGCATCCCTGCAAAACTCCTGCAAAATTCTTCTGCAAAACCACCAACGAATTAAACGATAACCTCCTTCCAGTCTTTACCCCGATCGTCGTGATATTTCTCCGTCATCTGGCTATTTTTGTGTCCGAGTAAAACCTGTGTGTTCACACCCTGTTCACTGAAAAGCCGTTCTGACAGAGAACGCTGCTCGTGAAAGGTGGGGGGACTTTCCCCCGTCCATTTTAGGCCGCAGTTATCTCGCGCTTCTGCAAATCCCTTTGAAAGTGTGCTCTTAGTGATCTGCCCACCACGCGTACAATTTCTTCTCGCTCTGTGATGATGCAAGATCCATTGGCTCAAAACTGAATCACGACATTCAGCAATGACATCCTGTAGTGTAATGCCCAACGCTTCACATTTTAAAGAAAGCGGAATGGCAACTTTTGCCCCGGTTTTTTGTTGTACTATATGAAGCTTGTTATCCCAAATATCCGAGAATTTTAATTTTGAAATATCTCCAATTCGCTGTCCGGTAATAATTGCCAACAACATTGCACGGGGAATGTGCACTGGCATCTTCAAAGCCTCTTTATATATTTCCTTCCACTCATCCAATGAAAGCCTTTGCCTTGTAACTTTAGCTCTTGGTTGCTTAGTTGCTTTCGCCGGATTATATCCAGCAGGAACCTCCCCAGCATGCTGGGCTTCCTTAAAAACATCACTCAGTGTGGAACGTACCATTTGCGCCATTCGGCCTTGGCCTTTTTCTATATACAGATCCAGAATTCGGGCGATATCTCTGGCACCTACATCTGATAAGGTTTTTATGCCACAGTAAGAAACCAAAGCTCTTAATGATGGTTCACGAAGCTTTGCAGTATCAGCTTTGATCTCCCCGGCTTTAACTCTGTCTAATTGAATTAGTCTGTACTTATCAACCCATGCATTTGTGGTAATCCCTTTGCTTACCTCACGGCTAATTTCATTTCTTACCCGGAGAAGATTTGCCATTTTCCGCTGGTTTAATTGCATATTTGCATCTATTGCGATTGCTTTTGCTTCCTCTTCATTGTCTCCAAGCCCGTGAAATTTTCCTGTTCCTGGATGTTTATAACGCCAGTAAACCTTTTTGGTTCTGGCGTCGGTGTAGCAGGAAAGACCTGGGATATTCACGTTGTATTTACGTGGACGTGCCATCTTCGAGAATCCTCATTAAACGTGGATCTAAGTCCTTGCTGATCTCGGGCTTCTCGGCCATGCCAATAAAACGCGCTGTCGCTTCAACACGCCAGCAACGTCCAGCCTTAAAGGGAAGGGGGTAAATCATTCCGTTCTTGGCATACCTCATCAGCGTTGCTCTGCTGGGTATTGGTGCTGAAAACTCATCGAGAGCCCATTCATCTAACGTTAATGTTCTCGCCATAAATCACCCCACACGTTTAAGTTATAGCTTGCTGCACACCGGCTTACAGATTTGAAAGTTTTTCGATTGCTTGGTCGATAGAACCGATCGCTGTATTCAGATCAGACAGGCTAACCCGGCTCCTCAGTTCTCTGAGCTCTTCCGGGGTGTTGCAGGCTTTAACCTGTTCCATTAAACCCAGAAGATATGCTGGCGCGGATTCAGCAGTAACCGCGGCCACTTCACCAGGACGCAAAACTAAAAGCTCTCTTGCCATTGCTTCAGCCTCTCCCCAGCGCAGAGAAGGGGAGCGATGCGCTATGATTTCCTTCAGACGTTCGTTGGTTAAATTCTTCATTATTCATTTTCCTTTTTAACGATGCACTTGCAGTGATGAGCAAAACAATTAGCGAATGCGTCGCGCTGGCTATCATCGATATCAAAATTATCTTCTAACCAGTCACACAGTTTTTCTTTGCTGATGGCGGACTTTTGCGGCGGAAGGTATTTTTCTCGGTAAACGGGAATCATACCTGGACCGGCATCCTCTTCACCCGCCTCACCTACGATGTGGCCGCGCGCAAGGTGCGCGTCGTTTAACCAAGCCACCGGGACCTGATCACCTTTCATCTGAATCGCGTTGTAATTCATTTGCAGTTCGGTCAATTCACCAGCCAGCTTCCACTCCGATTTTCTGATAACTTCGAGCTGATCGAGGATTATTTTGAGGGCTTCAACAGGGATTGCCATTTGGTCATGCCCTTGATTAATTGCATTCTCAACACGGGCTTTCATAGCGCTGAAGATTTGGAAGTCTTTGGTTGCCTCAGTCATGGCTGCTAACCCTTTGTTCGATTACTTCCAAACCTAACTTCAAGGCCAGCGCATGTTCAGCTCTGGCGCCTGCGCTAAACTGACAGCCGGTCAGCAGGTAGATAGCATCTGCGCGCTGAAGCATTGTCAGGCCGACGGCCATGTAATCAGCTTCTGTCAGGCCGTCCGGCAGGATCGCTGGATTAAGCGGGACATGCTTTTCGAATGACAGATTCATCGCTGCCCGGATGAAAGCAGGGCGGTTAAATTGCGGTAGGCCGGTCATCGGCCCTGCGATGTACACTTTCATGGCTGCATTCCTAAATAAGTGATTGCCATAACCACGCCGAGGGTCAGATAAAAAGCGATATCAGTTTTCATGAAATACCCCTTTAGCTGATTTCGGCGTGAGCGAATCCCTTGCCAGTGATGGCAATTAATTTAATTTACTCAGACATAGACAAGAGCCTCTGGCTTAGTACTGGCGGGGCCAGCGAACCCTTGTCTATATTTGCGAAAAAATTGGCGGTGGTCATGATCAGAACATTATCTTCGCTCCCCCTTGGGTAGGTTGAAGAGTCATGCCACCGCCGAAAGACAAGTACACACAGCAATTATCGAGTTCCACGTCGATCTGATAGGGCGGCGGTAGTCGAAACCGCAACCGGGCGGGATAGGCCCGGCCATCACCTGATGCTTGCCACAACGTTAAGAGCACTGGTTCTGTGGTTCAGAAGTTGATTGTTAGTGAGACGCTCAACAACCAATACTCTTATCGTTGTGCTAATTCGGCGAAAACCGAGAAACCTGCTACACTAAAACCTGAATAGGAAAATTCTTAATAATTCTAATTAAGTCCCGCACCTATCCCCCGAGTTGTAAAAATGCCTGACATAAAACTCTCTTGTGAGAAATGTACTTCTGAACGTTTTGTTGCCTCTTCCAATTACCCCAGCTCTGACATGGTTTCCTCGCTCGTCTGCGCTCTTTGCCACCACCCAGTAGATGTGAGCTCAGTAGTCACATTTAGGGACACTCCATATATAGCCCTCGTTCCGCCTCTGCCAGACCACCTCTTCCAGCATATTGAATCCAGCCGCCAAGGCTAAAATTACTCAAACTCCCATCAAGTTGCAGTTCTCTTATCGTTGTGTGCCTGGTTACTTCTCCACCTCAGGCGGCGGTGGTATCTTGGTGTTTCCACACAACCAAGAAGGAAATACTTATGGAAACCATTCCAGTTGATCTGATAACTCTCGCAAGAAGAATTCAAACCCTTGAAAACGCATTCACTGTCGCAATTCATTCCATTTCTACTGCTTTACCTACAGTTAAAAGCGACGTTATTGAAAATTTAAACCGCCACGCGCAAGCTTATGAAGTTAAAGATCCGGTTATTGCAGAGACAGCCAAATCTCTTGTTAAACGGATTGAGTCTTTGAACCCTCAAGTGAAATCTTAGCTTTCGTAATTTCTGAATCTTCAATATATGCGGATCCAAAAAACTCAAAAATAACAGCAGGTTTAATTGATGCTTCTACCTGTAGCGCCGCAGATTTTTGAAGCATCTCAATTCTGTCCGTTACTTCTTGCAGCGCTTTCTGATAATGCTTTTGCATAGAAAGCGCTTCTTTCAATTGAACCGCCGCTCCGATCTTGTCCTGCATCCACTTCAGTAACTCTTCATTACTCAGGTTACTGGCAATAATTACCGGCTCTTGCTTATCCATTCTGATACCTCATTAAGCTGAAGTGCTCTTATCGTTGTGTAGCCCCGCTGAGTAAAAATATACTTATAAGTAAATGACAAGTAAATACCCCAAAGTAAATTTCATTGATTGGAATTTTAACTATATGAATTTATTGATTATTTATTTAATTGAATGAAGGAATTAAGAGTATTTAATTTCAAAGAGATGATTTAGAGGTATGCCAAGAGAATAGGAATGGAAGAAGGTACACGGCGGGGCGGAATAGGCGTGGTTAATCTAATTTAAGTGTATGAATAATAAGGCCAGTTATAATAATGACTAAAGCAAGTGCTGCAAGTCTTCTCCAGGAGATTTGAGTACCATCTCCCTCATCTTGCAATGCAGGGGCTGGCAGAACCTCACTACCGCAATGCTTGCATTTAATAGCTTGTCGTCTTATTAGCTCAGCGCAAAATGGGCAAGAACGACTATCAGAAGAATTTATAGACGTGGTGCTATCTGAAGGGATTACCAAAACGTGAATGATCGCCACGATAAATAGCAGGGCACCATAGAGCCACCAAGCACCAAATGACCTACCCTTACTTTGTGCAATAAATGCAGGTATTAATCCAAGAATTGCTGCAATGAAGAGTAGGCTCATTAGCTTGAACGCCTTATTATAATAATAAAATCAAATAGTAAGATTAAGGTAGGTTTGCAATTTTGGCATCCACTACAACACCAATAATTTTACAATTGCCGTTAATCTCCGTCATTGGCCAGTGAGGGTTGAGTGCTTTCAAAAACTTTCTGCCCGCATCGACAACATATTTTTTAAATGTTGCTTCATTGTCGGATTCAAGTTTTGCGACAACCAACTTCCCATTAGTCGCCTCAACTTCCGGATCAACTAAAATCACCATGCCTTCAGGTATGCTTAGCCCTGCCGGCGCTGTCATTGAGTCACCTTTGACATCAAGCCAAAAGGAGTTTTCGGAGCAATCTACAGTTGTCTCGAGCCACCGGTCGATGCTTTTCCTGTGATAGGGCTCAACAGCTTCCGACCACGCACCTGCGCTCACCCAGCTTATTACTGGATAGCGACCCGCTGTTTCATTAAAGCCTGCAAATGATACGTTGTTGTTTTCTTGTGTAATCCCATCCATCCAGCCCCGACTTAGTTTTAATGCATCCTCTATTTGTCGTACGGCCTTTTCCCCGATATTCCTCTTACCAGCTTTACCTTCAGGGTAAAGCATCCGAGAAATTACGGTCACATCAATACCAGTAGCCTCAGAAAAGGCTCTCTGCGTTTCAAATCGCTCTACCAACTCCTTCAACTTCAGCCGGCGGCACTCAAATACCTGGGAATTTTTGTCTTCTTTCATACCCGCATCTTACTAAAAATTACTCGCAGGTAAATGACCTGCGAGTATTGATTAAAGTTTACTTGTAAGTATACTTTGAGGTGCTAACTCAGGAGGAAACATGGACACACTAAGAATTTATCTCAACGCCCTGAGCATCGGTGAACAGCGTGACTTTGCTACTAAATGCAGCACATCCGTTGAATACCTTCGCAAGGCAATCAGCAAGAAACAAAAATTAGGGCCCGCTTTATCAGTATTGATCGAGACAAACTCTGACGGGGTTGTGAGTCGTAAGGTTCTGCATCCTGATGACTGGCAGGGAATTTGGCCAGAATTGAATTCTAAAGCCCCTGCGGCTTAATCGTAACCACAGAGAGAGGCAACACATTGTGGATAACAAAAACTTCCCTGCTCCAGCTGACATAACGGCGGCAGTGCACCAACTGATCACGTCGTTCCCAGGTGGATATGGTGCGATGTCTCAACAGCTGGCGCATGACGGAACGCATAACGCTCTGAGTAATCGCGTTCGTCAGGTCGGTGGGCAGATGGTGCCATTCGGTATGGCGATCATGATGGAACAGATTTCAGGTCGTACTGACATTACTGAGGCTATGTGCCGGGTAAACGGCGGCACCTTTGTCAAGTTTCCAGACATTGAAGAAATGGGCAATGAAGAGCTGTTGATTAAATTCAATGAGCTGCTTGCGGCGCTCGGCCAATTTGCGAAGGCACACAACGAATTCACCGCCGATGGGGTACTTGATCGCGATGAAACTAAACGTATGCGGATTAAGGGTTATCGGATTCAGAGCTTAGTTGCGGAAATTATGGTCGTGACAGAGATGTTGTTTGGAGAGGGTGACGCCCGAAGTGTGCAG
Organism: Rahnella sp. EDr1-12; assembly: GCF_049206505.1. Classification (NCBI taxonomy): domain Bacteria; kingdom Pseudomonadati; phylum Pseudomonadota; class Gammaproteobacteria; order Enterobacterales; family Yersiniaceae; genus Rahnella; species Rahnella sp. EDr1-12. The sequence goes on from NZ_JBLZNY010000003.1 coordinate 37,817, forward strand.
CCTCGGGCGTCGGGTGCGCAATTAAACAGTGTGGAGTAATCAACGCATGAACAGTGTAAACCGCGTTCGAACAACAGTGCAATTCCAATGTGTCTCACTGTGCCCGTTCGTGTATGTCCGAATTGTACGTGAGCCAGGCAAAGCGAACAACCACAGCCCAAAGAGCCGATCCGTGGTTGAGCGTTACTGGAATATGTGCCGCCGTGCAGGCATGAGATCACAGCAGAAGATGGAAGGTTGATATGGCTGATAATAATAAACGCTGTCTTGCTGGCGCTGATCAGTTCCTCTCAAGCGAAGTCGTGATCGGTGGTGGTCATCTCGCCTGCAACTACTCTTTCGCTGACTGGTGGAGAACTCATTTCAGTGATCATGCTTCAGAGGTGACGGCATGTCTGAAGAAATCCAAAAGCTGGACCGGCGTTACAAGGATTGGCGGGGCGTTGTGGTACACGTCGTGGGCTTCGACCGAGCGGGGGATCGCGTCATCTTCATGCGCGCCGGTTATCCGCATGAATGCGCGCAGCCAACTGAACAATTCCGGCGAAAATTCACGAGGGTCTTATGAGCGTTAAGTTATCCGCATACGTCTGGGACGGGCTGGCTCAGGCTGGCGTGAAAGGTACCCAATTGCTGGTAATGCTTCGTTTGGCTGATTTCTCCAACGATGAAGGCACGTGCTATCCGGGCATTGAGACGATATCCCGCCAGATCGGTGCTGGCCGCAGTACGGTCATTACGGCTATCACTCAGTTGCAGAAAGATGGCTGGTTATCCCGTGAAGAGCGCCGCAAGGGCAACCGCAATAAAACCAACCTGTATTACCTGAACGTGAAGAAGCTCCGCGAGGCAGCTGCGGGTTTCTATTCTGATAGTCCAGTTTCTGAACATTCAGATTCTGAACGTTCCAATTCTGAATATTCAGATTCTGAACGTCCAGAAAACGTGAATAAAAGCGGTTTTGACCGTCCAGAATCTGGAGGGGATCCGTTAGTAAATTCAAAACAAGATCCATCAGATATAAAAACCCTTTGTCAGCCTGCTGCGCAGACCGACGCCGAGGTTGAAATTACTGATCAGGCTAAACAGGCACTGAAACACCTGAACCAAATCACCGGATCACGTTATCAGCCTGCCAACAGCTCGCTGGAAAACATGCGTGCCCGTCTGCGAGAAGGCCACACCCTGGAAGAACTGCAGCTGGTTATCGAATACAAGCAGGTTCACTGGGGCGACTCTCCGAAGATGGCCGAGTATCTGCGCCCGGCAACGTTGTTCCAGCCAGCAAAATTCGAAGGCTACCTGCTCAGCGCGACCAAATGGGCGAAGAGTGGCCGCCCGGTCTGTGTGAACGGCAAGTGGACCGCTGACGGTGAGGTTTCAGTTGATACCGCCGAGCGCGACGCGGCATACCGCCGGTTCATCAGCGGTGTAGCGGCAACCAAGGCCCCGAGCGAGTTGGAAAAACTGGTGTGCACCGAGGCCAGCAAGGCCAGTGTCCGTAGCATGCGCAGTGATTTCGCCATCACCACATGGGCCAAGATTTGGAAAGAGTGCGCCCAGCGCCAGCAGGGAGTGAAAGCAGCATGAAATCATACCCAGAATTAGTTCTCGAAGAGCTACAACGCGACAACACCCCGCGTACATCGGCACAGCTCGAAGCTGAGATTACGGCCAGAACGGGCGTTAAGGCGCACAAGACAGCAGTGCACGGCGCAATCATCGCACTGAGAAAGCGTCCTAACGTGCATCTGATTCATACGTTGACCAATCCGCGCAAGTACAGCCTGGCAGTTCCATCAGCAACAGTGAAAACCCCGGCAGAAATCAATGCTGAGTTTGAACGTAATTTGTGGGCAGTACGTCAGGGAAGGGGACAGGCATGAGCTATCAACTGATATATGCGGATCCGCCTTGGCAGTACAGCAATAAAATCAGCAACGGTGCAGCGGGCGATCATTACAGCACAATGACGCTGGAAGACATCAAACGTCTCCCGATCTGGTCAATCGCCGCTGAAAGCGCAGTGTTGGCGATGTGGTACACCGGCAATTTCGCAGAAGAAGCTGTCGAGCTGGCGCAGGCCTGGGGCTTTAAAGTCAAGACGATGAAAGGTTTCACGTGGATCAAGCTTTACGAGCAGGCGCGCGGGCGTATTGAGCGGGCACTTGCAGAGCAGACCATGATCGACTTTGAAGATTTTCTGGATGCACTCAGCGCCGAAACAGTCATGAACGGCGGCAACTATACACGCGGTAATAGCGAAGATGTTCTGATCGCTGTCCGTGGCGCCGGGCTCGAGCGCGTCAGCGCCAGCGTTAAACAGGTTGTTCACAGCTGCCGCAGTGAGCACAGCGAAAAACCAGCAGAGGTGCGCCTGCGATTGGAAGAGCTCTACGGGTCAGTATCCCGTATTGAACTGTTCAGCCGTGGTGACGCTGCTGGCTGGCATCACTGGGGCAACGAAAACCCGTTCAACGATATTGATCTGATCCCGGCCACGTTCACCGCCACGCCAGCAGGGCGCAACTCTCGCGTCAAAGTGCAGGCGGGTCATTATCAGCCTGTTCTGGCTGGCGCGAAAAACTTCCAGGAGGCGGCAGCGTGAACGAACTTCAGAAAATCTGGCTTGATGCCTATCGCAGCTATCTCAGGGCTGCATCACCTACTGGCGAGCTTTGCCCGTCGGATCACGATAGTGCGCTTGATCATGCTGATGCTGTGCTGAATAGCCTGGCCAAAGCCGGGGAGGGCGCAAAATGAGAGCATTATTGAAGCCATACCCACAGAGGGACTTGGGGATCGTCTTGTTGCGGCCGCCGGGCGACATGCTGCAGCACTTCACAGGGAAACGTCTACTGATCACCGACGAGCCCGCTGATTTGCGTAATGCGCCAGATGGGCTTGTTCTTCAAGAAGTGCAGCCGATCGCCAAACACCCACTGATAAGCAGTTTTCTTGCGTCAGAGCCCGTCATTAATAATGTTGGCGGATGGGAGGCGATGACTAAATGGGTTAAACACAATCGCGGTTGCCAATGCTCCGATCATGCTGGATATCATCACCACGAAATGACGCATGCACGCCGGAAGCGCGGAGTTATATCCCTATGCTGGTATCACGACACTCAGTTACGGAACAAAGAATCAGTCGATCTGGATGACTTAGCTCTGGCGAACACCATGGAATTTGTCACTGAAAGGATCCGCCGCTGGCTGGGCGAGCCTGTTGGTCACAAAATATCACTGGGCGAGTTGTGCTGGTGGGCGGTCGGAAAGGGCATAGTTGACAAGTTACCGGAGAAAATTATCAGTGAAGCCATGGGGATTCCTTATGACGTGCCCGGTGGCCAGCGCAAAGAGGCAGACGTGAACCCATGGGCGAAACAGCCTGGTGAAGTGCTGGCGGAAAACATCAAACCGGTGCTGGCGCTGGCAATCGATCCTGAGACGCCAGAATCATTCTTGCTGCGTCCGAAGCGCCGCCGGTATGAGAACACGAAATACACCCAGTGGATAAAGCGCCAGCCATGTTGTGCCTGTGGTAACGGGTCTGATGATCCGCACCACATAACCGGCAACGGATTTGGTGGAATGGCGACAAAAGCGCATGACCTGTTCGTGATCCCGCTGTGCAGACGGTGTCACGACTCACTTCATGCGAATACCCAGGATTGGGAAAGAGAACACGGTACACAGGAACATCTGTTACTGACGACATTAGACCGCGCGCTGGCGATGGGTGTTATCGCTACCGGCAAAGCAAAATAAGAGTGTGGAGAGAATAATGCGTGATATTCAACTGGTACTGGCTCGTTACGGTGTGTGGGCTCGAGATAACTCTGGCGTGAGTTGGTCACCGATTGCCGCGGGCTTTAAAGGCCTGCTGTCGACTGAATCCAGCAAGGTCGAATCCTGCTGTGATGATGATGGTCTGATTGTCGATGCTGCGGTAGGTCGCCTAGCCGCAGTCCGTAAGCCAGAAGAGGTAGCGCTCATCATGCTGCATTATCGCTTCGGTCTGTCCAAACGGAAAATTGCGAGGATGTGTAAGGTGAGTGAAGGCCTGATTCGGCAGCAGTTGCAGGTAGCTGAAGGCTTCGTTGATGGTTGCCTGGCAATGACCGGCGCGGTGCTGGAAATGGACGCATACACTCAGAAAATCCGAGTCGCGGAAGTCGCTTAAAAATAGTTCTAGTGCGCTACGCAAAAACTCTTGTAATCTGTTAAGAGTGGTCACGTAGTCACAAAGCTTACACAATTGAAACCTCGTTAATTCGGGGTTTTTTATGGCTTTAACGCGTACCCTAAGTTAATCTTTGTTTTGATAATGAAGAATTAACACATTGTTTTATTTAACCTATTGAAAAATATGAGTATATGGCTGATTTAGCGTTTATTAACCCTCAAATCCTCTCTTGGGCAAGAGCGAGAGCTCAAATGTCTGAGGATGCTTTGTCCGCAGGTTTGGGGGTTAAGGTCGATAAGATCATCAGCTGGGAAGAAGGAACTGCGAACCCAACCTTCATTCAAGCTCAAAAATTAGCCAGTAAACTCCATGTTCCCTTCGCCTATTTTTTCTTAAAGCGTCCGCCTGTAGAACCTGTACCAATTCCTGACTTGAGAACAGTTAGGAGCCAAGCGCTAAGAAATCCCAGCGTTGAGATGTTGGATACTATACGTGCTGTAATGAGTAAACAGGATTGGTATAAAGAATACCTTCTTGATCAGGGAGCTGAACCTCTTCCATTTATTGGAAGATTTAATGTTAATTCTGATGTCCGCGAAGTTGCACAAGATATAAGGGATGTTTTAGGACTAAACGATCTCAATCCAAGAGGGCTGGATTGGGAGGAGTATCAACGCAAAATTGTGACAGCGGCGGAAGCGGCAGGTATTCTCGTCATGAGAAGCGGCATTGTTGGAAATAATACGCATAGGCCGCTGAATGTTTCTGAATTTCGAGGGTTTGCTATTAGTGACCCATTAGCTCCGGTAGTTTTTATTAATCTCACGGATGCTCCCACAGCCAGATTATTCACTTTGCTTCATGAACTGTCTCATTTATGGATTGGTCAAAGTGGAATTTCCTCCGCAAGTGCAGATGATGAGAGGCGAGAGGAGAGGTTCTGCAATGCAGTTGCAGGCGAATTTCTTGCATCTGAAAGAGAGATGAGAAACCATTGGTCTCGTGAAAAAACATTACAACAAAATGCCGCTGATATTTCTAAAATTTTGCATGTTAGCCGTTATGTGATTGCACGGCGTGCATTGGATTTAGGTTTTATTGAAAGAGATGCGTATAACGAATACTATCAATCTTTAATGGCTGAATTTCATGATAAGTCTGGTGGTGGTGGCAATTTCTATGCAATGACAACAAACAAAAATAGCGCGCGCTTCAGCAAAGCCGTTCTTAATGAAGCTTTAAGCGGACGTGTTCTTCTTAGAGATGCAGGCAAGTTGTTAGGAGTAGCTCCTGCGAAATTAAAAAAATACGCAATGGAATTGAGCGAATGACGTATCTGATTGATGCAAACGTACTAATTGAAGCAAAAAATAAATACTACCACATGAGCTTTTGTCCGGCATTTTGGGAATGGATAATGCGCAGCTCGGCAGGAGGACATGTATATAGTATTCAAAGTGTTTATGATGAGCTGAATAATGGGAACGATGAACTGAAAGATTGGGTTAACACTAACCGCGGTCTGTTCATTCCAGTCAGCGACGCAGCGACACAACAAAATCTTGCTACAATTGTTGAATACGTATCTGCTCAACAAGTCTCGGTGCCAATGTCACCTGCCGCAATGGATGAGTTTCTACGAGGAGCAGACACCTGGTTGATTGCCAAGGCAATGACTATGGGTAGCACAATAGTTACGCATGAGAGACTTGATCTTGCTTGCAAGAAGAAGTTTCTGATTCCTAACATTTGTGCACAGTTCGGAGTGCCATATATAAATACGTTCGATCTGCTAACGGCTTTGAATGCTTCATTTATCTTAGCCGCTTAAACGTTGTAAATTAAGAAACTCGGCTTAGCTGGTTTTTTTACATTCAAAGGCTGCCAAATTGGCGGCCTTTTTTATGCCCTCAATTCGGTTGTGAGGACTGCAAGAGCGATGAGTTTTATTGATTGAAAAAATGCCCCGGCATCTGCCAGGGCTTAATTGTTTGTGGAATGGGCGGCGAACATGATGCTGATAACATCGTGAACGCCATTCGCCCGTTAGTTGGTCACGAGCGAACCGAGGCCCATTGCTGATGTGCACACAGCAAATGGAGCCTATCAAAAAGGGCGTCTCTGATCTATGAAAAACACTGTTAATTTAAACAGTATAAATATTATTTGTGCTGACTCACTCCAATACATCAAAACCTTACCTGATAACTGCATTGACCTGATAGCCACGGATCCTCCGTACTTCAGGGTTAAATCATGTAAATGGGACAATCAATGGCCTGACGAGTCAGCTTATCTGACATGGCTTGACGAGATATTTGCGGAGTTCTGGCGCGTACTAAAACCATCTGGCAGCCTGTACGTATTTTGCGGTTCGCGTTTGGCTGCTGACACTGAGTTACTGATGCGTGAGCGGTTCAAGATTCTGAACCACATCATCTGGGCCAAACCTTCTGGGCCGTGGAACAGGCAGCACAAAGAAGACTTGAGGTCGTATTTCCCAGCCACTGAGCGGATCCTCTTCGCTGAGCATTACAGCGGGCCTTATAGAGGTAAGGCATCAAGTTATTCCGCGCAGTGCAAGGAACAACGCAAAAATACGCTCAAGCCTCTGGTTGATTATTTTAGTGATGCCCGCAAAGCGTTGGGGATCAGTGCTAAAGAAATTCATCAGGCAACTGGTAAGCAAATGGCTTCGCATTGGTTCAGCGAGAGCCAGTGGCAATTACCCAGTGAGAAAGACTATCTGGCGCTTCAAGGCTTATTTGATCGCGTAGCCCGCGAAAAGCATGCGCGGCAAGAGCTGGAACTTCCTCACCATCAGTTGGTAGTTGAATATCATTCATTATCCCGACGTTATACGGATCTGGTGGATGAGCTAAAGCAATTGCGACGACCTTTCACAGTGACGAGTCTCGTACCGTTTACAGACGTATGGACGTATAAGTCAGTTCCTTATTATCCTGGAAAACACCCATGCGAAAAGCCAGCGGAGATGATGAGAGACATCATCAACGCCAGCAGCCGACCGGGTGATGTCGTGGCTGATTTTTTCATGGGATCAGGTTCCACGATAAAAGAGGCCATCAACCTGGGACGTTTCACGCTGGGCGTGGAACTCGAAGAGGAACGGTATAACCAGACGTTGGGAGAAGTATTCCCTGAACAGTCGAATACCTCATAACACATTACAGCCCCGGCATTGTCTGGGGCTTTTTTATGCCCACTATTCGCGGAGGACAATAACAGTGATAAGGGGTTAACCAATGCCCGTTACTCAATCTTACACTGCGAGAGTACGGATCTAAATCATCGTTCAGTAGCCTGATGCCTGCTATCCTGTACATAGACATTAGCGTGGGGTGATTTGTATGAAGCTACTAAATACTGAGTTTGAATATAGACAATGGATGGAGAAAGATTACTTTCATCTTGATGAGAAATACCCATCCGTTTTCGAGCCCGATGAGTTAGAAAGAGAACTTTTGCATCAGATGCCCGATCAATTTCCATGCATTGTTTTCGTAGTAAAAGGTCCAAGCCCTTTAGAGCCTGAAGATTTGCAATTTGTCTACCGTTCTCAGGTTGAAGAGTGGGCCAGGCTATTCGGGATCTTCGACTAGAAAAGTCAAGGCTCAACGGCTGCCGCAGGTGTCCTGTCAAAAATGTGTCAATTCATTACCCTTTGGCAAAATCATTGCTATCCTTTTTAGAAAAAAGGAGGGGCTATGAAACTGTTAAAAAACGAACTTGAATACAAATTGTGGATGACACATGATTTTCTGCGTTTAGATGAAGGGTTGAGTCCGTTATTTGATCCCAACTTACTTGAGCGGGAGCTATTAGCTCAGATGCCTGAGCAGTTTCCCTGCATAGCATGCATAGTTAAAGGTCCAAGCCTTTTCGAACCCGATGAGGCTAAATTCATTTATCGTCCTCAGATAGAAGAGTGGTCGCAGCTCATGAGTTCAGTAACTTCATAGTATTATAGAACTTTCGGAAGACTGTCTGCATACGGGATTTTTTATTGCCATCAATTCGGTTGTGAGGACAGCAAAAGCGATAAGGAGTTTATTAATACCCGAGCCGGTATCAACCAGAGACTATTAGTACAGTCTAAGAATTCAACGCTGTTTTAGTCTTATCGGCACATATGATAAGTTTATGTCGTTGCGGTGAATCCTACCTAAGCGGTAGGGCTAATAAGCTGAGCCCTCGTAGTGAAGACAGCGGACCACGGTTAGCTTACCAACGGTTCACCGGGAGGCACCCGGCACTGCAACAACCAAACAATGCTTTTCAGTCTGCGAAGATGGGATAACCCGGAGTGTCTGGAAAGCACATTCGCACGAGCGTTGCCGGAAAAATCTGCTCTAATGCCTCATATGGTTATATTCACCAAGAATGCAAGCCTGCCGAAACAAACTCATCATCAACTTTAGATAAAGGAGACACTTCATTACGTTATGCCCTCTAATATAGATTTCTCTTGGTATTTAAATCATTGGAGGCGCTGTGAAGAGAAGGGTTTGGTTCGTTTGGCTATTTATGTTGGCATCTTTTGGTGGGTATGCGGAAGGCGTACACCCCATAGACCTAAAGCTTGCACATGGTGCCGTGCCCCATTTCAACATTATTGACACCTCAGAGACGCCTGACGAACATATTAGTGAAAAAATGGAGGAAATAGCCGTAAGACATTAAATATTGAAAATCAATACAAAACCTCGAAGAAATGCGTTTTTTGCTTTCTGAAGGTTAGAAATACACCAGTAAATGGATAGACCGCAGGCATCAGCCAACGCAGCAGTAGTGACGCTACTCCGAGTCCCCATAGTGGGAGCCAGATGCAGATCCGAACTGCAATATGCGCTGGTGAGGGTTAATAACGAAAAAGGCATACCGGTAGAGCATCTCGAACGCCAAGCGAGCACCGGTTATTAGCGGCGAGGAGCGACACAGACTCAAGGGCATGAGCGCGGCCACTGCAAAAAGTGGCAAAAAATTTAGGGCTGCGCTTTTGCGTGGCTTTTTTATGCCCTCAATTCCGTTGTGAGGACACCAACAGCGATAAGGTTTGTTCGTTTCAACGTCCGATGATTGCATCACCCTGATACCAGGAACCGCAACTCATTACTTGTCCGTTTGATATCGAACAACTGCGGTAGCTACTCTCTCGCATAATGGCGGCTGATCCCTGATACCATCCTCTGCAACTGGTTACTTGCCCATTACTTATAGTGCATTCGTGATAAGAGCCATCAGCTTGTAGCACTGGTTCAGAGCCTGACTGAGCCCAGCCGGCACAGCTCATTACAGATCCGTTAGCCACTCTGCAATTTTCATAGGCAGCCGCGCATGAGAAGCTGGCTATCATTAGTGCCACAAAGATAATTTTCTTCATTTGATATCCATATATTGATTATTAACGTCAATATAAATGACTTACGTAAGGCTGCCAAATTGGCAGCCTTTTCTCGTTTTGGCGGCCAGTCAATCAGCTAACCACTCATCCTTTCGCAAAAGGACTGCGCCGCTAAATTACCCTCGACTACGCACCCAACCGGCAAACCGGAGGGGGAGACTATGAAAATGGACGAAAAATACAGTAACGCTACATATGGTGGTGCTGGAATTACGGCCTTCTTTGCAAGCTTATCCCTTCAGGATTGGGGCTTTATCGCTGGCGTGCTGATCGGGGCGCTCTTTACTGCTTTGACGTATTTCCTGAATCGTCGCGAACAGATGAAGCGCACCCGGATACTCCAAGAAATCGCCGATAAGGTTGATGCCAAAAACCCATCAGCAACTGTTCAACTGGTGAATGACCTCGCACAGAAAACTAACGAGGTCTGATGTGGCAAAGCTTAAGACAAAACTCAGTGCAGCAATGCTGGCGCTGATTGCTGCTGGCGCTTCGGCCCCGGCTTTGATGGATCAGTTTCAGGACGAGAAGGAAGGCACAAGCCTCATTGCCTACCCTGATCAGGGTGGCGTCTGGACAATCTGCGGCGGTGTGACGTATGTGAATGGCAAGCCTGTACTTAAAGGCATGAAGCTAACGCGATCACAGTGCGATGCTATCGACAAAGCCGAGCAGGCCAAAGCGCTGGCGTGGGTTGATAAAAACATTCACGTTCCGCTTACTCCTCCCCAGAAGGTAGGGATCGCCTCGTTTTGCCCGTGGAACATCGGGCCGGGCAAATGCTTCCCTTCTACGTTCTACCGAAAAATTAACGCCGGTGACCGCCTTGGTGCTTGCACAGAGATAAAACGCTGGATCTGGGACGGTGGGAAAGATTGCCGAATTCGGGCGAACAATTGCGCTGGTCAGGTCATCAGGCGTGATCAGGAAAGCGAACTGACGTGCTGGGGACTGGATGAATAACAATTTATCGATTGTGCTGGCCTTCGTGGCTGGCGCCGCTCTTGCCTGGTGGGTCGAAGGGTTACGCTGGGACGCCGACGTCTCAAAGCTGAAAGCGACCCACACTGCAGAGCTGAAGAAAATCAGTGATCAGGCAGTGATTGACCTGACCAACCAGAAGAAACGCGCCGAAGTGGCACAAACCGCACTGGCGGCGCTGGATGCCAAACACACGAAGGAATTAGCCGATGAACAGGCCAAGAATGACAGGCTGCGCGCTGATGTCGCTGCTGGCACTCGCCGGGTGCGGATCGCAGCAGCAAACCTTGCCACCTGCGAGCTCGTCGGGAACAGCACTACCGGAACCGGCGGCCTGGGCGATGCAGCACAAGTCGAACTCTCTGGCGCTGGTGGACGGGTTGTTCTTGATCTCCGAGCCAGTATCATCAAAGACAACGAAGTGATTGAGTATCTGAAGAGCTACACAACAGAAATGCAGAAGCATTGCAGAATAAATTGACGGGGTATCACAACGTTGGATATGTAAGTGCCTTGCACATTGCATATCACTTACCAATCCTATGTAGTGTTAGTGATTAGCATGTAACTAAATGCTTGGACTCCTGAGGGAATCAACTCATGCCAGATAACGACGCACATACAATTTTACTGAATGCTTCCCATGGTAAACTATGCTCATCAGATCTATATAAAGGTAAGCCTGTCAGTTCCTTAGTCGATGTCGCATTAGACGCAATAGTTGAACTTGAAACTGAAATTGTAAGGCTAAAGGTCCTACTCAGCCGAAAATAGCATGAATCTAAGCCGCCTCCGGGCGGTTTTTTATTTTCCGCGGAAAAGTCTTAACAAATTCAGGATGATCTAACAGCAAGCAATAATGAGTATTAAACTCAACTACTCATAATTCCGGATTAAATGGCCCATTACGATATAGTTGCATTCTTAATCATTAGCATTAAAAGGTACTCCCAGCAGGGGGCCTCTCCACGGGGCGGCGGACTCGCGGAAAACGGCTAGTTTTCGCGATCTAGGGTCATCATCATCATCTGCGCAGGTTATTGATTTTGCAGTAAGCGAAATTGCAAAGATGTCGAATCGTTTAAAAAGTGTTCACCATCATGGACCAAGAAATCGCCTCGCTCAAACTGAACATCAACCAACTTGCAGGGATCACCGGTGTGCATCGGCAGACGGTCGCGGCGCGCCTGAAAAACGTCGACCCTGCACCGGGCAGTAACGCGAAACTGAAATTATTTTCCGTCACCGATGTATTAACCGAATTGATGATCCCGACGGTTTCTGGAGATGTGGCAGAAATGACTCCGTCCGACCGGCTGGCGCACTGGAAAGCCGAGAATGAGCGTCTGACCTTTGAACAAAGCATGGGGCAGCTCATCCCTGCAGAAGATGTGGCAAGAGAGTTTTCAGTGATGGCGAAAGCCGTGGTTCAGGTGCTGGAAACGTTGCCGGACGTACTCGAGCGAGATTGCGCGTTACCGCCGTCCGCCGTGATGCGTATACAAAATATTATTGATGATCTGCGTGACCAGATTGCGCAGAAGGTCACTGATGCAGAACCGGAGGAGGACACGTCTGAGGAGGACTGATGGCAAAGCGGGCTTCAGCGCGTGGCATCCGGAGAGATGTACCAGGCATTCTTCGCGCACCGCGGCGCATGCTGGTTGCCGATGCGGTCAGACAATATATGCGCGTGCCGATGGGGGCGGGAAACTCCGTTCCCTGGGATCCGAATCTGGCACCGTATGTTGTCGACCCCATGAACTGCCTGGCATCCCGCGAGTACGACGCCGTGATCTTCGTCGGTCCGTCCCGAACAGGTAAAACCATCGGTCTGATCGACGGCTGGATTGTTTACAACGTTGTCTGTGACCCTTCGGATATGTTGCTTATCCAGATGACGGAAGAGAAGGCGCGTGAGCACAGCAAAAAGCGCCTTGACCGGACCTTTCGCAGCAGCCCTGAAGTGGCTAAACGCCTGAGCCCGCGCCGTAATGATAACAACGTATACGACCGGACATTCCGGGCAGGGAACTACCTCAAAATCGGCTGGCCCTCTATTAATATTATGTCCTCGTCCGATTATAAGTGCGTTGCACTGACAGACTATGACCGATTCCCCGAAGATATTGACGGTGAGGGAGACGCTTTTACGCTGGCCTCAAAACGTACGACGACATTTATGTCTTCGGGCATGACGCTGGTGGAGAGCTCACCGGGTCGCGATATTCGTGATACCAAATGGCGCCGCAGTTCACTGCATGAGGCGCCGCCGACCACCGGCATTCTTTCTTTATATAACCGTGGCGATCGCCGACGCTGGTACTGGGCTTGTCCGCACTGCGGCGAACACTTCCAGCCTGCGAAAGACGTGGTGCAGGGTTATCAGAATATTGCCGACCCTGTGGTCGCCAGCGAGGCGGCATTCATAGAGTGTCCGCATTGCCGGGGAAAAATTACAGCAGGGCAGAAGCGCGCACTTAATCAGAAAGGTGTCTGGCTTCGCGACGGTGAACAGATTGACCGTCATGGCACTGTCACGGGAACGGCCAGACGATCGCGCATTGCGTCATTCTGGATGGAGGGACCCGCCGCGGCGTACCAAACGCTTTCGCAGCTGGTCTACAAGTTGCTTTCCGCTCAGCAGGACTACGAGGCGAACGGCAGTGAAGAAACCCTTAAAGCGGTGATCAATACTGACTGGGGTCTGCCTTATATCCCCCAGTCCAGCGTTGAGCAGCGCAAATCCGAAACCCTGATGGCGCGCGCCTCGACCGTGACCAAGCGCACCGTGCCTTACGGGGTGCGTTTTCTGGTGGCGACCGTTGACGTACAGGGCGGACGCAACCGGCGGTTCGTTGTGCAGGTGATCGGCTATGGCGCCCACGGTGAGCGCTTGGTCGTTGACCGATACAACATTAAACAGTCGATGCGCACGGGGCCGCACGGCGAAAGCCTGCCGATTGACCCGGCTGGCTATCTGGAAGACTGGGATTTGCTGCGCACGGACGTGCTGGATAAGCAGTGGCCACTCAACAGCAATCCTGATGTTTCTCTGCCCGTGCTGGCGATGGCCGTCGACTCCGGCGGTGAAGACGGTGTCACCGGCAATGCCTATGAGTTCTGGCGCCAATGCCGCCGCGATGGCGTGCACAAGCGCGTTTATCTCTTCAAAGGCGACAGCACCACCCGCAGCAAGCTGATCACCAAGTCACTGCCGGACAATACCGACCGCCCAAACCGCCGGGCGGAGGCCCGCGGTGACGTGCCGCTTTACCTTCTGCAGACCAACATGCTCAAAGACCGGATCAGTAACGCCCTTCAGCGCGATACGCCGGGGGCTAACTACGTCCACTTTCCTGACTGGCTGGGGGAGTGGTTCTATGACGAACTGACCTACGAAGAACGGGGCGCTGACGGCAAATGGACTAAGCCGGGCAAGGGGGCCAACGAGGCGTTCGATTTCATAATACCCACATTCGGCGGGATTAGATGATCTACGTATATGTCATTCATCACACTGTTTTTAAAGAGATAGTTTAGATGTGGTGTTCGGTGGTATTCGTTAATCTTCTCCCGATTTCAGTGACTGTGTATTGCAATGTGTATTGCAGTTGAGGTGTGAAATGGCTTCAAAAGATAAATTAAGTGACAAGAAACTCAGGTCACTTTTGGGTAAGGCAAGAGAGCAGCAAAGTATGTTTGCCGACGGAAACGGATTATCAGTGAGAGTGAGTAAAAACGGCGCCATAAGTTTTGTTTTTTTCTATCGGATTGGTGGCCGTGAGTCCTCCCCAGTCTGGATGACGTTAGGACGTTATCCGGATATGTCATTGGCGATGGCGAGAGATAAGCGCGATCAGTGCAGACGTTGGCTTGCTGACGGTCGAGATCCTCGAGTGCAAAATCTTATTGCAATTGAGCAGACCCTCAAGCCTGTGACAGTCAAAGATGCCTTGATGTACTGGGTAGAAAACTACGCTAAAGAGCATAGGGTGCCGGAATGCGGCCATCTCTGGCGATTTGAAAAACATATTTTCCCTTTCATTGGGCATATACCCTTAAGCGATTGTTTAACTCCTGAGTGGATATCCTGTTTTGACAGGATTAAGAAAAAATCTCCGGTCGTTTCTGGCCACACATTTGCTGACTGCAAACAAGCATTGCGTTTTTGCAGGATGAGACAGTATGCAAACTCAACAGCCTTAGAAAGCTTGCGAAAGGTTGATATGGGGAGCCCGCCGCAAAAGCGTGACAGAGTCCTTACACCCGATGAACTTAAGGATGTATGGACTCACTTCACCATAAAAGACCAGTGGCCTTTTGCTTCCGTCTATATGAAAAGTCTCATGCTTTTATGCCTGGTGTTCGGTTGCCGACAAAGGGAAGTAAGGGAATCAACTTGGGATGATTGGGATTTAGAAAATTGGCTATG
This sequence comes from Rahnella sp. EDr1-12, assembly GCF_049206505.1. NCBI lineage: Bacteria > Pseudomonadati > Pseudomonadota > Gammaproteobacteria > Enterobacterales > Yersiniaceae > Rahnella > Rahnella sp. EDr1-12. Next base: position 52,846 of record NZ_JBLZNY010000003.1, read on the forward strand.
GAAGGTGCCAAAAGGGAAAAGTAAAAACAAAATAGAAATAGTAAGACCTGTGCCTGCTGAGTTAAGGGACTGGATAACCAACCTCCACATTGTGAACAAGGATAAAGGTTATATCCTTGGGAAGAAGGTTTATCAGACAAGTGCAAGCGCTCACGCACAGGAGACATGTCAGCGATTAGGTCACAGTCACTGGACCCTTCACGATTTCAGAAGAACGTTAGCTACTCGTCTCAACGACATGGGCGTCGATTTTTACGTCGTAGAGCAGCTTCTCGGCCACACCATGCCCGGCGTCATGGGGATTTATAACCGCAGCCAGTATCTCGATAAAAAGCTGGATGCATTAAATATGTGGATCACTTACTTAAATTTTTTAGCTGGTGTCCATGAGAACGTAACTGTAATGACAAGAAAGGCGGTTTAACATGAACACAAGTATGATCAAAGAAGTGAGCACAGAAGAGCTCTTAACAATGGCTGGTATCGACCGCATGATCCGAGAGAAAGAATGTCGTATGCTTAGTGGGTTGTCCAACACTACCCGCTGGGAGCTGGAGAAAGAAGGGAAGTTTCCTAAAAGAATTAAGATCGGTGTAACTGCTATGGGATGGCGTCTGTCAGAGATTCAAGCTTGGATCAAAGATGTTAGTAATTAACATTCTATTAGAGAATTGAATTAGACTAATTTATAGGATTAAATAATATGAAGGAAAAGTCATTATGCCATTATACGAATCTTTCAGGGATGATGGGAATCATAAGTTCTGGAGGTTTATGGGCAACTAACCTGTTGTTTTTAAATGACAGAAGTGAATTAAAACATGGTTTAGACTGTGCGTGTAAATGTTTGGAGTTTCTAGATCCGGAAACCTATAACTTCGACTGGCGTGAAGACTATATAGAAGCTGTAAGAGAAATTGAGACATATGATATTTATGAGCTTTTCGCAATATGTTTCTGTAGGAATGCTGATCTTTTGAGCCAATGGCGGGGATATGGCGGGGGCCAACAGGGGATTTCTATAGTTTTCGATGAGATTAAATTAATAAATATAATCAAAGACAGAGCAAAGCCAACAGGGAGTTTTGAAGATGAAAGCTCTATTCGTCTTGATAATTACTTAGTGCACACGGATACAGTCATATATTCCGATGAACAACAAACATTTGAGTTTAAAAATAAAATCAGTGAGTTATGGAATAATTATCCTGAGTATGTTAAGTCTTTAGATGATGAAAGCTCGCAGAATGAGTTCTCATATATAAAATATATGATTGGTAGAGTGGCGCCTTTTTTCAAACATAGGGGGTTTGAGGAAGAGGAGGAGTTCAGAGTATTAATACGTAATCTTCGAGGTGCAGAGGCTGTAAATTTTCGACAAAATGGAAAGCTAGTCATTCCATATTTAGATATCGGTTTAAGTTCATTAGGCAAGTTACCAATTACTAAGATTGTAATTGGACCTAGTGAAGACTTTGAGTCAGTTAAAAAGAGTCTGCGATATTTTCTTGATGTTAAAGGATATCCTTTTGTGGCATTGGAAAAATCCAAAATACCTTTCAGAAATTAGCAACTATAAAAGGCCAACACCTAGGTTCCATAATAAATAGCTGAATTCATGTAGCTAAACTTCTAGGGAATCTTTACAAGTTGTTAGGATGTGCGTCAATGGTGCACATCCTAAATAGTCTGGTTTTAGATAAGTATTCTGTTACGACTGGATTCTACTTTATTTCATAGTGGTTAAAATAATTACAAACAGAAATAAAAGCCTTCTGTTTCATTAATTTTTATGTGTCAGCATTGAACAACTGCGACATTTATAGTGTCTTGCAAAACCTAATCTTACACATTTATGTCTTTCCAGAAATGACGCCAGCTAAGGTTGTTACAGCTGGTATTGCCAGATATCCTAGCAGCAGTATGCAAATGATTATGAATATTTTTTTTAACATAGACTCCCCCGTGGAAATAAAACGTAGCAACATATTCTTAGACTCTATTACTAAATAAAATCTTTACCGCGCTGTTGCAATTCTTTACGGATTATTCTTTTTAACCATGCAGAGACTGTTTCATCCCCATCTTCCTTCATGGCCTTCTGCATAGCCTCTTCTAAAGATGGCTCTACACGAAAAGCAATTTGCTTATTACCTCTCGGCATTTTAATGTTTGACATGTGTCTGACACTTAGCGTAGTTTGTATTGTGTTAATCAATGTACATCATATGTAAGACATCTGTAAAGCAACGAAGCCCGGGTGTGCGTCAACACTAACCGGGCCTCTCACCGAACCGTTAATTGAGGTAACAGTTATGGCTGATATGCAGTCTACCCAAACTCACCCTAAATTCACATGGCGTTTTCTGGCGCTCGATGCCAGTAAGTGCTCCATCATCCACATCAATGCCACTACCGAACGTGAAGCCCGTGAACAATCACCGGCTCGCTGCGTGATGGTATTCGCTGGCCGCCTGCCGGTTCAGGGGGTATCTCATGCCTAACTTGAATTGGTCGGATATCGATATAGAAGATGAGTTCCAACTGATAGAGACGCTTTTAGCGGCATCTTTGTATATGGACGCGGGTAACGATACCGAATATGACATGGCATTCCGGTTGGTGGACAAGGTACTTTTACGCATCCGTGATCTGAAAAAAGCCAGTGGGGTGCATCATGCGTGATATTTACCATGCCGTTGTTGTGGCGGACTCTGGCTTACTCAAAACCCTCACTCAAGACGCACTCACTGATTATAGGAATAGCTGTGGTGATGCATCTACGGGAATCGTTTCGGCACTTACCGCTTTGGGAACACTTTCAATGGATGCCATAGAAAGCGAAGAATATTCAGAGGAAGAATGCCGTAGCGATATGAGGAGGATCAGCAGCGCCTTACGTCATTTGCCCCGTTTACTGCAGGCACTTGAACAGAACCGTGAGAACGCCGATTACGAATTAAAACGCCGGGGGGCAACCAAATGATCAGCCCAATCAAATTTAACGAGCTGGAAAAACGTGTTGCCGCCCTTGAGCTGGCGCTTGCTGCAATGTCTCGTAAAGACGCCTGTCCAGAAGGCATGGCACCACTTACCACGATGGCCGCCGAGATGGGAATATCCACCAAGAAGGCCGAAGAGCTGGCGCGTAACAGCGGCGTGCTGATTGTCCGTCATGGCGCCAGCTATGTAGTACATGAAGCCAAATTCCGCGAGGCTGCGCTGATCATCATCAAAGGGGCAAAACGTCAGTGCCGTAGTAAATACTGGTATCACCCGCTGATCGGTAAATTCACTATGTCAGCGAGGGCAAAAGCATGAGCATGTCTGTTTTAGAGCCGGAAACTATGTCAGATGCGTTGTTCTCCTGCGTTTACCGGTGGATCAACGGCCACCCAATCGATAAGAAAGAGGCCAGCGCCGCCGCCGCCCGCCACCGTGACAAAGCCACCACCTTTGGCGCATTGGCTCAGAAGTTAAAGAGCCTTGTTCCAGGTGCCGGTGCGACTTATGAATCGCTTTGTGAAAGTGGTCTGATCTTAACAAATAGCGAAAAGCAGAAGAAAGCTCGCGCCGAACTGGTGGCTGAGTATCTTGGGGAAAATGACGTTAAGGCGCTGCTTTGTGACAGCGCGCGTATCAACCGCCTATTCCCTGCGCCAGCTGTCAAGAAATCGGACAAAAAGCCAGAGCCAATTGTCGCTGTGGATGGTGGGACGCCAACGCTTAGTCAAATGGGGCCAAGCCAGCGCGGGGAAGTTTTGCTGGCGCATTATGATGGACGGCTGGCGCTGAATGGTGACTCGGATACCGTACATCACTACAACGGCGTTATCTGGGATCCGGTTCCTGATAAAGCGCTGGCGCGGGAAATGGCCGCTATCTTTATGGAATCACGGGTTCCGTACTCAATGCCCAGCATGAAGAACGCCGTAGACACCATGAAGCTGAGCCTACCGCTCATGGAACCAACCGCCCGTAATCTGATTGGTTTCAGTAATGGGGTTTTTGATACCCGGGAAGGCGTATTTAGGAAACATAGCCAGGCTGACTGGCTGCTGATCGCCAGTGATGTAGAGTTCATTCAGGCCGAGGAAGGTGAGAGCCTGGCCACTCATGCGCCAGCGTTCTGGAAGTGGCTAACCTGGTCAACGGCGGGCAACGAGCGAAAAGCCGATAGAGTGCTGGCGGCGCTTTATATGGTGATGGCAAACCGTTATGACTGGCAGCTATTCCTTGAGGTGACGGGCGCAGGTGGCAGCGGCAAAAGCGTCATGGCCGAGATTTGTACTATGCTGGCCGGTAAGGGCAACACTGTATCAGCCAGCATGAAGGCGCTGGAAGAGCCGCGAGAAAGGGCGCTGATTGTCGGGTTCTCGCTGATTATCATGCCTGATATGACCCGCTATGCCGGTGACGGGGCAGGGATTAAAGCCATAACCGGTGGTGACAAGGTAGCCATAGACCCGAAACACAAAGCCCCGTATTCGACCCGGATCCCGGCTGTGATTCTTGCCGTCAACAATAACGCTATGTCATTCAGCGACCGGAGCGGCGGTATATCGCGGCGGCGGGTGATATTCAATTTCTCGCAGGTTGTGCCTGAGAATGAGCGTGATCCGATGCTGTCCGAAAAGATAGAGGCTGAATTACCGGTGATAATCCGCCATTTGCTGACTCGATTTGCGGATCAGTCAGAGGCTAAGCGCCTTTTGTTCGAGCAGCAGAAATCAGAAGAGGCATTAGCCATAAAGCGTGAAGGCGATTCGCTGGTGGACTTCTGCGGTTATCTGATGGCGTCTGTACAGTGCGACGGTATGTTTATCGGTAATGCCAGCATCATTCCGTTCAGCCCGCGCAAGTATCTGTATCACGCCTATCTCGCCTATATGCAGAGTAACGGGCTTAACAGGCCGGTATCACTTACCCGGTTCGGTACGGATATGGCTGGCGCTATGGCGGAGTATGGGAAGGAATACATCAGAAAGAAAAGTACCAAGGGAAATATGCGCTCAAACATCCGGCTGGCTGAGGATGCCGAGGAGTGGCTACCTGCCGCAACAGGGGGCACAGAATAAAATTTATTAAATAAGTCTCCACCCATCTCCACTCATTAAATTATGTGTTTAAAAACATATGGTTAATGGGTGGATACTTTAGTTTTAACTCTCCACCTACTCTCCACCTCTCCACTCATTAACCAAGAAGGTGGTGAGTTGGGGTGGTGACTTGAGGAGACTTGAAAATATACTAACCACCCATTAATACTATGATTTAAATGAAGAATATGTCCTGGGTGGAGAGGTGGACACTTAAAAGCATAATTTATTTTTTATCTGATTTATTGAGGAAATTTTGATGCAAAGACTTATGCAAATTAAGGAAAAATTGGAAGTGATTGAGGCTGCGCTTGTAGAACAATATCCCCGCTTTCATCCGGATCCTGCTATCACCGATTTGGTTACTGAGTTGAAAGACCACGTTCAAGAGGAACGAAAGAAAATCCAACATCAGCATTCACGCGGAGAGTTATCAGAGTTTGAGCGCTGTTTTATTGCACAAGCCATAAATGATGTTTATCTCAGTTCGATTGATAAAATCAGACGGGGATCAAAGCCGAGTGCTCACATGAACTTTCATATCTTCGATAGCTCATCAACGTTGAGTTACTGGTTATCTCGGATAAAAGACCATGAAGAAAAGCAGAATTAACATGCCATCACATCTGGCCGGGGAAACCCGGTTTTTTTGTGCCTGTAGAATTATGATTAGAAAAATTGCTCTTTACGATAAAAATAATTGATCGTATGATTCTTGCACCAACACTGGATAAATATCAGGGGTAAGAATGCCGACGAAAAAGAAAGGTCAGGCCGTGCATATCGACGCTGACACGATGAACAAGATTGAGGCTTATCAGGAATGGTGCCGTAAAAACCGCCCTGAAATGCCGGTACCGACCAAAGGGCAAATTGTCCGCAACAGCGTGCATTACTGGTACAACGCTTCGCTGGGGGCATGGCTATGAAAAGCTGGTTCTCCATCAAGGCTAAAGCGGCTGGCGCTGCTGAAATCAAGATTTACGACGAAATCGGCATGTGGGGCATTACCGCCCGTCAGTTCTCCGACGAGCTGGCCGCGCTGGGACAGGTAAAGCAAATCAGCCTGTTTATTCATTCCCCGGGCGGTGACGTGTTCGACGGGATCGCTATTTACAACCTTCTGAAAAAACACCCCGCCAATCTGACCGTGCATATTGATGGCCTGGCTGCGTCCATGGCTTCGGTTATCGCGATGGCCGGCGACAAAGTAGTGATGCCTGAAAATGCCATGCTCATGATTCACAAGCCCTGGGGCATTTCTGGCGGGAATGCTAAAGAGATGCGCGACTACGCCGACCTGCTGGATAAGGTTGAGGCCGTGCTTATTCCTGCCTATGCCAATAAAACGGGCAAATCTGCCGACGAGTTGGCGCAGATGCTCGAGGGGGAGACCTGGCTCAATGGCCGTGAATGTGTCGAGCAGGGGTTTGCCGATGAACTGGAGCCTGCGGTAAACGTCATGGCTCGTCTGGAATCAAAAAGAATTGAGGAATTTGAAGCTATGCCAAATGCACTGAAGAACATGATCACCGGGCCACAGGGTTCAGTTACCCTGCAGGCAGCACCAGAGCAACAACGTATCAACGGCATTAAGGACCTGTTTGCCATGTTCGGCGGCCGCCATCAGGAATTGCAATCAACCTGTGTCGAAGACGCCTCCTGCACCGTTGATCAGGCCAAAGACAAGTTACTGGCGCTGATGGGCAAAGATGCCACCCCGTCCAATAAAACCGGCAGCAATGCGCACATCTACGCAGGCAACGGCAACATCACCGGCGACGGCATCCGTCAGGGGCTTTATGCACGGCTCGGACATGACCAGGCAGAGCGCGGCAACCCTTACACCATGATGTCGCTCTTTGATATGGCGAAAGCCTCTCTGACCGACCGGGGGATCAGCGTTGCGGGGTTCGGCAACCGCATGCAGATTGTGAACCTTGCGTTCACCCATACCACCAGCGACTTTTCTTCCATCCTTGCCGGTGGTGCAGAGAAGTCTGTCTTGATGGGCTGGCAGGACAGTGGCGAAACCTTCCAGAGCTGGACGAAGACTGGTTCACTCTCCAACTTTCATGAGTCTAAGCGCGTTGGTCTGAACGGGTTCACGTCGCTGGACAAGGTGCCGGAGGGTGCCGAGTACAAGTATGTGACCACCAGCGACCACGGTGTGCCAATCGCTCTGGCCACCTACGGCAATATCTTCTCCATCACGCGCCAGGCCATTATCAATGATGATTTGTCACAGCTGACGACCATCCCGCAGTTGATGGGCCGCGCCGCGTCACGCACAGTCGGCAACCTGGTCTATGCAGTGCTGACCGATAACCCTAAATACACCGACAGTAAGGCGCTGTTCCACGCTGACCACCACAACCTGATTGCTAAGGGCATGGACATGGACGGCCTGACAGAGGCACGTAAGGCTATGCGCCTGCAGGAAGATGCAGACGGCAACCCGCTGAACGTGACCCCGGCTTACATCATTGTCCCTGCCGCGCTGGAAGGTGCAGCCATGCGGACTGTGCAATCAACATCCTCACCGTTCCAGATCGGCACACAGACCGTGGGCAGCGATACCAATCCGGTATTCAATCAGAACGCCGGGGTAGCCAACACAGTGCAGAATATGGGGCAGGTCATTGTTGAGCCACGACTGGATAAGAAGAACGCGCAGCAATGGTATGTAGCATCAGCCAAGGGCAGCGACACCATCGAGGTGGCTTATCTGGATGGCATGGATACGCCTTACCTCGAAGAGCAGCAGGGCTTCACGGTTGATGGCGTTGCATGGAAGGTGCGCATCGATGCAGGCGTTGCCGCGCTGGATTATCGCGGGCTGGTGAAATCGACCGGTCAAGCGTGATTTAGTTGCAAATGGAATGATTCAAAGTGAAAGGTACTCCCGGCGGGAGTGCCTACCACGGGGCGGCGGACTCGCGGAAAACGACTAGTTTTCTATATTTCATGCGTGCAGCAGCACTTAATTAACTGATTGATTTTTCTATATTCAGGTTGCTTTTGTTGCAAAAGTGACCATGCAGCAGAGGTGTTAAATGGATTTGAGTAGGACGCAGGTTAACGTTTCACAGCTCGCGGAGCTTGTGGGTATGAATCGTAACCTAGTTGCCCGCCGGTTACGTGAGTTGGAACTTGTGGGGGGGAACAGTGGAAATCTGAAATTGTACGAGTTGGGCCTGGCGCTACAAGAGCTTCTAACACCATCGATGAAAGAAAACGGTGAAATGTCTCCACAGGAGCGTAAAGCATGGTACCAATCTGAGAATGAAAGAATTAAGTTTGAGCATGCAAACGGAGAACTAATTCAAGCTGATGAAGTTGCGCGAGAGTTTGCGGTTATGGCAAAAGCTGTTGTGCAGGTTCTGGAAACCCTTCCTGACATATTGGAGCGGGATTGTGCACTTTCACCAGCTATTATAGTACGAGTTCAATCAATCATTGATGATTTGCGTGATGAGATGGCTCGTAAGGTTTTTGAAGCTGAATTTATAGATAAGTTAGAAGTTGATGTTAAGGAGTAATGAATCATTACTCCTTAATATCTTATTTACCTGCCGGGTTCACCTTATCAAGAATGCTTTTTCCTAATTCATTTGTTTGTGTAACCAAGGAGTTTATATGATTAATTTCCTTAGTGTGACTTTTCTTATCAGATAAGTTAAGCGGCGATCTCAACACAACCTCCAATATTTTACCCATGAATGATAAAGTATCTTCATTGTTAGGTCTTGATAATTCATCTTTGAAAGAGACTAAGGTTTCAGAAAGGAGTTTCTTGTGCGCATAGTCTTCACAAATGTTATTTTGTTTGACATATTGCATTGCACAAAAGGCAAAAAATCCTAGCACGATGGGTATCATTGTAAAACGAGCGGCAAACATTATTAATGCAGGCGTGGAGGAGTTTTCAAGAATAGAGTAGTTAAAACTATACATTTCGTAAAGCATGAATGCAACAAACACTAGGCTTATTGCCGCTGAAATAGATGAAGCTAAAGCCCATCTATCCCGCGATTTTTTCGCTATTAAGTACGAAACCTTGAAAGACCTTGATAATCTGAATGTTCCTGTCAATGTCATTGCAGTAGTAGCCCTTCCTATTAGGCCCTCGGATTGCTCAATGTTTTTAGTAATCTCTCCTTCTAAGGAACTTATTCTTTCCTCTTTATCAAGCAACTCATCTACCTTAGTTTTTGCAGAATATATGAAAGTATCGAAGTCTTCATTTAAAATAGCATTTTTATCTTGAAGGACCTTTAAAGAAAGTGATGCTGCCGAAAGAGTTTCTTTTATATTATCTATGTTTGCATATGCAGATTCACTTCGCGATAAAAGAGAGCTGATGTGATTGGTTTTATCTGTTGACAGTTGAGCGTCACTCTTCATCTCATCTGCAATGGCTAGTATGTTTTTATGTGTAAGTGATAACTCTTTATTAAGGTTGTTAACTTTAGAAATGCCTGCATCAATACTACTCCGCATATCTAAAAGATTAGCTATCTGTGTTTCAAAGTCAGTTTGTAAATCTTTTATTTTATTATCCACTTCCGACTGATTTAAGTACGTAATGGATGTTCTATAGATATTTAGAATGCGATCAATGATTTTATCTAGCGCGTCTAATTCCTCCAGCGAACCCATATCATTAGAAATTAAGTCAGTCACTTCATCTATTCTTTCTAAGTTTCTGCTAAATCTGGTTATTTCTATAGCAGTAAAATCATCTGAATGTCGAATTGGGTTATACTTCGTTATTGTCGTCAATACATTCTTTGCACGTTGACAAGTTTTAAAGTACAACCTAGCTTCGTCATTAAAGGTAGATTTATATCTAGTTGGATCGTTAGCATCAATAATATTATTGAGACTTTTAAAAATACTGTTAACTATTTTTTTATAATCGTTATCATTCATGATTAACTCACTTAACGTAATTGATTTTTTCTGTGTATTGCTATGTGTATTGCTCAAAAAAAATAGACGCAATTCCTTTGTTAAATATTTCAATCATATCATTAAGTTAAAAGCATATACAAACGAGGCGTTCGACCTGATGGTCTATGCCCATGCACTGGTGATTTTGCGCGGGTATGAGCGAATAGACTGGGTAAAACCGCCTTCGTGGGCGCAGCCCATTGCGCAACCAACACCCGGCACGCAGTCAGAACCGCCAGCCCGCAGTAATCACCCAAAACCGAAAACAACCCGCGCGCGGACAGAGGATAAACCTTCTGCCTGGGCGCCATCGACATCAGGAGGCTGGGTATGAATCAGGCCGATATTGAAGACATGATCCAGCAGTATATGACCGCCGAGCGCGCCGTTCTGCAGGGGAAATCCATCACGTTCAACGGGCAGTCCATGACGATGGAGAACCTGAGCGAAATCCAGAAGGGGCGAAACGTCTGGGAGCGACGTCTCAGCACGCTGCTGGCGTCACAGCGCGGGCGACCGCAGTACCGGCTGGCGAGGTTCCCGCGATGAGCCTGATTGATGACGCAATTGGCCTGTTTTCACCCGGCTGGAAGGCATCCCGCCTGCGTTCACGCGTGGCGGTAAACGCCTACGAGGCGGCATTACCGACGCGCACGCACCGGGCGAAGCGCGAAAACCGCAATGCCAACCAGCTTACCCAGTTCGCCGGACGTTCGATCCGCGAGCAGGCGCGCTGGCTGGACAATAATCACGACCTGGTGATCGGCCTGCTGGACAAGCTGGAAGAGCGCATCGTCGGCGCGCGGGGCATCGTTGTTGATCCCCAGCCTATCCTGAAAACGGGGCTGGTGGCCGATGACCTGTCCAAACAAATACGTGCTGCGTGGGCGGAGTGGTCTATTTCTCCCGACGTTACCGGGCAGTTTACCCGCCCGGTCCTTGAGCGTCTGATGGCGCGAACCTGGCTGCGCGACGGCGAGGTTTTCGGGCAAATGGTTCGGGGTGCTGCACCCGGACTGACGCCTACGGCCAACATCCCCTTCTGGGTCGAGGCGCTGGAGCCGGATTACATCCCGCTTGAGATGAGCGATACCGGCAGGGGAATTTGCCAGGGCATTTATCTCAACAGCTGGGGATGCCCGACAAAGTACGTCGTGTATAAGAATCTGGTGACCTCCGGCGTGGCGCTGGGCAACACCAAAGAAATCGCCGCAGACGGCATGATGCACCTGAAATTCATGCGCCGTCTTCATCAGGTCCGCGGCAACAGCCTGCTCTCCGGCATCCTTATCCGTCTGAGTGCGCTGAAAGAGTACGAGGATTCAGAACTGACCGCCGCCCGCATTGCCGCCGCGCTGGGCATGTACGTGAAAAAAGGCGACGGCCAGACATACAGCGACGAAGGTAATGACAAAGGTCCCCGTGAGCTCAACATCGAACCCGGCATGCTTTTCGATGAACTGGCGCCGGGTGAAGAGATTGGGATGATTAAATCAGACCGGCCCAATCCTAACCTTGAGACTTTCCGCAACGGTCAGCTCAGGGCGGTGGCCGCCGGCAGCCGCAGCAGCTTTTCCAGCATATCCCGCAACTATAACGGCACCTACAGCTCCCAGCGTCAGGAGCTGGTCGAGTCCTTTGAAGGGTACGGCATTCTTCAGGATGCGTTTATCGCCGCCGTGACCCGTCCGATGTACCGCAGCTGGTTGCAGATGGCCATCACCGCGGGGGTGATCAACGTGCCCCCCGACGTGGACACGGCGACGCTGTTTAACGCCGTGTACAGCGGACCGGTCATGCCGTGGATTGACCCAATGAAAGAGGCCAATTCGTGGCGCGTACTTTTGCGCGGCGGGGCGGCAACGGAAGGTGACTGGATCCGGGCGCGCGGCGCCAATCCGGGCGATGTAAAACGCCGCCGCAAGGCGGAAGTCGACGAAAATAAAGCGTTAGATCTGGTCTTCGACACGGATCCGGCAAACGATAAAGGGGAAGCCAGTGCGCAAGAATCCAAGAAATAAACTGAGTGTGTCACCCAAAGCCTCGGCGGGCGATAAAAGCTGGTTCCGCATGAAGGCCAGCGGTGACAAGACCGCCGATATTTATATTTACGACGAGATTGGTTACTGGGGCGTGACGGCCCGCCAGTTTGCCAGCAGCATGAAAGCGCTGGGCGACCTCGACCATATCAACCTGCACATCCATTCACCGGGCGGTGACGTCTTTGACGGCATTGCCATTTACAACCTGCTCAACAGCCATACGGCCAGCAAAACCGTGTATATCGACGGCCTTGCCGCCTCGATGGCGTCGGTGATTGCGATGGTGGGGAACCCCATCATCATGCCTGAAAATGCCATGATGATGATCCACAAACCCTGGGGGATCACCGGCGGCGACGCCAACGACATGCGCGACTATGCCGACCTGCTGGACAAGGTCGAGGCCGTGCTGATCCCGTCCTATGCCAAAAAAACCGGTAAAACCTCCGACGAACTTTCCCTGATGCTGGGTGAGGAAACGTGGATGACCGCTCAGGAATGCCTTGAGCACGGTTTTGCCGACCAGATCTCTACCGCGGTGCAGGCGATGGCCCGCATTAATTCAAAACGTATCGAGGAATTCGACGCTATGCCAAACGCACTGAAAAACATGATCACTAAGCCGAAAGCGACTACCCAGAACCCGCCGGCGCCGCAGAATCCGCTCGCTGCACCGGTTGTTCCTGCCCCCGCCGCGCTGGATGAAAATACCATTCGTAATCAGGTGATTGCGGCACAGAAACAGCGTGTCACGGGGATCAAAGACCTGTTCGCGATGTTCGGCGGCCGCCATCAGGAATTGCAGGCGACGTGCATCGAAGACATCGACTGCACGGTCGAGCAGGCCAAGGACCAACTGCTGGTCATGCTGGGCAAAGATGCCAGTCCGTCGAATAAAAACGGCGGCAATGCACACATCTACGCAGGGAACGGTAACTTTACCGGCGACGGCATTCGTCAGGCACTGATGGCGCGCGCGGGCTATGAGGACCGCCAAAACGACAACGTCTACAACGGCATGACGCTGCGCGAATATGCGCGCATGTCGCTGACCGAACGCGGCGTCAGCGTGGGGGCGTTCAACCCGATGCAGATGGTCGGCCTTTCCCTGACCCACAGCACCTCCGACTTCGGCAATATCCTGCTGGACGTGGCGAATAAGTCCCTGCTGCAGGGCTGGGAAGAGTCGGAAGAGACCTTCGAAGCCTGGACGAAGAAAGGGCAGCTCTCCGACTTTAAAACGGCGCACCGCGTCGGCATGGGCGGCTTCCCGTCTTTGCGTAAGGTGCGCGAAGGGGCGGAGTACAAATACGTGACCACCGCAGATAACAGCGAAACCATCGCGCTGGCCACCTACGGTGAAATCTTCTCCATTACCCGTCAGGCCATCATCAATGACGATCTGAACCAGCTGACCGACGTGCCGATGAAAATGGGGCGCGCGGCGAAGGCCACCATCGGCGATCTGGTCTACGCCGTGCTCACCGGCAACCCGAAGTTATCCGACGGCAAGGCGTTGTTCAGCAGCGATCACAAAAACCTGGCCTCCGGCGCCATTGACGTGACCAATCTGGACGCCGGCCGCCAGCTGATGCGCGTACAGAAAGAGCCGACCACCGGGCGCACACTGAACATTCGCCCGGCCTTCCTGATTGTGCCGACCTCGCTTGAGACGGTCGCCAACCAGACGATCAAATCAGCCAGCGTGAAAGGGGCCGACGTGAACGCCGGCATCATCAACCCGATCCAGAACTTTGCGACGGTTATCGGTGAGCCACGCCTCGATGACAACAGCGCGAAAGCCTGGTATCTGGCGGCGGCGCAGGGCATGGATACCATCGAGGTGGCTTACCTGAACGGGGTCGAGCTGCCGTACATCGACCAGCAGGAAGGCTTCAATACCGACGGCATCGCGACGAAAGTGCGCATCGACGCCGGCGTGGCGCCGCTGGATTACCGCGGCCTGGTCAAGTCCAGCGGCCAGTAACATTTCCCCGCGTTACCTTCACGCCCGTCAGGGCTTTTTTTATACCTAAAATTCGCCCTTCGCGGGGCGTATGGAGCTTTGTTATGGCTAAGAATTTTATGCAGGAAGGGCAGACCATTTCCATTACCAATACCGGTCAGGCGGTGATTGAGAGCGGCGCCCCCGTGGTGCTGGGTTCCCTGCTCGTTGTCTCACTGGTGGATATTGCCCCGAATGAAACCGGTACGGGCATGGCGGAAGGGGTATTCCTGCTGCCGAAAGTCTCCGCCGACGCCATTCCGGCGGGGACAAAAGTGTATATCGCGGACGGTGAAATCCAGCTGGCGGCGGCGGATGCCGTGGCGGCGGGGATCGCGTGGGAACAGGCCGGTGCAGGTTCGACCGTCGTTGAAGTCAAAATCAATGCCTAACCCGTTCGATGCGCTGGCGGCGCGGATGGATGCCACCACCGTCGCGCGCTTTGGGCGAGACGTGGTGATTAACGGCGCCGTGCTTACCGGCGTTGAAAGCCACTTTTTGCCCGAAATGGGGCCGGTCAGCGGTGACGGCCTGTCCGTGGTGATTTTTTCTGCCGCTTACCGGCCTCACCGTAACGATCAGGTGATGTATCAGGGCGAAAGTTACATCGTCACCCGCCATCAGGTGTTTAACGGAAAGCCGCAAATCTGGCTGGAATAAAGGGGAGCACATGACCATCAAAGGGCTTGAACAGGCGATCAGTAATCTGAACAACATCAGTAAGACCGCCGTTCCCCGCGCCTCGGCGCAGGCCGTGAACCGGGTGGCGGGGCGGGCGATCAGCCGGAGCAGTTCGTCGGTATCGAAGGAAACGAAGGTGCCGAGAAAGCTGGTCATGCAACGCGCAAAGCTGAAAAAGGCCACGATGAACCGGCCTGTCGCCACGTTAAAAATCAACCGGGGCAACCTGCCCGCCATCAAGCTCGGGGCCGCGCAAATGCGTATCTCCCGGCGTAAGGGCAACGTGCGCGGGCAGGGCAGCGTGCTGAAAATCGGGCGCTTCACGTTCCGCGACGCCTTTATTCAGCAGCTTGCCAACGGACGCTGGCACGTTCTCCAGCGCTCGGGGAAAAGCCGGTACCCGATTGACGTGGTGAAAATCCCCCTGACGACGCCGCTAACCAACGCCTATACGGTGGAGACAAACCGCCTGATGCAAAGCGATATGCCCAAAGAGATGGCGGCGGCCCTGAAAAATCAACTGAGGCTTATCGTTAAACGATGATAAAGCACCCGAAAATCCGCAACGCCGTGCTGGACGCGCTCAAGCTTTCGGTGACCGCCCCCTCCGTGACCTGGTATGACGGTCGTCCGAGCTTTTTGACCGCCGAAGACCTGCCCGCCGTCGCCGTCTATCTTTCGGGCGCTGAACCTACCGGGGAAACACTCGATGAAGACGAATGGCGGGCAACGCTTCACGTCGAGGTTTTTCTCAAGGCGGTGAGCCCCGACACCGAGCTCGACCGGTGGATGGAGCAGCATATTTATCCGGTGGTAGGCGACATCCCGGCACTTTCAGACCTTATCGAAAACATCACGCCGGAGGGCTACGACTACCAGCGCGATGATGAAATGTCGACGTGGGGCTCTGCTGACCTGCGTTACACCCTGACTTACTTAATGTGAGGAATCTATGACCACACAACTCGAACCGACCAAAGGTGCGGGCACCACGCTTTGGATTTACACCGGCAGCGGCGATCCCTATGCCAATCCGTTATCGGATCAGGACTGGACGCGGCTGGCAAAAATCAAGGAGCTGACGCCGGGTGAAATGACGGCGGAATCCTACGATGACACCTATCTTGATGATGCCGACGCCGACTGGAACGGCACCGCGCAGGGCGCTAAATCGTCGGGTGACACCTCCTTTACGCTGGCCTGGAAGCCGGGCGAAAGCGGCCAGCAGGATCTGGTTAACTGGTTCTACGACGGTGCGGTGCGCGGGTACAAAATCCGTTACCCCAACACCGCCGTGGACGTTTTCCGGGGCTGGATCAGCAGCCTGGGCAAAGCGGTACCGGTAAAAGAGGTGATCACTCGCACGGTGAAAATCACCAATACCGGCAAGCCGGCGCTGGCGGAGAGCAATCAGGCTGCCGCGGTTCCGGTCTCGGGCGTCACCGTCACCCCGTCCGCCGCGAGCGTCGTGGTCGGGCAGAGCAGCGTCATCGGCGTCACGGTGTTGCCTGACGGCGCGACTAACGGTTCTTTCAGCGCGGCGTCATCTGATCTGACCGTTGCCACCATCACCGTCTCCGGTAAAAACGTGACGGCAAAAGGCGTCAAAGCGGGCACGGCGCAAATCATCATCATGACCAATGAGGGTCAGAAAGTGGCCATCTGTAACCTGACCGTCACGGCGGCCTAACGGAGCGAGCATGTTTTTAAAGTCTGAACTGTTTGAGTTTAACGGGGCGAAAACCACGCTCTATGAGCTCTCGGCGCTGCAGCGCGTTGAGTTGCTGCATTATCTGGCGGCGCAGGAAAAGGCCCTGCCGAAAGATGAGCCTGATGATCAGACTCTGACGTCCGCGCTGGTAGAGCTCAATATCCGCGCCGGCGCGATGATCATTGCCATGTCGCTCTGGCACAGTGAGTCACCAAAGCCGGATATTCACGATCTGCAGCAGCAGGTCATGAGCACCTGGCCGGTCGAGGCCATCGGCAAAGCGGATACGCAGGTCAAAATCCTGTCCGGCATGCTGAACCCGGAGCAGGGCGAGGTCACCACGGAAGCTGCGCCCTCAGAGTCCGTCGCTGAAGAGGAGACGGCGGAAAAGCGCTAACCCGTGAAAAGGGCTTTGTTATGCAGCTGGCGCGCGAGTTGAGACGACCCAACTGGCGCACCATGCTTTCAAACATGTCCTCCAGCGAGCTCGAGGAGTGGCATCAGTTCTATCAGACCCATTACTTCGAAGAGGCGTTACTTGATGCCCACTTTGCCTCGCTTAGCCTCCATATTTTATCGCTGGTGTGCGGGGAAACAGAACTGACCGCGGGTCATTTTAGCCTGCTTAAACCCAAGGTCGTGGAAGAAAATCACGAACCTGATGATGAACAACTAATGGCGATCGCAGAAAGCCTGCCAGGAGGAGTGCGCTATGGCCCAGCCAGTGGGTGATCTGGTCGTTAATCTTGACGTTGACGCCGCGAAATTCAATGAACAGCTCGGCTACGTGCGTAAGCAGTTTACCGGGCTGAGCGCCGCCGCCGTTGAGACGTCCGCACAGGTTCAGCAGTCCTTCTCCCGCCAGGAGCTGGTGGCAAAACGGGTGGGGATATCCGTGGGGCAGTACAACAACGCCCTGCGCAACCTCCCCGCACAGTTTACCGATATCGCGACCCAGCTCGCCGGTGGGCAAAGCCCCTTCCTTATCATGCTCCAGCAGGGCGGGCAGGTTAAAGATTCCTTCGGCGGCGTATCGAACCTCTTCCGTGCGATCCAGGCCGCGCTCTTTGGCGTCAGTGATTCGGCTGAAAAGTCTGAAGATTCGTTATCTGAGAATGCCAATGCGCTGGCGGAGAACGCCGAAAATCTGGGGAAGGTGCGTGGCCTGCTCACGCCGGCGACCCTGGGCTTTGTGGCGCTGGCCGTTGCCGTGGTGGCCGTGGCCTATTCGTTTGTAAAGGGTCAGGGGGTGCTCAGCGAATTTAACAAATCGCTGGTGATGACCGGTGACCGCTCGGGGCAGACTGCCAACAACCTGCTGGTAATGGCCGAGGCGATTGCGCAGGGCGGCGACTCCTTTACCGCCGGTACCGCGGCGCTCAATGCGTTAGTCAAAGCGGGGGCCAATCTCGGGGAAAACTTCCTGGGCGTGGCCACCTCCATTTCTACCCTGTCTGATGCCACCGGCACCAAAGTAGAAGATTTGGCGGCGGCGTTTGGCCGCATTACCTCAGATCCGCAAAGCGGGCTGCGGGCGATGGCCGAGCAATATGGTCACGTTACCGCCCAGCAGCTGGACTACGTGAAAAGCCTGCAGGACTCAGGGAAAAACACCGAGGCGCTTAACTACGCCAACACAGCCGCCGCCGCCGGCTTCAAGGACATGGCCGGCAACATTAAAGAGAACATGGGCGCGCTGGAAACCGCGGCGGACTACGTCGGCGACTCTTTCAAATCCATGTGGAACCGCCTGCTGGATATAGGCCGGGCGGACTCGCTTCAGAAACAGCTCGCGGATGCCACGGACAGGCTGTATGAGTTGGACAAAGGGCTGAGAAACACCGCCGCGCAGGGGCAGCAGCGGTTTGGGCTGGAAACCGCCCGCGATCAGGCACGTCAGATGGTCTCCTCCCTGACCGAGCAGCTTCACGCCGAGCAGCGAAAAACCGACGAAAAACAGAAGCAGTCAAACCTTGAGCGCAGCTCGCTTCAGAATCAGCAGCACTTCCAGTCGATTTCAGACGCGGGTCAGAGCAAGGAAGAGCAAAGAACGCAGGAGTACCAGCGTCTTAATCAGTACATCGCCGAACGCCGCCGGCTTAATCAGGCGCTGAGCGACGATGAAATTGCCCAGATTAAAAAGGGTATTGAAGAGAAATATAAAGATCCGAAAACGCCCAAAGCGAAAGCGATCACCACCTCGGCGGGGGACAAGGCGACGGATAATGCGCAGGGTGAGCTGATGACCCTGCAGGCCCAGCTCAAAGTCCTGCAGCAGCACACCAGCGTGAACGACGTTATCAGCCAGCAGCGCAAAGATCTGTGGCAGACGGAGAATCAGTATACGGTGCTGGAGCAGGCGGCCAGCACCCGCCAGCTGTCCGCGCAGGAAAAGTCACTGCTGGCGCATAAAGAAGAAACGCTGGAGTACAAACGGCAGCTGGCGGCGATAGGGGATAAAGTCGCGGCCCAGCAGCGCCTGAATGCGCTCTCCGATCAGGCCGATAAGTTTGCTCTGCAGCAGTCGGCAAAGCGCGCGGCGCTGGATGCTCAGGCGGATGGCGTTTCATCAAAACAGGCGGAAAGAGCCGCGACGCTGCAGCGTCTGCAGGAAACCTATGCATTCAATCCGGACGCTCAGAAACGGGTATTGCAGGAGCAGCAGGCAACGTATGCGGCAGAGGACGCGCTGCGGTCGAACTGGGTGGCGGGAGCGAAGCAGGGCTGGGCCGAATACGCCGAATCTGCAACCGATGTATTCACTTCGGTGCAACAGGTGACGCAGGCGGGATTCAACGGCCTTGCTGACAGCCTGACAAGCCTGACGACCACCGGTAAAGCCAGCTTTCGGGATTTCTCAACGTCGATTTTAAAAATGATCGCTCAGATAATTAACCGGCTAATCGTCGCCTATACCGTCCAGTCTGCTTTGGGTTGGATAAGCGGCAGCGCCTCCTCCTCTTCGTCAAACACATCGTTCTCATCAGGGGCCTACAGTAATTTGCAGCTGGCTTATAACGGCGGCTATATCCGCGAGTTTGACGTGGGCGGCTACACCGGGCACGGCGGTAAGTATGAGCCCAAAGGCATCGTTCACGGCGGGGAGTTCGTTTTCACAAAGGAGGCGACCAGCCGTCTGGGCGTGGCTAATCTTTATCGCCTGATGAAGGGCTACGCCACGGGTGGGTATGTGGGATCCCGCGGGGCGGCGGGCAGGTTCGGCGCGACCGACATCAGCGTTTACGCCCCGGTAACCATCGGCGAGCAGTCTTCATCGAATGACGTCAGCAGCAGCGATACGGCAAACACGGCCAAACAACTGCAGGGCATTGTTCAGCAGACAATATCGGACAGGCTCAGGAAGGAAATGGCTCCCGGCGGCCTGCTGTATAAAAAATAATTCCGCATGACGCATTCTGTAATTTTGGGAGAAGTGATGCCTACAGAAACCTTTACCTGGCGAACGCAGAAAAGCGCCCAGGGTACCGACACGGTCAGAACGCTACAAGCGCAGTTCGGCGACGGTTACAAACAGGTTGCCGCCAGCGGCATCAATGCCAAAGCTGAAACGTGGAATCTGAGCTGGACGGGTAAAAAAACGGAGGCGTCGGCGATCCGTCAATTTCTCCTGAGCCACGTGATTTCATCCTTCTGGTGGACGACTCCTTGGGGAGAACGGCTCCTCTGGCGGGTAAAGTCTGATTCAGTGTCGGTCAGTTTTCCCGCGGGAGACAAGGCGACGCTGAGTTTTACTTTCGAGCAGGCGTTTGCGCCTTAAAACCACCACAACTATCTGAGGCTGCCTTTGGGTGGCCTTTTTTATTTGGAGATATCATGAGCTTTACCCAGGACGTGCAGGCGCTTGAACCGGGGCAGCTGATCCAGCTGATAGAAATCGACGGGACGGCGTTTGGCTTCGACACCATGCTGCGCTTTCATGCGCACAACATAGACTCCGCGGGCTGGAAGTCTTTCGCCGCCGACAACCTGCCTTCAATCATTTGGCAGGGTAATGAATACGATCCGCACCCCTACGAGTTAACCGGTCTGGAGCTATCCAGCACGGGGTCGCAGCCAACGCCAACGCTTTCGGTGGGTAACGTGGGCAACTACGTCACGGCGCTGTGCCTGCAGTACGACGACATGGTGAAGGCGAAAGTCAAAGTGCACACCACGCTGGCCAAATATCTTGATGCCGCGAACTGGACAGCGGGCAACCCGACTGCCAGCCCGATTGATGAACGCGTTCAGCTTTACTACATCAACGCCAAAAAAGCCGAGACGCGGATTCAGGTCGACTTCGAACTGTGTTCGCCGTTCGACGTTCAAAGCCTGCAGCTGCCAACCCGCCAGATAACCCCGGTGTGCACCTGGTGCATGCGTGGATGGTATCGAACGGGAACCGGCTGCGATTACAACGGCACCAATTACTTTCTGAAAGACGGCACGCCCACGAGCAATCCCGCGCTGGATGTGTGCGGCGGCCGGATGTCGGATTGCAAGTTGCGGTTTGGTACCGAAAACCCACTACCCTTTGGCGGCTTCCCGGCGGCCAATCTACAGGGGAAATAACTATGCGTGAAAAACTCATCAGCCAAATCCGGGCGCACGTGGCCGCTGAATATCCGAACGAGGCCTGCGGGCTGATCGTCGAAACCGGTACCGGCCAGCGTTTCATTCCCTGTCGCAATATTGCCGAGAACGCGGCTGAAACCTTCATGCTGTCGCCGGATGATTATCTGGCGGCGACCAAGGTCGGGGAAGTCATCATGGTGATCCACTCACACCCCGATGTGGTGCATCTGGTCCCGTCAGAAATGGACCGCATCCAGTGCGACCACTCCGGCGTGGAGTGGGGGATCATGTCGTGGCCGGACGGTGATTTTTGTACGCTGTCACCGCGCGGCGATCGCGAGCTTGCTGGCCGCCGCTGGGTTCTGGGCCATGCTGACTGCTGGTCGATCATCATGGACTACTACCGGATGGAGTACGGCATTACCGTAAAAAATTACTCAGTTGACCGTGAGTGGTGGGTCGACGGGAAAGAAAATCTCTATGACGATAACTGGCAGGCTGAAGGGTTCGTCGAGATTGATGCCAGCAGCATGCAGCCTGGCGATATGATCATGATGCGGGTTCAAGCACCGGTCACCAATCACGCGGCGATTTATCTTGGAGATAACATCATGGTTCACCACATGTTTGGCAACCTTTCTGCCCGCGTTCCATACGGTAAATATTTCCGGGATCGGACGGTTCGCGTCGTCCGTCGCAAGGAGTTAGTTAATGCTTAAGACCATGACGCTCAAAGGCGCAATCGGAAAGAAATTCGGCAGGGTTCACCGTTTCCACGTGGCGGACATCAACGAGTTTTTGCGCGCGATGTGCTCCCAGGTGAAGGGCTTCAAAAAGTACGTTTCAAACGCCCATCTCAACGGGGTGAAGTTCGCTTTCTACAGCGGCAAGAACAACATCTCGCTTGAGGAGTTCGACATGTCCGCGGCGGCGACCGAGTACACAATGGTGCCGGTGATTGAAGGGGCGAAACAGGCAGGCATGCTGCAGATTGTGATTGGCGCTGTTGCTTTGGTGGCAGCCTTCTTTACCGCTGGCGCCTCATTCGCGGCGTTTGCCGGGATCAGTGCGGCTACGGCGGCGGCAACAACCACAGCGCTGGTGGGTATTGGTCTTAGTATGACCATCGGCGGCGTGGTGCAGATGCTCACGCCACAGCC
Organism: Rahnella sp. EDr1-12; assembly: GCF_049206505.1. NCBI lineage: Bacteria > Pseudomonadati > Pseudomonadota > Gammaproteobacteria > Enterobacterales > Yersiniaceae > Rahnella > Rahnella sp. EDr1-12. The sequence goes on from NZ_JBLZNY010000003.1 coordinate 75,075, forward strand.
CAGCTTTAACGTTGGGGCTTCGTCTGACTCTGACAACAAAGCAAACTACGCATTCGGCGCCCCGGTTAATACGGTGGCAATGGGATACCCCGTGCCGCTACTTTACGGGCAGCGTGAAATCGGCGGTGCGATCATCAGCGCAGGTATTTTCTCCAGCGATCAGCAATAAAAATGCCTGTTTAGTTTAGGAGTCAGGTTCAGGAGGATAATTGTGTAGTCCAAAGAAGCTATCTTTTGCAAATTTACTCAAGAACAAATTGAGTAAATTGCTTGGAAAATTCATTCAAGCCGAACCCATTAAGTTCGAGAATAATATTTTCTCTTTGATCTAATGGCATTTTTGCAATAAGTAAACCAATTACCATTTTGAGCTGCACAACCTCAATTTCAGCATCTTTTAGGTTATCAAACTTACAGTTAAGCTCAATCTTTCTATTAACAAATGGCATGGTTATCCTCATTTTAGGCTATTTAGTTGGAGAATGTTACGCGGGATAAATATTTCGATTTCAATCTATAACATATATCCATCATGAAATTTTTAACATCCTGATATTCGAACAGTGATCTATTAACAGCCGCCGTGGGGCGGTTTTTTTATGGGCGACATATGCAACTACTTCAAGGCGAAACTATTCTCCTAGGCGCTAAAGGCGGTGGCGGGAGTGCTCATACGCCGGTTGAGCAGGCCGATGATCTTTTGTCGCAAGCGAAGCTTAAGATGGTTCTCGCGCTCTCTGAAGGTGAGATTCAGGGTGACCTGGTCGCGCAGAAAATCTTCCTCAATGATACCCCGTTGGCGAACGATGACGGCACCTATAATTTTACCGGCGTGAAGTGGGATTACCGTAAAGGCACGCAGGATCAGGCCTACCTGCAGGGCATGCCTGAAATTGATAACGAATCCTCGGTGGGCATCGAGGTAAAAGCCTCCACGCCGTGGACCCGGCAATTCTCAAACCTGACACTCGATGCTATCCGGATCAAGCTGAGCTTGCCGATTCAGTACCAGTACAAAGACAACGGCGACATGGTCGGCACCGTCACGGAATATGCCATCGACCTATCTACCGACGGTGCGGCGTATAAAACGGTCGTCAACGGTAAGTTTGAAGGAAAAACAACGTCAGAATATCAGCGTGACCATCGCATCGATCTACCTGACTCGGCGTCAGGCTGGACAATACGCGTGCGCCGCATCACCCCAGATTCAACCTCAACCAAGCTGATAAACGCCTTCAAGGTGTTTTCCTTTGCTGAGGTAATCGACAGTAAGTTGCGCTATCCGAATACAGCGCTGCTTTATGTCGAGCTCGACTCCAGCCAATTTAACGGCAGCGTGCCGAAAACCACCTGCAAGCCAAAGGGCAAACTGATCCGGGTACCGACCACCTATGACCCAGTGACCAGAACCTACAGCGGGACATGGTCGGGTGATTTCAAAATCGCCTACAGCAATAACCCCGCGTGGATTTTTTACGACCTGGTGCTCGATGAAATTTACGGCATGGGCAACCGCGTAGACGCGACCATCATCGACAAATGGGAGCTGTACAGCATCGCGCAATACTGCGACGAGGCAGTGTCAGACGGCGCCGGTGGCACAGAACCACGCTTTACCTGCAACGTGTTCATCCAGAGCCAGCAGGATGCCTACACCGTGTTGCGGGATCTGGCCGCCATCTTCCGGGGCATTACCTTCTGGGGGAACGACCAGATTTTCGTGCGCGCCGACGTTCCGCAGGACGACGTGGATTTTACCTACCACAGCTCAAACGTGGTTGACGGCATGTTTACTTACGCCGGAGGCTCCTATAAAAACCGCTTTTCTTCCTGTCAGGTCAGCTGGTCAGATCCGATTAATCATTATTCTGACACGATCGAGAGCGTTTATGAGCCTGATCTTGTCGCACGATATAACTGGAATGAAACCCAGCTGACGGCCATTGGCTGCACATCTCAGAGCGAGGCGCACCGCCGCGGGCGCTGGGTGATCCTGTCCAATGCGAAAGACGGCACCGTGTCCTTTGGCGTTGGGCTGGACGGTTACATTCCCATGCCGGCAGAAATTATTGGCATCGCTGACCCGTTCAGAGCCGGGAAAGCCAACGGCGGACGCATCAGTGCGGTTAACGGCAAAAACATCACCGTTGACCGGGTAGCGGATTACGGCATCGGCGACCGTCTGGTAGTGAATTTGCCCGATGGAACGGCGCAAACCCGGACGATCAGCGGCGTCAGCGCCGATAAGAAAACGTTCACGGTTATCACCGCATACCGCATGACGCCGGTGAGCGGCGCCGTGTGGTCCATCGACAGCGATAACTTAGCGATTCAATACTTTCGTATCACGTCAATCTCTTCAAATGACGACGGCACGTTCACGATTGCGGGCGTGCAGCACGACCCGAATAAATACCGTTACATCGATGACGGGGTGAAAGTCGATTCAGCACCGATCACTGTCACGCCGACCAACGTGATGAAGGTACCGGCAAATATCGTGGTCACAGAAGTTGACCACATCGCACAGGGGCTTACCGTCGCGTCGCTGCAGGCGTCATGGGACAAAGTGGAAGGGGCGATCAATTACACCGCGCAGTGGCGCAAAGACAACGGCGACTGGGTTAACGTAGGTAAGACCAGCGCGCAGGGTTTTACCGTTCAGGGAATTTATGCGGGCGTGTACGACGTGCGCGTCCGGGCGATCAACGCCGTCGATGTGTCCTCTCCGTGGGGATACGCAGATTCGACTACGCTGAACGGCAAAGTGGGTAAACCCGGCACGCCGACAAATCTGCTCGCCAGCGACAACGTCGTCTGGAATATCAACGTGACCTGGGCATTTCCTGCAGGCAGCGGTGATACCGCCTATACCGAGTTGCAGCAGTCCACCACGGATGACCATCAAAACCCGACATTACTGGTGACGGTTCCCTATCCGGGTTCGTCGTATCAGCACGGACCGATGGCGGCAGGCGTTCGCCGCTGGTACCGCGCCCGGTTGGTCGACAGGATTGGTAACGCAGGGGAGTGGACTGAGTTCGTCATGGGGACGTCATCGGTTGATGTGTCCGAGATACTGGGCGACATCGCCGAAGAAGTGCTGAACTCGGAACTGGGCAAACAGTTGGTTTCTCGGGTCGATTCTGTAGAGGATAGCGTCAAAGAGCTGGATGACGCTGTCACGTCAGCCAACGATAAAATTGATGCAACCAATACTCACATTGATGAGGTGAACACTGAGCTGCAAGGCAAGGTAGACGCCATAACCGGCGGCAGCACATCTTCAATCGCTCAGGTTGTCTCACAGGTCAACATCCTCCAGCAGAATGATGTTAACCAGGCTCAGCAGATTTCAGCGGTAACCGCTACTGCGAACGGTAATAAGACGGCGATTGCCACAGAAACTACCGCACGCGCCACCGCTGATACGGCGCTGGGCAAGCGTATTGATCTGACTAATGCTCAAGTGGGGGACAATAAAACTGCAATCACCACGGAGACAACTGCCCGCGCTACGGCAGATACGGCGCTGGGTACTCGTATTGATAATCTAACGACAACCGTTGGAAATAATACGACGTCTATCACAAGCGAAGCGACGGCTCGCGCTACAGCAGACACCGCTCTGGGTGATCGTATTGATAGCCTGACAACGACGGTCGGAAATAACACCACAGCAATAACGTCTGAGGCGACGGCGCGCTCTACTGCAGATACAGCCCTGGGGACAAGGATTGACAGCGTCAAGGCAACGACCGACGGGAATACGGCCTCGATAGGCTCATTGCAAACGGCGCAGACGACAACGGAACAGGCTATCGCAAGCCTTGCCAGCGTTACTGAAGCCTCTTTCGATAGTTCCGCATTAGCGGCTATTGAGAATTCGCTTTCCAATGACAAAGATGCCACCGGGCAGCGTGCAGCTACAGGGATTATTCGGGCTCGCGTGACAGCCACCGAAACAGCGCAGGCTGATGCGGGCAGAGCCTTTGCTGAGTATCAGCAGACCGTAGAAGCTCAATTCAGTGAAACAAATGCCGTCGTGCAGACAACCGCCAGCGCAATGGCTGATTTAGCTGGGAATGTGTCTGCGCAGTACAGCATAAAGTTGGGCGTGACCAGCAATGGTACCTATTATGCAGCGGGCATGGGTATTGGCATTGAAAATACTCCGGAAGGCATGCAGACGAACGTGGCATTTTTGGCGAGCAATTTCACAGTCATGTCTGATGTGAACGGTACACCAAAAGCGTTCTTTGCCATTCGCAGCGGGCAGACGTTCATTGATGAAGGTTTCATTCAGGACGGCACAATTACCAACGCCAAGATCGGCAACTTCATTCAGTCCACCAATTACGTAGCCAACGTCTCCGGCTGGCGATTGGATAAAGGCGGTACCTTTGTGAACTTCGGTACCGGCAGCGGTGGCAAGATGAAAACCACCAACACAACTATCAGCGTTGCAGATGGTAACGGAGTCCTGCGTGTGCAGATCGGGGAACTGACGGGGGTATTCTGATTGGCGAATTTTGGTATTCAAACATGGAGTGCTTCGAGGACCCCCAATAACACGGGGCTGGTGAGGATCCTGATACTGGGCTCAATCTATCTATCAAAAGACCAGGTGTCGGGGGCATGGTCCTATGTCGTACCTTCTGGTTATAAGGTGTCCGTGATGCAGTCGCCGGTTATGGGGGCTGAGCTTTCATCGGCCCGGCGAAAAATCACCACCTCCACGACCGGCGTATCCCTCTCAAATGCCGGTTCTGATTATTCAACCGGTACATTCACGGCAGCTGAAGGTTGGCTGATCGTTTACTTAGTGAAGCAATGACATGGCAAATTACGGGGCAATATTGGTCGATGAGTATGGTATTCCATTCTCAACGCCAGACACGACGCCGATGAGTCTGGTCTCAAAGAATATGTACAACTTTGGCGGAAGCGGCGGGGTGATTAACTTAGCCGTCTCTGTCTCGAGCCCCTTTGTTGTCGCCTTCAAATCTGATGTAACCGGTGTTTACGGCAGGCTCAGTAATAATAGTGGTGTATATACGCTTACGGTAGGCAGACTTGCCGGCGGCAGCGTAGGTAATGTCACTGTTTATATTTTTGGCATCGTCATTCCCCAGCCGAAACCGGCGTGGGGGATAGCGATAAACGACGCTCAGGGACAGTGCATACTGACCAATGAAACCAAGGTGATGAATCCCCCCATTGCTGTTGGAACGCCGGGTAATCCGGCTAACCTGGGGTACAACATCGATACCTCACTCAGCGGAAATTACGCGGTAATGCCACAGATGACTGGCTTAATGGTCGGCGTTATTCATTCTGGGGGCGCAACGCGCCCTTTCCAGTCACCCATTCAGACCTATGCATACTTCAACGGGTCAACTACTCGAATATCCTCTACCCAGACAGACAGTCCGGGAGGTGATCAGCTCGAGAATGTTGGCTATGCAAACTCAAACGACGTGGTATACGCAATTGATGTATCTGCTTATTAATCAATTGATTGAATTGAACGATCGTTTTGAACGATCAATTTCAAGTAATTGATCTATTTAACCAATTATCCCTCTCCAAATATCGTTGTTATCGTCCCGATATCCAGTATCGAAGGGACATAAAAATGAAAAAAATTTTATTTGTGATTGCATTGGCGGGAGTACTTACGGGATGTTCAGGCGTTATTGAGAAGCAGCAACCCGTCTGTAGCGGTACCGCGCTCATCGGTGGACAGGAAAAGTCTGTACAGATTTATGGCGTACGTAAGGTTGCAGGCCAAACCCAGTATAAAGCCGGAGACCCTTTTGGCTGGCGCTGGGTTAGCAGATCAAACTTCACATCGACGACGTGTGAAAAATAAATTACCCAACCTAAACAGACCCGCTTCGGCGGGTTTTTTATTATCTGGAGTAACGTAAATATGGCTTGGTATAAAACAGGCACAGTCTCCGTAGCGGCAACAAAGGTCACCGGCACCGGCACTAACTTTTTAGATGCTAAGTTCGGCGTCGGACCGGGGCAGGCCTTTCTGCTTCCGGCATCTGGAACAGTTAAAATCTATGAAATCGCCAGCGTGGAGGATGCTACTCATCTGACTCTCACCACATCAGCCGGTACCGTGGCTGCTGGAGCCGCTTACGCGGTGATGAGCTTTTATACGGATTCGATACCTGACTTTTCCAAACGCCTGGCCGCGCAGCTCGGTTACTACCAGTCACAGATGGACGGCTGGCAAACTATCATGACGGGAACTGGCACTGTCAGCGTGACAGCTCCTGACGGCACCGTTGTGAACATCAGCAGCTTTGCGAAACTGACCTCTGACATGGCGAAAGCTTATGCCGACGGTGGCCTTCTGAATGCCACAGTGACGCCAAACAGTCTGGGGAATGTGACTGATTTCAATATTTACTACCAGACAGCAAACGCCAATGCGATCGTTGCCAACGGATACCCGATTGCAAAAGCCGGGACGCTCTATGTGACTAAATCAGCCTATGGCTGCCAGCAAATGTACATCTCCTTTCAAGGAGAGACATATACCCGTGGTTTGACGGGTGCATTCACCCCTGCATCCCCTAACTGGTCTGAATGGGTTCCTCAGTACGGCAAAATACAAGTGCCTCTTGGTTCTGGCGTTAATGGCACCTTGCCGATTGTAAACGGTGGAACAGGTGCTGTAACCGCCGCCGCTGCCAGAACGGCATTGGGTGCTTACCCAACTACCGGCGGTACTATTAACGGTGCCGTTACTGCTACCGGAGCGGTCACCGGGGGCGCGGGCGGGGGTTTAGGCGTTACTGCGAGTGAACAGAACAGAGTGGAGGTGAATAACAACTCTGCCGGGGGGTCAGGCCCTGGTACACCGATGGGGTGGACGGTATACCGGTGGTACACCGAACTGGCGCAGACAGGTATTCGGCGCGCGGGGGACACTACGATCCAATCGTATTTCGTTGCGTTGTCTGGCGGCGGCGGATGGGAGTTTCTCCGAGGCGGCAATGCGACAGCGTCCGGCACCTGGACATCTGGATCAGATATCCGTCACAAGTTCGACATTGAAAAAGTAAAAAACGCATTAGCATCCGTTCTAACTTTTAACGGTTCTATCTACGGTAAAAAAGACGGGGGAAGAGAAGTCGGGCTGATTGCGCAGGATGTTGAACGGGCATGTAAAGAGGCGATCACCTACAACGGTGACAGGAAGTTTAGCGACGGTACCGTTATCCCCAACTTCAAATACCTGAACACAACAGGCGCGGCAGCGGCGTATCACACGGAGGCTATCAAGACTCTATTCGAACTTGTGGAGTTGGCACTGGATAAGCCGGATGATGCAAGAGCACTGATCGCAAGCATCAAAGAGCAATCCGAAGTTATTAAAAATACCGCGATTGAAAATGAAGACCCGCGGATGGAAGCGCCACCTATCTTTGATGTCCCCAGCTCCGAAGATTATGAAGAACCCACCACATAAATTCTTACCTTGCCTATAAGCACGGGCTTTCCTAACCTATTAACAAGGGTGAGCAAAGTCATATCGATAGGTGAACATATGGACGAATCAGAAAAGTACGCCGAGATGTGTGTGATTCTTGGGGATGTTGTCTTTGGTTTGCGTCAAAATGGTTACGAAATCAGCCGTGAAAACTTAATAAAGGTTTTCGCTAATAAGCGCATGCATTGCGTCAGTGAGCGTGAGGCAGAGTGTTACCAGTCTATTATCAACAAGCTTTCTGATGCATAAAAAACCACCATAGGCGGGTAATGAACATCAGTTTTTACATCTGGAAATTACAGGGGTAGAACGCATTGACTATAACGCGAACATGTTAACTCAAGCGGAAGAGTAGCTAATCATAAGGGTTTAGTTTTTTAGGTGGGGTAAGGTGGAAGTGTAGATTTAGAAATGGCACCTTAAAAGCTAAGAATTCATTAACGCTCATTTTGCGAACGAAAAATAATTTCACTTAGTAGTAATTTATATTATCTTGGCAACTTAACTAAAATAAATAGTCTTTTATCAAAGTTAAATTATTTTATTAACTAATAAGAGGGATTTCTCACGGTGGTGAACATTGATTTCATTGGTTTTTATAACTAAAGTTTATAAATGTATTTTATTTATCAATAATCATTATCTATATCATTCATTCTGGACTTGACCACCCAAAAAACCAGCCCGATGACCAAAACCAAAACGACAATCACAATCAATGTGGTTTTCACAATATTTTGAGCCTTTTTTCATTCAAACTCTTGTGACAATAATTCTACTCTTACGGTACATATAAGTTATCTTAAAATTTAAATTATTTTTGTAATAAATTTGTACAATGAATACTAATCAATATCTTAACCATTATTATCTGATAAGAAAAAAGAATGCTCGCTGGCTAGGTTGGGAAATTCTTGTTCCGGAAATTTCAAAGGTAAATCTATCCCTACATTGAGATTTTTGCGTTGCCTGAGGGAAGCCCTTTAATGCAGTAGTTAGGTGCTCAAGTGAACACATCCCTCTACGACGCCAGGAATAATGTGTTTGACGACATGCCATGCATTTGAAGGTTTAAGCAAATCTGTGTGCTAATCTCAGTGAAAAACTACTTGAGGTTGATATGCATACTGAAGAAGAAAATTTATTAGTCAGAAGAGAAATTGGGGACGCAGTATTGGCTGTGCTTGAGCAGGGTAGAGTGGTGAGTGTAGAGAGCATAATTACATACATTAATATTTAAAATCAATAATTTATACATATGCAATGCCAAGACAGATATAGGCATGCTGTAAACTTACTGATAAAGAACTCATAAAAAAGACCGCGACAGGCGGGCAATAAACATCAGTTTTTACAGTTGAACTTTACTTGAGATAGAACGAAATAAAGATAGCATGGCAATCAAATCTCAATCCGTCAGATCAGTGCCCATAAATGAGGTTGTTTGCTGAATTGGCGGTGTTAGGGCGTAAAAAAGCCTCCGCGAACGAAGGCCAGTGAATCGCCACTAAATTTAGTTTTGGAACGAGAGCGATGCTCCCAAAAGCATAATAGTAGCTCTTGAGAATTTGGCTTATGAAACATGGTTTAGTAATTAAAGAAATCCCCCCCGTTTTGATTATTAAAAAAGAGCCCGCGTTAAAGGCGGGCAAAAATCAAAGGTATCAATATTACGCTTCTGGATGGCGGTTATCCCACCCACTCTAAAGATTAGCTAATGCTTAGATATTCACCATAAAACAGGTAAAAAAAGAGCCCGCGTTAACGGCGGGCTATCAGTAGGTAGGTACTCATGGCCTTGGCAGGCTTGCTGATCTTTTGTCAGCTGCTATGAGAATAGTGCAGGGCGGTGATTTTGCCAGATTACAGGCACAAAAAACCCGGCGCATTGGCCGGGTTATATTTCAAAAGGTTGCGTTAAACCCATTCGGGCAACTCGCGAAGTGAGTATTTGGGTTTCCCATCGACAATCTGAGTGCAAAGAAACATCTCTTCAACTATTCCCGCCAGAACTGCCTTCCATGCTTTGCTGGCGTCCGTGTTGATGCTGCTGACCGTCACCATCGGTTTAACCTTCACGTCAGCATCAGGAAAGGTGCCATGCACGCGTTTGGTCAATTCAGCCAAGATCAGCGCGTTGGCGTTCGGTACACCGGCCATGTTTCTTTTGTCGTAAATCAGCTCAACAAACATAAAATCGCCCAAACAAGTTAACTGGTTATACATACAGCAATGTTTGTTTTTGTAAAATAAAACCCTTCTGCAAAACTAATTTTAATTCGTTGAAACATATAGGGATAGGAAGAGATATTTGCAAACCAAAAAACTTGATAATTAGGTTGTATTAATAATATAAAACAATAGGTTAGTGCATATTTAATTACCTAGGATTTCGGTATGGGTATCAGTGCAGGTGCAGCTTATGCCTCTTCTGACCGTACTAATGATCAAACTGCTGATAACCGTGGTGACAAAGCTGACGTCTGGACAGTTGGCGCGAAATACGACGCAAATAATGTCTACCTGGCGACCATGTATGCTGAAACCCGTAATATGACCATGTACGGCAATGACGGCATTGCAAATAAAACGCAGAACTTTGAAGTCACTGCACAATATCAATTCGACTTCGGTCTGCGTCCGGAAGTTTCTTACCTGCAGTCTAAAGGTAAAGACCTGAACAACGGCAATGGCGGAAAAGACAACGACAAAGACCTGGTTAAATACGTTTCTGTTGGCGCGAACTATTACTTCAACAAAAATATGTCCACCTACGTTGATTATAAAATCAACCTGCTGGACAACGATGATGATTTCTACGAAAACAACGGCATCTCTACCGATGATGTTGTTGGCGTTGGCATGATCTACCAGTTCTAATTTCCTGACCAAAAGTCTTAGAAATAGCCTAAAGAAAACCCATCTCCGGATGGGTTTTTTTGTGCCCAAAACGTGACTTTCTGTGCGTTAACGCCGTCCCCGCCTTCAATAATGCAACAGTCTTTGTTATATTATTGACCAGCTCACGTACAGGGTTATTCCTCTGTGATAGGGTGCTTAACCTAAGACTTGGTTTCTCAGGACAATGAAATGTTAGATTATCGCTTTCCGACAGCCATGCAGATGGTGTTTTGTATCGCTCAGTCCCAAAAGGCTGAACAGCGCTGCACCAGTGCGATCTTAGCTACAGGTCTGGAAGCCAACTCCAGCTTCATCCGCAAACTGATGGTGCCACTGACTCAGCATGGCATTATCGTCTCAACGCTTGGCCGCACCGGCTCGATTCATCTTGGCCGCCCGGCGGAAGACATTACGCTGCGTGATATTTACTGCGCCGTGATTGAAGACAAACGCCTGTGGGCCGCACGTCCCGATGTGCCTGCCCGCTGTGTTGTCAGCGCCAATGCCTGTACCTATTTTAAAAATATCGTGAATGAGGCTGAAGAGGCGTCGTTACAGGTGCTGGGTCGCCATACGGTAGCCGATGCGCTGGCCGAGTTTGAACGTGGCGGCAAGTACAAATGCACCAAAGACCTGGCTGCGGAATACGCAGATAAGTCGCTCTGCACGAAATAAACATCAGCCATCTGATACTCACTTCGCGACATTCAGACGTAAAAAAGCCGGGATAATTTCCCGGCTTTTTACTTTCTGTCATTACCAATCAGACTGTCTGCGTCTCCTGCACCGCATGCTTACGCGTCACCAGCTTGCGCAGTGCCACATAAAATACCGGCGTCAGGAACAACCCGAACAGCGTCACCCCCAGCATTCCGGAGAAAACGGTGATGCCCGTGACGCCGCGCACTTCTGCACCAGCGCCGTGACCGAGGATAAGCGGTATTGTCCCGGCAATAAAGGCAATGGACGTCATGACGATAGGGCGCAGACGCAGGCGACAGGCTTCGAGCGCCGATTCCACAATCCCTTTGCCCTGCATCTCCAGCTCGCGGGCGAATTCGACAATCAGGATGGCGTTTTTACATGCCAGCCCCATCAGCACCACCAGCCCGACCTGAACAAAGACGTTGTTATCACCCCCTGTCAGCCACACGCCAAACAGCGCTGAAAGCATGGTCATCGGCACAATCAGGATCACCGCCAGCGGCAACGTCCAGCTCTCATAAAGTGCAGCCAGTACCAGAAACGCCAGCAGAACCGACATCGGGAACACAATCAGCGCGGCGTTACCCTGTGTTGATTGCTGATAGCTCAGATCTGTCCATTCGATATTCATGCCATTTGGCAGGAGGTTTTTGGACATTTCTGTCAGCTCGGTCATCGCTTGTGTCGAAGACAAAATGCGCGGATCTGCATCACCAATCAAATCTGCCGCCGGATAACCGTTATAGCGGATAACCGGATCAGGCCCGTAAGTGGTGGTGATGTTCAGCATACTGCCGATCGGCACCATTTCACCTTTGTCATTTCGGGTACGCAGATTGGCGATGTCTTCCACGCTGTCGCGGAACTGGCCGTCAGCCTGCGCCATCACTTTCCAGGTGCGTCCGAACCGGTTGAAGTCATTGATGTATGACGAACCGAGATACACCTGCAAGGTACTGAACAAATCATCGAGAGAAACGCCCTGTGCCTTGGCTTTATCGCGGTCAATATGCGCATCCAGCTGCGGAACGTTGGCCTGATAAGAGGAGATAGGGAAGCCCATTCCCGGCGTTTGCATAATCGAACCGGACATCGTGTTGATCGCCGTCTGCAACGCGCCGTAGCCCAGACCTGCACGATCCTGGATATACAACGAGTAACCGGAACCCTGGCCTAATCCGAGAATTGGCGGTGGCATAATCGAGAAGGCGAAACCTTCCTGAATCTGCGAGATCTTGGCGTTGATTTCGGCGTTAATTTCCGCCGCCGTGCGGGTACGTTCGCCCAGCGGTTTCAGCGCAAAGAACACCGTGCCGGTATTTGGCGTATTGGTGAACTGCAAGGCGTTCAGCCCCGGAAATGCCACAGCATCACTGACGCCGTCGGTGCTCAGCCCCAGCGCACTGATCTTGCGGATCACGGCATCGGTGCGTGACAGCGATGCCCCTTCCGGCATTTTCACCCCGGCAATCAGGTACAACTTATCCTGCGTCGGTATAAAGCCGCCCGGCACCATTTTGAACATCAGCGCGGCGCCGCACAGCAGCAGAACGTAAACCGCAAAGACGGCACCACGTCGTCCGAGCGTTTTTGACACCGCATTCTGATAACCGTGTGAACTGGCGTTAAAGAAGCGGTTAAACGGACGGAAAATCCAGCCGAACAGACGGTCGATCAGTCTTGATGGCATGTCCTTTGGCGCGCCGTGCGGTTTCAGCAACAGAGCTGCCAGAGCAGGGGAGAGCGTCAGGGAGTTAATCGCCGAAATCACGGTGGAGATGGCAATGGTGACCGCAAACTGTTTGTAGAACTGACCGGTGACGCCGGAAAGGAACGCCATCGGCACAAAGACCGCACACAGCACCAGCGCGATGGCAATGATTGGCCCGGACACTTCCCGCATTGCCTGATGCGCCGCCTCCCTAGGCGCCAGACCTTCCTCGATATTTCGCTCGACGTTTTCCACCACCACAATGGCGTCATCGACCACGATGCCTATCGCCAGCACCAGCCCGAAAAGACTGAGCGTGTTGAGCGAGAAACCGAGCAAATACAGAATGCTGAATGTGCCGATAACCGAAATCGGTACCGCGAGTAACGGGATAATCGACGCACGCCAGGTTTGCAGGAACAGGATCACCACCAGCACAACCAGCACGACGGCTTCCAGCAGCGTATGCACCACAGCACTGATCGAATCACGCACAAACACCGTCGGGTCATACGGCGCCCGCCAGGTCATGCCTTCCGGGAAGCGGGTAGCCAGCTCGGCCATTTTGGCGCGAACGGCATCAGAAAGATCAATCGCGTTAGCGCCCGGTGACTGGAAGATACCGATACCGACCGCATCTTTATTGTTCAGCTGCGAACGCAGGGCGTAACTTCCGGAGCCCATTTCAATACGCGCAACGTCGCGCAAACGAACAATTTCGCCGTTATCACCGCTTTTCAGGATGATATTGCCGAACTCTTCTTCGTTCTTGAGCCGCCCCTGGGCGTTGATCGACAACAGATAGTCGCTGTCTTTTGGCAGCGGTTCTGCACCGAGCTGACCGGCAGACACCTGCACGTTTTGCTCACGCATTGCCGTGACAACGTCACTGGCTGTCAGCCCGCGTGCCGCCACTTTGTTGGGATCGAGCCAGACACGCATTGCGTATTCGCCCGCGCCAAAAATCTGAATCTGGCCGACACCCGGCAAACGCGCCAGTTCGTCCTTCACCTTCAGCGTGGCGTAGTTGCTCAGGTATAACGAGTCGTACTTACCGGAAGGCGACACCAGATGCACCACCAGCGTTAAGGTCGGTGATTGCTTCTGCGTCGTCACACCCTGACGGCGCACATCTTCCGGCAGGCGCGCTTCGGCCTGCGCCACGCGGTTCTGCACCTGAACCTGTGCCTGATCCGGATCGGTACCCGGACGGAACGTCACGGTGGTCACCAGCACGCCGTCGGAACCGGCGACCGATTTCATGTACATCATGTTTTCAACGCCGTTGATGGCTTCTTCCAGCGGCGTCGCCACGGTTTCTGCAATCACTTTCGGGTTGGCACCCGGATATTCCGCGCGAACCTGTACGCTCGGCGGAACCACGTTCGGGTATTCGCTGACCGGCAGCAGGGGAATAGCAATCGCCCCGGTGACTAAAATCAGAATCGACAAAACGGCGGCGAAAATCGGCCGGTCGATGAAAAAGCGGGAAAAGTCCATGAGTCAGAATTCTCTTTTATTTAGCGGCGGCAGGAGTGACGCTGTTGGCCGCCATGCTGACGGTTTTGGCGTTAACGGGCATACCCGGCATAAAGACTTTCTGAACGCCGTCAATAATCACGCGGTCACCCGCTTCCAGACCTTTCTGCACAATACGTAAACCACCGGAAATCCGTCCAACTTCCACATCGCGGCGCTGTGCTTTACCGTCTTTATCAACCACGTAAACAAATTTACGATCCTGATCGGTCAGAACGGCTTTATCGTCCACCAGCACGGCGCTGAATTCCGCGCTGCCCGGTAACTGCACGCGGGCGAAGAGGCCAGGCGTAAAGGCGCGATCACGGTTATCCAGCAGGGCGCGCATACGGATGGTGCCGGTACCTGAGTTGAGCTGATTATCCGTAAAGTCGACCACGCCCTGATGCGGATAGCCGTCTTCACCCACCAGACCGACGTGCACCGGCAAACGGGACTGCGGGGTGTCATTGCGCTGGCCATCACGCGCCATCGCCTGATAGCGCAGGAAAGTACCTTCATCGACATCAAAGTAGACATACACCGTGTCCAGCGACACCAGCGTGGTCAGTACGCTGGCGGTGTCGCCCGCGGTCACCAGATTGCCGGTGGTGATCATCGCACGGCTGGCGCGGCCATCAATCGGAGAGGTCACACGGGTGAAATCCAGATTCAGCTGTGCCATGTCCAGCTGTGCCTGAGCGGCGAGCACATCAGACTGTGCCTGAGATGCTGCCGAACGGCGCTGCTCGGCGATTTCAGTGGAAATGGCCTGCGTGCCAATCAGTTTTTCTGTGCGGGAGGACTCGCTGCGGGTCAGGCTGGCCTGATTGCGGGCACGCACCAGTTCAGCCTGTGCCTGCTCCTGAGCCGCGCGGTAGGTGCGGTCATCAATGGTAAACAGCACCTGACCTTTCTTCACTTCCTGGCCTTCCTGATAATTCACTTTATCGATATAGCCGGACACACGCGGGCGAAGCTGAACACTTTGCACCGCTTCCACACGACCGTTAAACGCATCCCACTGGCTGATTTGTTTAATCAGCACATCGGCCGCACTGACCTGCGGGGCTGGCGGCGCGGCGTTTTGTGCCACGCTGTTGTCACACCCGGCGAGCAGGGCGACCATGAACGCAACCCCTGAAAGGCGCAAAGTCAAAGGCGTACCGCGCAGGCGGTCGCGTGCAACAACCAACGGTTTTTGCAGGTTTTTCATTATTTTTATTTCCAGTGAGTAAGTGCTGTCAGGCAATACAACCGGTCTGTCCTCCGGGTAACGTCCTTTGCCTGATCTGACTTTTTTGGGACTTGTGCCGTTCATCAGCACAATTATGTATCAATGTCTGATACAATTGATTCGAGGGGATTGTAGGGACGCCGCTACTAAAGTGCAAGAAATACTGTTACACTTTCTGTGCTGTTTTACAGAACGTTTACTTCAGGGAGCGTGACTATCCCGTACCGACACATTAAATGCAATAGTAAAACTTGCATTTAATCGCAAAGTGCGTCAGTTTAGAAAAAGACGCCCTCGGGGGGCGGCAACAAACTGAATAAGAGACAGGAGAAAGCCCATGAGAACCGAGGATTTCATTCACGACCTGATCGACTGGATCGATCACAATCTGGAAGAGCGACTGGATATTAAGACCGTCGCTAAACGGGCAGGGTATTCGCGCTGGTATCTGCAACGCATGTTTAAAGAACATACCGGCCTGCCGATGGGTGAATTCATCCGTGAGAAAAAGTTGAAGAAATCTGCCGATATGCTGGCAAGCAGCCGTGAGCCTATCGTCAGCGTGGCGATCTCGCTGGGCTTTGATTCTCAGCAATCCTTTACCCGCAGTTTCAAACGTCAGTTTGGACAGACTCCGGGTGACTGGCGTCGCGGTCTGACCATGGCCACCGAGTGCCAGGGGTCGATGCACTAAGCGCGCCGCCCGTTACCGATTTCAGTACCGCTGGCCCGGCTCCCGCCGGGCAGTGATTTTGCGTTATCCCCTCGCTCCACCTTCGTTAACACGCCTTTGCACACTGTTCTGCTTAATTTCCAGCCTGCGCGGTTTTGCGGTCATGCATTTGCAGGGGGCTGCTTACCCCGTAATAAAAACAATACCGCCCACAGGCGGTATTAGAACGTATGAACAGGTAAATGCGGCAAGACGCTTTCCAGCTTATGCAACCCAGCGGTTATTCCACGAATCTTTAAATATAATATTGCCTTCACAACACTTCCACGTGATAGTTTCATAGCGCATTTGGATTGTTTCAAAATGCGTTCCCGTCTGACCGCCTTGGTATAAGTTCGGTGTAATTGAAGTTATTTTCACATTTTCAAGAATTATATTAAAATACTCGGACTCGATGCCTGCATTTAAGATCTGGTACATCTTAAATGTTGCGGATTTCATGGTAAGTCCCTGGCTCAGTCCTTTGCATAAAAGCGGTGTAACCTTATCAAATTCCTTTTGGAATGATAAAGGTGAATGTACCCGCGTTCCCGTTAATCGTCCCGTATTTGAGTCGGTTGGGACCTGTACATTATGAGTCAACGACTTTAATTCTATTGCTCCGACTCGACCAGAAACTAAAGAACCGCCTGTAACAGGTGATCCATTTTCATCAGTTAACCATAAATATGCTGGATTAGACATTTTACATCCTTATAAATTGGGTAAATTCAATTAACTACATTGGGAAAAATTTATCTAATAATTTCCCCAGAAGATAGACGCAGACGGCAAGCGTAAAAATAGAAAGCAGTCTCATAGACCAGGTTTCGAAGTGGAAAAAGAAATATATTCCCAACCAGACAGCAATGGCGCCGACCAGCGCACCCAATGTCCCCTTAATGATGCCCATAGTCGCCACTCACTTTAGATTCTACACGTTCCAGTATGTTATCAAACGCGGGTATTCCCTGTTGTCGTCTTACGATCAGAGCATCCACAAAGGGTTTAAGTGCCGGTTCAAACATAAAGTAGAGTAAGTCGTAATCTTTTACACGCAGCACCTGATATAATTCAGGTTCGTCTATGCTGAGCTGTTCCGATGTCCTTATACAGCGTTCCTTCATTCCTCCTATAAGCAAAATGTTACCTACAGCCCCACCGCGCAGAGCTACTGTCCAGCCAGCCCGCTGAGCAATTGCCTTGGCAATCGTTGATGAAATAGCAGAATTGGTAACGGCGCGGCCTATTATTGAGAATGAGCCACGGCTTAACAACTTATTTTGTTTGCTTATTGACACATATTGATCAAACTTGGATAAAACAATCTCTATTGCATCTAGGATTCGGTCGTAATTAAGAATTCCATTTCTCATTGCCTGGATTATTCTGACTGTTTCAGTTTCGTGAGAGTAATATGAATCAGTGTCAAATACACCATACGCCATATAACCCAGATCGACAGGTACGGATATTGCACCGTTAATAAAACCTAATACTGAGTCAGGTGATATAATGATATCGGCAATGCGTGTGGCGATCCCCTCATAATTGCTCATGCTAATTCCTTTTATTAGCCAGTTCCCATCGTTTGAACCACGCCGTTTTTTAGCAGCCACCTGCCTGTTTTGCGCCGTAGGTTGCCTGGTCAACGGTGTATTTGTCTCCGGCGCTTGAGGAAAGTTGATTAATGAGGCCTTTGCACGAGAAACCCATCATACTGAGATACTGCTTTGCAGATTTCACCGCCTCCTGGTTCCAATCAATGTTCAGGCTGTCCACTGCTACCGTAGCGTCAGAAATCTCGTAACCATCCCCTGCATCCGATGAGAGTTGATGAATAAGTCCGTTCCGTGAGAAGCCCGTCATACTGAGATACTGCTCCGCAGATCTAACGGCATTATTTTGGGGCCCAGTCAAATCTCCTGCCCATGTGGGCGCTGCGACAAACAAAGCGGCAGTCAGTACTATCTTCAAAAAATCCATTGAAATATCTCCTTTAATCCATACGGCGCCTCTAACGCCCTCGAAGCCCTTGCCTCGCGAACCTACTTTACAGGGGGCCGCGTTTAAAAGAAAAAAATATCCTACGCTTGGGCTGTTTTTTAAGCATCGGTGTTTAGCAACTACTTGAATTGAAGATGCTGTGTCCTTTCTGCCTCCGAAACCGAACGATTGCGTACGCCATGCCGATAACCTGTACGAAAGTAAGCAAAACCTTTAACGGAAAGTTAAATCGTTCCTTACATCCCTTACGGTCAGCGGGGCGAGCTCAATGGAACGGTTTCACCCGTTAAGCTCAAAACGCTTAACGTAGGATAATTTCCGTTTTCCAGGCTGAGCCCTTGCACTGTGCATTCTTTCAGGACGTGATCAACCCAACAAAAAACGACATCAAAGTTCATCTAAATTGAAATGATGTTTCATTTTCTTGAGTTGCGCGAATTTTATCGCTAAACTTCTTCCCATCAGTTCGTAGCCGGGCATTGCCCGACTCACTCTTGTGTGACGGAAAAGCGCATTCGCCTCCGTTTTATGGAAAAAGGAAACATCATGATTCTGGATAATTTTTCACTGAAGGGAAAAGTCGCCGTGGTGACCGGATGCGACACCGGTCTGGGCCAGGGTATGGCCATCGGTCTGGCGGAAGCCGGCTGTGACATCGTGGGGATCAACATCGTTGAGCCTGCCGAAACCATTGAAAGAATTGCGGCGACTGGCCGTCGTTTTCTCAGCCTGACCGCCGATCTCAGCGACACCAAAGTGATCCCGGCGTTGCTGGAGCGTGCCGTTGCCGAGATGGGTCATCTGGATATTCTGGTGAACAACGCCGGGATTATTCGCCGTGAAGACGCCATCGACTTCAGTGAAAAGAACTGGGACGACGTCATGAACCTGAACATCAAATCCGTGTTCTTCATGTCTCAGGCGGTAGCGAAGCAATTCATTGCGCAGGGCACCGGCGGTAAAATCATCAATATTGCGTCGATGCTTTCCTACCAGGGCGGTATCCGTGTACCTTCTTATACCGCATCGAAAAGTGCCGTGATGGGCGTTACCCGTCTGCTGGCGAACGAGTGGGCGAAACACAACATCAACGTCAACGCGATCGCACCGGGTTACATGGCGACCAACAATACCCAGCAACTGCGCGCCGATGAAGCCCGCAGCGAAGAAATTCTCAGCCGCATTCCGGCCGGGCGTTGGGGTTTACCGTCTGACGTTATGGGGCCGGTTGTCTTCCTGTCTTCCACGGCATCCGACTACATTAATGGCTACACGATTGCCGTCGATGGCGGCTGGCTGGCGCGTTAATCCCGCCAAACCTCATTCATCCATAGAAGCATTCACAGACAGCAGCGGATAAAACCGCTGCCTAAAGAGGAAATCTCATGAAAATTGCATTGATGATGGAAAACAGTCAGGCCGCGAAAAACGCGATCATTCTTAAAGAGCTGAACGCGGTTGCGTCCGAAAAAGAATATCCGGTATACAACGTCGGCATGTCTGACGAGCAGGATCATCACCTGACGTACATCCATCTGGGTATCATGGCCAGCATTCTGCTGAACTCAAAAGCGGTCGATTTCGTGGTCGCGGGCTGCGGCACCGGGCAGGGCGCACTGATGTCACTGAACATCCATCCGGGCGTTAACTGCGGTTACTGTATTGATCCGGCAGATGCGTTCCTGTTTGCCCAAATCAACAACGGTAACGCGCTGTCGCTGCCTTTCGCCAAAGGTTTTGGCTGGGGCGCAGAGCTGAATGTGCGTTTCATCTTCGAAAAAGCCTTCACCGGCGTGAAAGGTCAGGGCTATCCGGCTGACCGTAAAGAACCGCAGGTGCGTAACGCGGGCATTCTGAATCAGGTCAAAGCGGCGGTGGTAAAAGAAAACTACCTTGATACCCTGCGCGCTATCGATAAAGAACTGGTGAAAACCGCTGTCAGCGGCGAACGCTTCCAGAAATGCTTCTTCGAAAATGGTCAGAATAAAGAGATCGAAAACTTTGTGCGTGAAATCCTCGCATAAGTTATCCCTTTCTTTTGAGATCAAAAAAACCGGTGCTGAAATCAGCACCGGTTTTTTATTGTCCTGACGGCCAGCCGGTCAGAGGAAGTCTTGTCTCTGCGGTGTAAAGGTATCTAACAGCACACCTTTCTCCAGGCATACGCAGCCGTGCATAATATAAGGTTTTTTATACAGCGTATCGCCCGCCGACACTTCCAGCGTCTCTTCGCCGATCGTGAATTTAAAACGCCCTGACAACACGTAAGTCAGTTGCTCATGCACGTGATTGTGCATCGGGCCGACGGCACCTTCTTCGAAATACACTTCAACCGCCATCATGGTGCCGTCGTGCGCCAGAACGCGACGGCTCACACCGTCGCCCAGGTCCTGCAGAGGAATATCTTTTCTAAAAATGAACATCGTTTAGTCCTTACGTAATGAACTGAGCAGGGCGTCAGGAATTTCCGCCAGATAAAGGGCAGGCAATCCTTCAGAATCGGTAGTGAATAACACATGGCGATCGTCTGGTGAAAAAGAGGGGTGCGGATGCGTGACCTGACGGTCGCCATCCAGCACGCGCCATGAACTGTTGTGCGCGGCAAGCGGAGCATGCTGACGGGTTTTGGCATCAAAAATATACAACCACGGATCGTTTTCAATCGTATGGCTGGCGGTGTCTTTTACATCCACCGGCGTGCCGGAACCGTCGCCCACCAGCAGCGTGCCGTTTTCGTTGCTCATCAGATGCGAACAGGCAGGCATGGTCATCAGGGAAATATCTTCTCCGGTCTGCGGATCAAAGCGACGGATATGGCGATCGTGCTGGCCTTTCAGATAAGACACATACATCAGCGCCGATCCGTCCGGCACCCAAAACTCATGCGTGCAGCTTTCCCCCGGCGCATGTTCTTTCACCTTGCGTACCTGGGTGCCGTCTTCATTCACCAACCACATCCGCGCATCCACCAGATCGTGCGGCCCTTCGTGGCAAAACGCGACGGTACTATCATCATAAGGACGATAAATAGGATGACCGAGCCATTCATTTTTCTCATGAATCACGCGGGATTTACCGTTCAGTAAATCGACACGCAACAAACGGCAGTGCGGATTACTGTGGTAGAACTCCTGGAAGATTTTCCAGTCTGACAACGGCGTCCAGTCTTCGCGACTGATTTCAATGCCCACCAGGCTGGTGCATTCACTGTTAGCCACCCACGTTCCGTAACCGACCCATTCTTCCGGCACCTGATACACCGTGGTTTCACTGTAATCATCCAGTTTCACCCGTTGTAAACGACGCTCATTCTTGACGTAATACAGGTATTGATCGTCCGGAGAAAGGAATCCGCCAAAGGTGTTATCCCCTTGACCTTCGGTCAGTTGCACCGCTTTCTGGCTGCTGAGATCCAGAAGATAATAGTTACGGTGCCCGTCAAATTCCCCTGCAAACAAAACCTTAGAGCCATCGCGGGTAAAACATTTCTGATAAAAATAGTTGCGATGACACAGGACATCCGGCGGCGTCAGTCGCGTGACGCGGGCACCGGTCTGTGGATCCTGAACCGTGTGAAAACTGAATTGAATCTGAGAACCTTTCGCCATGATTCACCTCGTAAGTGGCAACAAAATCAGCCGTGCTGTTGGCTTTATTTTATTAATTGAAATGATATTTCATTAAATTGAAAACACATTACCACTTAGCACGGTCACATGACGGCAGACGCTGTTGAAAATGTAAGGTTGATCACATTTTTCCCTTCTGTAAAAAACATTCTATAATGTCATGGTTTGGCAAATAACAATTGATACCCGAAATACATTAAGGGTACTGAACAGAATACCTCTCGCTAGAAACAGTGGAGATATTTGAAAAAGGGATGTACATGATTAGATTGAGAAAGAAACGCGTTAAACCGATGCAAATCAACGATATCACCATCATTGACGACACCAAACTCAAGAAGGCGATCACGGCGGCTGCGTTGGGAAATGCCATGGAGTGGTTTGACTTCGGGGTGTACGGTTTTGTGGCATTTGCGCTGGGCCAGGTGTTCTTCCCTGGCGCAGATCCCGGTATTCAGATGATTGCCGCGCTGGCAACGTTCTCGGTTCCGTTCCTGGTCAGGCCTCTGGGCGGTCTGTTCTTTGGTGCGCTGGGTGATAAGTTTGGTCGTCAAAAGGTCTTGTCCGTCACGATCATTATCATGTCGGTCAGTACCTTCTGTATCGGGTTGATCCCCGGTTACGCCACCATCGGTATCTGGGCTCCGATCCTTCTGTTGCTGGCAAAACTGGCGCAGGGCTTCTCCGTGGGCGGTGAATACACCGGTGCCGCGATTTTTGTTGCCGAATACTCTCCGGACAGAAAACGTGGCTTCCTCGGCAGCTGGCTGGACTTCGGCTCGATCGCCGGTTTCATCCTGGGTGCGGGCGTCGTCGTATTGATCTCCAGCATTGTGGGTGAAGCAAACTTCCTCGAGTGGGGCTGGCGTATCCCGTTCTTCATCGCCGCACCGCTGGGCCTGATCGGTATCTACCTGCGTCATGCGCTGGAAGAAACCCCGACCTTCCAGCAGCACGTGGATAAAATCGACAGCGATTCCCGTAAAGACATTGCAGAGCCGCCGAGAGTTTCTTTCCGCGAGATCCTGACCAAACAGTGGAAACCGTTAATCGTCTGCGTCGGTATGGTTATCGCCACTAACGTCACTTACTACATGTTGCTGACGTACATGCCGAGCTACCTGTCGCACAGCCTGCACTATTCAGAAGACCACGGTGTGCTGATCATTATTGCCATCATGGTGGGTATGCTGTTTGTCCAGCCGTTCATGGGCATGCTGAGTGACCGTTTTGGCCGTAAGCCGTTTATTCTGATCGGCAGCGTGGGCCTGTTTATTCTGTCCATCCCGTGCTTCATCCTGATTAACAGCGGCGTGATTGGCCTGATCTTCTTAGGTCTGCTGATCCTCGCGGTGTTGCTCAACTGCTTCATCGGCGTGATGGCATCGACATTACCGGCCATGTTCCCGACACACATCCGTTACAGTGCGCTGGCGATTGCCTTTAACGTGTCAGTGCTGATAGCCGGTCTGACGCCGACCATCGTCGCCTGGCTGGTTGAATCCACCAATAACCTCTATATGCCCGCGTATTATCTGATGGTGGTGGCAGTGATTGGTCTGATCACCGGTATCTTCATGAAAGAAACCGCAAACCGTCCGCTGAAAGGCGCTACGCCAGCGGCCTCTGACCGTGCAGAAGCGAAAGAAATTCTGCAAGAGCACCATGACAATATCGAACACAAGATCGAAGATATTGATGCGCAGATTGCTGAACTTCAGGCGAAAAGAAAGAACCTGATCGATCAGCATCCTGAAATCAACTGATCCCGATCTGATGCCGTTCCGGGCCGGTCAGCATTGCTGACCGGCTTTTTTTTTCCTTCCGCCGCATTTTTCCCAATCCTGCTCCATACTTCATTTCCCGGTCATCTGAATGGAAATCATGAATGCAGAATCCTACGTTGTTTCAGTTCTTTCACTGGTATTACCCGGACGGTGGCAAACTGTGGCCGGAAGTGGCAGAAAAGGCCGCATGGCTGGCCGAAATCGGCATTACCGCAGCCTGGTTACCGCCTGCCTATAAAGGGGATTCCGGTGGATATTCGGTCGGGTACGACACCTATGATCTGTTCGATCTCGGTGAGTTCGACCAGAAGGGCACGCGTGGCACAAAATACGGCGATAAAGAAGCGCTGATGGCGGCCATTGCAGCGCTGAAAGCGCATCAGCTGGGCGTCATCCTCGATGTGGTGCTCAACCACAAAATGGGGGCTGACGAGAAAGAGCGTGTACAGGTTAACCGTGTGAATATTGATAACCGCGAAGATATCAGCGATGACATCATCGAAGCGGATGCCTGGACGCGTTTCACGTTCCCCGCACGGCAGGGCCAGTACTCGAAATTCATCTGGGATTTCCACTGTTTCAGCGGTGTCGACCACATCGAAAACCCGGATGAAAACGGTATCTTCAAAATCGTCAATGATTATACCGCCGGTGGCTGGAATGATCAGGTCGATGATGAATTCGGAAATTACGATTATCTGATGGGTGCCAACGTTGATTTTCGTAACAATGCGGTCAACGAAGAGCTGAAGTTCTGGGCGCGCTGGCTGATGGATCAAACCCAATGCACCGGCTTTCGTCTGGATGCCGTAAAACACATTCCAGCGTGGTTTTACAAAGACTGGATTGATCATATTCAGGCTGAAGCCGATCAACCCATGTATATCGTGGCGGAATACTGGTCGCATGATGTGCCGACGCTGCAAAATTACATCGATCAGGTCGACGGCAAAACCATGCTGTTCGATGCGCCGTTGCAGCTGAATTTCCACCATGCGTCAAAACAGGGTGCGGATTTCAACTTCACGCAGATTTTCGATAACACGCTGGTGGCCGCAGATCCGGCACACGCCGTAACGCTGGTGGCTAACCACGACACCCAACCGTTGCAGTCGCTGGAAGCGCCGATCGAACCCTGGTTCAAACCGCTGGCCTACGCCCTCATCCTGCTGCGTGAGCAGGGTGTGCCGATTGTGTTCTATCCGGATTTGTTAGGCGCGACCTACGAAGATGAGGGGGATGACGGCAACAATTACACCATCGACATGCCTGCGATCCCAGGGCTGGAGACATTAATCAAAGCCCGGCAAACCCATGCATGGGGTGTGCAGACGGACTATTTCGATCATCTGAACTGCATTGCGTTTTCACGCAGTGGCACCGAAGAACATCCGGGCTGCGTGGTGGTGATGTCCAACAGTGAAGCGGGGGAGAAAACCATCGACATGGGAGAAAATCTCGCGCACCGAAAATGGCGTGATTTGCTGGAGCATCGCGACGACATTATTGAAACCGACGAGCACGGCACGGCGCAATTCTACTGCGAAGCGGGCAGTGTGAGCGTGTGGATCCTGGCAGAGTGACAACCTGGCGGGCAGCGCGCGCTGCCCGCATTCTTAGCGAAACCCCACGGCAATCAGCAGCGAATAGACAAACAGCAGCATGATAAAGGCCACGACACTGACGGTCCCGCGGCTTTTCCTCACCACCTCCCACGGCAATATCATCAGTAACGTCAACGCATTTAACGGCACGCTGTACCACTTCCAGGTTTTAGGTGCCATCATCCAGAGCACACAAAAACTGCTGGCGCTGAGGACGCCGTAATGGGTGACCGCCATGACCAGGTTTCCTGCATCCGGAGCAAATACCCTGAAGAAGCCGAGCATTATTTTTACGATGATCGCGATTGAGAGCAGCGACAGCAGACATTGGGCCACACACAGCCCGCGCGGCCGGTAGCGTAATTTTCGCTCCAGATACGGGTAACCGTGAAGATATAAGCCAACGATCGCGATAAGCAACAGGCGAGAGCGCCACGGCTGAGGATGCTCACGCGTCGCCAGCATGATCAGCAAAAGCCAGAAACCGTTCAGGAACACCGTTCCCCAGCGCAGCATCAGCCGGGTTTCAGCCAGGGTATTGAGCAAAACCGAATTCAGGCGCGGTAACAACGCCGGATAATGCATCCTGATTTCCCTGAGTTTTTGACTCAGAGACGACATAAAATCAGGCACCAGTTTTGCCCACCAGGGGACGGTGGCACCTTCCACGGTCAGTAACCTCAGACGCAGCCGGTTCAACGCAGACCCCTGATATTCACGCATCATCACCGACCAGTAATGATTCGCACCGGTCATTTCAATCTGTGCCTGAAGCGCCTGCAGCCGTCGGGCGGAAATACCCGCAGGCTGATAATTGTCGATCTCCCAGCCCATGATGGCGGAAACCTGGCTCAGTAACGTCGAATACAATCCTTCGCGCTCGCTGAGTTGCCCGGCAATTTCCTGACTGAACATCTCCCGCAGTTCGAGATTTTGCAGTAAATCACTCTGCAAATAACTTTCCAGCCGGTTCAAACCCGTGATTTCGTCATCCATCATTGCATCAATGATCTGAGGGATTTGCTCAAGCACCTGGCTGCGTAACAGATAGACACTGTCGGGTTCTGGCGGCAATTCATCGACCATTTCGTACGGGATGAATCTGTCCGTCAGGGGAGCGGTAAGGTTATCGTCAGGACGCGCGCTTTTCGTGACAACGTCACTTAAAACGTCCTCATTTCCCTGATTCTTCGCGGCATCGAAGGCTTCACGCAGGCGCTGATAGCCCTGCGGATCCTGATCCGGTCGCGTATTTTTCAGCTGGCGGGCATAAGCCCGTTTAATCTCACTGAGATCCTGAGTCGGCTCAATGCCTAATACCGACCATATTCCCTGGCTGCTCATCGAATCACCCACGTCGCTAATCCTGAATAGAAAAAGAGCATCAGTCGTCACTCCACAGCATGCCCGAATCCGCCTGATAACGGCGCCCGGTGGTCTTTTCAATCTGCTGGTACAGCGCCTGAAGCTGATAAATTGAAATCCCGACCGGCTGATAATGGTCGATTTCCCATTCCATCATCGCCGCCACCTGCTCAAGCACAGACGGCGTCAGTCCTTCACGTTCCGCCAAATCCCAGGCCAGTTGCTGACTGAACATTTCGCGCATCTGAAGGTTTTGCAGTAAATCATCCGACAGGCAGGCAAACAGCTGCACCAGACCGGCTTGCTCATTTGACAGCAGCAGGGTAACGGCGTCGCACACCAGGGCGTGCACCTGCATCTGGCGGATCAGGGATTCATCGGTAAGCGCCATCAGAGGCAACGGGCAGGTGACAATGTCACTTTCTGCCCAAAAGTATTCTCCACGTCTGGCGGATTCAAACGCCTCGCGCAACTGCTGATAAGCGTCGGGATCCTGATCTGGCCGCGTTTTTTTCAGCTGAAGGGCATACGCCCGTTTGATCACCGTGATGTCCTGGGTGGGTTCTATGCCAAGAACGGACCAGATCTCCACCGGGTTATTCCCAGTTCCGGCGTAAATGCACCAGCAGCGCTTCAAACTCCTTGCGGGCTTCGGCAATCCGCCGCGCATCCTGCGAATCAAGAACATGCTCAAAATGATAAAGCTGACTGGCGATGAACTGGCGCTGCTCGCCGAGACTCTGCTCATAATACGCGTTGGCTTCGGCCACCAGCTGGCGATTGACCAGTTGCTCACGCGGATGCTGTTTGATGCTTTCCAGCTTCAACAAACTTTCGGTAATTTGTGCCGGCGTCAGGCTGCCCGGTGCCTTTTCAATCACCAGCTTTTCCAGTTTACCGGTGCCGGAGATCAGGCATTCCACTTCAAGAATGCCGTCGAGCGTATAAGTGAAACGCACGTCAGCGGTCATTTCACCCGCCGGACGCGCAGGCACATCCACCTGCAGCGAACCGAGTAAAATATTGTCCGTTACCCGGCGCGCTTCGCCCTGATAAATCGACACATCCAGCTGTTTTTGCTGATCGGAAATCGTGGTGATGGTTTCCACCCGGCTGACCGGCACAAAGCTATTTCGTTCGATCAGCGGCAGGAAATGGCCGCCTTCATAGCCATCGCCTTTAGGGCGCGAAATGCCGATGCCGAGCGTAAAGGGCATGACATCGGTCAGCACGATGTCATCGAGCGCCTGATCCTGCATCGCCAGCCCGGCCTGAATACCGGCACCCAGCGCCACGGCTTCGTCCGGTTGCAGTTCACTGCGCGGGAAACGCCCGAACAGACGCGCCACCGCCTGACGAACCAGCGGCATACGGGTTGCGCCGCCCACCAGCACCACGTGGTCCACTTCATCGGCGGAGAATTTGGCATCGCGCAGCGCCTGTATCACTGGTTTTTTCATGCGCTCCAGCGTGCTTTCACAGCATTGCGCCAATATGTCGGGGGTCAGCGTCCAGTTCAGCGAGAGCTCTTTCCACTGGTATCTCAGCGTCGCGCTGTCTTCGGTGGTCAGCTGGCACTTAGCCTTTTCTGCCAGCGTAATCAGTTGGCCGAAGAGCGCGGTGTCCTCTTTATCCAGCTGCGGATATTGCGCCAGCATCCAGCCGACCAGGCTGCGGGTAAAATCATCGCCACCGAGGAATACGTCACCGCTGCTGGCGCGCACTTCAATGACGCCTTCGAACATATCAATGATCGAAACATCAAAAGTGCCGCCGCCCAGATCGAACACCAGGAATTTTTGTTCCTGCTGATTCACCAGCCCGTATGCCAGCGACGCCGCCGTCGGTTCGTTCAGCAGGCGTTCGACATGTAACCCCGCCAGTTCACCGGCCGCTTTCACCGCTTTACGTTGAATATCGTTGAAATAAGCGGGGACGGTGATAATCGCCTTGGTGATCTCACACCCGCAATGCTGCTCCACATCGGCTTTCAGGCTGCGCAGCAGCAGGGCGGAGAGCTCTTCCGCACGAAAATATTGCTTACCGAGACGGAACTGATGATCGGTCCCCATGAAGCGCTTAAAACTTGAAAGGGTGAGATGAGGATGCGTGAACAATCGTGCATGCGCGGGGGCGCCGACCAATATGTGGCCGTCATCGTCCAGCCCGACCACCGAAGGCGTCAGATTTTTTCCATAAACGTTAGGGATCAGAACGGAACCACCGTCCTGCCAGAGAGCCACCGCGCAGTTTGACGTGCCTAAATCAATCCCAATCAACATCCGTATGACCCCAGAGGCGTAAGCTGAATACAACTGAAAGAAGTTTCATCGGCCAAATTTACAGAAAGTTGAGGTAATTTTGTAGATTGCGCGATGAAATCTTGACGAAAAACTGACGTTTAGCCTCAATACAGGGTATGAGGGCCAATGGGGCGAAAACCTAGCTCAGCTATAGACAATCAAATAAATAACTTATTAACCACCGTTTTACTCATCATGATTAGCAAAAATAGTGACTACCACCGATCAACTGTATAGTTCAGTGGTAGCCTATCTGTACATTATCCTACTTGTGACTCGCGATAATTTTTCTTTATGAAACTATGAAAAAATTTGCCGTGTGATTCAGCCCCATCAAATTCATACCAAGTTGTAAGTGGAAAATCATGGTAGTTCCATACAGCTCCAGTATTAAATTCAATCTCTAATGTAGAAATAGATTCATCGTACCCAATACTCCGAATCATGCTTGATGAAACACTTCTTCTTTCCATATTTACGCTCCATTGATTAGATTTTCTGTTCACGTATTTTAGTTACAACGGTTTTATAGTTATCAGCATCCAGAGAGAATTCTTTGGTCCAACATTCTATTAACTTTGGATCTTCACTGGTTGGCCTTGGGTGATTCAATTTCAACCTAACTCGAGAAGGAATCTTTATAGCTTCACCTGAAATAACGGCCTCACCTATACGCAAAGATGCAAGAAGATCCATAAGACTATTTAGATTATCGGGTGCGGATGATTTTACTATAGATTGGTCGCTTGAATTGGTAAGCCGAAGCGCTATCAGCGTGCCAATTTGGGAAATTATAGTCTCCGACAACTCTGAAGGACGTTGAGAAATGACTAGTGCTCCCACTCCAAATTTCCTTCCCTCTTTAAATATTTTTTCAACCGCAGCTTTTGAATAATTACTCTTGTCATTTTTCCCTAGATACGTATGAGCTTCCTCGAAGGCTAAGAGCAGTGGCCTTTGCTTACCGGTATAAGACTCTTTACGCCCCCAAAACATGCTGTCGTAAACAAAACGTGTAATCAAGCCTATGGTTATGTCTAGTACCTCAAACGGGACACCGCTAAGATCTAGTATTGTTAATCTTTGCTTGCATCCTATCCAATCCGCGAGTAAATCATGCAAATCTTTTTCAGAGTCTGCCGTTTTATAATCTCCAGGATTGAATAAAAAGTCATATCTCGTATCTCTTAACCGAGAAAGTAATTTTTTCTCATAAGAAAAATACTCCATATGTTTAGACTTATAAGGTGCTAAATTACCCATTGAGTAAGGCTCAAATGTCGCTGGTGTCAATGTTTCTGCGTCTCCAGCATTCTTTTCTTTAGCAGTTTTCTTGGTTTGCTCATCTTTCATTGTGGAAGAAAATGATGCGTTAAGAAACCAATTCATCTCATGCCATAACCGCCTTGCGCTAAAAGGAATAGGCGAATCCGCTGTAACAAGATCTACATCAACAACACCTGCCTTTAAATTTATATTTTCCTTCTTCAATTCGGTTACGAGGTCCCTCAGTAAACGATATTCTATTTTCTGCTCATCACGATGATCGGCACCGACTAAGAAATATGCCAGTTCTTCGAAGGTCATCAACCAGAAAGGTATTATTAATGGGGAGCCCTCTTCGTTAATTTTCAGAACCTTGGCATCAGGAAATGCAGAGGCATATTCGCCGTGTGGGTCTACCAATATAATCCTTGAACCAACATAACCATGTAGAATAGATTTCAGTATGCTGACAGTAGTATTTGATTTTCCGCTACCTGTTGAGCCTAAAATACCACAGTGACGTAAAATTAAGTTATGAGTATCTACATAGACACCTAAATTTTCAGATGAAGAATGCTTCCCAATTTCAATGGAACCAGTATCCTTTTCTCCATAAATTTCAAATAGATCATGTTCAATCACAAGATGTACTTCATCACCTATTGTAGGATAAGTACCAACCCCTTTCTCAAACTCACTGTCACCTATTTTCTCGCCAATTAGTTGTACTGAAAGGAATTTTGAGCTCATTCTATGCTCATCATCACTGCTATCTGCAAATGGTCTGTCACTTACCGCAGCAACGATAGCGTAGATAGTAATATTTCCCATTGGCATTTTTACAAATGTGCCGATCTGACCAATTTTATATAATCGACCATTTATTATTGGCGCTGCGGAAGGTATTTCTGATGAAACCTCTACCTCTACAGTACTGGAATCCACACGAATAACCTTTCCTAAATATGTAGAGTCAGTCTTCATTTATAGAAACCTCAATCTCGCTACTACGGCCAGAATTACCGACTAAGAACTCAACCAAATAGTTAAAATCGCCAAGCAAGAATTGTTCATCTTTAGCATTCCAAAAACCATCACACTTTTCTTTGCTTTTTAGCTCGGATTGATCAAGTGACCATTTTCCTAACGTTCCGTTTATAATCGCAGTAGTTGGACCGAAGACAGACAGATTTAGATATCCGGCTGAGAGTGAATGCAATTTTTTGACTTCACTGTCCGCATAAAAAAAGACAACGACACTAAGTCTGTTGTTTTGCCTCAAGCAATTAAAAATGATTTCATTTATATGCTGATCTAAAAAAGAATATCCAGTGAAAATGAATAAGAGTTCACCGCTAAGCAGATAGTTTTTAAGGCGATCGAAGTAAACCAAAAACGGTTGCCTCCGAGATAGATCATATTTTTCCTTTGATGGATAGATTACTATTTCATTTTTTTCTTCTTCAATTTTATCTATTTTCCCAAGGCGTATAACTTTATGCGATTTAAGATTGTCTCTTTTTTTCCAAAACCAGCTAAGAGAACCATGTATTTTCCATAATCGAATCCAGTTCTGAGTTAGGTCATTTCTACGAACAAGTGTTTCGACACTTTCTTGCCAAAAAAATGGTTCGTAAGAACCAACAAAACCATCAAAATATGGTGCTCGAATAGCCTCAAGAGATTTCTCTATTACCAGATCATAATTTGTAGTAAAAATTTCTTTTGAAAAATCTCTGTTTTGCATGTTTAACCATGCGAAAAATTTCTTTGGTGCAGTCAGATTAGCGCCAACTTCTTTCTCTGTAATCATATTATAAATATTTCTACAAATTTCAACATCCAGATCACGTGCGTTTATTCCAGAAACTCCAAGGAATTCTCTATCAGGCCTTTCTTCAGTTATTTCTCGAATCCTTCTTACTTGATTAAGAATATCCTCAATGCTAATTGTCTCATCAGGTTTTTTTAAGTCATTTTTAATGGTATTAAAAAATTTTAATAATGGCTCTTTTAATGCACTTTCAATTTTAACTGTTAGCTGAGATATATTTGGTAAGCCCAAAGCACAGGAGGTACCGGCCCCCATAAAAAAACCAATATTTTTAGCGTAGGATAACTGACTTTTTAGCTCACGAATCTCTTTAAGTAAATTTATATCTTCCATAGCTTACGTTTTCCTATGATGAATTTTTGTTGTTATACCTATCCTCTACATTAAATAGGTTTTCTTCAACCGCAGTTAATATTATCTTTCTGATAACCTTAGATTTTTTTCCAATTTTTTAAACCGAAAATAAGTAGCCAGAAAAACCCCAGTCCTTTCTAGGATTATTTTTTTCTGATTGCTTCTGATTGATAAGCTGTCTGACAAATCCTGCTTTCGATTGAGGCTTCCTTCCAAATATTACACCGGATGCCATTGCTACAATTCTGCCATCATTGGTGCGTTCCAGAATACGTCCACGTTCAGCTACAGCTACAGCCGCAAGTATCTGAATCAGTATTTTCCCCATAGTCCCTTCAGTACTTAGTCCGTTCTCAAGAAAACGAATGGCTATTCCCTTTTTATAGCAAGTATCAACAATGGTCATCATGTCTGCGGTATTGCGACCAAGCCGATCCATTTTGGTACAAATTATGATGTCATCCTTTTCTGCACGAGCAAGCAGCCGTAGTAATCCTTCGCGTTCATCCGTGGCCCCAGACATCATATCGGTTAAAATCCGGTCATCTCTTACACCTACAGATTTAAGCTCTGTAATCTGTACCGTCAATTTCTGATGGCTGGTTGATACTCTTGCATATCCCAGTAATGCCATATTGGTCTCACAAATCGATATTGATACTGCGTAGTATCAGAAAGCATAAATTGCAATTTCTGATAATCATTTATGGCGCCGCTTCTAATAGTCTTAAAACTTATAACATTTGAGATAGTTAAAAATAGACCTAAGTCATAGTTGCGCAAGGAGTGCCAATGGCTAATGATTTTTTAACTGAAGAGCAGAAGCAAAATTATGGACGTTATGCAGCGGAACCGAATGAGGTGCAACAGTCCCGCTATTTTATTCTGGATGAAAATGACCTGGCATTCATAGCACAACGACGATGAGATCAGAACCGACTTGGTATAGCCCTTCAACTGACGTCAGTCCGATTTTTAAGAGCGTTCCTGTCTGATTTGACTCTGGTTCCGCACAACGTACAAACCTTTGTTGCCAGGCAGCTTTCAATCAGTCGGACTGATATTCTGGCTGAGTACGCAAAACGAGAACCAATCCGTTGGGAGCATTACGCCCAAATCAAAAAGTATTGTTTTTTGGAATACGCAGTATATGCAGGAAGCCCTTGGACATATCAATAATGATAGCCAACCTACTGAAATTAATGAAGAAGACATGTCCAGATTATCACCGTTGATGCATGGCCATATCAATATGTTAGATCATTACTCATTCACCTTGTCTGAAAATGTAATAAAAGGTGAACTAAGACTTTTTAAATCAACAAGTTAACGAACATATAGACGATTAGCGTAGGTTTCGCCCCATTGGCCCTCAAACCTCAATACAGAATCTCAGCAGCGACTTTTTTCAAATAACCACTAGACGACTGGTCTAATTCAATATAGATTGAGCCCATGAACACGACAAAAGCATCTGACACAGGCAAGACCGATCACCGTAAGCACATTCTCGATGTGGGGCAGTCACTCATGGCGAAGAAAGGCTTCTCGGCCGTCGGCCTGAATGAAATTCTGACCACCGCATCCGTTCCGAAGGGTTCTTTTTACCATTACTTCAGTTCGAAAGATGCGTTTGGCGAAGAACTGCTGAAAAGCTATTTTCAGGATTACCACGCTGAAATGGATGCCACGTTTTCACAGCCCGGCCTGACCATGGCGCAGCGGCTGATGAATTACTGGCAGCAGTGGCAGGAGAGTCAGTCTTTTTACGACTGTCAGGGAAAATGCCTCGCCGTCAAACTCGGCGCAGAAGTGGCGGATCTCTCTGAATCGATGCGTCAGGCGCTTGATGCAGGCACCTCCGGCATTATCAGCCGCATCGCGAAAGTGATTGAAACCGGCGTTGAAGAAGGGTCGATGAGCGTCACTGATAAACCGCTGATGGCTGCACAAGGGCTGTATCAGCTGTGGCTGGGCTCGAGCGTGATGGTGAAAATTGTGCGCAATACGCAACCTTTTGACGCTGCCATGGCAATGACACAACAGATTATCCATCCACCTCGCTAAAAGGATGGTCAGAGAATACACCTCGCGCTGAGGTGTTTTTTTGAAAGTAATTACAAGACGACTGGTCTACTATTACTGGTCTACTATCAAAGACAACCTGCAACATCACAAACGGGATACACAACATGAAAATTCTGATGGTTCTGACTTCACACGACACACTGGGTAACACTGGCCGCAAAACCGGTTTCTGGCTCGAAGAGCTTGCAGCGCCTTACTACGCGTTCAAAGATGCAGGCGCAGACATTGTGCTGGCCTCACCGGCTGGCGGCCAGCCACCGCTGGATCCGAAAAGCAATGAGCCGGACTTCCAGACAGAACAAACCCACCGCTTTGAAGCCGATGCGCAGGCCAACGCCCAGCTGGCAGACACAGTGCGTCTGGACAGCGTTTCGCAGGCTGATTTCGACGCCGTATTCTACCCGGGCGGCCACGGTCCATTGTGGGATCTGGCAGAAGATAAACACTCCATTGAACTGATCGAATCGTTCATCGCTGCCAGTAAACCTGTGGCGCTGGTGTGTCATGCGCCGGGCGTGCTGCGTCACGTGAAAGATGAGCAGGGCAATCCGCTGGTTCAGGGCAAAAAAGTCACCGGTTTTACCAATACCGAAGAAGAAGCGGTTGGCCTGACCGACGTGGTGCCTTTCCTGGTGGAAGATGAGCTGAAAAAACTGGGGGGTGTCTATTCCAAAGGCGCTGACTGGGGTTCTTACGTGGTACGTGAAGGCCTGCTGATCACCGGACAAAACCCGGGTTCTTCTGCGGAAGCCGCGGTACTGCTGGTTGATCAACTGAACAAATAATCCGCTGCAACAAACATGGCCGCACGCGCCATAAAATAAAACCGGAACATCACGCTGATGTTCCGGTTTATGTATTTATCACTCCGCGGTTTTTAACGCCTTCAGCAAACGCTCCAGACCTTCACGCTGCGACAACGGAATTTCCCCGCCGGCGGCATAGCCCGCATTGCGCATGATGCTTTCCTGTAAACCGACCAGCCAGTCGTAAATATAAAACGCGGTGGCATTGGCTGGCGCAGCGGAGAGTTTGGTCAGGCGCTGGGTCGATTTCCAGCTGGCAACGCTTTTCTGCGGTTTGGCAAAAATCTTGCTGCCTTTATTGATGCGGCTTTCCGGGCGTTGCGCCTCGCTCAGTTTTTCAAAACCCAGCCAGGCGACAAAATCGCCTAACACGGTCAGCGCGCGGGAAACCTGACGGTCAGCGTGATGCTCGTGTTCACGCGTACCGGCGGGCAGAGCGCCGCCCAGCGTGCGGATCAGCGCATCGCCCATTTCCAGACGGAAACTGGCGGTAATCAGCTCTTCCATCAGTAATTCGACGGTGGGTTTGGCCACGCCAATCAGCGCAATCAGCGGTTCGTTTTCCGGCAAACTGCGTAAATGGTTGACCCAGTAACGCTGTACCTGCCGCGCAAACGCGGTGCCGTCATCGGCTTTTTCCTGCCAGACCTGCGTATCCTGCTGTTCAGCAAACAGATCGATATTGATGCCGATACCAAAACTTTCCACGCCTGCCTCATCCTGCACGCGGGCGTCGTCGGGCTGTTCGGACAGTTCCCGGTAAATACGGTGCAGCTCATCCCGTCCCGGCAACAGTTTTTCCAGCAGTTCGCCGTGAACGCCGGTTCGGGTTTGCAACGCCTTGATCACGGTCTGTACAGTGCGCTGTTTCTGTGCCGGATCCGCCGTTTCACCTTCCTGATACCAGCTGCCCAGCAGATTATCGGCCAGTTCGCGGCGTAACTCATCGCGCTGTTCGGCCAGACGGTTGAGCCGGATTTCAGGGCGAATTTCCGCCACCAGATAATCAGCCATACGCTGTAACCCGCGATCGTCCATGGCCAGCAGTGCGCCCCAGGCATCACCCGGATTCCCCACATGGCGCTGTACCGCTTCATCGTAATGTACCGATTCGGTCATACGGCGGTCGAACGGCGTCAGCACCCAGACCAGACCCGGTTTGCGGCGGCTGCGCACCTGCGGATTCTCGCCGTGCATCTCTTTCACCCAGTGTTCCAGCGTGCGGCCAACGGCGACCACATCGTCACGGCGGTCAGCGGCGGTGCACACCATCAGCATGTTCATTTCATGGCGATCGGCATAACGCTCCGGCAGACAGGCGATCTTGGCGCGAAACAGCGGAGTGATGTCGTCCTCGCCGTCAACCTCTTCCTCCGCCGCGCCGTAGCCCGGCAGATCCAGCAGGTCGATCTCTTCAAACAGCGCTTCACGCGGAGGAGAAAGCAGGGGGATCTGCACTTCGGCGGCCAGCATCGTCAGCTCTTCCAGTGACAACGTCACCGGCGCATGGCTTTCACCCGCGAATTCCGGGCAAACAGAAATCTCAATATCATAAGCCGGGGACTGACTGAAAATGCCGTCGGCCGGTTGCATTGCGTCATCCACTAACACGCTCAGCGGTGCGAGCAGACTCTGCGCGCCGCCCAGATGTTGCAGCGTGTGCGCGTAATGGCGATACGCCGTCGTCAGCGCGGGGACGTTGCCCCACAGCAGGGAGAACAGGCGTGCGCGATCGTCGATATTCAGGTACGGGGCGAGCTGCACTGCAACAGGCCAGTAGTGGGCATTCAGGTGACGGAAGCGACGCGCGTCGAGACGAATCATGGAATCCCATAATCCCATCATCTCCTCACCCCGGAATCCTGGCACCGGCAGCGGCTGACGGTGCATCATCAGCTTGTTCAGATGTTCGGTGATCTGCTGCGTATCCGGGACGTGGTAGTGCGCATCAGGCCGGAAGGCGCGCACCATAATGCGGGCCAGATCGGCCTCATTGAGCAGCAGCACCCGCACCGGAAACGCGCGGTCTTTCACCTCAGTCTGACGGGTAAAGCGGGTCGCCAGACGCGCAGCGCGGTTACCCGGGTTAATCTGTGTCAGGTAATCGAGCGTGACGCCGCCCAGGCGCGTTTCGAGACGCCCGTAGTTGCCGGCGGCCAGTGCGCAAATCAGATAAGATTTTCCGGCCTGAGAATGGCCGTAAAAGCCCAGCGTCTGCGGCAGTTGTGTCGCCTGCGTCAGACGGCGGGCTTTATCGCGGCAGCGTTTAAGTTGCAGATTCAGGCGATCCGCTTCCAGATCCAGACGCGGTGCCTGTTCGCGGGTCTGTTCCACCCATTCCAGCGCGTCGCCGATGGTGTCATCGAGGTGCGCGAATTGCTGTTGCAGCAGGTCGGTGCTTAACGTTGTTGTGGTCATGAAACAAATACGCTCCCACTGTCGATCCAGTAATAGTTCTCGCCCAGTGTGTTCAGCCGAAGTCGCAGATGGTGAGACGGCACTTTGGTGCCGTTATCCAGCACTGCGCTGGCGATGTCGAAATATTCCGGCGTCGGGTGATCTTCCCCTTTTTTCACCGCCAGTTTCACGCGCAGCACGCTGTCACCGGCGACTTTACGCGCCAGCTCCGGCTCGGCGATAGACAGGGTATACAGCGGTGATGCGGGCCAGCGCTCATTTTCAAGCTGACGGAAGCCCAGACAGATCGCCCCGCGGATGCGGAAGTTGGCCGCGCCGTCGAGTTTATAATCGTGGGCATCGAGATCGATGTCGCTGTAACAGACGTTATCGTCGGTGAGCGCCTGATTGCCGTCGAGCATCCCGAGATAGCGCACGGTGGAATAAGGCTGAAAATCCCCGGCCTTGAAATAAAAGCCCGGCAGGCGGAGATCCAGCGCCAGCAGGCACAGCATCGCGCCGACGGCGGCGGTGGATTTCGGGTTATCAATGCGGCCCAGTTTATTGAACGGATACCAGCCGCTGGTGTGATAGCCATCCAGCGACAGCATGCGGTTAATCGGCAGCGGTTGCAGGTGGCGGAACAGCGCCTGAATACCGGGGAAGCGCGACGGACGTCCGGTCAGCAGCAACACGTCGCAATCGTGCAGCGACACCACTTCGCACAGCGAACGCAGATTCTGCGTAATGCTCATGCGGTTGGATAAAAACTCGCTGTGCAGCTTGCTCAGTTTCAGCACCAGCGGCGCCTGCATGATGTCGAACATCTCCGAACCGGCAGGCAGCGCGCGCTGGATCTCGCCGTGCAGATAATCGAGCACTTTTTGCGTCGGGCGCTGTTCAAGAAGTTCCGCGAACGGCGCGTCGATTTCGGCATGCGTGTCCAGCGGATCAAAGCCTTCGTACACTTCCAGCACGGCGCGGGCCAGCGGAATAAAAATCTGTAACGTGCTTTGCTGACGCAGCGTGGCGTGGCCGTCCATGCGGCCTTCGCTGCCGAACAGCCGCGTCATCAGGCTGTCAGGGTTCGCCAGACCGGCTTTTTTCAGCGTGGCGTGCAGGGCAGGTAAAATATACAGCTGGATCACGTCCAGCAGGATGTCATCGCCCGCCACCTTAAACCCTTCACGGAACAGCAGGCGCGGGGTGATTTTGACGTTATTGCCCATGCCGTCGTCGAGCCAGTATTGCGTAATGGCTAAATCGGTGGTGCCACCGCCGATATCGATCGAGGCGATACGCAGGGTTTTACCCACCGGTTCGTCATCGGCCAGTTCACGATCGGGGCGTGCCATGCTGGCAAAAAATTCGCCGGTATGGCCGCCGAAATTCACCTGCGTTTCGTTATACAGATAGACCATTTGCCCGCAGGTGGCTTCATCCCACTCCATCTGCACATCCGGCACCGGCATGCGGCTTTTGGCCTTATCGCTCTGGGTTTTGAATCCGTCGTCCGAAGGATGCCAGCCCATGGATTTCCACACCAGACCGATGGCCTCCTGCATGCGGCGGCGGAAGATTTCGCGCTCCGGTTTCGGCATCGCCGAAGGCAGGGTCAGAATGATGTTTCGCAGCTGGCGCGGCGCGGAAGAACGCAGCATTTTGGCGCGCTGGGCAGGGCTGTTGATTTGCATCAGCGCCTGCGCCAGCAGCTCAGAGAGCATCAGCGTCATCACGGAACTGCGGCTGTAGTGTGCGGAAAACACCGGCAGACGTTCCTCCGGTGCCAGATCGGACAGCGGCTGGCCTTCGTCGTTGATCAGAAAAGTCAGCGGCATGGCGGCAGCCACCGGCTCCTGTACCGCGCCGTGGCCGCCCTGGCTGAAACGCCAGCCTGGCGTATAACTGTCTTCATCCCACAAATAGCGGCGCGGGCTGGAAAGTCCGGTGGATCCTTCCGTTCCTTCACGCAACTGGGCCAGACGGCTGGCTTCACGACCGGCGCGCAAAATGGACGGCCAGATGAAAGCGTCATCACGGCCACTTTCAACTGAGAAATTCGGCTTTCCAAAACGCGCCTGTGAGAATTCCACCCGGCTTTCAAACAACTCGTTATAGAGATAATGCGGCTGCGACAGGTCCCGCAGTTGCAGTTCGCTGGTCTGTTTCAGGCCATCGGTTTCACCGACGTGATCTTCCACCAGAATGCCGCAGGTGTGCGAGTTGCCGACGTCCAGAATAAGATCGACGTTGATCGAGGGTTCCTGCAACGTTGCGCCGTTGATCTTCAGTTCAGGGATACCCAGCTGGCTGCCGAGCATGCCCAGCAGATTCAGGTAATGCGCCTGATATTCAAACTCGCGCAGCGCCACTTTGATATTGCGCACTTCACGCAGCTCACGGATCGCCACCTGTTCGGTGAACACTTCACGCAGCCAGCCGTCCACCCAGGTCTGGTCGAGAAAATCGAGCAACTCTTCGTTGTGCCATGCCAGCGCAAAATGAATACCATTCTTCACATCGTCCGGCGTCGGCGCGAGCAGCGACTGTTCGTCATCACCTTCGGCCACACGGGTATCAAATGCGATCACCACGCGATGCGTGCTGCCGTCGGCTTCCGGCGTCTCAAGTGCGCGGATCTGCACCCGCGCCCAGTTATCCGGGCCCGCCATAAAGGTGCGCGGCGGATTGAAGCGCAGAAACGGCAGCGGAAGCCAGATCTGATCCAGCAATTGCAGAGACTGCTCCAGCGGAAAACTGAACTCCGGACGCACCACTTCAGGCGCGCCGCCGTCCAGCCCCGGCAGAAAATGACGGCCACTTTGCGCGTTATACTCCAGACGCAGCAGCGGGCCGTTCGCGCTTTTACGCACGAATTTCGCGGGCAGGGCCTCATCCCAGACAGGTTTTAACGCGAAGTCGAGGAACTGGATCCCGCTGTCCTGAATCAGGGTAATTTTTTGTTTAAAATCAGTAATCGTTGCCAGCATGCTGTTATTTACCTTCGCGCTTTATCGTCATGGGATAAACCGTGTCACCGTTGTAGCGCCCCTGACACACAGCGGCGCCGGTCGCGGCCTGAGTACAGCTGATTTCCGGCATCTGATAGCGGGAACCGTCGCTGCATTTGGCGCGGTAGCGGCTGTTGATCACCAGATTTCCCGACTGCATCAGCCCGGCATTGATGGCAGCCCGGCAGGTAATGCCTGCGCCGTAGCTGATTTTCACCGTGCCCTGACCTTGTTTGATTTGATAACGCAGCACCGGCGGCTTGCCGGTCACCGGATCCTTAATATCGACAATCACATTCCAGTTGCCGTTGAGGAATTTGGTCGAACCGATTTTCACCGCGTCCGGTGGCATCACCAGCGCGTTCTTACTGACGGGAACTGGCGCAGGCTCCGCCACGACAGGGTTTTTCTCGACGTCCGAAACCGGTGCAGGTGAGGCCACCACCACCGCAGCAGGTGCTACGGGCAGCGCCGCCGGGGTTTGTGGCGCTTTCACTTGCGGCACGCTAGCGGCCTCTGCTTTAGCCTCGGGTTCAGCCACCACCGGCGTCGGCGCAATGGCGCGCGGCTCAATGGTCTGCGGCGCAGGTTTTGGTTGCGCCTGAGCGACGGCCACAGGCGCGGCGGGCGTACGGGAATAAAGCCAGCCGGCAGCAGAACCGGCAATCACCAGCGCAACGGCGGGCAGCGCCCACATCAGAGGCGAAATTTTACGGCGCGTGACGACAGGCACAGGCTCCGGCACATCCTGCTCGGCGGCGCGCGCTTCAATGGTTTTCACCACGCGAACCGGCTCCGGAGGTGGCATGTCAGCCTCTGCATCCTCGACGGCCATGGCAAAGGCGGGTAAAGGTTCATCGGCTTTCACCGTCTCACGCAGACAGGCGAACGCATCGGCATTGCTGCTGTTATCCAGGCTCACAAACCCCCAGAAAGTCAGTACCGGCTGGCCGCCAACCAGATAAACGTGGTTTTGATCCGGAAAACGGAAAGCTTTTTCCAGCAACGCGCCGAAAAACTGCAAGGCTGATTTTTCTGAAGATTTCGCCGCAGCGCTGATGTGCGCAACGGTGTCGAGGCAGTTTTCGAGGTGGCGCAATGCCGACGCCCGCGCCGCATCGGTCGCGGCAGCCCAGGAGATCACTTTACCCTCGCGCGGGGAGTACCAGTCGAGACGATCGCCCGACTCATTAAGCTGTGGAATAGCCAGACAATCGGCAATCGACGGTTGTTTACGCAGACGTAAGGTTTCCCGTAATTGCAGGGCTGAGGCATAAACCGGTTCCCCGTTTTCGCCCAGCGCAAGGATGTCGTTGAGACTGCCACTGCGTAAAAATGATTTTGCCACGCCTGAATAGCCCTTGTAGGTTTTGCTCTGCAAAAAGTGCACCCGAAAAAGGTGCATGATGCTGACAGTATGGATGATTTAAGGGAAATCAAACGGTGGAATAAGCGACTAAAAGGGTGGCTGTTTGTGCCGTGGCGAAAGGGAAATACGGCGGGAAAGGCTCCCGCCGTGAAGATCAGGCGTGCAGACCGAGCCTGTCGAGTACGCCAGCCAGTTGCTGCCGTTCGTCACCGGCCAGCGCGTGCAGCGGCAATGGCAGGCAAGGCGCACTCGCCAGACCGAGCAACTCAGCGGCCGCCGCGACCACCCGCACACTGCCGTGTTTTCTGAAAAAGACCCATAAAGGCTCAAGCCCGGCCGATAGCGCCTGCGCTTCGGCCACATTGCCGTTTTGCGCTGCACGGGTGATCGCCACCGGGATCTGCGGGAATAAACCGGCAATCACCGAATACCACACATCACCGCCCTGCGTCAGCACCGTGGCAGCCGCCAGATCGCCTGCGGCGCCCAGGGTGATATGGGCAGGAAGCAGGCCACGGATCGTCTCCAGCCGCGCGCGGGTTGTCAGCGGATCGGCAGAAAGATTCGGAATTTTGATGCTGGCAACGTGCGGCAACTGCGCCACGCGGACATACAGGTCATCGCTGAACTCAAAGTGCGTGGTGTTAGGATTGTCGTAAACGCACATCGGCACCGAAAGATGGCGCGATACGGTTTCATACAGCGCAAACACTTCGTCAGCGGTCAGTTTCTGATAGGACACCGGTGCCAGCAGCACCGCACTGACGCCCGCCTGCTGGGCATCTTCCGCCAGATGCAACACCTCAGCGGTGCTGGTCGCACCGATGCTCACCATCACCGGCACCCGGTCTGCATGTTCTACGGCCAGACGGGCCACTTTCGCGCGCTCATCGCGGCTGAGGTAGGCATAGCTGCCGGTTGACCCCAGCGCACCGATCGAATCCACGCCTGCACTGACACTTCTTTCAATCAGCCGCACAAACGCCCGTTCATCGACACCATTATGATTGAGCGGCGTGAGGGGAAAAGCACTTAATCCTGCAAACATCGGTTTCTCCGGTTCAGGTGAATTAACACGATTAATCATAGAGTAAAGTTTACTGTTTGCCGGAAACTGTTGCCCCTGCATCAGGTTTCAGGCGCAGCATATCCAGCCAGCCGATAAGCGTTATCACAGCGATCACCACAAACGCGATTTTAAAACTCATTCCCGGCACCGCCTGCCATTGCATCCGCTCCGCCAGTTGCTCCCCGAAACGGGTGCCCAGCGCGCCAACCGTGATGCCCAGCCCGACCGAGAGTTGCAGCGCAGTGCTAAACAGCGTATTGGCATCCGCCATGTGGCTGGCGGGCACATCCGAAAATGCCAGCGTACTGATGCCGGTGAACTGCATCGAACGGCTCAGCCCCCCGAGAAACAGCAGCAGCATGATCAGCCAGTCTGGCGTGCCGGGTGTCAGGAAAGCGCAAAACAGCAGCGAGAAAAAGCTCAGCAGGCCGTTCACCACCAGCACAGGCCGAAAACCAAAGCGGCGGATAAGCGGCGTGGTAGCCGGTTTCATCGCCAGATTTCCGGCGAACACCGCCAGTACCAGCAGCCCGGCGTGGAACGGGTCCATACCGAACCCGACCTGCAACATCAGCGGCAGTAAAAACGGCACGGCGCTGATGGTGATACGAAACAGCGAACCGCCGCCCATACTGATACGAAAGGTCGGAATCACCAGCGATCCGAGGTGCACCATCGGCGCAGCAGATCGGGACAAATGACGCACCGCCAGCACGGACATCGCCGCGCCCGCCGCCAGCAGCAGCACGGCGGTGGTCCACAAGATATGATCCTGACTGATAAGCTCCAGACCGGTCACCAGCGCCAGCATCGCCAGCCCGGTCAGCACAAAGCCCGGCTTGTCGAAATGCTTGGGCTGGTCGGCGGGTTGCTGGGGAAACAGCCGCCACGCGAGGATCATGGCGATAATCCCGAGCGGCACGTTGATGTAGAAAATCCAGTGCCAGGAGGCGTAGTGCGTGATAAACCCACCCAGCGGCGGCCCGAGGATCGGCGCGACCAGCGCGGGCCAGGTGAGGGTGGCGATGGCTTTAATCAGCTGAGGTTTTGGCGTGGTTTTCAGCACGGTCAGCCGCCCGACCGGCACCATCAGCGCTCCCCCGACGCCCTGAATAATGCGCAGAAGGATAAATTCCCCGACGCCTGTCGCCATCGCGCAGAACAGGGAGGCAAGCGTAAAAACGGCAAGGGCAAAGGTGAATACATTCCGCGCCCCAAACCGCTCCGCCGCCCAGCCGCTGGCCGGGATCAACACCGCCAGCGTCAGCATATACGCGCTCATCCCGGCATTGAGATCCACCGCAGACACCCCGAAAGATATCGCCATTTGCGGGAGTGCGGTGGCGATCACCGTGCCATCGATAAACTCCATGAAGAAAGCCGCGGCAACCAGTAAAGCAATCACGGAGATCCCTGAACGTTCGGCACTGTC
Source organism: Rahnella sp. EDr1-12 (assembly GCF_049206505.1). Lineage (NCBI taxonomy): Bacteria > Pseudomonadati > Pseudomonadota > Gammaproteobacteria > Enterobacterales > Yersiniaceae > Rahnella > Rahnella sp. EDr1-12. Next base: position 119,696 of record NZ_JBLZNY010000003.1, read on the forward strand.
CTGCGACGGATGTTCTGCGACATCCGGTTTACTTTGGTTCATGGTCTGTCCTGAAACAGCAAAAGATAGATGATAAGTATTAAACCTATCACACACCTTTGGCTGGGTTATAGATCAGGCGAGGGGCAAAAAGAGCGATTTTACCGGTGTGCACGGGCGACTGGCTTCGTTTTCTCCAGTCTGACATCGCCATCCTCAAACCGCTCAACCTCCTGCCAGCCGAGTTTCTGATAAAACCCGAAAGCGCGGCTCTCAGCACTGGTTTCAAGCCAGATGGTGGAATGAAGGTCAAACAGCGCCTCTTCCGCTCTTGCCATCAGGCTCCGGCCAATGCCTCTGTCTTCAAAACCGGGAAGGATGAACATCGCGAAAACGCTGGCTTCTTCCAGGTCGGCCATCGAAAATCCCACCGGGGCGCCATCCACTTCGGCGATCCACAGACAAGGCGCTGCCAGCATAGCTTCAAGGATCGTCTCATCCGTGATACCCATTTCTGTGAGTTGCTCGCGGGAAAGCGGGTTCTCCTTCACGCGGGTGCGGATATCAAAAATCGCACCAACGTCTGCTGGCGTTGCGGGTCTGATACAGGGGATTGACAGATTTTTGAAAGCAGTCACTTGCAGGGTTTCCTTACATTGAGAAGTAAAAGTAGCCGGGGCTGTATTCGCCTACTATAAATCTTATAAGGGAGGGGCGTCAGGAAGTCATCAGAGACTTTGCGTTAAAAGCGCCTGACATCATCAATCTCAGGCGCAATGCATTACCCCAGATACTCGATAATCGACAGGCCGCCGTTGTAGTCGGTGCTGTAAATGATCCCCTGGGCATCGACAAACACGTCGCAGGACTGGATCACCTGCGGTCTGCCGGGACGTTTATCGATCATCCTTTCAGGCGCAGCGGGCACCAGCGCGCCGGTTTCTTTTGGCTGATAGGGGTTGCTGATGTCGTATGCGCGCACACCGGCGTTCTGATAGGTGGCGAAAATCAGCGTGGAACTGATGAAGCTCCCAGGCCGGTTTTCATGCAGATTGTGCGGTCCGAAATGCGCGCCTTTGCTGACGTAATCCCGTTCGTCCGGCTGCGGAAAGGTGGAAATACTCACCGGATTCGAGGGTTCGCGTACGTCAAACAGCCAGATCAGTTTCTCGCCGTCTTCCTGATTGTCGAGAACGGCTTCGTCGAGCACCACCAGCAGATCGCGGTCGGGCAACGGCAGTGCCGTATGCGTGCCGCCGCCAAAGGGCGGGCTCCAGTTTCGGTGCGAGATCAGCTGCGGCGCACTGCGGTCTTTGATATCCAGCAAGGTCAGGCCGCCGTCGCGCCAGCTGGCATACGCCGTATCCCCGCTGATGATCGCGTGGTGCAGCGCGTAACGTTTGCCTTCCGGCCAGTCCGGCGTTTCGCCGCCTGCGGTATGCATTCCCGGCAACCACCAGCGTCCGGCAACCTGCGGATTACGCGGGTCGGCCAGATCGATTGTCAGAAAGATATAATCACTGTAACCGTCAATCAGCGCTGAAACGTATGCCCAGCGGCCGCCGACGTACCAGATGCGGTGCACGCCAATACCTTCCAGCCCGAGAAAGCCGATCTCTTTTGGCTGATCGGGCACCGAAATATCAAAAATCCGCACGCCCGCGCTCCATCCGCGTTGCTGCGTGCCTTGCACCGTCTCGCTGACGGAACGGGTGTAATAGACTTTTTCATCGGCGAAACGCACGTCAGCAAACAAATCACGGGCGTTGATCACCAGCAGTAAATCGTCGTGCGCCTGTAAATGCACATTCCAGGTGCCCGGCGGCGCAGGGATGAAACCGGCAGGGCGCGGGTTTTTCGGGTCGCGCACATCCACAATCGAAAACCCCTGCGACACCATATGCCCGATATAGGCGTAGCCACGGTGAACCATCACCTGCACGCCATCAGGTTTACCGCCCTGATCGCTGTGGCCGATCAGCCGCATATTGCGGCTGTACTCCGGTTGAGGGAGAGAATACGTCGTCATAATCCGGCCTTATTTTTTATGCTGCGCTTCGAGGGTAGCGAACCAGGGGGCGATAAAGTCATCGGATTTTCCCCAGCCGAGGATCACTTTTGCCAGCGACGCCACGTTGACCGCATCAGGATTGCCGGACAGCAACGCCTGCGGAATGGCCGCCGCTTTAAACTCATAAGTGGCAGGCGTTTTTTCACCGGCGATTTTGTTGGCGACCAGACGCAGGTTGATGGCGCCGATGAGTTTAGGATCTACCGCCACGCTGACTTTCCACGGGCTGTTCGGTTCGCGCATCAGCGCCAGATCCTGATTGGAAATATCAATGCTGTAGAGTTTGATCTCAGTGCGGCCATTCTCTTTCAGGGCTTTATACGCGCCCTGACTGAACGCATCCCAGGTTCCCCAGATGGCGTCGATTTTACCCTTCGGATATTTCGCCAGGATCGCGCCCACTTTATTCGCCGTATCCCCCTGAACGTCAGAAGACACCGCGCCAATCGATTCCAGTTCATGAATGCCAGGCTGATCCTGCAACAGTTTTTTGTACTGCGTCTGGCGGCGCTCCATCGGCGGGAAGCCGGCCACCCACAGTTTGACGATATTGGCTTTGCCGTTGAAATCCTTCACCAGCTGGCCGAAGGAGAGATCGGTGAGCGAAGCGTCGTCCTGCTGCGTGACGGTCACGCCGGGGATCTCGCCATTTACCGCGGTATCAAAGACCGACACCGCAATGCCGCTGGCGGTGATACGTTTGACCAGCTCGGTGGAATAGGGGTCACGCCCCTGCGATAAAATAATGCCGTCATATTTCTGGCTGATGGCCTGATTGACGAAATCCTGGAATTTCGCGTCGTCGCCGTTACTCAGAAAAGTGCTGACCTGAAAACCGAGTTTGCGGCCTTCCTGGATCACACCGGAGACAAACTGGGTGGTGTTGTCGTCCGACCCCAGATTACGGATCACCGCGATGCGGATGGGCCCCTGATGCCCGGCAATCGCTTGCGGCACCGCAGCGGTTTGTGCAGCAAACGACGGCAGGACGGTGAATAAACTTAACGCCAGCAATGAGGTGGAGAGCAGTTTCATTTTTATTACCCTGTGTGGTTAATCATCATTAAAACGGGAGGACAATTCATCTGAGCTTTTGTGCAGGCTTTTATAGTGAGTTAATGAATTGATTGTCCGAGTTTTGATGACGGCGCAGCCGTTGGCAACGAACTAAAACGTATAAGTTAATGCCAAAGAGTATTAGCCATCCGGATGTCCGGGGGTAGGATGTTAACAGCTTCTATATTAAGGAATTCCCGATGAGTGATACCGATATCCGCGTGGTCGCCGGCCCTGCCAACTATTTTTCTTTCCCCGGCGCCATTGAGCGTCTTGCTGAGTTTTATACCCCGGCGCAACTGGATAAGGCGCTGTGGATTTACGGCGAACGGGCGCTGCTGGCTGCGCAGGATTATCTGCCGGAAGCCTTCACCGCCTCGCAGGCCAGGCACGTGCTGTTTAACGCACATTGCAGCGAAACAGAAGTGCAGCGGATTGCAGAGATCGGCGGGCCGGATCGTCAGGTGGTGATCGGCATTGGCGGCGGGGCGGTGCTGGATACGGCGAAAGTCGTGGCGCGCCGTCTCGGGCTGCCGGTGGTGGCGATCCCAACCATCGCCGCGACCTGCGCGGCCTGGACGCCGCTCTCGGTCTGGTATAACGACGAAGGCCAGGCGCTGCGTTACGAAATCTTCAGGGATGCCAACCATCTGGTACTGGTCGAACCGCGCATTATTCTCGCCGCGCCAAAGGAGTATCTGCTGGCAGGGATCGGCGACACGCTGGCGAAATGGTACGAAGCCGTGGTGCTCAGCCCGCAACCGCAAACGCTGCCCCTGACGGTTCAGCTCGGCCTGAATACCGCGCTGACGCTGCGCGACGTGTTGCTCAATGAAAGCGAAGCGGCCTTACAGGCGCAGGATGATCATCAGCTGACTCAGCCGCTCCTGAATGTGCTGGATGCGATCATCGCAGGCGGCGGATTAGTGGGCGGGCTGGGCGACCGGTACACGCGCATCGCGGCGGCGCATTCCGTGCACAACGGCCTGACCGCTCTGCCGCAGACTGATGCCTTCCTGCACGGCACCAAAGTGGCCTACGGTATTCTGGTGCAAAGCGCGTTGCTGAATCAGCCAGACGTGGTGGTGCAACTGACCGCACTGTATAAGGTGCTTGATCTGCCGGTCAGTCTGGCCCAATTACAGGTGGATATCTCGGATGAAAAGCAGATGTCGCGTCTGATCGAACGCACGCTCCAGCCCGGTGAATCCATTCATCTGCTGCCGGGTCATCCCGACGCCGTACAACTGCGGCGGGCGTTTGAATTTGTCGAAGAACAGTGTGTGGAGAATAACGCTGAGCGAACGGGTGATGCTTAAACAGGCCGCAAAACCTTAATTATCCCCCTTACGTAAAGATAATGTAAACGGCGCCTCAACAGGATTCATCTACCGGTCGGGCGCCGTTTTCTTTAAGGAAGCGTTGTAAAGTTGTTTAAAAATCGGGTGATACCGTGATTATTTCAGGCAGCGGAAATAAGTCATGGAACACTCACCACTTAACGACATCGAATCCCTCAGCGGACCCCAGTCCACTGACCCAACTCTCAACAAAAAAGTCAGCGGATTCAGTCTGTTCATGGATTTGCTGAGCGGTGCCTGTGTACCGGATAACCTGTGGCGCGACCGGATGTTCCGTGTCAAATACGCCGTCCGCACGTTGCTGCATCCGCTGGATACCCTGAAAGTCCTTAACAAGATGGCCGCCGAGCCCGTCTGGCAGGAGGCGTTCACCGTTCAGACGAAATTGCCGAGCAAAATCCACAAACCCTATCTGCACCTCGGGTTGCCGTCCGCCGGACGCGCTTCTGCGCTGGTTGATCACTACGCCTTCGTCAGTAACATTGAAAGCGCGCCGCTGCGCAACACCTTCCTCAGCGCAAGCGGTGACACCGTCACACAGTTCACCGGCAAAGACGGTGAAACGTTTAGGGTCGTGCTGGGATCGATCGGTAAATCCGAGCGGGAAGGCGAGGCGAACATGTTCCTGTATATGGAAGAAACGCTGCTGGCCGCGCTGACGTTCAGCGTTGTGCAACGCCCTGAAGGGCTGACGATAGTCGTGGGGGGATTCCAGGGAGCGCACCGCTCGACGCCGCATGAGGTGATCAAACAGGCGACCAAATCCTGCTACGGGCTGTTCCCGAAACGTCTGCTGCTGGAAAGCCTGCAACGCATTGCTGCACACACCGGCGTACAGCGGATCCTGGCGGTCAGCGACACCGGCCATGTTTTCCGCAGCCTGCGTTACCGTCACCGTAAAAAGAACGTATTCGTCGCCAGCTATAACGAATTCTGGGATTCCATCAGCGCCACGCCATATTCATCTTCCTTATATGACGTTCCGCTGACGCTGCCGCGCAAAACCATGGAAGAGTTACCCAGCAAAAAGCGTTCTGAATACCGTAAACGTTACACATTGCTCGATGAATTACAGGAAAGCACAGCGTCATTGCTGAAGGCCTGAACCTTTACGCCTCTTTTGAATCACTCGCTGTAGCAAGCACCAGGGCCAGGGATTGGCCTTTTCCTCTTAAAAACCTGCCGTATGACATGCCTGTAAGGTGATGAACCCTCAGGTTATTTCACCGCAGGCTGCCTGTCTGAAATCATTCAACTGTGAATTAATTCAACGTAAATAATCGCGCCAAATGTGTGTTATTTATGGAGAAGAATGATAACTGCATCGCAAAATCCACGTTCTTCCCTTCGTCTGGTATATCAAATGTGAACTAATTCACATCTATTCATCATGCTCGCCTATATAAAACGATATCTCTAAAAAAACAAAACACCGGTTCATAAATATAAAATATCTCTCTGGGCGGGAAACACGATGAACGCAGAAAAACCAATTTTATTCAGACATCAGCTGGCCTATGGTGGCGGCAACCTGTTGGGCAGCGGCGCGCTGGCCATTGCCGGTATCTGGCTGCTGTACTTCTACACGACCTTTTGTGGCCTGACGCTGTTGCAAGCTTCGGCCATCTTCTCGGTCGCCAGCATCATCGATGCGATCAGCAACCCGCTGATGGGTTATCTTTCCGATAACTTTGGCAAAACGCGCCTCGGCAAACGTTTTGGCCGCCGTCGCTTCTTCATTTTACTGGGCATCCCGCTGATGATGTTCTACCCGCTGCTGTGGGTGGAAGGCTTCGGCTTCTGGTATTACCTTTCCACTTACGTGGTGTTCGAGCTGATTTACACCTCGGTGATGGTGCCTTACGAAACCCTCGCCACGGAAATGACCACTGACTTCTCCGCACGCTCCAAGCTGACCGGCTACAAAGCGATCTTCGGTAAAGTGGCTAACTTCCTCGCCGCCTTCATTCCTGGTCAGTTCATTCTGATCTACGGCAAAGACTCCGCCGAGCCGTTCTTTTTCACGGCCCTGACTTACGGTGTGATCTTATGTGTGGCGATCGGCATGTTGTATCTCTCCTCCTGGGAACGTCCGGTTGAAGAAACCACGCCGGTGGATGAGAAGAAAATGACGCTGGGCAAAACCATGCTCACGCTGCTTCGCGACATGAAATCCACATTCCACCTGCGCGTGTTCCGTAAACATCTGGGCATGTATCTGTGCGGCTTTGGGGCGGAATGGCTGTTCGCGTCGGTCTTCACGTATTTCATCATTTTCGTACTGCAATATGACCCGACCATGGTGGCCGGGCTGAGCAGCCTGAACTCTATTCTGCAACTGTTCTCCACCGCCATTTTCATCGGCATCTGTGTGAAGCACGGCTTCAGCAAGCCTTACATTCTGGCGCTGGGCATTGTGGTGTTCTCGGTCGCCTGTTACAGCCTGCTGCATTTTATGCACCTTCCGCAGCAGTACGCCACGGTCGCCATGTTGACCATTACCGTGATATTCGGTATCGGGACCGGCGGTGTGTATTACATCCCGTGGACGGTGTACACCTTCCTGGCCGACATTGACGAAGCTTTCACAGGGAGACGTCGCGAAGGTATTTATGCCGGTGCGATGACGTTCTCCGGCAAGCTGATGCGTTCGGTGATCGTCTTCGTGATGGGCGCTATCCTCAGCTTCTACGGCTTCCAGTCCAAATCTCACACCCAGCCGGAAAGTGCCGTAACGGCGATTGCGCTGGTGTTCTGTATCGGGGTCATTGCGCTGGCACTGATGGCAATGGTGTTCAGTAACCAGATGAAACTTAACCGCAAAACGCACCTGGTGGTATTGGGCGAAGTGGCGCGCATCAAAGCGGGCGGCGAAATCAGCGATATTCAGCCGGACGTTCGCCTGGTGATGGAAAACCTGATTGGTTATCCGTATGAACAATGCTGGGGCAACAGTGAAGTGTGCCGCAAAATCTTCGATACGCCCGCCGTTGAGTTAACCGATCCGAAACCGATGGTGAGCACCACGCAACACCCGTAATACCTCAGTTTTACCACGCAGATTGACATCAATCACCTTACCGACTGGCCGGGAAATCCGGCCAGCGACGCCTTACGTTTTTAGGATGAGAACGACTATGTGGGAACGACATCTGTTTATTGTCGCGCTGACTCTCGCAGCAAGCGCACAAGGCATGGCCGCTGCATTGCCTGATGCCAGCAAACTGGTCTGGCACAGCATCACGTTTGGTCAGTCTACCGATATCAATTTTGCCACCAACGTATTGCCGGAAAAAATCGGCATGAATGAAACCCGTCTGGCCGACGGAAAAACCATCCCATCAGACGGCACCTTGCTGACCACGCCATTTACCCTGGAAAGCCGTGGCGGCAAAGTGGGCAACAGCCACGACGGGCTGACCTATTTCTACACCCGCTTACCGGCACAGGCGAATTTCCGGCTGGAAGCAGACATTACGCTCAATCAGTTTGGCCCTGAAAACGGTGCGAAACCGGCGGGCCAGGAAGGCGCGGGGTTACTGGTACGCGACATTCTCGGCAACCCCCGTGAACCGGTCACTAAACCGGGCATAGAGGAGTTACCGGCCGCCTCCAATATGGTGATGAACAGCGTCATGGCGACGGGCGATAAACCGCCGGTGGTGGCACTTCTCGCCCGGCAGGGCGTGCAGCAACCCTGGGGCAATACCGGGATTGGCATGGTGCGTGAAAGCTATCATCCGCTGAATACGCCTGCGCATTTCTCGCTGCGCCTGACCCGCACGGATTCGGGTTTTGAGGTCGCTTATGCCCCGCAGGGCAGCGACCAGTGGACCACCCGCACGGTGGAAGGTGCTGACCGCATCACCCAACTTGATAAAACCGGGTACTACGTCGGCTTCTTCGCCTCGCGCAATGCCAGCATCACCGTGAATCACGCCACGCTGACGCTGTCCGGCGCCCAGACCTTGCCTTCCGCGCCTTACGTGACGCCGTCACTTAAAGCACGCATTGAGGTGATGTCTTCCCCGGTGATGGCCCGTCGTGACGGTGTCTTCCAGCTGCGCACCAACGGCGACGGTCAGTTGCAGATTATGCAGGAGAAAAAACCTTTGCTGCGCCAGAAAACGGTGCGGGGCGGAGAAATCATCAGCGTACCTTTTCATGCCGATAAGCCCTCAACCGCCCTCAGCGTGACCTTTACACCGGATAACGGCCAGCCGCTCACGCAAGAATTCCCGGTCAGTATGGCGCTGGTGAATAATCCTGATGAACTTTATGTCTCGCCGCAGGGCGTGGCGGGCAGTGACGGTTCACGCGCACATCCGCTGGATTTCTCGAGTGCGGTCAATCTGTTAGCACCGGGCGGTACGCTGTGGCTGGCAGAAGGCGAATATCCGGCCAGCGTTATCCCGGCTACCGCCAGCGGCACGGAAAAAGCCATGAAAACGCTGCGTGCGCAGGGCGATAACGTGGTGTTCAACGGGCTGAAACTGGAAGCCAGCTACTGGAATGTGCAGGGAATTACCGTCACCGGGAAAAGCTTCCATATCTCCGGCAGCTATAACCATCTCGACCGGATCAAGGCCCACCATGCCGATGACACCGGCATCTGGGTAGCCTCGCCGGACGGCATCGGACGGGCACTCTGGGCCAGCCATAACCTGATCAGCAATTCGGAATCCTGGGGAAATCAGGATCCGGGGCGCAAAAACGCTGACGGATTTGCAGTGAAAATGCGCGTGGGCGAGGGCAACCGGCTGGTGAATTGTTATTCCCATGACAACATTGACGACGGCTTTGACCTGTTCAACAAAATAGAGGACGGCCCGAACGGCAGTGTGACCATCGAAAACAGCCTGTCTGTGCACAACGGCAGCAACGGTTTCAAACTGGGTGGCGAAGGGTTACCGGTGGCACACGTTGTCCGTCATAACGTGGCAGTCGAAAACGGCATGGACGGCTTTACCGACAACTTCAATCCGGGTGCGCTGGTGATTGAAAGCAACCGCGCGGTGGACAACAAACGCTTCAATTTCCTGTTCCGTCCTTCGCCCTACACCACGGCGGACAAGCAGGGAAGCTTCAGAGATAACCTGTCACTGCGCACCACGCCCGGCAAGTATGACGATGCGGTGAGCGGCAATGTCGACGACAGTAATTATTTCTACACCGGTCATCACAGCGTAAACAGGGCAGGGGAAATCATCACACCAGATAATTATCTCTCGCTGAAACTGCCTGAGCCTGTAACCCGTCATGCGGACGGCGCCTTTAATTATCAGCATTTTTTAGAAAAGAAATAAAAGAAGTCAGAATAAGTACGTGTCGTAAATACAAACATAAAAATACTACTCAATATCTCTGGGATTAATAACAACATGAAAAATAACAGACTGCTGCTCTGCGGTCTGCTGCTGGCCAGCGCCGGTAGTCAGGCTGTCACTATTGATCTTCGCCACGAATGGCTGGACGACAGTAAACAACATAAAGACCGGGCCATGGTGTCTCACCGGTTTGCCAATGGCTTTGGTTTTTCACTGGAAGCCAAGTGGAAATCCGGCGGCGATAACCCGAATAAACCCTTTAATAATCTGGTAGATAACGGCACTGAAAGCACCATCAGCTATCAGTATAAAGTGACACCGGCGTTTTTCCTGCAACCCGGTTTTACCCTGGAATCCAGTTCGGACAACAGTATCTACAAGCCGTTTTTAACCGCCGGATATACCTTCGACAGCGGCATCTATTTCAATGCCCGCTATCGTTACGAATATACCCGTTATACCAAAGAGAATACCGAAGACCGCAAAACAAACCGTGGCGAAATCTGGCTGGGTTATCGTCTTGCCGACTGGCGTTTCGAATATAACTATATTTACAAACACAGCGATCAGATTCTGTATGACAATGACAAGTGGGATTATGAGCAGGATTTAAAAGTGGCTTATAATATTAATAAGCAATGGACGCCTTATGCACAAATCGGTGATGTGTCGGTGAGAAAAACCACGGACGAAAGACAAACTCGTTTCCGTTTGGGGATCCAATATAATTTCTGATATCACTTGATCAGGGTGTGACAGACGTCTTGCCGGTCAGTGATGGCTGACCGGCTATTTCCTCACTGAAATATAAACGAAACATTTTAAACTGCTTTTGCGGGTTGACAATAATATACGGCATGGGTAAATTGCACGAGCCAGAAGTAGCGGCCTTTATCCACTAATACATAAGAGACTAATGGACACAGTATTGCGAAACTCACCGGACGACGCTGATATAGCCCGCCGGAATATTAAACATGAAATCGATTGTGATCATTTTATCGTTTGGGTGTGCCTCGCCAGAGCCTGATGCTCTCGTGTAATCCCACCTCAACCTGAAGGTCACGGTCCCGAGGTGTGTTATGAAGTTCAAATTCCCCTTTTTTGCTGATGTCAAAACGCTGACATCCACTTTGCGTGTCCGCCCGTCTCGCGACAGGACGCTGGCTGCCCGCAATAAAGACTCGTCATCTCTTTTTTCTTCTAAAATCAACAGAATGAATCACTCTGTGACCACCTGGCGCGTCAGTCCCGTGACCGGCCAGCTGGAGCAGCGTTGTGTTTTTTCTGACAACGAAGAACCCCAAAGTCGGCTTTCCCCCGCCTGATTCAGCCCGTGGCATCTGCTGCGCTGAATTTCGTCCTAATTGACGCCTGACCGCGACGTCTTTTTATTATTTTCCTTTACGGAATGAATAAAGAGAACGGCGAAGCCATGCCGAAATAAAAGACTCATTATCGATTTCACTCTGTTTATTTTCTTTCTCAACGTAAGAGGAATAATAAACGGCGGGAGATCTTGTGCAATAAAGACGTAAACACCGATCGCTTAAATAACGCGAATGTCTTCGGCTGCCCGCAATATAAGACAGCCATACAACGGACGCGTTACCGGCGACAGGAGCACCACCATGACTGTACAAAACAAAACAGCAACTCCCCTGAAAAATCAGGACAAAAAAAAGCAGGCGCTTTCCATGCGTGCTGCGATGGAAGCCAGAAACGGCGTGAACGTAACGCTGATTAACGTCAATGCCACCCGCGAAGGGCTGACGGAATCCGCCGCCGCCCAGCGTCTGGAGAAGCAGGGCTACAACGAAGTGGCCCACGACAAACCGCCTCACGCGCTGATCCAGCTGATCCGTGCGTTCAATAACCCGTTTATTTATGTGTTAGCGGTGCTCGCCATCATCAGTTTTTTCACTGATTTCTGGTTCCCGCTGCGCGCCGGTGAGGAAACGGATCTGGTGTCGGTCTATATCATCAGTGCGATGGTTGCCATCAGCGGGCTGGTGCGTTTCTGGCAGGAGCATCGCTCGGCAAAATCCGCCGAAGCGCTGAAAGCCATGGTACGCACCACCGCCAGCGTGTTGCGCCGCAATGCGGCCGGGCAGCAGGGCAAACTGCGTGAAATCCCGATGCGCGAACTGGTGGTGGGAGACATCGTGCAGCTCTACGCCGGGGATATGATCCCGGCTGACGTGCGGCTGATCGAATCCCGGGATCTGTTTATCAGCCAGGCGGTACTGACCGGTGAAGCCCTGCCGGTGGAAAAATATGACACGCTCGGCAACGTCGCGCAGAAATCTGCCAGCGACGTTGCGGCGGAAAACGAGAATCTGCTGGATATCCCGAACATCTGCTTTATGGGTACCAACGTGGTCAGCGGCACGGCGCAGGCCGTGGTGGTGGCGACCGGCCCGCGCACCTATTTCGGTTCGCTGGCAAAAGCCATTGTCGGCACCCGCGTCCAGACGGCGTTTGACCGGGGAGTCAACAGCGTCAGCTGGCTGCTGATCCGATTCATGCTGGTGATGGTGCCGGTGGTATTCCTCATTAACGGCATCATGAAAGGCGAATGGTGGGATGCCATGCTGTTTGCCGTGGCGGTCGCGGTCGGTCTGACACCGGAAATGCTGCCGATGATCGTCAGCGCCAATCTGGCGAAAGGCGCCGTGGCGATGGCGAAGCGCAAGGTGGTGGTCAAACGTCTGAACGCTATCCAGAATCTCGGCGCGATGGACGTATTGTGTACCGACAAAACCGGCACGCTGACGCAGGACAAAATCATTCTTGAGCACCACATGGACACCCACGGGCAAAAGAATGACGCCGTGCTGCAACTGGCGTGGCTGAACAGTTTCCATCAGAGCGGCATCAAAAACCTGATGGATCAGGCCGTGATCTATTTCTCAGACACCACGCCCGGCTTCGTCAAACCGCAGGGCTACAGCAAAGTCGATGAAATGCCGTTCGACTTTATCCGCCGCCGTCTGTCGATTGTGGTGAAGGATCCGCAGCAAAATCATCTGCTGGTGTGTAAAGGCGCCGTGGAAGAGATGCTCAGCATTTCCACCCACATGCAGGAAAACGGCAAGGTTGTGGCGCTGAGTGATTCCCGTCGTCAGGCGCTGCTGGCCATGGCGAATGACTACAACAAAGACGGTTTTCGCGTGCTGCTGGTCGCCACCCGCACCCTTCCTGCGGCAGAAACCAAAAAACAGTACGGCACTGACGATGAGCATGACCTGATCATCAGCGGGTTCCTGACCTTCCTCGATCCGCCGAAAGAGTCCGCAGGCCCGGCGATTGCAGCGCTTCGCGAGATCGGCGTGGCCGTAAAAGTGCTGACCGGCGATAACGCGGTGGTCACCCAGCGGATCTGCCGTCAGGTCGGGCTGGAGCCGGGCGAACCGCTGCTCGGGCCGCAGATTGAACGCCTCGACGACGCCACGCTGCAACAGCTGGCCGAAGAACGGACAGTGTTTGCCAAACTGACGCCGTTGCAGAAATCGCGCGTGCTGAAAGCCTTGCAGGCCAACGGCCACACGGTGGGCTTCCTTGGCGACGGCATCAACGATGCGCCTGCGCTGCGGGATGCGGACGTCGGGATTTCCGTCGACAGCGGCACGGATATCGCCAAAGAATCGGCCGATATTATCCTGCTGGAAAAGAGCCTGATGGTGCTGGAAGAGGGTGTACTGAAAGGACGCGAGACGTTCGGCAACATCATGAAGTACCTGAACATGACCGCCAGTTCCAACTTTGGCAACGTGTTCTCGGTGCTGGTCGCCAGTGCGTTTATTCCGTTCCTGCCGATGCTGGCGATTCAGCTTCTGCTGCAAAACCTGATGTACGACATTTCTCAACTGGCGCTGCCTTGGGACAAAATCGATAAAGAGTTCCTGAAAAAACCGCGTAAGTGGGATGCCAAAAACATTGGCCGCTTCATGGTGTGGATTGGCCCGACGTCCTCGATTTTCGATATGACGACGTTTGCGGTCATGTGGTACGTGTTCAGCGCCAACAGCGAATCGATGCAGACCCTGTTCCAGTCCGGCTGGTTCGTCGAAGGTCTGCTGTCACAGACGCTGGTGGTGCACATGCTGCGTACCCAGAAAATCCCGTTCATTCAGAGCACTGCGGCCTGGCCGGTCATGATGATGACCTGCCTGGTAATGGCATTTGGTATTTACGTGCCGTTCTCACCGCTTGGCCCGATTGTCGGATTGCAGGCGCTGCCGTGGGAATACTTCCCGTGGCTGGCCGGTACGCTGCTGGCTTACTGCTGCGTGGCGCAGGGCATGAAGACCCTTTATATCCGTCGTTTCAAACAGTGGTTCTGATCCGCTGAACAAGGTGCCGCAGCCCATCGCGGCACCTGCTTTAACACTTTATTTGCTGTCAGTGAATAACAATGACAACCCTGAAAAAGGGGACTGCGATGTCCATGACCCATACCGTTACCACCATGACCACCCAATCCGGCACCACGCTGCTGATCAATCTGGCGGGCGCAATTGCGCTGCTGCTTTGGGGGTCCCATATGATTTCAACCGCGCTGCAACGCGGGTTTGGCACACCGCTGCGCAACTGGATGGGCCGTCACCTGACGCACCGCTGGATGGCGCTGCTGGCAGGGATCGGCATCACCGGTTTGCTGCAAAGCAGCACGGCGGTCAGCCTGATGGCGACCTCTTTTACCGCCGCCGGTACGCTGAGCCTGGCCCCGGCGCTGGCGGTGATGCTCGGCGCTAACGTCGGCTCCACGCTGGTCGTTCAGCTGATGAGTTTCAACACCGCGATTGCCATTCCACTGCTGATGCTGAGCGGATTCGTGGTGTTCAAAATGCGCGATCACACCGGTTTTGAAAGCGCCGGTTGCGCACTGATTGGCCTCGGCCTGATGCTGATGGCGCTCAGCCTGCTCGGCGCGACCCTCGGCCACATCGAAACCACCCCAGTTTTCCATGCCGTGATGCAGGGGCTGGAGGGCGATACGCTGATTGCGCTGCTGGTGGCGATCATTCTCACCCTGATTTGCCATTCAAGCGTGGCGGTGATTTTGCTGATTGCGTCGCTTGCCGCCACCGGCGTCATGACCCCGGTCACCGCCATGGTGCTGGTGCTCGGCGCGAATATCGGCGGCGCACTCCCGCCGGTGCTAAATGCCGGGTCGGCCGTCGCACGCCGTCTGCCGGTGGGCAATCTGCTGATCCGCGGCGCAGGCTGCGTGGTGGCGCTGGCGATGATGCCGCTACTCAGCCAGCTCGCCGGGCGTCTGGCACTGACCACGCCGCAGCTGGTGGTGTGGTTCCACACGGCCTTCAGCGCGGTGCTGGCGGTGGCCTTTATCGGCCTGACGGCGCCGATGGCACGCCTGCTCGAACGTTTACTGCCCGAGGCTGAGCGCACCGGCAGCGCCGCCATGCCGATGTATCTCGATGAAGCCGGGCTGGATATCGCCTACATCGGGCTGTCCAATTCGGTGCGGGAATCCCTGCGCGCCGCTGACATGCTCAATACCATGCTCGACCGGCTTCGTGCGCTGTTTAACGCACCTCACAGACATTCAGCGGCGGAAATCCGCCAGCTGGATCACCAGCTCGATGGTCTGAGCGCGGCGATCCGCGCTTATCTGGCCGATCTGGGGCACGACGGCCTGAGTGACGCCGACGCTGACCGCGCGCAGGAAATCCTGATGTTTGTGATCAACGTGGAGCACGCGGGCGACATTCTCTCGAGCAGCCTGGCGCAGTTAGCCACGCGCCGTTCCCTGCGCGGTGAGCTGTTCAGCGAGTTCGAATTGCACAACATCGGTCTGCTGCACACGGAAATGCTCACCAGCCTGCGTCTGGCGGTTACCGCATTTCTGGGCGAAGACCTGGCGGCGGCACATCAGCTGGTCAGGCGTAAAGATGTGATCCGCCAGATCGAGGCCACCGCCAGCCGTGAGCATTTTAAAAAGCTGCGTGATGATAAAAGTGCCTGGGCGGAATCCGGCGATATTTTCCAGCGTGTTCTGCGCGATTACCGCCGCGTGCATCACCATATCGCCGCCGTGGCCTACCCGGTCATTGATCGTCTGAGTGATGAGAACGGCAGGGCGGATACCCTCCCGCACGCCTGATAACAACAATAAAAATAAAGGAGTTCACCGATGAGAGTGCTTATCTGCGCCGGGCGTTTTTACGCTGATATTCATACTGTCGAACGGGTGCTGGAGCTTTATGCCCACAGCCAGCACATCCGCGTGTTGATCCACGGCGGGCATCAGTCGCTCGGCGCAATGATTGAACGCTGGGCGCGCGATGCAGACGTGCATGTGGTGCGTTACCCCGCTAACTGGGCGTTGCACGGCAAATATGCAGAAATCCGCCGTAACCTTTTCATGATTGAAGACAGCCGGCCAGATATTATCCTGGCGTTTTCCGGCGGAGAGGATACGGCAGAATGCATAAAGCTTGCCCGTCAGGCCGGGATAAAAGTGATGGAAATGGACGATGCCCTGTAAACCCTGAAATGCCATGCGCGGGGCTTTTCAGGTCTGAAAGCCCCGCAGCTCCTGTCTGGAATAATCTGATAATCCCGGTGAGGCGGTCATAAGGGGCTATAGTTAACGGATTGCAAAAAGCAAGAGGCACAGCATCTGATTGTGCCCGGCCTCACAAACAGGAGCATTACTTTGACGACTATCACGCAGGACACCACCGCGGAAACACCCCCCAATCCCGCCATTTGCGGCGGGGATTATGCTTTCTTCTTCGATGTCGATGGCACCCTGGCTGAAATTTGCCCCGAGCCTGACGCCGTTACGATCCCGGTCAGCGTACGAAACAATCTGCACAGCCTCTCGGCGGCCTGTGGCGGCGCAGTCGCGCTGATTTCCGGTCGCCCGATTGAGCAACTGGATCAGCTCGCCGCGCCCTTGATTTTCCCGGCAGCCGGTGTACATGGCGCAGAAATGCGCGACAGCGCGGGGAATTTCCACCGCGTCAGCCTGCCCGAGGGCGTCGCCGGACCGCTGGCTCAGATGCTGGAGCAGGGCATGGCCGCCATGCCTGGCACACTGCTCGAAGCCAAAGGCATGGCGTTCGCACTGCATTACCGTCAGGCGGAAAACTATCAGCAGCAGGTGTTGCAGCTGGCAGAAGCCGCGGTGGCGAAGTTTCCTGAGCTGATGCTTCAGCGTGGAAAATGCGTGGCTGAGATCAAGCCGCGTGGCAATGACAAAGGTGCGGCCATCGCTGCTTTTATGCAGCAGGCACCTTTCGCCGGGCGTACCCCGGTTTTTGTCGGGGATGACCTGACGGACGAAAAAGGGTTTCAGGCCGTGAGTGCGTTGCACGGTATTACGTTAAAAGTCGGTGAAGGGCAAAGCCATGCGCGTTATCGCCTCAGCCGGGTTGCAGATGTTCACGCGTGGATTGCACAGATCCTTGAACAGGCAACGTTACAACGTCACACCCTCAATAATGAAAATAATGAACAAGAAAAGGAGTCCAGTTTATGAGCCGCCTGGTTGTTGTTTCTAACCGTATTGCTATCCCTGACGGGTCAAAATCTGCGGGAGGTCTGGCCGTAGGTATTGTGGATGCGTTGAAAAATACCTCAGGTCTGTGGTTTGGCTGGAACGGTGAGATCAGCGAAATTTCTGAGAACGAAGACGATGACATGAGCGTGGTGGAAGACGACGGCATTACTTATGCCTCCGTTCCGCTCAATCAAAACGATTACGATCTCTATTACTGCCAGTTCTCCAATGCCGTTCTGTGGCCCGCGCTGCATTACCGTATCGATCTGGTGGATTACCAGCGTGAAGCCTGGGAAGGCTATTGCCGGGTCAATGATCTGCTGGCGAGAAGATTACTGCCGCTGCTGAAACCGGACGATATTCTGTGGATCCACGATTATCATTTACTGCCGTTTGCCGCCGCGCTTCGCAAACTGGGCGTGACTAACCGCATCGGGTTCTTCCTGCATATTCCGTTCCCAACGCCGGAAATTTTCAACGCCGTGCCGCCGCACAATGAACTGCTGGAAATGATGTCCCAGTATGATCTGCTCGGTTTCCAGACCGAAGGCGACCGCCTGGCATTTCTGGATAATCTGGGTGAACTGACCACCTTGCAGCCCACCGGCACTTACATGCATCAGGCGTTTGGCAACACGTTCAGCACCGGCGTGTACCCGATCAGCATCGCGCCGGACAGCATCAAAGAGATGGCCGAGGGGCCGCTGCCCTCAAAACTGGCAGCGATGGAGCAGGAGCTGCGCGAAGCCCAGAACATCATTTCCTGTGAACGCCTTGATTACACCAAAGGGTTGCCGGAGCGTTTTCTGGCGTTCGAAGCCTTGCTGGAGAAATTCCCGCAGCACCGCGGCAAAGTGCGTTATTCGCAAATCGCCCCGACGTCGCGCGGTGATGTGCAGGCCTATCAGGATCTGCGTCATCAGCTGGAGACAGAAGTGGGGCGCATCAACGGCAAGTACGGCAGCCTGAACCAGACGCCGCTGTTCTATCTCAACCAGCATTTCCAGCGCAGTTTGCTGATGAAACTGTTCCGCCTGACCGACGTCGGGCTGGTGACGCCGCTGCGCGATGGCATGAATCTGGTGGCGAAAGAGTATGTGGCCGCACAGGATCCGAAAGACCCTGGTGTGCTGGTACTTTCACAGTTTGCCGGTGCGGCGACAGAACTGACCGCCGCACTCATCGTCAACCCTTACGACCGTGACGATGTGGCGGCGGCGCTGGATAAAGCGCTGACCATGCCGCTGGAAGAGCGTATTGAACGTTACAACGACATGATGGACGTTTTGCGCAAAAACGACATCGCGAACTGGGGCGACACCTATCTGAAAGATTTGAACGCCATTTCCGCTCACAGCATCGGTCATGACGCTGTGGCGTAAGGTTTCGTCGCATTCACCCTTTTGATACAGCCCTGAGTCCGGGCTGTATTCTTTTCAGCAATGCAGAGGCTTGTAGCATATGGAAAATACACAATTTTCGATGAAGGAAGCGAATGAAACTGAGGTGGCAGACGATCGCCTGACTGAGCTTGAACCCATTGAACTGATCCTCGAAAGGATGATGGACGCCGAGCCGGAACCGGAAATGATCGAAGGGTTGCCGCACTCGGATGCGCTGACGCCCGCTGACCGTTATCTCGAACTGTTTGTGGCGGTACAGTCCTCCCACCTGTTTGAAGACAGTAAAACCTTCCCCGACTGCCCGCCGAAAATGGATCCGCTGGACATTTTATTGCGCTACCGCCGGATCAAAAACCATCCCGGATTCAATTTGCAGCGGTTCGTGGATGCCCACTTTTCTCTGCCCGCCAACCACAGCGACGAGTATGTCAGCGATCCGGGCGATTCCCTGAAAGAGCACATCGACAAACTCTGGCCTGTCCTCACCCGTCAGCCGGAAGATCATGTGCCCTGGTCCTCGCTGCTGCCACTGCCGCAGGCGTATGTCGTGCCGGGCGGGCGTTTCAGTGAAACGTATTACTGGGATTCCTACTTCACCATGCTCGGTCTGGCGGAAAGCGGCCGTAACGATCTGCTGCGCACCATGGCGGATAACTTCGCCTGGATGATCGAGATTTATGGCCACATCCCTAACGGTAACCGCACCTATTACCTCAGCCGCTCGCAGCCGCCGATCTTTGCGCTGATGGTGGAACTGTTTGAAGAAGACGGCGTGCGCGGCGCAAAACGTTATCTCGATCATCTGCTGATGGAGTACGAATTCTGGATGGACGGCGCCGAGTCGCTGACGCCGAATCAGGCCTATCGTCACGTGGTCTGCCTGCCGGATGGCACGCTGCTCAATCGTTACTGGGATGACCGTGATACCCCGAGAGATGAATCCTGGCGGGAAGATGTGGAAACTGCCAGGCTGTCGAGCCGCCCGGCGAACGAAGTCTACCGCGACCTGCGCGCAGGGGCAGAATCCGGCTGGGATTACTCCTCTCGCTGGCTGCGCGACGCCGACCGCCTCGCCAGTATCCGCACCACGCAGTTTATTCCGGTCGATCTCAATGCGTTCCTGTACAAACTGGAAAGCGCTATCGCCAATATCTCCGGGCTGAAGGGCGATAAAACCACACAGGTCCGTTTTCGCGAAAAAGCCGAGGTGCGCCGCGAGGCCATCAACCGCTATCTGTGGGACGAAGAAGGCGGGTGCTTCCGCGATTACGACTGGCACCAGCAGCACATGGCGCTGTTCTCTGCGGCAAGCGTGGTGCCGCTTTACGTCGGGCTTGCCACTCACGCGCAGGCGGAAAGGCTGGCGACCGCGGTGCAGGAACGTCTGCTCACGCCGGGCGGTATTCTGGCGACGGAATATGACACCGGCGAACAATGGGATAAACCCAATGGCTGGGCACCGCTGCAATGGATGGCCATTCAGGGCTTTAAACTTTACGGCAATGACGCGCTCGGCGACCAGATTGCCCGCAGCTGGCTGAAAACCGTAAACCAGTATTATCAGCAGCATCATAAACTGATCGAGAAATACCATATCTCCGGCGACGCCTCACGGGCGGGCGGCGGCGGCGAATATCCGCTACAGGACGGCTTCGGTTGGACGAATGGCGTAGTTCGGCGGTTGATTGGTTTGTATGGCGAGAATTACGAGTAACCGCTGCAAAAATCAACTGACATTTAAAAAACCTTTCACTCCCGGGAAATAATGATTCCGGGAGTGAGTTGACGCAACAAATTAATATTAGATTTTAATATTAATCAGAACAGAATTTAAATCTGCGGATAATCAGAAAGCTTGATGTTATTAAAGTCATCTGATGCTGACGCGGTGAAATCACCATAGTTACCTTGATCATCAATAATACGGAATGTCACCGGATATTCAAACGTTTCCACAGAAGGATTCGCCGTGTCTTTAATAGACATCCGGGTGAAACAGACCGTGCCCGCACGGTTATTTACCTTGATTTCATAACTGTCTGTTGCAGTTGCAGACTGATAGGTAATTGTCTGTTTTTCCGCACTGTCCAGCGGCCAGGCAAATTGCTGAACGCAACGGACTGGCTCATTGAAAAGTGCAAACATATTCAGAACACCATAATTCCACTCAACAGAAACAATCGGATTACCATTTTTCAATGTAAGATAGTAATTATCCTGATCCATCGTCACGCCATCAGCGAAAGGCTTCGAGTTTGAGGTGTTCTCATAGAAGAAATTAACATCCGCTACGGTATAGGAGATTGGCGCTGTGCCACGACAACTGACGTGACTACTAAAAGGGGCTTTAACAGTGGTGACAAGCGACTCATCAGGCATGAGAACAGAGGCGCCGATAGAGACAGGCTCCGGCACCACGGTACTCACCCAAAAACTGAAAGACTGAACGCCAGACAACGGACCGGCTCCCGAGACGGCTGTCGCAGGGGCGACAGGATTATTATTCGGTTCTGCTGATTTTCTAAAAGACCAGTCGTAAACAAAGCGGTCGCCGTTATTAGAGTCGATTAAATTCAGATGGTTAATATCAAATTCTGTCAGCTGAACCGGATAGCCATTAGCATCGACCACTTTAATATCAACAATGACTTCAACCTGTTGATTTCCATTCGCCGTGACAGTCGTTGAACTTTCACCAGAAGGCAGTCTTACTGCAAATTCTTCAACTTTAGACCATGTTGATCGGGACATAGTGTTTCCTTTGTTAGCGTTAATAGTAGATTGAAATGAAACAGGCACAACATTTGATGGGTGCAAATTACTACCGGAGAAATTTAATAACTAATGATTACGCAACACAAAAATAATCATCAAACTAAAAATAATAAATACCGAATTAATCACGATGAAAAAAAATAACAACGATCTGATTGACGCATCATTTATACATAAAATAGCGTCATCATGTGACTGACACGGCAAAAAGAAAGGGTATTGCAATGTCCTGTCAATCATCAGAAACCCACACAGGATCGCGCCGGCGGCGAATATCCGCTACAGGATGGGTTTGTATGGCGAGAATGGCGAGTAACCGCCGCAGCAACGGGGGACCGGCAGGATAAGCACGATATAAATACCGTTTCACTCCCGGAAAGAGTATTCCGGGAGTGAATTCACATAAAAAGAAATATGACTTAAAACGAAACTTAACTCTGCGGATAATCAGACAATCCAATGGAATTGAATCCATTTGTTGCTGACACAGTAAAGTCACCATTTAACGTAAAAAATTCAGGGGCGCCCTAAAAATGATATAAATTTAAAAATTAGAATTTATTAATATCATTATCAACGTACTATCATTCCTGCTGTTTTATTCCCGGCAGTGCCTCTGAGAACCGCACCGTTATCGCATCCCGCTCATAGCCCTGACGCTCAGTCAGGATCTTATACAGCTCGGGACGGCGTCCTGACATCCAGCGGCGCCCGGTACACATGGGAATTAATGAGAGATCGAGCTCCGCACACACCATCGCGTCAGCCGCTGCCCAGGTTTCCCGCACAATGCGGCCATACGGATCGAGAATCATCGCATTGCCGGTGCGCACTTCGTCATCGTCAGCCCCGACGCCATTGCTGAACAGAATAAACAGCCCGTTATCATGCGCACGGGCAGGGAGCCAGCGCATTAGCCATTCACGACCGCTGGGGCCTTTAAACGCTGCGGTGATTTCGGCCTTGCGCTCAGCGCGTTGCGCCCAAAGTTCCAGAGGGATCGGCTTCATGCCATGCGGGCTGCGGGAATGCGTTCCGCCGGTCTGATGCGGGGCCAGCAGAATATCCGCGCCGAGCAGCGCGGTGGCACGCACGTTTTCCACAAGATTATTATCCCAGCAGATCAGGATGCCCACCTTCACGCCCCACGGCGTATCAAATACCGTAAAGCCCGCGCCGCTGCTGATTGCCGGATGCTCAAAAGCATGCAGCTTGCGGTGGGTATGCAGCGACCCGTCCGGCATGCAGGCCACGTAGGCGTTATAGAGACGCCCGTCCGCGGCGCGCTCGATCAATCCCGCGCCAATCAGCATCTGATGTTTCATGGCAAGGGCGCGGATAAGGCCGACAGACGGGCCAGTCTCCACCGGTTCCGCCAGCGCTTCTACGCCTGCCACGCTTAGTTTTGGTACATGCCAGTAGCCCGTGATACACATCTCGGGAAACGCGAGGATTTTCACCCCTTCAATGGCCGCCTGGCCGATAAATTTCTCCATCATCATCAGGTTATATTTCTTGTCACCCGCCTGATGCTGGAACTGAATCACTGCCGCCTTGATTAACTGATTTTCATGCATCGCTGTTCTCCGGTCGTTTCAGGTTTATCTGTTGACGCTGGTATTACAGCAATGACGTTGATAACTTTATAATGAATGATTTTCCATCCCTGATAACCAACCGGAATGACAAATGAACCTTCGTTTACTTAACGCTTTTGTGGTTCTGGCTGAAAAACAGAATTACGCCAGCGCCGCCGACGCACTTTCCATCTCTCAACCGGCGCTGACCAAGCAAATAAATCTGCTGGAATCGATGCTCAGTGTGACGCTGTTTGCACGCGGTAGGCACGGCACATGCCTGACCGCCGGAGGGAAATTACTCCTCCCGCAAGCGCAGAAAGCCCTCAGGCAAACCGCCGTGTTTTTACACCACGCCGATCAGGTCGCCAGAGGCCGCGAAGGGGTGATTGCCGCCGGATTCGGGCTGTCGAGTTTTCTCTTTGCGCCTCAATGCATTGCAAAATTCAGGTCGGAATATCCGGGGGTGGCGTTCACCCTGGAAGATCTGCCTTCCGCTAAGCAATATGACATGCTGCAAACCGGCGAGTTGCAGGCAGGCTTTGTCCGCACCCCGGCGCCCGCACAACTCAGCTATCACACCTTGTTTGAAGACCGGCTGGTGTTAATCACACCGAATAAAAACGATCTGAGCGCCGCAGAGTGGCTGAAAAAATTGCCTTTACTGCGGCTCTACAATGAACGCGGGCGCGGTCTGAATGCACAGACCGACCGCTTTCTTGAAGAAAACCGGCTTGAGGTATGTGCCACGCAGCAGGCGGAAGATATCCAGACGCTGGTGGCGCTGGTGATTGCCGGCATTGGCGTGGCGCTGCTACCACACAGCGTCACGCACATCGCACCGCCGGGACTGAACATTCTGCCGCTGACCGGCAGCGCAACCTGCTGGGAAGTGGGGATCGCGTGGGACCCGCAGACCACGGATGTGATTCGCGATAATTTTGTGAAGATGGTGAACGCCTGCGTGGCTGAAAGCGAGTAGACACAGCAGCCCCTTAGGCGGGGCTGGCTTCTTTCACGATGGCTTATTCTTTCCTTCCTTTTCCATCACCAGACTCATTGCCGCAGGCAGCACCGTCAGCGTTACCAGCGTGGCGACCATCAGTCCGCCAATGATCGCGAAGGCCATCGGCCCCCAGAATACCTGGTGGGAAATCGGGATCATCCCGAGGATCGCCGCGCAGGCGGTCAGCAGGATAGGGCGGGCGCGGTGTGAGGCGGCGGCGATAATCGCGGCGTTGTTCTCCATGCCGTTGCGGCTGTTGTTATCGACTTCGTTAATGAGGATCACCGCATTGCGGATAATCATCCCCGCCAGAGCAATCACCCCCAGCAGCGCGACAAATCCCATCGGCGTGCCGGTCGGCAGCATCGCCAGCACAATGCCGATCAGCCCAAATGGCGCCATCATTAACGCCAGCAGCATGCGGGAAAAACGCTGAAGCTGGATCATCAGCAGGATAAGCATTGCGCACAACGTCACCGGCAGCATGGCGTACACCGAACGGTTGCCCTTGTCCGATTCAGCCACCGTACCGCCTTCCTCAATGTGATAACCGGCAGGCAGTGAGGCCTGCAGGCGCGACACCTGCGCAGACAATTGCCGGGAAAGCGTCTCTGCACTCATACCCGGCGCGAGATCGGTTTGCACCGTGATGAACGGCAGCAGCTGATGCCGCCAGATGACCGGTTCATCAATGCCCCATTCCGGCGTAGCGACCTGCGCCAGCGGGATTTTTGCTCCGCCGGAAGTGGTCAGCATCATCCCTGAAATCGTGTCGATGTCCTGACGCTCTGCGTCGTTGCCGCGCATGATCACGTCCACCAGCCGGTTACGATCCCGCACCGTGGTGATGGTGCTGCCGGAATAGAGGGTGTTGAGCGTCTCTGCCAGCGATTCGGAAGAGACGCCCGCAGCCCGCGCGGCAGTCTGGTTGACGCGCAGGGTAATGGCGCGCTCCGGCTCGCCCGCGGTGAGGTTCACCTCGCGCGCGCCGGGGTTATTTCCGGCCAGGGTCGCCAGCTGGCGGGCGATGGTCTGGACTTTGGCATAATCCGCGCCGCTGACCCGATATCTCAGCGGCCAGCCAACCGGCGGCCCCAGCTCCAGCGGTGAAACGCGGGTGGTCAGATCGCTGAAATGGCGCGCCAGCTCGGTTTCCAGTTGTTGCCGGAGGCGGTCACGCGCCTCAAGATCTTTGGCGACCACCACCAGCTGCGCCGTATTTTCATTGTCGCTCAGCACGTCCATCGGCAGATAAAAACGAATCGCACCGCCGCCCACATAGCTGGAGTAGTGATCGACGTTGCGGTTTCCGCGCAGGGTGCGCTCCAGTTTTTCGGTCTGCCGCGCGGTTTCTGTCTGCGACGCATTTGCCGGTAACGTCAGGCTGACCAGCAATTCAGGGCGATCGGAGGCCGGAAAGAATTCACCCTGCATAAACGTCGTGCCGTAAAGGGCAATCAGCAGCGCCGCCACCGCGCACGCCACGGTCAGCAGGCGGTGACGCAGCGCAGTAAGCAGTAACCGCTGATAAAAACGCATCAGCCTGCCCGGTCCGGCATGAGGATGTTTTACCTGCGAGGAAAGCAGCCAGGTGCCCATCAGCGGCGAAAACAGAATCGCCACCACCCACGAGCTGAGCAGGGAAATCAGCACCACGGCAAACA
Organism: Rahnella sp. EDr1-12; assembly: GCF_049206505.1. NCBI lineage: Bacteria > Pseudomonadati > Pseudomonadota > Gammaproteobacteria > Enterobacterales > Yersiniaceae > Rahnella > Rahnella sp. EDr1-12. The sequence goes on from NZ_JBLZNY010000003.1 coordinate 145,449, forward strand.
GCGATAAACAATATTCTCCGGCGCTGGAGGCAGCAAACCCCACCGGAATAAAGCCGGCGATCATCACCAGCGTGCCGGTCAGCATCGGGAATGCGGTGGTTTCGAAAGCATAGGTGGCCGCGCGCCAGCGGCTGTCGCCCGCTTCAAGCCGTGACACCATCGCCTCCACGGTGATCATCGCGTCATCCACCAGCAGGCCGAGCGCAATGATCAGCGCGCCGAGGGAGATGCGTTGCAGGCCGATATTGGCCAGCAGCATGCCGGTGAAGGTCATCGCCAGCACCAGCGGGATCGCCGCCGCCACCACCAGACCGGCGCGGGTGCCCAGCGACACAAAAGACACCGCCAGCACGATGGCAATCGCCTCGAGCAGCACCCGCACAAATCCGCTGACCGCCTGCGCCACCACGGCGGACTGATCGGCGACTTTGGTCATTTCGATCCCGTGCGGCAGGCGTTTGCCGATATCGGTCATCTGCTGGTTAACCGCCTGGCCGAAGTCTGTCATGTTGCCGCTGGCGGCCATCGATATCGCCAGACCAATGGCGGGCTGGCCGTTCACCCGAAAGGCGAGGGCAGGCGGCGACTGACTCTGGCGGCTGAGGGTGGCGATATCGGTCAGCGGAATATAGCGGTCGTTGATATGCAGCGTCACATCGCGCAGATTTTCTTCCGAATTCAGCGCGCCGCTGACCCACAGCGAAATATTCTCTTTATCACTGCGTATTGTCCCGGCGGGCACCACCGCATTCTGTGCTTTCAGCGCACTGGTGACCTGCTGTAAATCAATTCCCATCCCGGCCAGCTTACGCGGCGAAAAGGCGATGACGATTTGCTCTTCCTGTTCACCGAGCAGACTGACTTTACCGATGTCCGGCACAGACATCAGGCTGCGGCGGATCCCTTCCACCTGATCGCGCAGCTCCCGCATGCTGTAACCTTCTGCGGTAAACCCGTAGAGGGTGCCAAAGGTGTCGGCGAACTCATCGTTGACCGCGACGGCCTGCACGCCCTGCGGCAGTGACGGGCTGATATCCTGCATTTTTTTACGGACCTGATACCAGATATCCGCCACCGCGGCGGGCGGCGTGTCGTCGCGAAGATTGACCATAATGATCGTCTGCCCGGCGCGGGTTTCGCTTTGCACGTAATCCAGATGCGGCGTTTCCTGAAGTTTTTTCTCCAGCGGATCGGTGAGCAGGCTGACCGTGTCATGGACGCTGGCACCCGGCCACTGCGCCGAGACCACTGCCGTTTTAATGGTAAACGCCGGATCTTCGTTGCGCGGCAGATTCTCATAACTGAGCACGCCCGCCACCATGATCATCAGCATGAAAAAGATCATCAGTTGCTGATGCCCCAGCGCCCAGCCGGAAAGGTTAAACGTCTCTTTAAGGGAACGCGGGCTCATGGATTGCTCTCCTGAGCGATGACTTTTTCACCCTGACGCAGTTTGCTGACGCCCGCGGTGACCACCGCGTCTCCGGCGACGATCCCGGCGCAGACAGAGATGTCATCGGTGGTGTAGCGGCCAAGAGTCACTTCGCGCAGTTGCAAACGCTGGCTCGCGCGGTCAACCACAAACACCGCCGGTTTATTGCCAATGCGGGTGAGGGCCGAGGCGGGCAGGGAAATCATCGTCTGGCCGGATTGCTGCCACGCGCCCTGAACGCTGGCACCCAGCGCCATGGCCGGTGGCGGATTATCCAGCGTCACGCGCACCCGCCAGGTGCGGGTTTGTGGATCGGCCTGCGGGCTGATGTCGCGCAGATGCCCGGTCGTGCGAACGGCGGGATCGGAGAGCAGGGAAACGGACACCGCGCTCTGTTGCGTCAGGGCTTGCGGTGTGGCGACATTAAACACCGCATCGCGTGCGTTGCTGCCTGCCACTGTGACCACCGCCTGACCGCTGCTGACCACCTGGCCCGCAGAGGCGCTGACGGCGGTGATCACGCCGTCGTCCGGGGCGGTCAGCCGCGTCCACGCCAGATTATCCTGCGCCGTTTTCAGGCTGGATTCGCTGCTCTGACGGCGCGACAACGCGGCCTGCCAGTCTGACTGCGCAGTATCAAACTGTGCGCGGGATATCGCCCCTTGCGGCATCAGCAGTGTCATCCGATGCAGGTTCAGCGCCGCCACCCGTTCGGCGGCGCGCGCGCTGTTCAGATCGGCCCTGGCGCTGCTGAGCTGATTCTGGCTGGTATCGCTTTCCTGCGTGGCCAGTAACTGCCCGGCGCGCACGTGGTCACCCACGTCAACGGCGCGGCTGATCAGACGTCCGTCTTGCCGGAAACTCAGCGTGACGTCGTCATGGGCCCGGATTTCACCGGTTTGCAGCAGGGTGCTGGCCCCCGAAGGGGCTGGCGCGATGATAAACCGCACCGGCCGCGCAGGGGCTTCAGATTTTTTCTTCTGATCATGGCAGGCGGTGAGCGCTAACCCGAGCGGGATCAGCAGCAAAAAAGGCCACAGGGCGCGCAGGCGTTGTGAGCCGGTGAGGTGGCAAATGGCCCGGCTGGCGTAATCGGTGAATGTGTCTGTCATGACCCGGTTCCTGAATTGAGATGTCGCTATTCAAACCGGGTTATGTCCAGATTCCCTGTATGTTTCATCAAGGAAAATTCAAGACGGGCAATTTATTTGCCCGTCCTGTTGAAAATCGCGTTACGCGTCAGGAAGGAATACTGAAATTTGCAGGCCGCCGCTGTCCGGCAGGGTAGCGCGGATGGTGCCGCCGTGCGCTACGCAGATCGCCCTGGCGATTGACAGCCCCAGCCCGCTGCCGCCGGAATCGCGGGCGCGCGAGGATTCTGCGCGGGTGAAACGCTCGAACATATCAGGCAAAAAGCCCGCCGTGACGCCTGGCCCGAAGTCACGAAACGCAATCTCTATCCCGCCCGCCAGCTTGCTGACGTTCACCTCCAGACGTGCGCCTTCTGCGGCGTAGCGCAGGGCATTCTCCATCAGGATGGTGAACACCTGGGCAAGGCGGAACGGATCGCCGACGCAGGTATAAGGCTGTGACGGGTTTATCTCAATCGCCATGCCCGCCGCTTCAGCCTGCGGTTTAAGCCAGGCGGCGCGTTCGAGCAGCAGATCGGTGAGATTAAGCGTGACAGGCGTCAGCTGGAGTTGTCCGGCGTCGGCCAGCGAAAGCAGGTGAAGTTCGTCCGTCAGACGGCTGAGGTGGCGAAGCTGCTTCATCACCATATTCAGCTGCTGAGGTTCCGGCTCAAACACACCGTCGATCATGCCCTGCAACCGGCCAATGGCGGCGGTCAGCGGCGAGCGTAATTCATGCGCCATCGCCACGTGGGAGGCCCGCAGTTCACGATCGTAACGTTCCAGCTGCCCGGTCATGGCGTTAAAGTTTTCCGTCAGCTGGATAAGCTCCGCCGGTGCCTTTTCCACCTTTTCAGCGCGCGTGCTGAATTCCCCGCGCGCCACCGATCCCGCCGCCGCCGCCAGCCTGCTCACCTGCGCCGAAAGCGGACGCGCAGCGCGCAGCCCGAGTACAACGATAAAAGGAATCACGGTCAGCACCAGCACGCCGACGGTGATCCAGTCCGAAGACGCAATGCTGGGATCGGAGTAGCGGATCCCCCAGCGCTCATCGACAATCTGGTGAAAACGCGCCAGATTCAGCGCGGGCTGTTCACGCAGCAGGGCAAACTCCTCTCTCATCGAGACAGGCATATGGTGGAGGATCCATAAATTCTGGATGACAAACCTCAGCCACATGCACAAGGCGATAAGCACCACGGAACCGATCGCCAGCGTCAGAACACGCAGGCAGATCCAGCGCCACAGAGACTGATGTTGTGGCTTTTTCATGGCTGTCTGAACCTGTAACCAATACCGCGCACGTTGATCAGGACATTCAGAATGCCTGCCAGCTCAAGTTTTTTACGCAGGTTATAGATGTGGGTATCCACCACGCGCTCCAGCGCTTCGCTTTCCGGCAGGCAGCGTTCCAGCAGTTGCTGACGGGTAAAGGGGCGCGTGGGTGCGCCCATCAGTATCACTAACAGCGCGAATTCAGTGGGCGTCAGCTCGAGGCTTTTCGGCATGCCGTCAGCGTCAGTCACCGTGGTGGTGAGCGATTCGGTATCCACCTCAAGCCCCTGCCAGCGCAGGAGTTCGGCCTGCCGGGTTTGCGGTGCGGCACGGCGCAGAACGGCCTGAACGCGCGCCACCACTTCGCCGGGATTATAAGGCTTCACCACATAATCATCCGCGCCGTAACGCAGCGCGCCAATGCGGTCAGGCGCATCCCCCATGGCGGTGACCATAATCACCGGCGTATCACGGGTACGGCGCAGGGTCGAGAGCACTTCAGTCCCGTTCATGCCGGGCAACATCACGTCGAGCAGGATCAGATCAGGCTTCCAGCTGCTTACCATCTCCAGCCCCAGCAACCCGTCGCCCGCCACCTTCACCTCATAATTTTCACGTTTCAGGTAGGCCTCAAGAACGCCCGCCGCATCGGCATCATCTTCTATAACCAGCACTCGTTTAGTCTGCATTGAGGTGACCTTGACAGTTTCTTCATAATTCCCAAGCAGTTTATTGACACTGCCTCTCCATACTTCCCGCTTCGGACGTGCCCTGAACCCCTTCCTGGCCGTCAAACATCGGGTAACGAGGAATTCATGATAACCAGAAAACTGATCATGCACATGACATGTGTTGCATTCACCACCACCGCAACGGTCGCCTGGGCAGAAGACAGCAGTACACCGGCGTCAAGTTTCACGCTCGGCGTCGGCGTGCAGAATGCGCCGAAATACAGCGGTTCAGACAAGCGCCACACGCTCATCGCCCCGGTGATTCAGGCGCGCGACGGCGCGTTTTTCTTCGACGGCCTGAAAGGCATCGGCTACGACCTGCAGAGCGATAACGGGTTATATCTGGAGCACACTTTGGGGTACAGCCTCGGACGAACCGAAAAGGACTCCACCTGGCGAGACGGTTCAAAAGAGCTGAAGGGCATGGGCTCCATCAAAGCGGTGATGAACACCTCGGTGGCGGTGGGCTGGCAGGCCACCAGCTGGTTTTCGCTGGAGGGGAAAGCCACCTTGCCGCTGACCGACGGGCAGGGCGGACAATATCAGGCATCGCTCACGGTGCTGCCGTGGCAGGACGAGACGGATACCGTGGCGCTGCAATCGGCGGCGCTGTTTGGCGACAGCCGTTACATGCAGACGTTTTACGGGGTGAACAGCGCCCAGAGTGAACGCAGCGGTTATGCACGCTATCAGCCGGGCGGCGGGTTTTACGGCATCAATACGAATTTAACCTGGAGCCATCAGTTTTCACCGCACTGGGCGACGGTGTTAATCGGCGGATATACCTGGCTTGACGATCACGCCGCCGACAGCCCGATTGTGTTTCGCCGCAATCAGGCCACCGCCTCCGCGGCGCTGCTCTACACCTTTTAACCCCCCGGACAGAGCGCAGGATGAATATCGATACACGGGTTATACTGCTTATATTGCTGCTGTACGCGCTCTTAAACAGCGTATTATTTGTCATTTTCCGCGCCTGACAGACAGGGGGGCTCCCCCCCTTTTATCGTCGTCAGGCCTTCTGAATACCGCCCTCCGGCGGTGTCTGCCTGCCCAATTAACAGCAATTTAGTGCCTTATTAATGCCCGCGTAACAGAGTTATGGCAGCATTATCGGTCATAAAATCAGCATGTTATTGATTCATATGAAAAAGAATAAACAATTCTATACAAAATAAGTTATTGAGCCGGGGGCAAAAAAGCCATATATTGGCCGCGTTTTTTCACGGTAGTGACTTCTTTTATTCAATTATTCAACTTAGGCGTTAGCGATAACCCCCGGTTGTAGGAGAGATATGATGACGGATAAAGTCCGTATTGATAATTTAGGTGCGAATTCATTAAATGGAAACAATGAAACCTATTTGGCAAGACAAGCTGAATTTGAATCGAATGTCAGGAGTTATCCACGTAAGTTACCGTTAGCAATTGCCAAAGCCAACGGCGTGTGGATCACCGATGTTGAGAATAATCAATATCTTGACTGTCTGGCAGGCGCAGGAACGTTAGCGCTTGGACACAACCACCCTGACGTGCTGCAAAGCATCCAAAATGTCATTACCAGCGGCTTGCCGTTACATACACTGGATCTGACAACCCCGTTGAAAGATCAGTTCTCTGAATATCTGCTTTCTTTATTGCCGCAACAGGGCAAAGAGTATTGCTTACAGTTCACCGGCCCGTCTGGCGCCGATGCGGTGGAAGCCGCACTGAAACTGGCAAAAAAATACACCGGACGTTCCGGCGTGATCAGCTTCTCCGGCGGCTATCACGGCATGACCCATGGCGCGCTGGCGGTAACAGGTAACCTGTCTCCGAAAGAAGCCGTCAACGGCATGATGCCAGAAGTGCAGTTTATGCCTTATCCGCACCAGTACCGTTGCCCGCTGGGCATTGGCGGTGACGCTGGCGTTAAAGCATTAACCTATTACTTCGATAACCTGATCAATGACGTCGAAAGTGGCGTACGCAAACCTGCGGCCGTCATTCTGGAAGCCGTTCAGGGTGAAGGCGGCGTTAACCCGGCTCCTGCCGAATGGTTACAGCGCATCCGTAAAGTCACTCAGGAACACGGCATTCTGCTGATCCTCGACGAAGTGCAGGCGGGTTTCTGCCGTACCGGCAAACCATTTGCCTTCGAACACGCGGGCATTGAGCCGGACATCATCGTGATGTCTAAAGCGGTCGGCGGTGGCTTGCCACTGGCTGTTCTGGGGATCAAAAAACAGTTCGATGCATGGGCACCGGGTCACCATACCGGCACGTTCCGTGGCAACCAGCTGGCAATGGCGACCGGCCTGACCACGCTGAAGCACCTGAAAGACAACAACATCGCAGGCAAAGTCGCTGAACAGGGCGAATGGCTGAAAGGCAAACTGGCCGAGATGCAAAAACGTTACCCGGTCATCGGTAATGTGCGCGGCCTGGGCTTAATGATCGGTATCGAGATTGTTAAACCTGACGAAGCGCAGGATCACATGGGTTGTTACCCGGCCGATGGCGATCTGTCCGCCCTGTTGCAGAAAAAATGCTTCGAAGCTGGCCTGATCCTCGAGCGCGGTGGCCGTAACGGTTGCGTTCTGCGCCTGTTGCCTTCTCTGCTGATCACCAATGATGAGCTGGGTATTTTCCTCGATAAGTTTGAGCAGGCGCTGTTAGCGGCTGGCGTCAAACCTGTCTGAGCGGAGTAAGAGATTCTGATGTCCGAGTTAAACCCGATTCTGGCAGGCTCAGCGCAAAGCACTGAAGCCTACCAGCAGGCCATTGCACAGAGCAGTGAAGCTGTCGTGCAGTGGCTGCAACAACCTGAGATGTATCAGGGCAAAACCGTTGCTGAGCTGCGTGAACGTATCAAACTGGACTTCAATCCAAACGGCCTGGGTAACCAGGCCGCGATTGAACGCGCCATTGAATACTTTTTAAAAGACAGCTTGTCTGTGCACCATCCGCAATGTGTTGCGCATTTGCATTGCCCGAGCCTGGTGGTAAGCCAGGCCGCGGAAGTGCTGATCAACGCCACTAACCAGAGCATGGACTCCTGGGACCAAAGCCCGTCAGCCACCATCATTGAGATGAAGCTGATCGAATGGCTGCGCACTCAGGTAGGTTATCAGGCTGGCGACGCGGGCGTGTTCACCAGCGGCGGCACCCAGAGCAATCTGATGGGGCTGATGCTGGCGCGTGACGCCTTCTTCGCCCGTCAGGGACACTCCGTGCAGCAGGACGGCCTCGTCGGCAACCTGCGTAAAATTAAGGTGTTATGTTCTGAAAATGCACACTTCTCGGTGCAGAAGAACATGGCACTGCTCGGCCTCGGCTATCAGTGCGTGACGCTGGTGAAAACCGATGAGTTTGCCCGTATGGATCTCAACGATTTGCGCGAGAAAGTGGCACAGGCGCAAGCCAATGGCGATCAGATCCTGGCCATCGTGGCGACTGCCGGTACCACCGACGCCGGTGCGATCGACCCGCTGCGCGCTATCGCTGAACTGGCGGCTGAGCATCAGATTTGGGTTCACGTGGATGCGGCGTGGGGCGGTGCTCTGTTGCTGTCCGAAAAATACCGCGACTATCTGGATGGCATCGAGTTAGTGGATTCCATCACGCTGGACTTCCACAAACAGTTCTTCCAGACCATCAGCTGCGGCGCGTTCCTGCTGAAAGAAGCGCGTCACTATGAGCTGATGCGTTATCAGGCGGCTTACCTGAACTCTGAGTTTGACGAAGAGGCAGGCGTGCCAAACCTGGTGTCTAAATCACTTCAAACCACCCGCCGTTTCGATGCACTGAAACTGTGGATGGGGCTGGAAGCGTTAGGGCAGAAACAGTACGCCGCGATCATCGATCACGGTGTAACGCTGGCACAGGACGTCGCGCAGTACGTGACGTCTGAAGCCGCGCTGGAACTGGTGATGCAGCCACAGCTGGCAAGCGTGCTGTTCCGCTACCGTCCTGAGCAACTGGCAAACAGCAGCGATGCCGCTGTCGCCCTGCTGAACCAGAAGATCGGCGATGCGTTGCTGGATTCAGGCCGCGCCAACGTGGGTGTCACCGAGCATAACGGCGTGACCTGCCTGAAGCTGACCCTGCTGAACCCGACCGTCACGCTGGACGACGTAAAAGTTCTGCTGGCGCTGGTAGAGAAAACGGCGCAGCAACTGCTGAACGCGTAAGGTTTAGTTCTGCGGTAAAGGCGTATTAAAAAGCCGGTAGCATGAAAATGCTGCCGGCTTTTTTGTGTCTGCATGTCAGGCTGAAATCGTCTGATGACGGCCTCATCGCTCACTTAAAAAACGGTCCTCCAGCGTGGCTTCTAAACCGAGCATGGCGTCTTCGGCGTGTTGCATGTGTTCGGTCATGATCTGTTGTACTGCCTCGGCGTCCTGACGGCGCATGGCGTCGATCAGACGGTACTGATAATCGATACCGGCACGGCGCTCTACCGGTTCGGGGCGCTGGTAGATGTCTTTGCAGACGGCCAGATCTTTGAGCAGGCGTTGCAGGAAGTGGCAGATAAACGCCAGCAGGACGTTATCGGAGTAGCTGGCGACCACACCGTGGAAATCGAGTTCGGCCATACGCTGTTCCCAGCGTTCGTTTTCGTCGGCGGGTTCATGATCGTAGACCGCGATCAACTGATGCAACTGCTCAAAGCCTTTGGCGTCGATGTTGCCGATGGCGCTCACCGCCACCAGCGGCTCCAGCGCTTTACGCAGCGCGTAGATATTGCTGATGGAAAGCTGGCGCGTAAACAGATAATTGGACAGCAAACTCATGGCGCGCGATTCGGTCATCGAATCGATAAACGCACCGCCACCGGGGCCGGTTTTGGTGCGGATCAGCCCCTGAACTTCAAGGGATTTCAGCGCCTCGCGCACCGTGCCTTTGCCCGCCGCGTAGCGGGTGATCAGGTCTTTTTCCTGCGGCAGACGGTCGCCCGGCAGCAGGTTTTCGCTGATGATGCTCTCTTTAATGGCATCGACGATTTCGTCGGTGCGCTTGCGGCGTACCGGTTCGGGCTGGTGTGACGTTTCAGTGCTCATACATCCCTTCATTGGCTCAAACCCTGGGCGCGCTGGCCAGCAGACGTTGGGTATAGTCGTGCTGAGGCGCGTTGAACAGCATGTCATTATCCGCGCATTCTACCAAATCTCCGTGATACATCACCGCCACGCGATCGGCTATCGACTCTACCACTGCTAAATCATGGCTGATAAACAGATAGGAGAGGCCGAAATCACGTTTAAGCTGATCGAGCAGCAATAACACCTGCGCCTGCACCGAGACATCCAGCGCGCTGACCGGCTCGTCGAGCACCAGTATGCGCGCCTCCGCCGCCAGTGCGCGGGCGATAGCCAGCCGCTGCGCCTGTCCGCCGGAAAACTCATGCGGATAACCGGTGAGGGCGTCCGCAGGCATCTGTACCGCGTCCATAAGCTCGCGCATCCGCGTCTGTCGCCGCGCGGCAGGGTACCCGCACAGATAACGCAGCGGCACGTCCAGCGTATCCGCGATGGTTTTGCGCGGGTTCAGTGAGGCCACCGGATCCTGAAACACATATTGGATCATCCGGCCAAAGGCTTTATCGCCGCGTTTACTGTGCGCCGACATCTCTTCGCCCATCAGTGTCACCGAGCCGGAGGTTGGCCGCTCCAGCCCGACCAGCATCCGCGCCAGCGTGCTTTTCCCTGAGCCACTTTCGCCCACCACCGCCAGCGTCTCGCCTTCGGCAAGATGGAAAGAGACACCTTTAACCGCTTCCACCTGATGTTTTTTACCGGAGAACCAGCCTGAACGGCTGCCGAAAGTTTTCACCAATCCGCTGACTTCAATGACATTGTTCATAGCGCCTCCGGCTGCGTTTTTTGTGTGGCATACAGTTCGCCGACCTGTTTGAGGAAACCGCGCCCCTGGCCGAGTTTGGGTACGCTTGCGATCAGTCTGCGGGTGTAATCATGTTGCGGATCGCGCAGCACCGAACGGGTATCGCCGCTTTCCACAATTTCGCCGTTCCGCATTACCGCCACGCGGTCACAAATCTGCGCAATCACGCCGAAATCGTGAGTAATGAACAGCAACGTCAGGCCGCGTTCGCGCCGTAACTGTTGCAGCAAATCGAGAATACGGGCCTGCACGGTGACATCCAGCGCGGTGGTCGGTTCATCGGCAATGATGATTTCCGGGTCATTCGCCAGCGCCATTGCAATGCCTACGCGTTGCCGCTGACCGCCTGACAACTGGTGTGGAAACGCATCAAAGCGCGCCGCGGCATCCTCAATGCCTACGCTGACCAGCAGCGACAGCGCTTTGTCTTTCGCTGCACGGTTTGGCATCGCCTGATGCGCCTGAATGGATTCGATGATCTGCGCACCAATGCTGAACTGCGGGTGCAGCGTGGTCAGCGGATCCTGGAAAATGTAGGCCACGCGCGCGCCACGCCGCTGTTGTAACTGGCCTTGCGACAACCCGAGCATCTCTTCTGCGCCGACATAGATGGCGCCCCCGGTGATTTCACCCGGCGGTGACGAGACCAGCCCCATCACCGACAGCGCGGTGACGCTTTTACCTGAGCCGCTTTCGCCAATCAGCCCCAGACATTCGCCTTTTGCCACGTGGAAGCTGACCCCTTTTACCGCCGCCACTGACTGCCGGCCTGAGCGGAAGCTGACCTGCAAATCCACCACTTCCAGCAGGGCGTCGCTTCCCTTTACGGCGGGCGGCACAGCGGAACGCGTTACGGTGGTCACCGCGCGGGCACGCAGCAAAATACCGGATTTAAGACGCGGATCCAGCAGATCGCGGATGCCGTCGCCGAGCAGGTTAAAACTCATCACCAGCAGGAAAATCATCAATCCCGGCACCACGGAGACGTGCGGCGCACTGAACATTTGCGCGCGCCCCTGACCGAGCATCGAGCCGAGATCCGCATTTGGCGGTTGCGTGCCCAGCCCGAGGAATGACAACCCGGCGGTTTCTAAAATCATCCAGCCGACGGTGGTCGACATGGTGACCACCACTACGGGCATCACGTTGGGCAGCACTTCGGTGAGCAAAATTTGCAGATGATTTTTACCCGACAGCCGCGCCGCCTGGATAAAGTCACGCTGCCGCAGGCCGACGGTCAGCCCGCGAATGTTACGGGCGAAGAAGGGAATATTGACCACGGCGATAGCGTACAGCGCATTCAGCAGGCCGGGGCCGAGCACCGCGACGATCACCAGCGCCAGCAGGATGTAGGGAAAAGCCATCAGCATGTCGATCAGCCGCATCAGCAGGCTGTCGGTTTTGCCACCGGCGTACCCGGCAACCAGCCCGATCAGCGTTCCCAGCAGCGCGGCCAGCAGCGTGGCGCATATCCCGACCGCCAGCGACACCCGCGTTCCCCACAGCAGACGTGAAAGCATATCGCGCCCCAGCGGATCGGTTCCCAGCCAGTGGCCGGGCGAAAACGGGGGCAGCAGCCGGTTAAGTAAATCCGTCGCGTCCGGATCAGGTATCGGCAACAGCGGGGCGGCGAGGGCAGCGGCCACGGCAATAACAAGCAGCGTCAGGCCGAGCGTTGCCAGGCGGTTAGCCAGCAGCAGCGCCCACAAAGACTGGCGGTAGCGCGGCGCGGGGGAAGTGATGGTCTGGCTCATGATTTTAACCTCGGGTCGAGAAGCGCCTGCAGAATGTCTGCGCACAGGTTGATCAATACATAGGCTGCAGCGGCGACCAGCACGCCGCCCTGAACCAGCAGCAGATCACGGGTGGCAACGGCTTTCACCATCATCGCGCCCAGCCCCGGCCACTGGAACACCGTCTCGATATACACTGCGCCGCCGAGCACGAAGCCCGCCTGAATGCCGATCACCGGGATAACCGACACCAGCGCCATCCGGAACGCATGCTTGTAAATCACTTTGCGTTCAGACAGCCCTTTGGCGCGGGCGGTGCGGATAAAGTCCTGACGCAGCACTTCCAGCATCGCGGTGCGGGTAAGACGGGCGATCACGCCGGTGGCGACTATTGCCAGCGTCACAGCGGGCAGCGCCAGATGGTGCAGCAGATCTGCCACGTCACCGCCGCCCCAGACCGCATACATCCCGGACGCCGGGAACCACTGCAGCTGCACGGCGAACAGCATGATCATCAGCAAGCCTATCCAGAACGACGGCATAGAAATGCCCAGCAGCACCAGCAGCGTGATGATGCGGTCGCCCCAGCCGAACTGCCTGACCGCTGAGAAAATCCCTGCCAGCAGTCCCAGTACGGTGCTGAGTAACAGCGCGCAGCCGCCGAGCAGCAGCGTTGCACTGAAACGCTCCATCACTTCATCAATTACTGGCCGGTTCAGCACATAGGAGCGGCCAAAGTCGCCGTGCAGAATATTGCCCGCCCAGATCAGATATTGCTGATACAGCGGCTTGTTCAGCCCCAGCTCGCGGTTAATGCGCGCCACGTTTTCCGGCGTTGCCCAGGCCCCCAACAGCGCCTGCGCCGGGTTCCCCGGAATCATCGCCATGATCAGAAAAACAATTAACGACAACCCGATAAACACCGGAATGGTCGAGAACAGCCTTTTAAGCACGTAACTCCCCATAAACATCTCCGATTACTGTTTGGTTACCCGGTTGAGCAACAGGTTGAAATTAGGTTGCAGCGCGAAATGCTGAATACGCGTGGAGGTCACGGCGTTCTGCTTCCAGTTAGCGACAAAAATCCAGGGGGCATCGTCGTGTACGCGCTGCTGTACCTCGCGGTAGAGGGCGGCACGGGCGGCGGTGTCCGTGGTCAGACGGGCTTTCTGCAACAGGATGTCGACCTGCGGATTGCTGTAATACCCGGAGTTAAATCCGCCTTTTTTCGGCCAGGCGTCGGTGCGTAAGGTCAGGAACGGCAGGGTGTCCGGATCGTTGGTCATCCACGCCATCTCTGCCATCTGGGTATGGTTATCCAGACCGGCATTGACCTTCGACAGATAGGTATTCCACTCATAGGTTTGGATGGTCACCTTCAGCCCGACCGCTTTAAGATCCGCCTGAATAGCGGTCGCCATCGGAATAGGATCCAGCATGCCGGAACCGCCCTCGGTCACATAAAATGTCAGCGAGGCGCCTTCGGCACCGGCCGCTTTGAGCAGGGCGCGGGCTTTGGCGGGATCATAGGGATAAGGGGAAACGTCTTTGTTGGCGGCCCAGTTAAAGGCGCGGGGGATCGGCCCGTCGGCGACGTCGGCTGAACCCTGCAAAATATTGTCAGCCAGCGACTGCTTGTTAACCGCATAATTCACCGCCTGACGCACGCGCACATCGTTAAACGGCGGTACCTGCGTATTGAGCATCACGTACCAGACGTGGGGGCCGGTGGTCTGATAGAGACGGAAGCGATTGCTTTTTTGCGCGAACAGTTTGACCGTATCGGGTGGCACTTCCACCATGGCGTCAATGCCGCCGGAAAGCATTTCCGCCACCCGCGTATTGCCGTCGGTAATCGGCCTGAACACCACGTTTTTGACCGCCGGTTTGCCATCCCAGTACGCGTCATTGGCCGTCAGCACCACCCGCTGATTGGCTTTCCACTCGGCAAAACGAAACGCACCGGTCCCCACCGGATGGCGGCCTGCGTCTTTACCGTACTTTTTCACCGCCTCCGGCGAGACAATCAGGCCGGTCGGCGTGGCGAGGTTGGAAAGAAAAGGCGAGAAGGGCTCTTTCAGCGTGAACACCACCGTGTTTTCGTCGGGTGTGTCGATGGAATTAATCGATGAGAAGAAGAACGACAGCGGGAACGGGCCGGTGTTGTGCCACGGATTTTTATCATCCAGCATCCGGTCGAAGGTGAATTTCACCGCGGCGGCATTAAACGGCGTGCCATCCTGAAACGAAACCCCTTCACGCAAATGAAAACGGTACGTCAGGCCATCGGGGCTGATTTCCCAGCGGGTGGCGAGCGCCGGTTCGATATCCAGCTTGCCTTCGCCGTTACGCACCAGCCCGTCGAAGATATTCACCAGAATGCGGGAATCGTTGGCCGCCGTGGCGACCTGCGGATCCAGAGACTGCGGCTCCGCCACCTGACCGATTAACAGCGCATCCGCCGGGGTTTTCGCCTGCACCGAAGCCTGCCACGACAGTGTGCCAAGACAAAGACAGAGCGGGATAACTAACGTTCGCAAAGCTGGCAGCATATCGACCTCGTCGCGTTGTAAAGCTTGTGATGAACACCTTTTTGGGAAATCAGGCGTTGTCCTGTTTATTATTTATGCGTATAAATAAACTGAATTGCAATAATTTATACGCATAAATTTAACCAGACCGTCACGGAGTATTTATGACCTTTTCGATCGTCGCGCGCGATCCGCTCTCAGGGGCGCTGGGCGTCGCTACCGCCACCGCCGGTCCGGCAGTGGGGGCGCTGGTGGTTCACGGGCAGGCGCAGTGCGGCGCGATCGCCACCCAGGCAATGACCAATCCGCTTTATGGCGGGCAGGGGCTGGCGCTGTTGCAGCAAGGTGAAGACGCAGCCAGTGCGCTGAACATGATCCTTGAAAACGATGCCGACGCGGCCAAAAGGCAGGTGCTGATCGTCGACAGTCAGGGCCGCTGTGCCCGGTGGAGCGGCGCCGAGTGCGGTGGCTGGGCGGGAAGCCTTGAAGGAGCAGGGTGCGTGGTCGGTGGCAATTTACTGACGGGGGCGAAAACGCTGGAGGCGATGCTGGCCACTTATCAGGACCGTGACGGCTTGCCTCTCGCCGATCGCCTGCTGGCGGCGATGAACGCCGGGGCGGCCGCAGGCGGTGACCGTCGCGGGCTGAAATCCGCTGCGCTAAAAGTCTGGTGCGACCGGCAGTATGCCAGCGTCGATTTGCGCGCCGACTGGTCGGATTCACCGCTGGAGATGCTGGCGGAAATTCTGCAACAAACCCGCGCGCCCGCGCATGCTGACTTTTTCGCCGCACTGCCGAAAGGGCAATCAGGCGGTTAAATCGATACAAGGATCGTAGCAAAGACAGGTGACGCTTTTTTACGCGGAAACGGCTTTGCAGAAAAATCCGAGAAACACTTAAATTTCAGCCAGTTATGACAATGCTGTTGCCAGATAGTTTCATTGCTAGCTTTTTTTTCCTAAAATACCTGTACAACTTTGCATATCTTGTATAACTTTATGGTCACACCAGCAATTATTATTCACACACGTATTAACATAAGGGTTAATCATGCGACAGAATAAACTCAATCCATCGTCTTCTGACACATTTTCTTCACTGTACACTCAGGTTTTTTCTGAGGAAGAAACGATGGGCCGCGTTGTCGTTGAAATTCTGGAAGCAGGCAAAAACCTTAATCGCAAAGCCTTATGTTCCAAGCTTTTAAGCCGCGTGGAAATGGCCGGAAGTGAAGCGGAGGAGAAGCATTATATGAAGCTTATCCACCTGGTACTTGAACGCGATTCTTAATGTCGGGCAGTTATTTTATTAAGTAAAGATTGGTTATATTAGCTATTCAGTTCGACATATTATGCGGGCCTGATTTATTCATCGCCTTAAAACCCTTTACCGCTTACGGCGCAAGGTAATAACTCTGAACCTGAAGCTAATCTGCCGAGGCCTTATGGCCGGCGTAAATTCAGAGGCTGATAATATGTACAGAAGTAACGAAGAAAAATTGACGGACAAACTGATAGGTGAGGCCGTTGTTTCTTTGCTCAAAAGCAAAAAACAAATATCGACCGATAAACTCATTGCGCAATTACAGTATATGGCTGTAAGTGCGGATTCCATTAACCGAAAAAGCGCGTGCGAACAGGTTATCAACGAGATTCGCCATAACATTGCGCAAAAGCGCGGGCAAATCAGTTATGAGGTTCGTGACGTCGACAATGTTCGACACTTTTTCAACGCTGAAGGGCCGTCCGATGACAAGAAAAAACATTGAGCCATCTGATTCTGTTATGACTCATTACAACGAAACGATGCCCTCAAACCACTCTCATTCGATGATTGATTCAGCCAGTCATACGGTGATGTATAAGCATTTCGAGAAAGCCGGTGAACTTTACTCCAGCGAAACCGAAGTGCTGGGTGCGGCAATTCGCCTTATTCTGGCAAGCAACGGTGTGGTGACGAATAAAGCCATCATTTTGCACCTGATTAATCAACTCGAAAGTACATCCGATATCGTGCAACTGGATGTTCTGCGTAAAACCCTGGAATTAGTGGTGGGATACACCCCTGATGATTCCGGCTTTTAATTAAACTCAGTGACGGAGAGTACTAAAATGCAAGACGTGTCTTATACTCATGTGAAATTGGCTGATTATATTCTGACGGAAGATCCTGAGCTTCTGGTGGGTAATGAAACAGTCATCCGTATCTACAATACGTTAAAAAGCCAGACAGGGCATGTCACCCACAAAGATATTATTCTTTGTCTGATTCAGAAGATTGAACAGGAAAGTGACGCGGATAAGCAGGATGTTTATTTAGAAGCGCTGGAATATGTGGTTTACCGCACCTCGGACGATGATATTGAATAAGCGTTCCCGGACATGTTTTGTCAGTCCTGATGCAGGGACGTGTTTCCACGACCCTGCATGCCCTTAAAAATTCTGATTGAGTAACTGATCTTCCTGCAAAATTTCAGGCCAGGCGACCACCGGCAGGGCATTAACCCGTGGCGTGGTAAACAACTCACCCTGAAAATTACATATCCCTGCGGCATCCAGCCACATCCATTCTTCCGGTTTTTCCACACCGGTCGCAATCACCGATATCTCAAGTGAAGAACAGAACCTGATGATCGCCTGCACAACCGCTTGCTTCGGCCCGCTGGTGTGAACGTCGCAGATGATATTACGGTCAATCATGATGCTGTCAGGCTGGCACTGCGTCAGCAGCAATAACCCCGCCGATCCCGCACCAAAATCATCAATCGCCAGACGCATTCCCGAGGCTTTCAGCTGTTTCATTGCTGCGTTGAATTTGTCTTCGCGGGTAATGACACCGTTCTCGGTGATCGCAACGACAATCTGCTCCGGCACCAGACCGTTCGCCGTGATCTCCTGAATCAGAAACTCAACGGCATCGGGCACCATCACCAGCGTCATGGGCAGGAGTTTGATCGTCAGCGTTTTACTGTTCAGCCCCATCTGATTGGCCAGCGCGAAGGCCAGCTTTTTAGATTTAAGATCTGCTTCATAAATGGTCATGCGCGAAAGCTTAGAGAAATAGCCCATCGGCGAACCACCGTCCGGCCCGCGCAGGGTCGCCTCGTACGAAATGATCTCACGGCTCAGCGGATCAATAATCGGCTGGAACGCAAAGCTGTAGTCCTGCATTTCCGGAAAGATAAATTCTACTTCAGCTTCCGGCTGTTCTTCAGGCAGAAACGACCAGGTGCCCGCAGGAAGAATTTCGAGATAATTCTCCTTTTCACGCGCCTGCACAAAAGTGCATAAGAACTGCAATGCGCGGTCATCATAGGTCAGCTGATATTTCGACGTTCCCTTATCCAGCACCGCCTGAAGCACCACATCTTCATGATGTGATCGCAGATCAAAAAGTTCCATACCGACATTACCGAACCGCCGGGAATGCGCATAATCTCGCATCAGTTCGACGACGTTATGGTGCCGGCGGTCCTGACTGATGGTGTAATAAAGCGCATCGACCGCGTCTTCGGGCCCTTCCAGCAACTGGAAGAAATGCGTTCCGTCAAAAAGCAGGATACCGGTGATACCTGACAGTTCATTCTTAAAACTCGCTTGTGTCACCAACCCCGCAAGGGAGGCGGACTGAACATGCTCGCTGACATGACTGCGATAAACGAGGGTTAACAGCATTCGATCTTCCAGTGTGAATCTTCTCAGAAGCGACACAATATCAGATAAATTTTTGTTATGGAAAATTCTTGATCGATCAGATTTTCTTAACTTTTATTTTGCAAACGCCCGCCGCCCCGCCTGTTAATGCTTTCCCTGATGGGTCAAAAACTTAGCGAAATACTCTTCGGGAAACGCGCTATTTTTCGCCGTCACGATGGCGGCAATATACCCGTCAGGGCGCACCAGCAAAACCTCACCCGCAACAAGATCGTACGCCTGATTAAATTCCCCCCATTCATCCGTCAGATCACCGCCCGCGCCCAGTATATGTACGTGTACGCCGGGGTGAGGGGCGATCTGCCCGGCAGGGATTTCCACGCCGAGTAACGTCCAGTGGGTTCCTTTTAGCAGATCAAACAGCCGTACGCTTTCGCCGCCTGCACGGCGAACCCGCGCATCCGGCGCACGGTCACCGGCGAGGAGGGTACGCTGACGCCCCGTGTCTTCCTGCGCAAGGGAAGAACCGGCGTAGCCGATATCCAGCTGATGCACTTCGCGACCGCGCCGCATGTCACCGCGTTTCTGCGCTTCCAGAAGGTGCGTCGCCAGCCCGAGCATCGCCGCCGCGACAGGCCTGCGTTCTTCCTCATAGGTATCGAGCAGGGCATCCGGCGCGCCACCGGCAACGGCTGCCAGTTTCCAGCCAAGATTATAAGCATCCTGCACGCTGGTATTAAGCCCCTGTCCGCCGGTTGGCGGGTGAACGTGAGCCGCATCGCCGACCAGTAAAATACGGCCAACGCGATACTGCTCTGCCAGCCGCGCATTCATGTTGTAGGCCGATGCCCAGGAAACTGACCGGATACGAATATCACTGCGCCCGGTGCGTTCTGCGACGAGGGCGTCTAACCCTTCGGCGGTTAAATCAATCTCGCCCTGAGCAGGTACCGGCCCCTGCACCTGGAACAGGTCGGTGCCGGCGAGCGGGCAGAGCATTATTTGTCGCGCCATATCGCCCTGATGAAAACAGTGCCAGGCATCGCGCGTTAATCCGCTGAGCGTGACATCGGCGACGATCGCCCGCACCCCGAGCGTTTTACCGGGGAAGGGAATGTCCAGCGCCTGCCGTATCCTGCTGCGGCCACCGTCAGCCGCGACCAGCCAGCGCGCAGACAGCGTTCTTTCCTGCGTATCGCTGATGACTTTTGCAATTACGCCCTGTGCATTTTGTTCAACACCGATCAGTTCGCAGCCAAATTCAGGCTGATGCCCCAGCCCGAGTAACCGTTCGCGCATGATCCGTTCGGTCATAAACTGCGGCACCATCAGCGGGTGCGGATAAGGCTCGGCAGGCGTCGGCGGTGCGTGCTCAATCACCTCTTCATCGCGGTAGCCGCCCCCTTCAGCGTAATGGCGCATAGGCGGATAAACGCCTCCGGCGGCCGCGATCTGTTCGAGAATACCCAGATCCTCGAATATCTCCAGGGTACGTGGCTGAATGCCTTTGCCCCTGGAACCACCGAACGGCGCCGGGCTCTTTTCTATCAGATGAAAGGCAATACCCCGGCGCGCCAGTTCGATAGCCAGTGTTAAACCTGCCGCGCCCGCGCCGCAAATCAGCACATCTGTCTTGAATATTTTTTCCATCGCTCACCTCTTATGTGTAATATGCACACATTAGTCAGAGGGGAAGACCATTGTCAATTAAAAACGTGCAAAATACACATATTGAAGAAACACTCCGCGAACTGCACGGGGCGTTGCTGGAAATCGTCGGCGTCATGAACCGCCCGCAGCGTGACGAAGCGATGATCCGGGAAGCCGGTATCGCGCTGGATCGTGCGCTGTTTCCGCTGTTAGTGCTGGTGGAACGGCTCGGCCCGATCGGCGTTGTCGAGCTGGCAGACAGAGTGGGGCGCGACTACACCACCGTCAGCAGGCAGGTGGCTAAAATGGAAACGCTCGGGCTTATCACCCGGCAGGCCAATGCCAGCGACCGCCGCGTGCGCGAAGCCGTTGTGACTGCGCAAGGTAAAGCCATGACCGCACGCATCGATGAGGCGCGCAACAGAATTGCTCAGGGTATTTTCTCCCGCTGGGAAAACGAGGATATTGTCGGACTGGCGCGACTGATGCGCAGATTTGCTGACGACATAAAAGACGAAGCGCCGGTCAATACACAGGATCAACCGTCATGAACAATACAAGCTGGCATTGGGGAACGCAGTTTCAACTGGATAGCATAGTGGTATTTACGGTGTTGCTGCTGATTGTCGCCACGTTGTGGATACGGCTTTACCGGCACACGCGGGAATGGTTAAAGAGCGCCAGACCCGTCGACGCGCACCGGGCGGCCCCCTCTAAAACAACACTGTTACGCGGCTACGGCAGAACACAGCTTTTCGGGGAAAGCGTTGTGGCAATTCTCGTCACGCTTGTGGTGTTTGCGCTGATGCTGAACCTGAGCGGAGGGTGGTGAGATTGAAAGCAGCCACCGGAGTGGCTGCTTTTTGCGTGTCAGTTTTTCAGGAAGAGTCACTCGCTGAAAGAAAATCACCCACATGAATACGTGATAATTAGACTATTCATCGCATTTATACCTATTCCGTACGCAAAATAACCGCCGTAACGTCTTTAAAAGTGGACAATCGTCGACTTTTCATCTTAAAGTCCTGCCCTCAGCGCCAAACAATACCCGTATTCAGCAATGATCTTAACCTGCTGAGTCTTCAAGAGCGGCTGCATGACAGCCGCCGGACAGGGCGCTTTGCACACACATTCCGACCGACTTTCTCTGGAGAATTTATGCATTCCTCTGTTAACAAAAACGAGAGCCGAACCTTTTTCGGCCATCCATATCCGCTGGGTTCACTGTTTTTCACTGAGATGTGGGAGCGGTTCTCGTTTTACGGGATTCGCCCCTTACTGATTCTGTTTATGGCCGCCACGGTTTACGACGGCGGCATGGGTCTGGCGCGGGAAAGCGCGTCGGCCATCGTCGGTATCTTTGCAGGCTGTATGTATCTCGCCGCGTTGCCGGGTGGCTGGCTGGCGGATAACTGGCTCGGGCAGCAAAGAGCGGTCTGGTACGGTTCGATTCTTATCGCGCTCGGGCACTTGTCCATCGCGTTATCCGCTGTGCTGGGCGACAACCTGTTCTTTATCGGCCTGATGTTTATCGTGCTCGGCTCCGGTCTGTTCAAGACCTGTATCTCGGTCATGGTCGGCACGCTGTATAAAAAAGGGGATGCGCGTCGCGACGGCGGTTTTTCGCTGTTCTACATGGGCATCAACATGGGTTCCTTTATCGCGCCGCTGATTTCCGGCTGGCTGATTAAAACCCACGGCTGGCACTGGGGCTTTGGTATCGGCGGTATCGGTATGCTGGTGGCCCTGATTATCTTCCGCTTTTACGCCGTTCCGGCAATGAAACGTTACGACAGCGAAGTCGGGCTGGATTCCACCTGGAACAATCCGGTGGCGAAGAAAAAGGGTGTTGGCGGCTGGCTGCTGGCACTGGCGGCGGGTGTGGTTGTCGTGGTGACGCTGATCGCGCAGGGCGTGATTGTGATCAACCCGGTCGCCGTCGCCAGTACGCTGGTGTACGTGATCGCCGCGTCGGTCATCCTCTATTTTGTCTATCTTTTCTTGTTTGCCGGTCTTAACCGCAAAGAACGGGCGCGCCTGCTGGTGTGCTTCATCCTGCTGGTTTCCGCCGCTTTCTTCTGGTCTGCGTTTGAGCAGAAACCGACCTCGTTTAACCTGTTTGCGAACGACTATACCAACCGCATGATCGGCGATTTTGAAATTCCTGCCGTCTGGTTCCAGTCCATCAATGCGCTGTTTATCATTCTGCTGGCACCGGTATTTAGCTGGGCATGGCCAATGCTGGCACGGAAAAAAGTGCGTCCAAGCAGCATCACTAAGTTCATCATCGGCATTCTGTGTGCGGCGGCGGGCTTTGGGATCATGATGCTGGCGGCGCAAAACGTGCTGAACAACGGCGGAGCAGGGGTGTCACCGTTGTGGCTGGTGGGCAGTATTCTGATGCTGACGCTGGGTGAACTCTGTCTCAGCCCGATTGGGCTGGCGACCATGACGCTGCTGGCGCCGGAAAGAATGCGTGGTCAGATGATGGGGCTGTGGTTCTGCGCCAGCGCGCTGGGTAACCTCGCTGCCGGTTTGATTGGCGGCCACGTCAAAGCCGATCAGCTGGACATGCTGCCGAATCTCTTCGCGCGTTGTTCCATCGCATTGCTTATCTGCGCTGCCGTGCTGTTCCTGCTGATCATTCCTGTCCGACGGATGCTGGAAAATGCCGACGTTAAGACCGAGCAAAAACCTGTCAGCCATGCCTGAGGCGTAAACGCTGTTGCGCGCAAATAGCCGCTCAATAAGGTAATCCTTCACTGAGGCAGATCGAAAGATTTGCCTCAGTCATTTCCGGCCAGCCCCTACCTGAAACTCCACTGCACGCTGATGACAAAAACAGACGGAATAATGATCCCGCTTTCCACCCCGAAATAGTCGGTGAAGTTGTATTGAATGGCGTGATAGATGTAAGGGGAGAAGCCAATGCCGGTGACTTTCTTAAAATCGTTGTAGGAGCCATGGTCACCGCAATCCTTGAAGGCATTAAAAAAGAACTCGCCGGTATAACCATAAACGCCTTTGAACACCCACCCCGACTCCCCGGATGCCCAGTCCCTTCTCAGCCCCATCGCGATACAGCGATCGCCAAAACTGTTATCCATCGTGCCCAGCAGGGCGCTGTATTTGGAGTCTTCTGAGAATTTTCTTTCAACAGACATGAATTTATTGTCGAAAAACTCATTGTATTGCCCGTAGTTGCCGGTCAGATGGTAGACAAACGAACCGGTGTTGAAAGAGTATAAATTGATTTCGCCCGCGTGGATCCCGACGGTAACGATCAGTAAGAACAAACAGAAAATCTGGCTAATATTTTTTAGCATGTTGAATAATCTCTTTGATTACTAAGGCGTAATTTTTTACGTGCGGTAACGTCCACGGGTGTAATAGATCGCACACTTATTATTTTAAGACAGGATGGAATTTTGTCCAAAACGGGCGGGAAGACGAGGAGATGAGTCACTTCACGAAGGGGCTGGAGCACTGTGCCGGAGACGGAGAATACAGCGCAAAAATCCTTAAAGACCACTCCCGTGTCCATTTTGTTCCCTGACCGGCGTTACCTTTCACCGAAAGTCCGGGTATTTATCGACTGGTTCGCGGATGTCTTTGAAAAGAAGTATCAGTCTTAAAGGCGATGATGTGGCCGCATCCATGCGGCTTTTTTGCGACAGAAGCTTTCGTTTCAGCTTAACCAGCGGGTTTATCCCAATACGCCGCACTGTGAAAATCAATCTCCCACGTCAGCACCTGGCCGTATAACGCGGAAAGCGCTTGCTGCTGTGCGGTACTCAGCGTTTCGGCACAGCGGTCCAGCTCCGTTTTCAGCCAGCATGCCTGCTGATAAAACGACTCTTCGGCATGCAGTTCGACCCAGCGGCGGAGATCCTCATCAATCTGCGTTTTCTCACTCACGCGTTTGCACCAGGCGTAGTACATCCATTCCGCGCCAAACATCAGCGTGATGATTTCTTCATAGCTGCCACGCTGCGCCACACTGAGCATGTTGTCGCTGAAGTTTCTCACGCCGGGAAGATCGTCGGGATACTCTGCCGGGTTCACCTGCCGCTTTGCCAGTACGGTTTCAAACCAGGCGATCTGCGTATCCACCAGCGCGTTCAGCACTCCAATCAGCCAGCGTTGCGGGCGGATATCCGGTGCTTTACTGATGCCCAGCGCAAAGATAGCGATCGCCGTGGCGACAAACTGACCTTCGAAAACCAGATAACGGTTAAACACAGCGGCGGGCAGCGTATCGCGCTCAATGTCGCAGACAAAGGGATGTTGCTGCATCCTTTGCCACACATTGTGATGGTTGCGCAAAAGCCGGTCGGTGAAGGTTTCCATCACTCATCCTCCAGCACGGCGCGTGCGGCTTCCATGAAATGTTTCACCCGTGCCAGTTCGACGTCATTCCACCACACGCCGTCCACTTTTAATGCGCTGGCGACGATCACACCCTGAGTACGGGTGAGGATTTCCCCGACGTTGTCCGGCGTAACGCCCGACCCCACCAGCAGAGGCAACTCGGTTGCGCTGCGGATTTCGTCGATCTCGCTCAGGGTGGCGGTATCTCCGGTGCGCTGGCCGGTGGCGATCACTGCATCCGCCTCGAAGAAATCGACGTCCCGCGTCAGCTCTTTGATGGAGCGGTCTGCGACAATGGCGTGACTGCCGTGTTTGACGTGGCTGTCAGCGAAAACGCGGATATGCTCGGCACGCAGCAGGCTGCGATAGCGTAACGCTTTTGCCGCTGCGCCTTCGATGAAACCTTCGTTGGCGATATACGCGTTTGCCCACTGGTTGACGCGCACAAAATCGGCTCCACCGGAGAGCGCGGTTGCCAGCGCGGGGATCGCGGCATTCGCCAGCACGTTGATGCCCAGCGGCACATCAAAGCGGGTGCGGATGCGGTCGGTGATTACCGCCATCAGCGCGGAAGTTTCAGGGCCGATATCTTCGGGTTTGGAAAAAGGAATGTCGCCGTGATTTTCAATAATCAGACCATGCACACCGCCGGAAATATAATTATCAGCATCTCGCAGTGCACGCTCAATAATATCACTGATTGATTTGCCGCTGTATTTTGGTGTGCCAGGGAAAGGGTCGCAATGAATAACACCAATCACGGCTTTCTTACGTGAAAAAATAGCTTGTATTGCGTTAACTTTTTCTGCTGATATAGAAACCATCTTATTCATCCTGTTCAAGGAAACACTATGCGTGTTTATGTTATCGGTAATATTACTGTCGATGAAAACTGGGCGATTGCCGATATTCCCACAAAAGGTTCATCCATTCATGGAAATAAAGTCTCGCAAGACATTGGCGGAAAGGGGGCTAATCAGGCAATCCTGCTTTCCCGCTGTGGAATAAACACCACCTTAATTGCCGCTATGGGAAATGACGTCAATGGCCGCTGGATGGCGGAAAAAATTCGTCACGAAACCCTGCGTCATTTACCCGTCTCTTTTTCTCCCTGTAACAGCGATATGTCGCTGATATTTAATTGTGCCGATGGCGACAATGCCATTATTACTACCACCACTGCAGCGGATTCCCTCACCGCAGAAGCCATCACTCTGGCGCTGGCAGATGCCGTGCCCGGCGACATGATGCTGATGCAGGGTAACTTCTCGTTTGAGAAAACCCGCCATCTGTTCCGGCTGGCGAGAGCACGCGGCATGACCACTGTGTTCAATCCATCGCCGGTGAAACCTGACTTCTGCCACCTCTGGCCGTGGGTAGATATCGCCGTGCTCAATCAGCTGGAAGCGGAGGAATTGCACCCCACCGGCGTTAAAAATCTGGTGATAACCCAGGGCGCGCAGGGCGCCACACTGCTCACGGATACTCAGCAAACGTTTTGTCCGGCCGCGGTGACTCAGGCGGTGGATACCACCGGTGCGGGCGATACCTTTCTGGCCGTGATGCTGGCCTCATCGCTGCTGCGCAACAGCGGCATTGATGAACTGGCCCTGACACACGCCAGTCAGGCCGCCGCCATTACCGTCAGCCGTTGGGGTACCTACAGCGCGTTCCCCACCTGTGCCGAACTGCACACCTTACTGAACCCTGCCCCCTGAAACGCCAGCACCGACCCGCATAATGCGGGCCGGTATCCGGTGTTATTTAAACAGTGAGCGATAGGTATCAACGTTGGTTTTGGTGACCACGGTGGCCGGTACCAGAATTTTCTTCGGTACGGTTTTCCCTGCGGTGATGTCGTTTAGCGCCTTCAGTGCCTGAGCGCCCATTTGCTCAGGATCCTGTTGCAACACTGCCGCGACGTAACCGCCATCAATGCCACTGATGGCTTTCGCCGTCAGATCCCAACCAAATACCTTGATATCTTTCTGACGTCCCTGGTTTTCCACCGCAGCAATCGCGCCCAGCAATGCCGGTTCACCCGTGGCATAGATGGCGGTGAGGTCAGGGTTGGCCGTGATGAGGTTTTCCGCGGCGGTCATCGCACTGTCCTGCACGTTGCGGCCATCCACCACATCAGCCACGGTGATCTTCTTGTTAGCTTTGAGGGTGTCTGTGAAACCTTTCTGGCGATCGTTTTGAATGGCAGAGTTCAGCGCACCCACAATGCCGACGTGCGCTTTGTCATTCATATTTTTTTTCACGTATTCAAGGAAGTATTTACCGAGGATCTTACCGCCTTCGATATTATCCACGCCGACCTGCGCCGCCTGCGGCCCGTCCGGCAGCACGGCATCAATGGCGATCACCGGAATGTGCGCCGCTGCCGCTTCCTTAATGGCTGGCATAATACCGTTGACGTCGATGGCATCGACCAGAATGCCTTTCACACCTTGCTGAATATAGTTTTCGATAGCGTCATTCTGTGCCACCGGATTATCCGTGGCATTAAAAATTACCAGATTTTTGCCGCTGGCCTTGGCTGCGTCCGTCGCGCCTTTATTCATGAGATTAAAGAATAACGCCTGCTGGTTAATTTGCACCAGGGCATAAGTGGGTTCTGCGGCTATTGCACCAGACATGTAAGTACCTGAAGCAAATAATGCTGTGACGAGCGCTAAAACACGAAATTTTCCGGTGTTGAATATCATTGTTTTTGTCCTCATTGGGATTGAGATATAACCAGCATTGCCCGGGCGAATAATCGCTGAGCACAGAATGTGTTGGCAGGACAAATAGCAAAGTGATCGTCGTAAACCTGTTAAAAAAACAGGCTGATTGCTGAGGCCGGTAAAAAAGCATTTAAGCAACCGGTCCGTTTCGGTGCGTGGATAAAATGCGCTTTACCGGTTGGGAATTGCTTCCCGGGTGGTGCAGGTAAACTGGCTATTACAATTCTCTGACTCGGATTTTTTGTCAAGTGCTATTTTTTTGCGTCGCGTTGAGGGCGGAAAATGCTATAACAATCACGCTCAATTATGTTACTGATACCTTTTATCCAACGTGGCCTGATGATGAAAAAACGCGTGCTGTTATCCGATGTGGCAAACCTTGCCGGTCTTTCCAAGGCCACCGTGTCGCGCTACATGAACAACAGCATCGTATTGCCTCAGAACACGGTCAGCCGGATTGAATCCGCAATCGCACAGCTCGATTACCGGGGGAACAGCCTTGCCCGTCGCCTGAGCAAGGGCGGAAGCGAAACCCTCGGTCTGGTGCTGTCGGACATCACCAACCCCTTCTTCGCCGAACTGGCGGATGCGGCCGAAGAGGCGGCGTTCGAACACGGCTACAGCCTGGTTTTATGTATCACCCGCAACAATCCCGAGAAAGAAAGTCAGTTTATTCGCTGGCTGGATACCTGCCAGGTCGATGGTTTGCTGTTTGCCACTAACCGACCGGATAACGGATCGCTATGCAAAGAAATCCAGCGCCATCAGCGCATTGTCCTGCTCGATGAAGATATTCCCGGCAGTTTTGCGCCGAAGGTTTTTGCCGACAACGTGCAGGGTGGCATGCTCGCTACACAGGAACTGATTGCCGCCGGGCACCGCGACATCGCCTTTATCGGCGGGCCGGACGCACTGATGAGCGTGCGCGAACGTTATCAGGGCTTCTGCACCGCGCTGGCGCAGGCCGGTCTGAGCTGTCCGCCGGAGTGGGTGATGTATGGCGACTACCGGCGAGAATTCGGTCAGCGCGCCTTGCACAAGCTGTTCAGCCACACAAAACGCCCGACCGCCGCGTTCGCCGCCAGCGATTTTCTGGTGCTCGGCCTGCTCGATGGTTTGCGCGATTTGGGTCTGCGCGCGCCGGAGGCGCTGTCGCTGGTGGGTTTCGATGATGCCAGCTATGCCGACTTCACCCAGCCACGGATCTCCACCATCCGCCAGCCCGCACGGGAACTGGGGCGGACGGCGGTCAGCCTGATGTTGCGGCTGCTCAACGGCGAAGAAAATGTCCCCGCTGAAACCCGTCTGCCCGTTAGCTGGGTAGGGCGTGATTCCATCCAGCAACGCTCACCCGATCCAAAATAGCGCAAATTGCGCACGATTTTAGCGCATGAAGTGTTCGCATAGCCTGATCGGGTAAACCGGTTTACCTCGCGATTAAAATTTATTCATCGCAATTACAGACAGTTAAAAATCTTCGATTCCCCTTTACCTGCGCTCTGGCATGGAAGCTGCTTAGTTCACTGTGGCTAACAAGTAGTGAAGCGTTTTGTCCCACGGGCACTGGAGACAGTTCTGTTATTCAGGTAAACCGGTTTACAAGGATGTAAGCCGTGAATAACAGAACCTTTTTCTCCGCGCCATCCAACCCCTAATAACCGATATCGGGTGACAGGAGTTCCAGATGCAACAGGCTAAACCCGGCATACCGCGGGTAGAAATGGTCAATATCACCAAGACTTACGGGTCAATTCGTTCACTGCGCGGCGTGAATCTCAAGCTGGAACCGGGCGAAGTTCTGGGGCTGGTGGGGGATAACGGCGCGGGGAAATCGACGCTGACCAAAGTGTTGTCCGGTGCGGTTGTACCGACCAGTGGCGCTATCCGCGTGGATGGCGAAGTGATGCACTTTACCAATCCGGCGGATGCCCGCCGCTGCCATATCGAGATGGTGTATCAGGATCTGTCGCTGTGCGACACCGTGGATGTGGCCGGTAATTTATTCATGGGGCGCGAGCCGCTGAAACACGTGCTCGGCATTCCCTTTCTTGACCAGACAAAAATGCACGCTGATGCACGCGAGATGCTGAAAGGGCTGGGAATTTCGATCCCTGATACGCATCTGCTGGTGCGCAATCTCTCCGGCGGACAGCGACAGGCGATTGCGATTGCCCGCGCTGCCGCGTTCGACCCGAAAGTGCTGATTATGGATGAACCGACCGCTGCGCTTGCGGTAGCCGAAGTGGAAGCGGTGCTGGAGTTGATCCGCCGCGTCAGTGCCAGAGGCGTTAGCGTGATTTTAATCACTCACCGGTTACAGGATCTGTTCCTGGTCTGCGACCGCATCATGGTGATGTACGAAGGCACCAACGTCGCGGACCGCAGGGTGGCCGACACCAGTCTGGGAGACATCGTCAATCTTATTGTCGGTGAGAAATTCACCGCGCAATCTGCCGCCGCGCATTGAGGTAAACAGGATGAGTATGATCAATTTAAGCGGTTCACGTGTTATCCGGCATTCGCTGCCGCGCCGCATACTGCACAACCACTCAGGCGTGGTGAGCATTGCGCTGTTTTTTATCTTCTGCTGCGTGGTGTTTTCGCTTATCACCAACAACTTTCTCAGCAGCGCTAACTGGCTGAATATCGTTCGTCAGAGCGCACCGCTGCTGATCGTCGCGACGGCCATGACGCTGGTGATCACGACCGGCGGTATCGATCTGTCGGTCGGCTCGACGCTGGCGCTGGTCGGCGCGCTCTCCGCGATTGCGCTGAACTACTGGGGGTTGCCGTGGCCGGTTGTGTTAATCGGCGGACTGGTGCTCGGCGGGCTGGTGGGAGCGATAAACGGGTTTTTCATCGCCTACGAGGGGATTCCGGCGTTTATCGTGACCCTCGCCATGCTGGCGGTGGTGCGCGGTGTTGCACTGCTGATTACCCAGGGTTATTCCATACCGATCCCGCAAGACAGCCTCTTCGCCTTTATGGGACGCGCCTGGGTGGTCGGCATTCCGATGCCCGCGCTGATTGCCATTTTTGCTCTGGGTATCGGACATATCGTGCTGAATCACATGCGTTTTGGCCGCTACGTCACGGCGATTGGTGCTAACGCCGAAGGCGCACGCCGCAGCGGAATCAACACTAAGGCGGTCACGATGCGCGTGTATATCATCAGCGGCATGGCGGCCGCACTGGCCGGGATGATTATTACTGCACGTCTTGGCAGCGGATCGTCGAATCAGGGCGAAGGGTTTGAATTGCAAGTGATCGCCGCCGTTGTTCTCGGCAGCACCAGTCTGTTCGGCGGTTTCGGCACCATCATCGGCACGCTGCTGGGCGCGATGTCGATTGCGATTATCCAGAACGGCCTGATTTTGTCGCACATTTCCCCGTTCTACACCCAAATCGCCACCGGGACGATCATCCTGCTGGCCATCTGGCTGAACACCCGCATTCTCAACCCGGCGCGAACGCCGTCGAAAGGATAGCCAATGAAAGGGTCTATTTTTCGCCACGCGGATCCCTTGCCGGTCGGCATTGGCAGCGGTCATGTGATGACCGTACTCGGGCCGCTCCCGTTAGCCGAAATGGGCGTCACGCTGATGCACGAACATATTCTGCTGGATGCCTCGGGCAAGTGGGTCGCGCCATGCTGTTGCAGCGATCGCCACGTCGCCGAAATGCCGGTGTCTATCGAGAATCTGGGTGAACTGTCGCTCAATCCGCTGATGAGCCGCGATAACTGCCAGCTGTTTGATGTGGATGTGGCGATTGAAGAGCTGATGAAGTACCGCGCGCTGGGCGGGCAAACGGTGGTCGATCCCACCAATATCGGCATCGGGCGTGACCCCAAAGCGTTGCAACGGATTTCGCGCCTCACCGGCCTCAATATTGTCATGGGCACCGGCCTGTATCTTGAGCCGTCACACCCGGAATGGGTGAAAAGCATCTCGCTGGAACAGCTAACCGAAAAGCTGATTTATGACGTCGGCGGCGCAGAGAATAAGCCGGAAGTCATTGCCGGGCTTATTGGCGAAATCGGTGTTTCCAGCCGCTTTACGCCGGATGAGGAGAAATCGCTGCGCGCCGCAGGCCGGGCGAGCGCGGCTACCGGCGTGCCGATAGAAGTGCATCTGCCGGGCTGGGAACGCCTCGGCCACAAGGTGCTGGATATCCTCGAGCACGAAGGGGCGGATCTGCGCCACACCGTGCTGTGCCATATGAACCCGAGCTTTGCCGACAAACGCTATCAGCGCGAACTGGCGCAGCGCGGCGCGTTCCTCGAGTACGACATGATCGGCATGAGCTACTACTACGCCGATGAATCTGCGCAGTCGCCGTCGGACGAAGAGAACGCGCGGGCGATCCGCGAGCTGATTGATGATGGTTTCATCGGACAAATTCTGCTGTCGCAGGACGTGTTTTTAAAAACCATGCTGACTCGCTACGGCGGCCACGGCTACGGCTACATCCTGAAGCATTTTGTTCCCCGTTTGCGCCGGCATGGCGTCAGCGGCGAGCAGCTTGAAAACATAATGATTAATAACCCGCAGCGTGTCTTTGGCGGAGAATAAGGAGAGAGTGATGAACAAGAAAATCCTGCTGGTCGGTGAATCCTGGACCAGCACATCCACGCATATCAAAGGTTTCGACCAGTTTGCTACAGCAACCTGGCACAACGGCGCGACCGATTTTCTCGCCGCGCTGGCGGACAGCCACTACGACATCACGCACATGACAGCCCACGAAGCGCCGGTCAGTTTTCCGCTCACGCTGGCGGAATTACAGCAGTGGGATGCGATCATTCTTTCGGATATCGGTGCCAATACGTTGCTGCTGCACCCGGATACCTGGCTTAAAAGCCAGCGCACCGCCAACCGCCTGACGCTGATCCACGATTACGTGGCCGCAGGTGGCAGCCTGATGATGATCGGCGGCTATTACAGTTTCCAGGGGATCAACGGCGGGGCGCGTTATCACAATACGGCGGTGGAAAAGGTTTTACCGGTGCGCTGTCTGGCCTGGGATGACCGAATCGAAACACCGGAAGGCATCTATCCTGAGATCAAGGAACCACACGCGGTATTCAGTGATATCGCCGGTGACTGGCCGTGGTTGCTGGGCTACAACGAAGTAGAAATGCACCCGGAAGGCAAACTGCTGGCGACCGTGGCCGGGACGCCGCATCCGCTGGTCGCGATACGGGAATATAAGCAGGGAAGATCGCTGGTGTGGACCAGTGATATGTCCGCGCACTGGCTGCCGGCTGAATTTGCCGCCTGGCCGGGCTACCGCCAGTTATGGGTGAATTGTCTGGACTGGCTGACGGAGAACGCTTGATGACCGGCGCTACCTTGTCACTGGCACAACAACTTCTCGGTTTCAACACCATCAATCCACCCGGCGATGAGGCGGCCTGCATGGCGTTTTTTGCCGACTGGCTGCAGGTGCAGGGTTTTGACGTTACGCTCAGCGGCTTCGGCGAAAAACGTTTCAATCTGATCGCCCGTCTTCACGGCAGCAAACCGGGCAAACCGCTGGCTTTTACCGGGCATCTGGATACCGTGCCGTTAGGTAATCAGACCTGGCAGTACGATCCGTTCGGTTCTGACCTGACGTCTGACCGGTTGTACGGTCGCGGTTCGAGCGATATGAAGGCCGCCGTTGCCGCGTTTGCTGTGGCCTGCGTGACACATCAGGCCGCCATCCGGGCAGGAAAGGGCGTGGTGATGATCATTACCGGCGGAGAAGAAACCGGCTGTGACGGCGCAAAAGCGCTGATCGACGCGGGCGAACTGCCGCCGGTGGGCGCGTTGATCGTCGGGGAACCGACGGCCAACTATCCGGTCATCGGCCATAAAGGTGCGCTGTGGTTGCGCTGTGAAACGCGCGGAAAAACGGCGCACGGCGCGATGCCTGAGCTGGGGATCAACGCTATTTATCTCGCCACCGAAGCGCTGGGGAAAATCCAGCATTTCGAACCGGGCGCGGCTCACCCGCTGATGAAAAAGCCGACGCTGAACGTCGGGCGCATTCGTGGCGGGCTGAATATCAATTCGGTGCCTGATCACACCGAATTTGATGTGGATATCCGTACCGCGCCAAATCTGCAACATGCGACCATCCGGCAGAATCTCACGACAGCACTGGGTGACAACGTCACTATTTCAACGCTGGTGGATTTACCCGCAGTGCTCAGCCCGCAGGAAAACGGCTGGATAAGCGGCGTTTACCGGCGTTGTCAGAAGCTGCACTCCGCCACGCTGGAGGCGAAAATCATGCCGTACTTCACCGATGCGTCACTGCTGTTACCGGCGCTCGAGCATCCACCGTGCATTATTCTCGGGCCAGGTGAACCGGGCATGGCGCATCAGACGGATGAATATTGTCTGCTGAGCCGTCTGGAGGAAGCGGAAATTATCTATGGTGAGCTGATTACGGACTGGCAGAGTTCGGAGGAAGTCTGAAAGGTAGTCTGCGGCCGGCAATGCATCATGCCGGTCGCAGTAGCGGTATAAAGATGAAAGACACTATCGAAAAAGTAGAAGCTGTAGTTCGCCGTAACTAAGTACGTATAATGTATATTATGTTAAATGACTGGTGCGTTTAATCATTTCAGGTGTGGAATTTCGCATTCCCCCCTTCGATGCATTGAATTTACGTTTGGGAAAAATTAAATATAACCCCCGTCCACAAACTGAACTCAGACCTTGCCCCAGTGCATGTTCTGAATAACAACCCTATATCCATCCATATCCTGGAAGGTCACACCCTTGCGGTCCCAGTAGGGATTAAATGATTTAACTCTGGCGAAGCCAGCATCATCCATATTTGCGCAGGTGGTTAGCCAACTGTCTTTCTCAGGAAAATATAGAACCAGGAGATCTTCATCAGAAGGCGAAGGTAACACTGGATGTGCATGACACTGAGTGAATTCAAGGTGCCAGGGTAAACCATCCATCCCTAACATGTATCCGCTGAATCCATCGTGATCTGTAAACTCACCGATTTTTTCTAATCCAAGCCCGTTACAGTACATTGCACAACTTTTGCTGAGTGTGCTGACTGGTCTGGCTATCCTCATATGCTGCAATGCCATAAATACCTCTCTTTTTTATTTCTATTTATCATAACTGGCACAAAGCAGTCTGCAAAACACACTCACCGTTCCAGTGCACGCCTGTAGTCGATTCTCAGCAAAGCCCCTGAATAAGGCATCGTTTCTAAAAGCGTTTCCGACAGTCCTAGTCGTGCTGAGGTGACATACAGATAACGATCATCATCTGCAAAGGAACAACTTGTCGGTCGCTGAACCGGAAGATGAATCCATCGCTCGATTTCTCCTTCCGGAGATATCCGCGCGACGGCAGCCCCGTCAAAGAGAACACTCAGGAGAAATCCATGCTGATCAACGATAAGTCCGTCAGGCTTACCCTTTTGGGGATGAATGCTGATAACTTCCCTTCTATTACTGACCTCGCCTGAGCCGGGGTCGTTATCATATCCGTAAATGACGCCACGCCGGGAATCCGTCACGTAGAGTGTTTTGCCGTCGGGGCTCCAGGTCATTCCATTGATAAGCGTGAAACCAGAATCGACGGTGTGCCACTTACCGTCTGGATCGAGACGATACAAATAGCCTGAACCGTCTTTCAGTTCTTCATTTATCAGCCCAACCCACAGGCGGCCTGCGGAGTCCAGGCTCGCATCGTTGAGACGAAAGCCCTCCTGTGCGTGTGGCGCAGTGGCGATCCTTCGCCTCTTCCCTGCTCTGTCTATTAGCTCAACATGGCAACCCAGGCCAATAATCAACTCACCGGTATTTTTCTCCACGACAAACCCCAGCGGCCCGGGCATGGCATGTGCCACATTCCGGCCCGTTGCGGGATCAAAAAAATTGAGAGAGCCCCGAAGAGTATCAACCCATAAAAGCCGCGCTCTTGAGCGGCTCCAGAGGGGTGACTCGCCCAGTACGGCCTTGCCTGGAAATGCCATCGTTACGCCATTCACTGTCGCGTTTCCACATGAGGTATCGCGATCGACTGCCAGTTCTGCGCAACTTCCTGAGCGGTGGACGCTTTCACAGCGCGAAGATTTCGCGGATAGTCCACACCGGCAGCCTCCATCATTTTGGTTGCATGGAATTGCCCGTTCGCGGCGCGCAGGATCCATCCTCCTTCGGTGCATTCTGCTGAGGCAAGATAGGCCACTCCCGGTGCCACTTCCGAAGGGTGCAGTTCGTCAGGTTCTCCCTCAATTCCCCACATCCGTGTCTTGGCGACGGGTGATATGGCATTGACGATAATTCCATCGTTTTTGCCTTCACTGGCAAGGACATGGGTAAGTCCTATTACCGCCATTCTGGCTGCCGCATAGGAGGCAAGACCCTGCTGAACATACTGCGGATAGAGTGCCCGGCAAGATGTCGTCATGATGATACGGCCATAGCCCGCAGCTTTCATCGCAGGCCATGCCGCCTGTGCAAGCCAGAGAGGTGCCTTAGCGGCAATGGCCATCATATGATCAAAAGAACGTTCCTCTATTGACTCGATATTCTCGTACGCCACCCAACCCGCGTTGTGGATCACAGCATCCAGCCGGCCTGCGACGTTAAGGGCGTCTGCACACAATTTATGGCAGCTCTCGCGTGAGGCCAGATCCCCTGGGATCGCGTGTACATTCAGCCCTTCCAGCCGAAGTGTCTCTGCCGCCCTTTTTGAAATATCAGGATTGGCCCCCTCCCCGTCAGAATGGGCACCGATATCCTGAATCAAAACCAATCCGCCAAGCTGACCAATACAGCGGGCATACGCGAATCCCAATCCGCGCCCCGCACCGGTGATAAGCACTACCCGACCTTTAAAATCCACCATGCACCCCTCGCCGTTTCCATTCAGTTATTGTGAAAACAACATAGAGTGATACCTTTGATATATAAAATACTCTTTAGGTGGCTTCTTAATACTTTAATTGTATCGTGAGAAGATTGACTCAATCACAAGAAGGATGGCGGAGATGGCGGCAGTAAGTCGGGCACAGATCACTTTACGCAGAATGGAGCAATTCATTGCTGTCGCGGAGGAGTTACATTTTCATCGGGCGGCAGAACGTCTGAACATGTCGCAGCCTCCGTTGACCAGTGCCATACAGAAGCTGGAGGAAGATCTCGGCGTCACTCTTATCGAGCGTGGTAACCGCGTACTTGGCCTGACGCCTGCGGGAGAAAAGTTTGTCAGTGAGGCACGCAAAACCCTCCGACAGGCTGAAAAAGCCATTGTTTCTACGCTGGATGTGGCTGAAGGTCGAACGGGTTTTTTACGCGTGGGTTATGTAGGAAGCGCACTTTATGGCCGGTTGCCCGATATTATTCGTGAATTCAGGGCAAGCCATCCGAAGGTACGGCTTGAGTTGCGAGAGGCCACAACCGCCGCACAGATTGCTGCGCTGCGCGACGGGACGTTAGACATCGGTGTACTGATCCCCCCTGTTGAAAAAGCTGATGACATCGAACAGGTAAATTTCGACACTGATCGTCTGTGTATGGCTATCCCAAAAGATCATCCTTTGAGTAAGCGCTCAGACCTTACGCTTGCCGCGCTTGCAGGCGAACCCTTCATTTTGTGGCCAATGCCTGAGGGGCGAAGCTTTCATTTGCAGGTTATCCGCCTGTGTGCTGAAGCAGGCTTTGTGCCGCTCATTACTCAGGAAGCTCACGGGATGCATGCCGTGCTGTCACTGGTGTCTGTTGGAGGAGGCGTATCTGTCGTTCCTCAAAGTATGAGCGGCTTTCGCGGTGACCAGATTAGCTATCACCCCTTATCAGGCCCTGGAATTGAATTCGACCTCGTCATCGGCTATCGCCATTTGTCACCCTCGGCACGCGCCTTCGTTCTTTCTACCGTTGAGTAGCGGCGGGGAAATCTCTGGGCAACAGTAGTCATTTTTCGCTATGGGGAAAGAAGACAAAGGGGGATTATCTCAGGCAGGAAGTGCATAATTTATTGATAGTGAAACATCACATAGCGTTTTTATAGTTTTCTGAAGCGGGGGTAACTCAGTATGAATGTGCCGCAGACAAAATCCGAATTGCTTTTAGCCATTGATAAAAATTTCAATAAATTAATCAGCTATCTCAATGTCATTCCCCCTGAACTCATCTCCGATAATTCAATGGAAGGACACAGCAAGGGCACTGAAATGAGTATTCATGATCTGGTTTCTTATCTGATCGGCTGGAATACTCTGGTTGTAAAGTGGATTACTTACGATGAGAAAGGATTGCCCGTTGATTTTCCTGAAACCGGTTTTAAGTGGAATGAACTTGGGCTTCTGGCGCAAAAATTTTACTCTGATTATCGCGAATTGAATTACAGGGCGTTAATTACTGAGCTTGAGTCAGTAAAAGATCACATAGTGAAACTTATTGATGAACGCACTGATGACGATTTATATGGTAAACCCTGGTACACAAAATGGACTATGGGGAGAATGATATCATTCAACACATCCTCACCCTATGCCAATGCTAATGGCAGAATAAGAAAATGGGCGAAAAATAATAATATCAGCTTGAAATAAAGAACGCTG
This sequence comes from Rahnella sp. EDr1-12, assembly GCF_049206505.1. Lineage (NCBI taxonomy): Bacteria > Pseudomonadati > Pseudomonadota > Gammaproteobacteria > Enterobacterales > Yersiniaceae > Rahnella > Rahnella sp. EDr1-12. The sequence continues at coordinate 183,157 of NZ_JBLZNY010000003.1, forward strand.
AGTACTTCTCCCCCCTTTTCTTGTTTAGAGAGGTAATCTGTACTCTATGACACCTGGTTTCTCTGCTACCCGGTCATAAAGTCGCTGCGCGGTGACGTTTTTTTCCTGTGTATGCCAGTAGAGTCTTGCACATTGTTTCTCGCTGGCCTTTTGTTTAACGTATTCGATAAGATGTTTTCCTATATTTTTGCCCCGGGTATTTTCGGCAACAAAAAGATCTTCCAAATAACAGAATTCATTTACAGACCATGTTGAACCATGAAAAACGTAGTGAACGAACCCGAGAATTTCCTGCCCTTTCTTTGCCACTGCGCAATACATCTCTTCATCAGGATTTAAAAAACGTTTCCATGTTTCATTTGTGATGTCTTCAGACAACTCAACCTCATAAAACGCCTGATAGCTCAACCAGTACGTCAGCCACCGGGAGTAATCCATTTCTTCAACGGGTGCCACTACTATTTTTAAACTTTCATCTTTCATATTAATGCCTTATCATAACCTCACGAATTTGTGGATGAAAGAGTAACCCGCGTAGTGGTATCATAAAAGGTACACTTTATTGATAGTTTATGGGTCCACTTTGGTCATGAAGAAAAATGCTGCCAGCTTCCCGAGTTTATTGCTCAAAAAAGGAAAAATTAAAGAGCAGTTTTATTTGGCTTTAAAAGAAATGATATTGAGTGGTCAGCTTAAATCGGGAAGGAAAATCCCCTCCAGCAGAACACTTTCTGAGATGATGTCTATTTCAAGAAACTCGGTTTTATCTGGTGTAGAACGCCTCATTGATGAAGGTTATCTCATAACCAAAAGCGGGTCAGGAACTTATGTCACAAACACTATTCCTGATGAAGTGATTCAAATTAAATCCATCTCAGCTCATAAAAATCCAAATAGTGAAAACAATGTAAATAATCTCAACCCTCATATGAACGTTATGAAAAGAGTATGGGATATGACCCGCCCACACTCCGGAAATAATATGCTATTTAATATCGGCGTGGGATGTGTGGATTTGTTTCCGTATGAACTTTGGGGAAGATTATTGGGAAGGATCTGGCGTCAGTTTCGCCATCAGGATTGGGAGCTCAATGAACCTTTGGGGTATAAACCATTGCGGTCGGCGATTTGTGAATATGTTCGCACCACGCGTGGCGTAAATTGTTCTGATAAACAAATAATAATTTTAAATGGGACCCAACAAGCGATCAATCTTGCCGCACAGGTTCTTTTGCAAAAAGATGACGAAGTTTGGTTAGATGAACCAGGATATGATGGTGCTTTAGGCGCATTTACCTCCGTGGGTGCAACAGTTCGCCCTGTCGTCAGTGATCAGGATGGCATGGATATTTCCTACGGCATAAAACACTGGCCATCTGCAAAAATGATTTTCACTTCGCCCTCCCACCAATTTCCTCTTGGCGGCACACTGAGTTTATCCAGAAGAATGGCTCTGCTTGACTGGGCATCTGAAAATAAAATGTGGATTTTTGAAGATGATTATAACAGTGAATTCAGATATACCGGTCAGCCAATACAAGCTCTCCAGGGACTGGATAAACAACAGAGGGTAATATATGCGGGTTCATTCTCTAAAATGATGTTCCCGGGTTTTAATTTAGGATTTCTGGTTGTGCCGGAGAATTTAGTCGAGTCTTTTAAGATTGCTAAATATTATGCAGATACTCGGACGTCTTATTTAGAGCAAATCATACTTTCCAGCTTTATTTCTGAAGGACACTATGCACGGCACGTCAGGCGGGTGAGAAAAGCATGCTACGAACGCCAGCGGGTTATGATTGAAGCCATACAGTTACATTTACCCGAAATTATGTTCGCCAAACCTTCAGATTCAGGCATTCACGTTGTCTGTTGGTTATCGGAGAAAATTGATGAATCTTATGTGATTGATCAGTGCCGTAAAGTGGGTTTAGGGGCACAGCCTCTTTCGCGATATTGCCAGACACCCCCAACAAGCCAGGCCATCCTGCTGGGTTTTGCTGCGCACTCACCCGCAGAAATCGTTGAAGGTATAAAAAAACTCGCTCAAATATTCACCTGTTAATACCCGTTCCTCTCTTTTTCCTTAAACCAATGCGCTTACGGATATGCCCGCTGAGAGACAAATTTACTCGTCTTTTCGTCGGGTTACTTTGGCAAAAAAAAAAGCACCCAATGGGCGCTTTTGTATCAAAAAAATTTTATATTCTTAAAATTTAATTTATTATGTTTTTTTACAACGAGTGTTTCCCTGGTGTTGGCCGTCCATTGGCCTCCTCACACATTGTTCGGAGCAGTGTGTGAGGTTTCTTTTTCGTTGATGAAAGTATCATTCATAGTAATGGGCCGTAAGTTATACTTAAGTCCTGAAAAAACCTGTACTTAAGTATAGATGTCGGCATTAAGGGATAAGCAGCCCCTCAGGGAGTCAGTATGTTTAGTGCTTTTGAACAAAATCACACGATCACTGAAACATTGAAAGATTATATCGAGCGGAAACTGTCTCCGCTTGGCAGCCCCGACTACGCGTATACGGTCGTGAGGAAAAAAAACCCTGCAGAAGTCCTTATCATCTCAAGTTATCCTGATGAGTGGGTCAATCTCTATCGGGCCAACAACTTTCAGCTTACCGACCCGGTAATACTCACCGCATTCAAAAGAACCTCTCCCTTTGCGTGGGATGAAAACATCACGCTGATGTCTGACCTGAAATTTACAAAAATCTTCACCCTTTCAAGGCAGTACAACATTCTCAATGGCTATACCTTTGTGCTGCATGACCAGATGGGAAACCTGGCATTGCTGTCTATCATCATTGCCGACCACAGCCAGCAAGAGTTGGAAGAGCGACTTACTTCTGAACGTGGGAACCTGCAGATGCTTCTCATCGATATAAATGAACAGATGTATCGGCTTGTTGGCGGTTTATCAGCCCGCGGGCGTCAAATTACGGCAAGAAAGGAAAATAACATTTTCACCATCCGTGAAAATGAGGTGCTTTACTGGGCCAGTATGGGGAAGACCTATGCAGAGATTGCGACGATTATCGGCGTTTCAGTCAGCACGATAAAATTTCATATGGGAAATGTCGTTGCTAAGCTGGGTGTCAGTAACGCCCGCCAGGCAATCAGGCTGGGCGTTGAACTGGAGCTGATTATACCGGCAGCGTCAGCGGCCAGGTAAACACAGAGGCTGTTTGGCCGTTAAGTCCTCTGGCCATGATCCGCTGATCGTCCTCTCCGGCAGGAAGGTAGATCAGATAGATGCGTTCCCGTTCGCTAAGAAATGCCTCTTTAAGTGTCTGTATTTGCCAGCCTGAGCGCTTCAATATCGTCAACATGGCACGGCTTACGATGGTATAAATACCGGTATGTCCGTTGTCCTGAGCCCAGTTTATCATGGCAAGAAAAAGTACCTGACTCACAGGATATCGTTCGCCGAGAAGCTCCCGGGCCCGCAATTTGTCGACAAAAAAACGGCTCGACTCAACGCCCGCAGAAGGAAGCGGGATCGAATCAAAACACGCGCGAAACGTGTGAGTTATCATGTTTGGCTGGTCGAGAGGGGTAAAGCGCACGCTGCAAATGAGTTTCCCCTTATACAGCCCGAGAATATAGCGTGTTGAGTCATTATCGAACTCATCAAATTCCATATCTTGTTGGCAAACAACTTCCCATCCCAGACGATCACTGAAAGTTGTTTTTCTTAGCCGGTAAAGCTCATCTACTCTGGTCATTCTGAGCTCTTCATAGCTCACGTCAAACAGTTCAAGCATCCCATCACCCTGTTATTAAAGCGTTGTTTCCCGTAAACCGTACATCATTATCCTACAAAACCGGGTAACCGCCGACCCGAAAATGAACGGAATAACTGGAAGTTATTAAAATAATAAATATCTCATCAAACCTCGCTAACAGGGAAGTTATCGTTCCGATCCCGCCTTCGCAACAATACCTGCGCGTTTATTGATTTGACTCAAATCTGAGCAAAGCGTAATCCGCAGGCAGATCTGGGTGGCGCCAGGCGCCATTTTGAAGAAACAAAATGATTGACGGTGATTGACTGATACTTGCTGTGTTGTCTGGTCTTACGGATAACACCCTGCACGCCGCAGGGCTGGAGCAGACGGCATGACAACTGGCCAGTGAGAAAGCTCTCTCATTCACTGGCCATAACGGATAAAACGCAGAATGTGTTCAGGCGGGTTTTAAATGTCCGGAGACTGCCAGTTAACGTCATCTTTCACCGGCGGCAGGTAGGACAGACGCTGCATATTCTGATTCCACAGATTATCCGGGATGCGGTAACGGTCTTCTTTATGCGGATCGATGGCTGTCACTATCTTGTCTTCTTCACCTGACGCAATGAGACGGATGAGATCCGGATTCATCATCACGGTTTTACCGGTGGCGATGAACTCCGCCCAGCCAGTCTGGTACGCGTCGAGGATCTGGTCGGCGGTGAACAGGTTACCGACGCCGATCAGCGGAAGTTTGCCGTTAATGCGTTCGTGCATCAGCTGCATACGGGCAACGGATGTATCGGCGCCCCGGCGCGCTTTTTTGAAGAAATCCCACAGAGAAACGTGCAGGTACTGCAGGGGTTTTTCGACCAGCGCGTCAATCAGGGCAAAGGTATCCTGCATGGTCAGGCCATGCTCGCCCGGCTCTTCCGGGGAGAAACGGTAGCCCAGGATAAACTTCTCGGAGGCGTATTTCTGTTTCACGGCCACTACTGCATCAATGATTGCCAGCGGGAAACGCAGACGGTTTTCAATGCTGCCGCCCCACTCATCCGTACGACGATTGCTTTCACCGGAGACAAACTGCTGAATCAGATAATTATTCGCGCCATGAATTTCGACGCCGTCAAATCCGGCCTGAATGGCTAAATGTGCGGCATTGGCGAAGGCAGAAATCAGCTGGCGGATCTCCTCACCGGTCAGGGCGCGGGCACCGGATGCTTCATCAGCAGAAGGCGCGACCATCTCGCGGCCATTGAGCAAATCCGGGAGGGAGAGATGCCCGCCGTGGTGGATCTGTAAAACCGCTGTGGCGCCCTGTTTTTTAGCAATGCGGACCACTTCACGCAGGCTGGGTAAATCTTTTTCACCGATGGCTTCCGGCTGGCCGACAAAGGCTTTACCTTCCGGGGAAACCAGCGTGGCGGCGGCGATAAACAGGCCAAAACCGTCAAAGCGATCGGTCAAAAAGTGGCGTTCTTCGTCACTGATGCTGCCATCTTCGTGCGAGGCATAATGCGTCATTGGCGCAACGGTAAAACGGTTTTTGATCGTGACGCCGTTGTTCAGGGTAAAGGGTTCAAACAAAGGCGCGTATTTCGGGTTCATCATCGTGCTTTCCATTCTGTAGTGATCGCTAAACATGCGCATATTTATAACGATCACTAAATAAAAAAGCAAGCCCTTGCCCGCATTTATGTATCAATCGATAAGTAATAGCACCATCGGCCCCCTTTCCCCGCTACAGCCGCGCGGAAATCTTGTATAGTGAGCCATCAGTTTTTCTTTATTCCTCAGGCTGGACATATGACAGATTCAACGCACAGCACCCCCGCACGACGCGGAAGACCCCGTAATTTTGACCGGGAAAAAGCCCTGGTGAGCGCACTGGGTTTGTTCTGGCGATGCGGGTACGAGCCCGCTTCGGTCGGTGAGCTTTGCCGGGTGATGGAGATCAATCCGCCGAGCCTTTACGCAGCCTTTGGCAGTAAAGCTGAGCTGTTTCTCGAAGCGGTCAATTATTACGAAACGACCTACTGGGATGCCCCTTGGGAAAGAATGCTTCAGCAACCGAATGTGCATGACGCTATTCGTGACTTTTTCGAGGAATCTGCCGTCATTTTGACGTCTCAGGATGCCCCCTGCGGCTGTCTGGTGGTCCTTGCTGCTATCAATGTCTCGCCAGATTCGAAGGATGTTTACGATACGGTCAAAGCCCTGAGAGAAGAAGGCCGGGTGTATTTCAGGCAGCGCCTGCAGGCAGGTAAAGAGGCGGGCCAGTTGCCGCCGGATACCGACATTGAAAGCATTGCCCTGACGCTGAATACGCTTCTGGAAGGGATGTCTATTCCCGCGCAAGACGGGATCACGCAGGAGGAACTGAAACGCGTCGCCAGACAGGCGGTGCTTCTGCTTCCGCGCCCGTCAAATACCCCGCAATAAAAAACCGTCCTCAGGGGACGGTTGATGAAAACCCGGATGCACATCTGATCTATTGGGGTTTCATCCCCTCAGGATCAGATTATTTCGGGGCAACATGGGTATGGTAGATTTTGCTGACGACCGTCCATTTGCCTTCGACTTTCAGCAGGTTGAAAAAGTCAGTGAAGCAGAACCCTGAGATATCGTTGGTATCGATGCGTGCGCTGGCTGCCGTTCCGACGATATCAATGTTCACGATGACGCCCTGCGCTTCCGGCGACGGACGGAAAGCCGAATCAATGGTATCGAACAGCCCCTGGATCGCACCGCCGGTCAGTTTATTGTCACTGTCTACGCCGAAAATGGTGGCTTCTTTGCTGAACGCAGGCTTCATGATGCTGCTGTCAGCCTGCCTGCCGCCTTCATTGTACTGATTCAGCACCTTAACGATCTCGTTGTATTCCTGGACATAAATAGGTTTGGTCATGATGAAATCCTCACATCTGGCGGATGTATTACGGGTGATTTCCCGGTTAAACGAGAGAAGGTTCCCCTCCTCTCATCATGCTGGCTTACGTCACAATATGTAGTGACCACTAAGTAATATACGTTTTATAGTGATCATTACAGAATAAGTCAACAGGAAAAGCACCAGGCCAGATCAGACGTGCAGGGGTAGGTGTTGCTGCGCGGGGATGTGTGACGATAAATGGCCGGTTCGCCCGGCCATGAATAGAAAATACAAATTCTATTTTTAATGGGATAACTGATGGTTTAAAAACCGTTATTAATTTCCGCGATAGCTTGAGAAACCATAAGGGCTAATCAGCAAAGGAATATGATAATGCGGCACTGAACCATCCGCTTTAAAAATAATTGGGATCTCCGGGAAGAAGGTCGGCGTGTGGTGTTTTTCAAACCATTCTCCGGTTTTGAACGTCACGCGATAATTCCCTTTTTCGATCACTTTTTCATCCGGGTAAAGAGAAGGAATACGCCCCTGCTCATTGGTCACACCATTACTCAGATGCACCCATTTATCCCCTTCCTGCTTGTCGAGAGAGACGCTTACACCGGCTGACGGCAGCCCGCTTTGTAAGTTTAAAACATGAACGCTGAGAGGGTTCGCTGCAACGGCAGATGTCATATAAAGAGCATTCAGAATAATACCGGCCAATAACAATTTACTTTTATACATGCGTTCATCCTTTTTGATTTTGAGGTTATCTCTGACAATGGCTTAATTATCCGCGAGAGTGAGTTATTAACACACCCGGCGTATGAGTTTATTTAAACAGATGACGTGATGACATCGGATCATATTGTTTGAATAACACGGAGTTTACCTGCCAGTGGCTAACAGCTTAATGTCAAATTGATGACAATTTTGTAATAATCATTCGGGAGAAGGGTTTTCTGGAATATAGGGAGGATAACGGAAATAACAGCGGTATTATTCGCCAGCCCCACGAGGCGCTGGCGATATGTTCAGGGCTGACGCACCAACGCCCTGCCTTTATCCAGCAGGAACGGACGCAGATATCCCACCGTGTTAGAGAGAAGAATGACATCCTCTGACACGCTGATGTTCAGCACATCCCGCAGATAGGCTTTGCGGGTTTCCATGCGTTGCCAGACCTCCGGGAAGAGGCTTTGCAACTCATGTCTCAATGCCGCATCCGCCAGTGCGACCGTGTCTTCAATGCTGCATCCGCCGTAGCCGGGCAGCGAAGGAATGATGTCGATCTGAAATATCATGCCGCTCTCAAGTGCTACCGGCGAGTTTGCATAGACTGGCGAGCAGAGCCACTCTTCATCGGCCACCAGATGCCCCGGATTAAGATGCCAGTGCCACTGCGCCTTCGGCATGACGTTTTCGATGGTCTGATAAAGCTCACCGCCCGTCAGGCCGGGCCGGAGCGTTTCCAGCCAGGTGGTGACCGCACGATAATAAGGGATCGCCAGCGCCTGCAGATAGTCGGCCACGTCAGGCGCCAGTTCATTTTCTGCCGCCACAACATACGCTGAACGGCTGGTCAGGCCGCCCTTGAATCCAACGGTCAGCGAGAATTTATCACCGCGTTGGATCACTTTGTCAGTGGGATATAAACAGGCGTTGGCGAAACGATCGCCGGTGGCGGCAATCATCACCACGTTGCCCGGTTGCCCGTCAGCAGCCAGTAACTGACCGATCTGTCTTTCTGTTTTACCCGGTGCAATATGATCCAGCGCGGCCAATATATTGGTGGATGCCAGATTGGCACCGAACTCATAAAAAGCGATTTCACTGGCCGTATTTAAACGACGCACGCCGTGCGCGGGCGAGATGAAAAGCGCGGTCGCATTGACCACGTTTTCCCGCTCGCCTGCTGTATCAATAATCGCGTCAAGAATGAAAGCCGGTACGTCAAACTGATACTGCGTATCGTGAAGCGTGCTGGTGAACAACTTCCAGCCGACGACACCAATCCGGCTTCCGCGCGTCAGCCCCGCCCCGGCCAAAACCTCTGTCAGCGGTGCATCGTTATCCATCGGTTGATTCGGCAGTGAGAAGGCCGGTGCATGCAGGCATTTACCCTGATTTCGCGCATGGGGCACCAGTTTGAGGTTCTCATTGCCCATCACATAGCTGAGCTGGCCGTCAGCGGTCACAATCAGCAGCGCTTCTTCAAAACGGGGAATAAACCCCGCAAGGTATTCAAAATTTCCGCCATGCTCTTTATCGGCGTAAATCACCAGCGCATCGAACTTGTGCTGATGCATAGCCGTCACAATGTTCTTCAGACGCAGCGCCATGACCTTATCGCTGATAACGGGCGTGCTCACGTGGGAAAAGGTTTTCGGTGGCGGGACGGTGGTGAGTGCAAAACGTTGTTGGGACGGGTTCATTGTCATTCTCCATAAACGAGCGTGCAGGCGATTCCGCTTCCTCAACGCGGATTTTAGTAATTTTTAGGGAATGGGAGATTGATACGCAACAGTTTTCCTTTTTCCATTTCGATGAATCCGCCGAAACGCAGGTCAGCAAGCATTTTCATCACACCGCTTCGCGCCAGCCGGGTGCGCGTCAGAATGTATTGTTCAACACGAATCTCGGGGAAATCAGGACGTTCAGAAATCTCGGTCAATAGCCGGCAGATAATTTCATAACTGGAGCTGTTGATCATCAGAAAGTCGCGATACGTCTGCTGGTCGTTCATATACGACTGATAAGTGATCATGTCTTCCATCAGATCATGCGCTTTGATGGCATCCAGCGCCGTCTGGTGTGATAACCAGGCAATCTTACTTTCCGGTTGCGGCGTGAAGGTGTGTGTCTGATAGCGGAATTCAGAACCTTGCAGCCCGATGATCGCCGGGGCATAAGAGGTGGCGACCAGAAGTTCATCACGATTACGCCAGATCTCAATGCTGCCTTCTAAAATCAGAATTACGATGAATTCTGAATGCTCATCAATGAGCTTTATCCCCTCGCGTCCACGGGTTGCCGCCAGAGGCCGGGACAGGCCCGAGAGAGAATTTATCAGTTTACTGATGGACTCTGCGGGCTTCACCGGCGCGGCGACAATAAGGTTTTCAGATTTTGGGCGTGTCATAGATTTACTCTTAAACAGTGAAAATCAACCTGCCTCTTATTATAGCCGCGTATTTTTCTTTCATTTTCTTTCATATTGACGGTAGCCAGAACCGTTTTCAGTTCAGGATGCAGGCATAGCCCTCCGTAACAGTAGCTCTGTTTGAGCTGATGTGCCCATCCGAAAGATAAGCGTATGAATAACTGTTGACACCGTTAGACGATGAAGACCAGAACACAACGCCAGAATGTGGAACATCCTGAATACTTTGCCCCCACTCTTCCCATAATCCATTACCCGGAACGTTACGAATGTTTGTTCCGTCGCTCAGCTCGCTGATCGTAGGCAAACGTCCGCCCATACCTTCGCACTCCGTTTTTGCGTCATCCCACGTCTTATTTACCGAACCCATGACAAAGAACAACTGAGGATTAAGGGTCATAGAGACACTCTGTTCATTATGACGCGCAGTGATTTTCACCGCCCCCTTCCCTTTGAAGGTCACTAAACCGGTATCAGACACCGTCGCAACAGCATCATTGCTGCTGCTCCAGTTCACTTCATCAGGAATGTTATCTGTTTCTAACTGCACCTCTGCTCCCGGAAAAGCCGTCATCAGTTTCGCATTGGCGGGAACGGTCATTCGGGCGGTGGCGTTATTCGGCGCGACAGTGTAATCCGTCATATTAATGGAATGCGGATTTACCGGTCCGTCAGGAATAGAATCATTGTCAATATACGTGCTGATGTCCGCGATTTCGATCGCCGTATTTTCCTGAGGCGCGCCGGTCAATGTTTTCGGCGTGAGATTGACCCCGATAGTACAGGCTTTATCATTTGGAGAAATAATATATTCCAGAGTACCCGTCGCGAGGACGTGCCGGCTATTATTGGTGTCGGTACAAATCCACTCTACGGAGGGAAGTGTTATTTCCTCATCCCCCTCACCATCAAAAAATCGCCACGCGAGGGACAAACTGTCATTAATATCGAGCTGGTCGTCATCCTCAATGCCGCCTCTTTTTCTGACGACGTCGACATGCCCGGATTTATTATCCTTGTTATATAAAACAGGGGGGGTTCCTGATACAACCCCTGTCCGACCGGTCATTTCATTGGCATTAACCAGAAAGGGGGTATTGATCAGGAGTGCTATAAACAACGCTATCCGTGCCTTGTTTTTAAATTTACTTTTCATCACGTCACCATGCTTTAAGGTATGGCAATTTACATCACACGGATTAATTAACCTGAGCGCCAGAGCGCCCAGGTTAATTAATATTACGGATTATTATTTGCGTTTAACGGATTTCAATACTGCTTTAACTTTAGCGGTATAATCTACCTGCAGCTGGTAACCCTGGATACCGTCAGCACCCGCATTGGCGTAGACAGATTTCGCTTCGGTGTTAGTCAACGGCAGTTTCAGATCCTTGTTATCGGTTGAACTGACGGCTTTACCGCCCGCCGTACCCGTGGTCGCTGAGGTGCCGTCGAAGATCCAGTTATAGCTGTAGTTGGATGACGCATCCAGTTCGCCCGCATCCCAGACCTTGTTACCGTTGGTGTCATACCAGATTTTGAACTGATACGTATGGCCCAGAATCAGACTGCTGTTCGCTTTACCGATCAGGTTATCATCTGGTGATGTGGTATCCACAATCATGGTTGCCACCGTGCCGCCTACTACCGGACCGTCCGGAATATTGTCCGTCGCGTCGTTGGTACTGACATCATTTATGGTGATCCGCTGACCCCCTTTAGGACTCCCGGTAAGAGTGGCTTCATCAATGGTTGCCCCCAGATAAAGCCCGGCGTCCGCCTGCTGCAGGGTGTACGTTTCCTTACCGGCAGCGCCACTGATGATTTTTTTATCAGCACCATGGCCATCCGAGGTGGTAAACCACGTAATGGTTTTTATACTGTCATCAGCATCACCTTCATTATCCTTCAAAATATAGCTGAGGGTAATTTTATCTCCCGGCGACATGGCGTTGACAGAACCACTTTCATGCCCGTTAGCAAATGTCACGGTATGCGCCGCTGCGCCTGCACCTGTTCCGTATATAATGGGAGAGCTACCTTCAATTGTACCGGCACTGGCTGTTGTATCAGCAAAAGCCATTGGCGCACAGCTGGCAATTAATAATGTGGCAAGGAGTGTTTTGTTAAACGTTTTCATTGGGTCATATCTCATTAAAGTAAAATGGGTGAGTGAATGTCAAATCGCGATAGGAAATATTATTTCTTATTCATCGTTTTAACAGTCTGTATTCCTGTTTGAGTCAACTGATAGTCAACCCTTAATTCATATCCCTGGACCCCGTCTGGTCCGGCAGCGGAAAATACGGTGCTGGCTTCAGCATTGGTTTTCGGCAGGATAATATCGTGATTATCCGTTGCAGGAGTGGCAAATCCACCCGGCGTACCATTCGCGCTATTTTTGGTGAATTGCCAGCGGTAATTCATCAAAGAGATGATCGGCGTTTTATTTTCTTCTGTTACTGTTTCACGGTCACTGGCATCCCACTGCCCGTTATTATTACTGTCGTAGGCCACTTTAAATTCATATTCATGGCCTAACTGTAATTTATTACCCTTTGTTGCCGTTAAATTCACTGTCGGATTTTCTTTATCGACGATGGCGGTATAAATCATTTTATCCGCGGGGGTGAAATCAATAACAACCGCATTGGTTTTCTGTGACGATTTATTTTCTGGTTTGGCAATGACAGAGTAAACACCGCTCATTGTACTGCCGATCACCGCCTCGCCCTGCTCCGGCTTTTGTTCATAAAACAGACATTGCGTATGCGTTTCACAGTCACTTTTCGACGCGTGAATCTCAACTTCCTGAGCGTGGCTTTTATCTTCCATCTTGTAAGCATGGAATGTCATATTCAGACTTTCAGCCGCCAGAGCCGTGGTTTCACCCGCCAGCCCGGCAACTTTACTGCCGCTCGAATGCAGGGTGACGACATCGTTGCCGTTAGATAACACCTTGATGGCTTTTTTCTCTTCACCGGCATCGTTAATCACCAGCTGATAATTAACAGGCGCTTCAGACACTTCAATGTTGACGATATTGGATTGCTTCGCGTGCCCTTTATCATCAACCAGCATCACCGCCAGCGCGTATTTGTTGGCCTCAGGATCGGCGGAATCAACCCATGCAGGGAACGTCAGCGTCCAGTGGTTGTTCTGACCGGCGCTGATATTTTGCTGTGGAGACAAGGCCGGTAAGGCCAGCTTGCTTTCCGCAGAGAAACCGCCGAGCGGAACCCACTGCGCGTCTTTAATTTTCAGATGCGACGTAATGGTGGCGTTAACTGTCCAGTGACATCCCTCATAAGCCTGAGCTTCATCCGGCGCATCAGAAAGAATACATTGCGCTGGCGTGCCGGTCGGTTTCAGGTACAGGCCGACATCCAGATCCCTTTTCTCGCGATACTCAAGCACAATATGATTATTACGATCGACGAAATCCATGCGACTTCCCGCCAGACTGCGCATATCGGCGACGGCTGAAGGGTCCAGTTGTTGCGCCATCGGCACACCGATGCGGTAATCCAGCGCCACGTTGGCTGTCAGTTCGGTGTTATCAGAGTTACCCTTTTTATAGCCCAACCCCATGGTGATCATCGGTATCGGGGTGTAATCCACTCCCAACGTCACTGCCGACGGGTTTTTCTGTAAACTGTCAGTCCCAAACAGCGCAACCTGTTCGCCGTAATACTTTTCATAAATGACCGACGAGCCCAGCTGCGGGTATGCCGGTAAATAAGCCTGCGCACGAACGTCCCACCCTCTGGATGGGCGCTCTTCGTAATCTTCCAGGTCTGGCGAATTTTTCCATGAAGACAGCGGAATATAATAGTTGCCGCTAAACTTCAGGTAGTTAGTCCAGGCTTCTGCACCTACGCCGTAACGGCGATGATTTCGGGTCAGGTCGTAATCGTAAAAGGCATTGACGCCCACCAGCCAGTCTTTATTCAGGTTATGGCGTAACCCTGCCCCGAAGTTAGCAATGGTACGATCATCGGTATTGTGAGCAGAGAATTGGGTAAAAATTAAATTGCTCTCGCCTTCATACCAGGGGATCAAATAATCCAGCGATGACCCGTCTAAACTTCCGTCGTCATTGAGACTGATTTGTGTACTGACATGGCCATAAGGCGACAGCGTTTTTTCAATCTGATTCTGTGCCGCGCTTGTAGCAACACTTTTGCCATATTGATAGGCCTGAGACTTCATCCCTTCCGGCGTTAAATTTTCAAAATTCTGTTGTGCTTCGCTCACAGCGGTTTGCGCTGTTTTAGCTGCAAAACCGTTATTTGTCTGCGCAGAAAGATCTTCTGCAGAAGCGTTATTTTTTACCGTTTCAGCACTGCCTAAATCTGGCAATAGCAGGCTTTCTGCGGCAATAACATGACTGCTCATCAGCGGGCAGAATGTGATTGCTGCCAGCGTAAATAAAGATAATTTCTTCATATTACGTATTGACCTGAATGATAAAAAATAACCTATCATATTGCTGGAGAAAAATTAACGGAGGATGAAATGACAGAACATCATCGCGCCGGGTTTATATATAAGTAGTGCAGTCATTAAGAATCTGAACTCTATTAACATCTGCCAGAACTCCTGCTTGCGAAAATAATATTCTTACCCAACCCTCCCTGCAATATCGTTTGCTGAATGATCAATTCTAAAAATCAACATCCACTCACCACACTAAGATAACCCACTGTTTTACCGTGTAAATATTAAAACACCTTGTCAGGAATTTATGCCATTCAGTGCGGTTTTTTATGGCGATAAATTTAATCTCATGCACCAGACTGACGTCTGATGAGAACTTTCACTCCTGAGAATAACGCTGAGCCAGAGCATTTATACAGACAGAGTAACGCCCATAAGGGTTCATGCAGATTTGCAAAAACATCTTTCAGGATATGGCATTGTCTTTGACTCCAAACTTCTGGAGGATGAGCCGTTGAAATATTATCTGCTTAAGGAGTCTGCATCTGTAACTTCTTATTTATTACATTGTCATTTTATTAATAGTGAGTGAGGTTTTATGTTCCTTTTGAATAACCTATATGAGTACGATGAATTCATTACCACCGTATTCATTATGGCCAGCGCAGAGTCTGATGGTCATATTAAAAAGTGGTCTGATTATAAAAAGCAGTTATCACTCAACCATCCCACCGATTATCCGGTATTAGTGCTTATCAGAGGCTCCAGGATAACGCCGGTATTGGATGATCTGCTTTTCCTGACGGAAGAAAAACTGCAGCAAATTTTTAACCGTGACTTATAATTATGACTATCATTTCCCCGCGAAATATAGCCACTCGTTTATAAGGAGAGAGCATGCAGTCAGGTAACATTACTGATGTATTCTGGACTACAAAAGATTTTGACTTCAACTTGTTAGTCATGTTTGAAGCGGTATACATCTATGGAAGTGTCACCATGGCTGCTGAATCTCTCGACCTCTCGCCTTCTTCCGTCAGTCAGTCTTTGCAAAAACTCAGATTGTACTTTGGGGATCCGTTGTTTGTTCGGGAAGGGAAATCATTAAGTGCCACGACAGTGGCAGTCAGTATTCATCAGGCACTGAGCCCGAGCTTTGATAATTTCCTGTTTGCTTTTCAGAAAGTCTCGAAACAAACCTCTCACAATCGTCTGGTGATTGACTGTTCAGCGTATCTTTCAGGCATCCTCATTCCTGTCATTACCACGTTAGTCCTGGACAGCATCCCACAATGCGAGATCGTGCATACCATCAGTGACCCTACGTCGAACTCCGCTGAAGAGGCGCTGATTTACCGGCGGGCAGACATTATCTTTGATTCCAATCCGCATTTCAGTATGCAGTTCGTTTCTAAAAAAATATTCGAAGAAGAAATCGTTTTTATATGCAGTAAAACGCACCCGCGTCTTACTGATACGATAGATGTTGAGCAATCCAGGCATGAGAAATTCGTTTTATTAGAAACAGACAGCGAAGTGATTAACGAGTTTCAGGTCTACGCTGACAACCATTTTGGCGAAAGAAATATCGGCATGAGAACGCGTTCACTTTTATGTGTCCTCGCCGCGACAGAAAAAAGCGATCTGGTCGGTGCAATCCCTAAACGCCTGTTTGAAAAAATGAAGGGCAGTTATGACATCAAAATGTTGAAACCGGAGTTGAGTATGAAGCCGGTGTCTATTTACATGATTTATAACAAAACATCGCTCAATAACTCTTCATTTGTACAAATCATCGAGGGGATCAACTCTCACCTGTTGAACTGGCAAGGGTAGTTCAAAGCGAAAACAGTGCATTCTGTCTGCGGGTTTGAGAGGAGGAAAGGTCTTCGGGAAGGTTCTCGACTCGGGAGTGCACGGACTCCACGAGTCGATTTAACACAGCTTAAGCAGGTTATTGTTCAGATAGTAGAAATATATGACTCACGCTTCTTTAATTCACTTAGCGCTTTTGCGATTCGCCAAATGCATATCGAGAAGTTTTGGCAGATTGGCTAATGACATCAGATGAGCAATGATCCAACCCAAATAGCCTTTCTGGTTAAGCTCAACCAGTTCTTCGCCGGTCAGTTTTGCCAGTTTAGCTTCACTCACAACATGGAAATCCTGAACTTTAAAGGATGCGCCAGTGCTGCTGGTGATTTCTGCATTACGTTTTTCCAGAAGCTGGAATTTGCTCAGCAGCGCCACGAACTCTTTCGTCCGCTCCATTTCAACCGTGAATCCATTCATGAATTTGATTGTTTCATCCAGGAACTCACTGTTTGAGCCGTCTTTATTAAACAGCTCTTTCCCTTTCTTCTCGTTGAAACCCGCGAAATCTTTGTCAAAACAAATAGTGAAGTCTTTTGACTCCTGATCTGTTGATGCCAGTACGAATGGATAACGACGAACAAAGGCAGGTAAATAAGTCCCGGCCTTCCAGCTCATATCCTTAGCCACATAATCATTATGACCCGCCTCAAGGCCTAACAGCAGAATGGGGGTGATCACTTCTGTCCCCTCTTTGGTTTCAGCGGCGAATACGATCGGATAATGCGGGGATGCCTGATAAAACTCTCCACCAACAACCGGTAACCAATGGGTATTCGCTGCCATATCAAACCCGTTGACGGGATCGAGTTTTAACTTCTTATGGCTATCACGGGAAAGTGCAGTAACGTTTTTATAGAAAAGCATTGTTGTAGACATTTTAATTCCTTGTGGGCGCAAGGCCCGGGAGTAAGTAATAGGGTTTCCACACGCGAAGCGTCGCGGTGAGATTAATGAATGCTCGGGGGAACAGTACCCGGTGGATTTCAACCGGGCACTGTTCCTGATATTACAAAATGGCTTTACCAGGAGTATTTGATACCGATCTGGCCGGACAATGAGGTGAAGTCATTATCTCCAGACTGCCCGCCGACCTGCGTCGTGACCTGCAGGTTTCTCGTCACATCACTGACAACCCCTGCTTTCACTTCTCCGTACGATTTAGGTGCTCCACTTTTAATCGCGTCGTCATTCATCACGACTGTGCCGGTGTTCTGTGTGTACCAGTAGTTGACCTCAACAAACGGTCGAATCGTCTGACCGCCTTTCAGCGTATGAACGCCATACAGACGAGCACCTGCACGCGCGGTAACACCTTCCGCATCCTCTGTACTCACTTTCGTCCCACCGACTTCTGTATGGTTGTCTGAACGGTAAGAGGAATATTTCAACTGGCCCTGAGGTTCGACGAAAATCTTAGTGTTTTCATCATCACTCAGCTTAATAGCATAGCCAGTTTCCACTGAAACGGTGTCCATTTGAGAACCATACGATTCCTCTGGTAAACCGAAGCCATGAACGCTGTTATCAAACCAGTTGTGTTGCATCCATGAATCGACATAGGCGCCGCCCAGATCTTTGTCTTTCTCATACCAGGTGCCATAAACACCGGCTGAGTAACCACTTACAGAGCCATCGGCGTGAATGTGATTGCCTTGATCTTTTTTGGCGTAGGTCTTAGCAGAACCCCAGCCGCCCATGACACCGGCATACACTGAACCAAACTGCGTATCCGGTTTGCTCAGCAGATCAACACCCATCTGGACAGAAGAGATATCCGCAGAGTTTGACAGTGCGCCATTCGCCATTTTCCCTGAGGAGTGGCTGCCGGTAACACGCGCCCAACTTGCATGCTCATCTTCAACGCCGTTCTGACCGGTTGAGCGGTTATAACTCTCACGATCGTGCAGCGTCATTTCAAACATGGTCTGAGCTGCCAGCATGTTTCCTGCGTAGACCCCTGCTTCCGGACGCAGACCTGCGTTGCTGTTATTGTTGTTGTCGTCATCACCGCCTTTATCGTCATCACCCTCGTTACCTTCATTACCGTCTTCAGCTTCTGTGCTGGTTGAGCTCAGGTACCAGCTTTCTGCATCGCCCCCTTTGCCGCCACGCACCAGACCGTAATCGTAGGCCCCTATCGCCAGGGTACCGGTGGTAGAACGATAGCCCGTTGACTGTGAAGAAAGCGTGAATGAACCGTTTTCCGTGATTGCGCCATTGATGGCGTCAACAACTTCAATGCCGATATCGGTTTTAGCACCTGCTCCGCCATTATTGAAGACAGCCAGAGAGGTTGTGCCGGTGGTCTTACCGCCATCCAGGATAAGTTTATCCGTCGCGGAGGCGTCGTTACCCAGAACGGTATTGATGGCAACAGTACCGCCCGCACCGATCAGGTCGCCCTTAACCGTCAGGGAGTTACCGACATTTTGACCGGCCAGTTGCACCAGACCGCTGTTGGTCAATGACCCCACTGTCAGGTTAGACACTGCGCTATCACCGCCGCCGTTAACCAGAGGCAGTACGTTGTAAGAAACAATACGACCCTCGTTATTGACGCTGCCATTCACCGCACCGATACCGGAGAAGGTACCGTTCGCATTGATGTTCAGGTCACCCGCCATCGTTGAAGCTGATGATGTGCGGTTACCCAGCATCATCACGCCATCGCTGACGGTGGTATTTCCGCTGAAACCGCTCAGTTGGGAGTCCACCATGAACGTCGCTGAACCGAGTTTGTTGAACTCACCGTTGCCGGACACGTTATTGCTGAATGTCCAGTCAGTTTCAGCGTTGGCGTTGAATGTGCCATCCAGCAGCAGGTCTGCGGTACCCAGATTTTTCGACTCATCAGCAGTCAGCGTTGAGTCTTTCGCAACATCAAACTGTCCTTCGAAGGCCGAGCTGTCACCGGTCAAGGCTATATTCGAGCCATCACGCAGTTCAACGCTTCCCAGACCAGAGAAACCAACGCTGGTGATGCCATCTGGTGTGGAAGTCCATGACGCGTCCTGCGCTGACAGGTTAGCGAATGTCACTTTGTCACTGTCAGTGGTCAGCGTAATACCTTGCGCATTGTTAAACGCTTCGGCGGTATTGAGGAACAGTTGTGAACCGTCGGTGACATCAATCTGGCCGGTAAAGCCAAGCTGAGTACCCGCTACGCTCATGACGGAAGGATCGATAACCAGTTTACCGTTGCCGAACAGCGTGTTATCGCTCGCAAATCCACCGGATACATCACCCGCAGAACGCTGGCTGTCAGAAATTGTCAGTGTCCCGTCGAGATTCAGTACGCTGCCGGTATACGCAGCGAGCGCGCCGATGGTTTGTGAACGGCCATTCATATCAACCGATGCACCTCCGTCAATCGCCAGATTGGCGGTTTTGCCCAACACATCGTCTGCAGCAAGTTTTAAGTCGCCCGTTTGAACAACCGTTTCACCGGTGAAATCATTCATGTTGTTAGAAAGCGACAACGAACGACCCACGCCAGCGTTGATTGCCAGATTACCTGTACCTGTAATTTGGGTGCTGAAGTCCATTGCGGCACCGGTGGCACCGGCATCAGGCGTCAACGTCAGGGACTGACCCGCCTGAAGATCCACTTTCTTCAGGCCGTAACCCACGTACAGGCCATCATTGGTATCACCGAAGCTGGTGGTGTAATCGTAAGTACCGATCGCCACCGTGTTTCCGCCTTCAATGATGTCATTGATGTTCATTGCGCTGATCGCATTGCCCTGCGCGTCGACCAGCTTCAGGTTGCCCACAGAGGAGCCTGCCGCTATCGAGGTGGAGTCAATGAGTTTCAGTTTTGCATCATCGTCCTGAGACATCAGATTCAACGTGCCTGACGGTGCCGGGTTAATGACCTGCGCCGCCGCCGCTGCACTGATGCTCACTTCAGAAGCTTTCGTGACATCCAGTACGCCGGTTGAAACGCTGCCTTTCGCCACGATATCCGTCGGGATGGTGGTGTTGCTGAAATCAATGCGACCACCCGCCAGCGTCAGGTTACCGATGTTTTGCACACCGTTGCCAACCTTGGTCACGTTGCCGGCACCTAACGACAATGTTGCACCGGCCAGGGTGGCGGTATTGTCACCAGACAAGCTAAAGGTGTTATTCGTCAGCGCCACAGTACCGGTGAACGCATGGCCTGCACCGCTGCCGAAGGAGAATGCGTTACCCGCATTCGATGCATTCAGCGTGCCGTTACCGGTCAGCAGATTGTTGAAAGCAAATGCACCTGTTGTATCCGTGTTCAGTGCACCGCCACTGACCAGGTTAATGGCACCCGTCCCAAGGTGTTGACCGGACGTGGTAGCTGCCGCATCGACTGCCGCTTTACCACTGATATTCCAGTTACCGGTATACGCAGAGTTTGCGCCCGTGATCGTTGCTGTACCTGCGCCGGTGACTGACGTCACACCCGCACCTGCCAGCGTGGAGGCGAAGCTTTGTGCCGTGCCGAAGGCCAGGTTCAGACCTTGCGCACTGTTTCCGGCAGCGGTATTGACGTTAACCACACCCGTTCCGAGCGCGCCTTTATCGGTCAGGGTCATTTTACCTGCGGCGATGTTGGTACTGCCGGTGCGATTATTCGCGCGGCTGATGGTCAAATTACCTGTGCCATTTTTCGTGAACAGACCCGCACCGGTGAGGGCGTTAGTGAATGTCCAGTTGGTGGCGGTATCCAGAATAAAGCCGCCGGTGTTGTTGATGGTCGCTGTGCCAAGGTTGGCTGCACGTGACGCAGTCACGGAGTTATTAGCCGCAATGTTAATCGCGCCGGACAGTGTGTTAGTTCCGGTTACTGTGACGTTTGAACCATTCGTCAGATCCAGAGAACCGCTTCCGGCAATGTTTTTCGCCATTACGCCAGACGCATTGTTCAGTTCCAGTTTGCCCGCCGTGGTGACGGTGCCGGTGTTACCCAGACCTGCCACGTTGTTTAGCGTTGCAGACGCGCCGGAAGCGACAGAGACATTCGAGCTCAGAGAGGTGTTAGCCCCTTTCACTGAGAAATCACCGCCATTAACATTCAGCTGACCTGCACCGGTTAATGCACCGTCAGAGGTCCCGCCGTTGGTCATCGACAATGTCCCGCCGTGAACATTGAGCGTAGAGCCTGTCGCACCGCTGAAGCTGCCTACGGTCTGGTTGTAACCATTCAGATCTGCTGTTGCCGCCGCGGCGATATCCAGCAGACTTGTCTTACCGAATGCGTTATTGGAACCTGCTGCCAGGGTACCGGTGGTAACGGTTGTTTTCCCGGTATAAGCATTAGATGCGTTGGTCAGTGACACCGTGTGACCCGCACCGGCGGAAATATCAAGATTCCCTTTGCCGGTAATGGTTGCAGACATGTCTGTTGCCAGACCGCTTGCGCTGGTATCAGGCGTCAGAGACAACGTCTCGCCGTCGATAACATCCACACTTTTCAGAGCATAAGAGACATACATGCCGTCATTTTTATCACCGGTATTCAGGCGGTAATCATAAATACCTGTTGCAACTTTTTTGCCGCCGCTGGAGATATCAATGGACTGCCCGTTACTGATGACCTTGCCGTTCTGATCAACGAGCGTCAGCGCGCCGCCTGCACCGGTAATGGAGCCTGCACCGGCCAGCTTAGTGATAGCACCTGAGTCATCCTGAGACAGAATATTGGTGTTGCCGCCTGCGGATGGCGCCGTTGGCATCAACGTTGGCGTCGTTACCTGCACGGTACCTGCACCGTTAATGTCGATGTTTTTGGCTGTAATAATGCCGTTAGCCTGGGTTTGAGCCGGGATAGTGGCATCGAAAATGACTTTACCACCGGCAAATGTCAGACCGCCGATTTGCTGATTGCCGCTGCCGACCGTCACAATGGAGTCCTTGTCGGCCTTCAGCGTGGCATTGGTCAGCGCCGTGGTATTGTCGCCCTTCAGAGCAAATGAAGTCTGTTTCAGGTCGACAGTACCCGTAAAGGCGTTGCCCGCTGCTGAGGTGAAATCAAACGATTTCGTGTTGTCAGCAAGCTGCACATTCAGCGTACCGTTTCCGGTCAGTTTGTTGCCGAAGGCAATGTTGCCGGCTGCCGGCGTGACATTCAGTATGCTCGCAGCACTGCTGAGGTTAACGCCCGCAGTACCGAGATTATTCATCGCAGTCACAGCCGCGGAACCGACGATGTTCCACATGCCTGCCAGCGTATTGACACCCGTCAGGCCAACATCGGTACCCGTAATGTCCACTGTACCGTTGCCGGCAATCGTGTTGCTGAAGCCAAGCTTGCTAAATGCCAGATCCAGTTTGCTACCCGCAGCAACAGAAACCGCCGAAGTACCCACCGATTTATTGCTCTGCAACGCAAGGGTACCCGCATTAATCTGCGTGGTGCCGCCCAGCGTGTTGTCGCCGGAAAGGGTCAGCTTGCCGCTGCCGGTTTTGGTTAATGAACTTGTTCCGTTCAGTACACCACTGAAGGTACTGTCTGCGGTGTTGTTAGCGGTTAATCCTGCTGACACCAGAACGTTACCCGCGCCGGTCAGATTGTTCAGCTGCTGCGCGTTACTGTTCAGATCGAGCGTGGCATTCTTTTTAACATCAACGGCTTTGCTGCTGGCAAAGACATTCACGCCACCTGCTTTCGCGGTGCCGGATGAAACGGTTGTCGTGCCGGTATAGGTATTGTTAACACCTGAAATGGTGATGGCATTGGTCGCCGCGATATCCAGGTTACCTGCGCCTGTCAGTTTGGCTTTCAGTTCAGCAGCCGTGTTGGTTGCTGCGCCTTCGTTCAATGACAGGGTTTGATTATCCTGCAAATCAACCTGATCCAGCTGGTAGGAAACGTAGAGTCCGTTGCCGCCCGCGCCGGTGCTTGCCAGAGATTCGCTGTAGTTGCCTTTCGCGACAACATTCCCACCCTGGGTAATGTTTTGTACGCTGTTAGCACCCATTACCGCGCCTTTGCCGTCAACCATTTGCAGGTTTTTAACATCACCGGCAATGGTGGTGGCGGCAATCAGCTGATTCGTCACACCGTCATCGGCCAGCAACAGACCCGCAGCAGAATTCATTGCTGCCAGATCCAGCTGCACGGAACCGCTGTTCAGCGTGAGCGTATTGGTGGTGATTTTCCCATCGATCACACCTGATGAGTTCATCGTGGTCAGCAAGCTGCCACCGTTCAGCGTCGTGTTACCTGCCGTGACGTTACCGGTCATGGTTGCTTTACTGCCAGCTTCAAGCTTCAGCGTTGCGTTAGCTAACGCGGTTGATGCGTTGGCATCCAGATTCGCAATACCATGAGCGATATCCGCTGTACCGGTAAAGGCTGAGCCGGTGTTTGCACCAAAGTTGAACTGGTGATCGGTACCCCCCAAATCAACGGTCAGCAGACCGGAACCAGAAAGCTGATTATCAAAGGTGAAATCTGCATCTGCCGGAGCAATCGTCAGTTCGCCGTTGCCGCTCAGTGCCACACTGCCGTGCCCGAGGCTTACGGCATCGTTCACGATGGCTGAAGCATTGTTATTAACGTCCAGCACACCGCTGAAACCGGAGTTATCCGCAGCAACCTTCACATCAGTACCCTTGATGTTCAGAGTACCGGCACCTGTCAGCACATTGCTCAGCGTATCGCCTGAGAAATTAGCATTCAGAGCTGCCCCTGATGCGATGCTGATATTGCCTGCGCCCGCTGCGTCATTGTTAGTCATGACCACAGCGCCTTCGGACACGGATGTGCCGCCGCTGTAGGTGGAGACAGTGTCCAGAGTGAGCGTACCGCTACCGGTTTTGTTCAGCTTACCTGCGCCAGTAATGTCGCCGGTCAGGGTGAGATTATGAGCACCGCTGTTGATGGACTCAGTACCTGCAGCCAGGGAAATATTACTATCGACCGCCAGCCCGTTGGTGTTGGCAACCAGAGTGGTGCCGTTCGCCAGAGAAACAGATCCCTGACCAAAGCCATTATTGGTGCCGATACCGACGCTGCCCTGATTAACAAGAACATTGCCGCTAAAATTGGTGGCCGTGGAATTGAAGTTAACCGTACCCGAACCGGTTTTGGTCAGGTTCTCGGTGCCGGTCAGCAACAGATCACTGCCAAATGTCAGTGCGCCAGCCGCATCAGCCACGTTCAACGTCGTCGCCGACGCGATTTTGCCTTCACCCCCCTGAGAGCCTTGAAGCGTCAGGGTATTGGCACCCATGACACCCACGTTTCCGTTGAATACCACGCTATTATGTAAGGTTTGATTGCCACCGGTTGCTTCGATACTGGTGCCGCTTGCCAGGGTCAACACCCCCAGACCTGCAGGCCCTTTCAGCACACGGCCATACTGATCCAGTGAACTGGATGCACCTACTTGCAGCAGGCCACCTTCAATGGTTGTCCCGTTGGTGTAGTTTGAATCGCCAGACATCAGACCCAGAGTACCGAAGCCTGATTTAGTAATACCGACAAACGGACCGCTGATCGTACCGGTTAAGTTCAGTACCGAGAGCGCATCCACTTCAGAGATGTTCAGATTACTTTGCAAAAGAATCTGTGAAGCGATGGTTGGCGCAGTATTACTCATGACACGAATAAGCGCTGGTGTATCAACATCACCGCTATCGAGGGTGATTGTGCCCCCGCTCAGCGTGAAGGCCTGGCCCTGGTCGCTTTCAAACGAAATAGACCCAATAGTCGTATTTCGGCCGAGAGAAATCGTGCTGCCATCAAGATTTGCGTCAGTATTATCAAACACCGCCGAATCGCCAGCACCGTTTGGTGAGCCGACATCGGTCCAGTTGCTGGATGACCACAGATCGTTATTAGTATGATCATCCCAGACATACGCCAGGCCTACTGGAACCAGTTCAATCCTGCCATTCGGGTTAATCAGCGTTTTCGCACCCGGCGCATACCCGCCGGTGAACCAGATGTTTTGGATCTTCTGATTGTCCGTCAGGCCATTGAGCACCACGAACTGATCCGCACCGCCGCCTGAGCTGGCATTACCGTCCCAGTTATCAAGGTTTAAGGTCAGGTCAGAGCGACCGACATATTTTCCGTCGGCGGTCATATTAAGGGAACCCACGGTAACGATACTGGCACCATCACCAAAATCGATATGGCTGTCAGCGTTCAGCACCACTTGCGAGGCTGAGCTGAAGGTCTGATTAAGACCGTTCACCGCCAGAGTGCCGCCGTTAAGAGTGAGTGTTCCGACAACGCCGACCAGATTGGCATTCGTCAGGGACAGAATGGCATCAGGTTCAATCAGCAATTCAGGGGTAATCAACCTGGCACCCACAGATGTGGTGGTGCCGGCACCTTTCTTAATCAGTTTACCTGAGGTCGTGATAGAGCCTGTGGTATTCGTACCGGTAAAGGCTGAGTTACCATCGAACACGGTGTTAGTGTTCGCGCCCCCCTCAATGACCAGTTTTGCACCATTACTCATGGTCATACCGTCACCAGAAAGGCGAACAGTTGAACCGTCTGCGGTGACAATTTTGGTCAAACCGTTATCAAGGTTGAGATGGCCTGTACCGAAGTAGTTATGCCCCTGGTCGACAGCTCCGGTCGTTACATCGCCCGTTGCTGTAGCCAGCAACGTAGACAAAGTACCGACCTTAATGCCAGCTGAAATCTGATTGTCGCCGTTCTTTAATTCCACAGTACCTGGACCACTTATCGCAAGCAGGCTGGGTTTACCCGTCTGATTGTCGACAAACTGTGACTCTACAGAAAGGGTGGTGTTATTCGATAAAGTCATATTCGTGGATGACAAATCGATCGTTGAGGTGTCCCAAATCAGGGTCTTGGCATCGCCACTACTTGTAATACCGATGTTTGCGCCATTGAGGTAAATCCGGTTGGACATGCGGCGAGAGGTGATCCCGCTGCCGGTTTCACTGTAAGAGCCCAGCCAGCCACCGTTCGAGGTATACGCACCGGTCCCCAACGCACCGCTAATGATATTGCCTGAAGCATCTTTAACCGAGTCCGCGCCAACAAATAGCTGACCAGACGCCTGGGTCACCCCGCCGCTGAAGGTGTTTTCCCCCAGAAATACGAAGCTGCCGGAGTTTGTGTATGAACCGATACGACCAAAGTTAAACCCACCGGCACCATCCAGAATATGGTCCTTGCCAAATGCGACCTGAGAACCGCTACTCGCACCCATATCGTTAACTTTAGAAACGATACTGGTCCCCTGGTGGTCGAAGTTAATATTGCCTGACAGTGTCATGCCGCCGGCTAAATTCAGCTCATTACTTAACTCCAGGAAGTCAGATTTACCGGTACTGTTATAGGTTATCCCATGGTTTACAGAACCATTAGTGACAGAGATCGTACCCGTTCCCAAGCCCTGATCGTGGGCAACCACCACATTAACGCCATCGAGTACTACACCACCGGTGAAGGTATTATTAGCGCCATTCAGAACCAGCGTACCGGAGCCGGTGTTTCTGATACCACCCGAGCCGGAGATATCGCCATCCAGAATCAGTTGGCTGCCATAGCCGGCATCAAGGGAATGCTGACCCGCGGTTAATGTTGTTGAGCCCGTAAATGTCAGGTCACCGCCATTGGTGCTGATGATGCCGGCATCCGTATCACGACGTAATGCCAGATTACCGTCAATGATTAACGGCCCGTCCACGGTATGATCCCCATCACGAGATTCAAGCGTATAGGTGCCGGCGGCGCCGTTACCTACAGTTAAACCCGCGGTGCCGAACAGTGAACCGTCTTCGTTAATTTGAATAACAGAAGCATCTTTCCAGAAGAACCCGCCGGTATAAGAGTTTGCCGACCCGCCGGAAATACGCAGCGTACCCGTGCCAGTTTTGTTGATGCCACCGTTGCCATCGACATCGCCCGTCCAGTCAAGATAACCGACGGTTTTGGCAACATCATCAATATAGTTAAGCGTATCAGCCAGATGCACATCGGCAGCGAAAGTGACGATGTTGTTACCTGAGTGGTGCAGGATGGCGTCACTGTTGTCATCAAAGGTAAGAGAGCCATTCCCTCCCAGCGTAAAGCTTTCCTTTCCGACCGCCTCAATCATAAGGTGGCCTAACGTATAATCGCCATCGACCTTGATGGTTTTACCATTTAACTTGCCATCGAGATCGCGGATGGTTGCACTTTGGTCGACGGCATCAGGCACGATACCCGCCAGCCAGTTTGCTGCATCACTCCAGAGGTAATCGGAATTTGACGTCGCGCCATTCCATTCGTTGGTCGCATCGCCATTCGGTAATAGCGTCCAGTAACCGCTATACAGCGAGTTTGAGACATACGCACCGGATTCATAGCCGGTAAACGCCACATTAGATAATTGCTTAGTGGTAAACGTTGGGTCCGCGGCGAAGCGCAGATACGAGCCACCCACCTGATCCCAGGCACTGGAACTTGCCAGCGTTAATATCTTGCCGTCGACCCAACCATTGGATTTTTTATTACGTGAGGCTACGGTTATTCCACTGTTATCCATCAGAATGGTGGAGTTATCCAGCAAGGATAATGAGCCTAAACTTTGCTGATAGTTATCGGTATCCAGCGCACCGCCATTAAGCACCAGATTAGTAGACGAGGTGATCTGGTTATCCCTGGATAATTCGATTGTCCCTTCGGTAATATTCAGGTCGATGGCAGATAAATCCGTGATGCTGTCATCAATTTTTACCGTGCCGGAGCCTAATTTAGAGACATGCCCCAAACCAGAAATTGTGCCGCCAACCGTTGAGCTAATGGTATTTGAATCTTCGCTGCTCATAACGATATTGGGTGTATTGACCAGCGTCGTGCCAGAGAAAATAAGATCCCCTGATACGCCCAGCGTTCCTTTGCTACTCGCCGTCCCGCCGTCCAGTACACCACTGGCCAGAGTGAAATTGCCGCCGTCTAAATAATCCAATCCACCGTTGTTTTGCAGCGTCAGTGTGGAATCGTTGAGCGTGGTGTTATAGCCATGACTGTCTATCGTGACCTTGTTGCCGTTACTCACGGTAATATTGCCGGAACCCAGGTAGTTATGACCGGCTTCCAGTTGACCGATATTCAAATCGCTGGTTAATGAGGTTGTAACCCCTCCCTCGGCATTTCCCGTGTTCGTGACAAACAGACCGCCGCCAAAGGTATTATTGGCGCTCTCCAGGTTTAAAACTCCGCCGCCATAGCCATTGGATACTGACGTCAGAGAGCCATTTCCGGTGAAGTTGGTCCCGCTTTCAAAGGTGACCTGCCCATTTACACGGATCGTTCTGTCAATACCGTCTAAGTTGAAATCTTGAGCATGGGTGAAATCTATATTTTGCGCCGAGAAATCACCGTTGATATTCAGTGCGTTATCCACGTCAGCAATCGAATCTAGCCCGATATTATTGGAAACAATGGATGCCCCGTTTTCAATTGTTATCTCGCCGGTGCCCACTGAATTAGCGAGTCGAAGCATAGAGTTTGAAAGAAGAGTGATATCGCCGCTGAAATTAGAAGAATCGAGGCTCTGGCCCAGATTTACCAGACCATTGACGATCAGTTGCCCGGCACCTGTCATTACGCTGTAAAAACCAACGCCCACAGCCCCGATTGACCTTTGTGAGTCGGTGGTCACTACTGTATCGCTGTTTAACTGAACACTGTTAAAGTTCAACGTACCATCGTGATCGCTCAGGGTGATAGCCGCTTGCGTGTTAGCATCGCCGCTATCAAGAATCAGAGCTCCTCCGCTTACCGTCATGGCATAACCGGTAGCTGCGCCAGTACCTACGGTTAATGAACCAATGGTACGACCTGTGCCCCCTAAACTCAGGCTGCTGAGGCCGGTTGCGGAGGCACCAAATATGACAGATGCACCTGCGTGGTCAGGAATATTATAGGTATCTCCTCCAACCCAGTTTTTGCCGTCCCCCCACACAGAACTTCCTGCCGCACCGCTCCATTCTGCCGTCATGTTTTCAAGCGGACGGAGTTCGTCACCCACCTGAACTGCGCCCTGGTTAAAACCCTGGAACCAGACAGAACTCAGTTGATCGGCAGTCAGCGTGTTATCAACAGTGACATGATCCAGCGATGAACCCAGATTGCCTTCCCAGCCACCGATACGCAGTGCATCGCTTGCACCGGAAAGCGTACCCAAAGCAACCAGGTTGGAGCTTCCCCCTGTACCGCCCATATTGACGGTCAGTGAACTGTTATTGCCGCTGTTTACGCCGGTGAAGTGTTGATCATAGCCGTTAAAATTCAGTGTTGAATCAGTGTCCTGCACTAAATTAAGATCCATCCACGGGGAAATCTGATCAGCCTGATTCATGACAAGCGTACCGCCGCCTAAATTGACGGTAGAGGTGGCTATCTTGGCGGTGCCCAGATCCAGAGTTCCGTCTAACGCGGTGAGCGACAGAAGGCTCAAATCGGTTATTCCGCTTTGCACAGTCAGGGTGCCTTTTCCTGACTTCGTCAACGCCCCGAGGCCTGTAATGGCACCCGTACCGTTAATGTTCTGTGCTGAGGCGGAATCCATAGTGATGCCTATTCCGGATTGCACACTGGTAGAACCTGACAATATCGTCAGGTCTTTCCCTACATCCAGTATTACGCCATTACTATTAAGTAAAGTGGTATTGCCCAAAACAACTGAGCCGCTGGAGTGAAGGCTTCCTTTGGTTGCACTATTACCAAAATCAATAGTACCGCCAGATAATGTAGTCGTACCTCCGCCCAACACATTAATCGTCGCACCATCTGTTATTTTGGTGGTGCTGCCTGCAAAATCGACATTGCCTGTTGCAGAGGTATTAATATTCAGAATTGAAGATGCACTCGAAACGTCAATATCGCCGGTGCCGAGCATATGGTTGGTGCCACTGGCATTACCGATCGTTAATGTATCGGAAACTGTGCCAGTGCCGACAGCGCCTTGTTGAATGTTCAGGCCACCGGAGAAGGTGTTATTTTTTGATTCAAGTACCAGGGTGCCCTTGTCGGTTTTGTTGATGGCACTGCTACCCTGCAATGCGAAATTAGATCCGAAACCTAATGTTGCGCCATTACCGGCTTCCAGATTTAAGTCTTTTGTCAGAGTGGCGATTTCATTAGCATTTAATTTGAGCGTTTTACCTGCGCCGGCAACGCTGAATCCGTCATTAAGCGTAACCTGGTTGCTAAGGGTACGACTGCCGGATGAAACATCGAATTCCTGGTCGCCACCGTCGGCTAAAACAATGGTGGAATTTCCGAATGCGGCATTATTACCCACAGCAACGGTGCCGGCATTGAAATTAAACTGACCATTGAAGGAGTTCGCGCCATTTAAAGCCAGACTTCCCACACCCTCTTTATTAACGGAAGATGCATTGGATATTGCCCCATTAACAATGATCTTGGTATTTGTTCCATCTTCAAATGTTAATTTTTTACCGCCGCCATTAATCGTCCCATTCAGCGTCAGTTTTGCGCCGTAGGTGCTGTCATTGGTAATATTCAGGTTGTTGCTGGTGGTGATTTTCGAGTCAATCGTCGCGTTAATACTGTCTAAGAGAGAAATCAGCGAGTCAGAGCCGAGATTATCGAAATTCAGTGTGCCGCCGGAAATGCCAAAATTCGACATAGCGGAAATGTCGGTTGACGCAATGGAAAGCGAGCCAATCGTGTTGGTGGACGTTCCGAGGGAAACTGTTTTTCCATCAATCTTAACAGCATCATTATGAATAAAGTTAACACTGGTCCCTGCGCTATTTGGCACCAATGATAATGACCAGTTTGATGCTTCACTCCAGTTGTCATCAGCCGCACCTGTCCAGTCGGCAGATGCACCATAGGCAGAGCCGCCCAAAAGCAGTGCGCCGCCACCCAGAATACTGATCAGAGTATTACGGGTTATGTTTTCAGAACCAGTAAAGGCATTATTCATATTGTTGTGCTGCATTGATTTACAAGCAGACGACAACTCTTTATATAGTTTTTTTAATATAAAGACTTTTTCACATTTTCTTTTCATTTGATTCCGATCCTATTCTGTTTTTTTGCTGACACGCCTTCTGTAATAAAACAGAATAAGATAGCAAAACAGAAGATAGTGATTGCCGATTGATTTATGAGTTGAATAACAGAAGGATCTATCGTGCGATGACGATAGATTAATTCCTTCAGTAATTAACGACTATTTGAAGTAATTCCTTTACTGCGCAGGGTTCCATACGTTTGATTCTTTACATCTATCGGTTATTTCTAAAAGCTCTACAAAATGACTGTCATCAAGTGATTTTTTATTATATATCATATAAAAATCCACTGGCTCAGGCTCATATAAACACTCGAGCACTTTAAAATTAAAGCTGGTTGCAAATTTATCCGCAAACCATTTAGGAACAAAACTTACAATATCCGAGGTTTCAACAATGCTGGCATTCACGAACATCGAGCCGCTGCTGAACAAAAAATTGCGACTGCTAAAATAATTCTGAATATCAGCCTGGGTTTTCTTAAGCCCATCAGAGTTTACGTTCAGGAACGTAGACTTCTCAAATTGCATCTCTTCCGGACTTAATGTCGTTCCTAATCTCGGGTGATTCTTTCTACAAATAGGCACAGCCTTTTCAGACAAAAGATGTTTTGAAATCGTAGCGAACGAATAATTTTGTTTTATATCAAATACAATATCCGCCTTTCTGTATGTCAAAATATCTTCAGCGCTGTTCTCGGTTAAATCCGCACTGATATGAACAATTTCACAATTCAGCCCTGCATTATCCACTGCGGTATAAATGGCAGGCAATAATCTCAATGCAACATAAGGAGTGGCATGAATAACGATTTTTTTCTTTGCCATGACGTTGGAAAAATCGTTCAAACTTCCCAATAACTGCTGAAGGTTGAAGTTCGTGTTCAAATGCACATGCAAGTCTTTTGCGGTTTTTGTCGCATCTAACCCGTTTCCGCTACGGATAAACAATGCGTCAGAGAAGAAATCGCGGAGTCTGGTCAGCGACTGACTGATCGCGGAAGGACTCACATTAAGAACTTGTGCGGCTTTCGTGACGCTTTTGTAGGTAAACACGACTTCAAAAACCAACAGGAGATTTAAATCAAAACCATGCATTTTTTGGATATTAGAAATAAATTCTTTATTCACCATATGCCGTCTCAAACCCCTGTTCGATGTAGTTAAAAAAACGTCCAAAACCAAAGAATTTCATTGTGAAGCGTAGCAGAGTCTGCTCGCTGGGTTTTAACTTTGTTTTAGAGCGTTTGCTTAACGGAGTGCATAGTAACAACGCGTGCCTGAAATGAGCAAAGCACAAATACTTACATGCGATTAAGCTGTGCTAAATATCAAGTAATTCAAAAGAGTAAGAGATACTTTTAAGCAATTCGACCTGTCACTGATGCAGTAAATCTGCAAATACCCTCATGCAGACAGTGGAACCTGACGTGTTTTTTTATCCAGTTAAGCTGAGGTTATTGAGAAGTTTTAGAAACTGGCGTAACGGGACTTTTCTCCGCGGCCAGGCTTCCCGTCTGGCCGCTGCATCCGCATCACGCACGCACGGTCGGCACGTCGCTCCAGCGGGTGGTCCAGGCCGGTGAAAGCATGTCGCGCTTCATCTGCCAGCGCCGGTCGGTGCCCTGCCCGGCAAACCACAGCGTGCCTTTGCTTTTCTTATTGATGTCATCAAAAAGTGTCATCAGTGCATCGCTGTTGGGCCGGGGCGGAGACTCATCGAACAAATGCAGCTGGGCCACACCCTGGCTGAAAAAGTCACCCAGCATCACGCCCGCTTTTTGGTAGCGGTAGCCCTCTTTCCAGACGTTATCCAGGCAACGTAACGCCGCTGAGATAATGTCGCGGGTATCCTGCGTCGGCGTCATCAGCCGGGTATTGGCGAGGTTGCCGTAATAAATGCCGCCGTTGTCGAAAGGGCTGGTTTTAATAAATACGCAGATTTGCCGGCAAAACTGATGCTCGCCACGCAGTTTTTCAGCCGCGCGGCTGGCGTGAAAACAGATGGCTTCGCGCATCTCCTGATAGGCGCTGACCCGTGTGCCGAAAGAGCGCGAACACACAATTTGCTGTTTAGCCGGTGCAAATTCTTCAAATCCGAGACAGGGTTCTCCGCGCAGTTCACGCACGGTCCTTTCCATCACCACGCTAAAGTTTTTCCTGATGTATCCCAGGTCGCATTCGGCCAGTTTGAGGGCTTTATCGATACCGGCATCATGCAGTTTTTTTGATGTCCTTCGCCCGATGCCCCACACCTCGTCAACGGGCAGAAGCGCCATCAGTTTACGCTGGCGTGCGGGATCAGACAGATCAATCACGCCCTCGGACTGAGTCCACTTTTTGGCAGCATAATTGGCGAGTTTTGCCAGCGTTTTGGTCGGCGCGATGCCGACGCCGATCTTCAGGCGGGTATGCTGCCCCACGGTCTGCCGTATCTTTTTGCCAAATGCGTGCAAATCCGTGTTGTGAGGTAACTCGCGAAGATCGAGAAAGGCTTCATCAATGCTATAAATTTCAATCTGTGGACAGATCTGCTCGAGCGTATCCATCACGCGCTGGCTCATATCTCCGTAAAGCTCATAGTTACTGCTGAACACCACCACGTTATGTTGCTGAAAAATGGCTTTTTGTTTGAAGTATGGCGCGCCCATTTTTATGTTGAGCGCTTTCGCTTCCGCTGACAGTGCGATCACGCAGCCGTCATTGTTGGAAAGCACCACGACGGGTCTGCCTTGCAGATCGGGCCGCCAGGCCACTTCGCAGCTCGCGTAAAACGAGTTCACATCAGCGAGTGCGTACATTGCGATGCATCATGCTGATAACGGTTGTCACCACGCCGACGATCTCGACTTCTCGGTCCTCATTCAGAGGGATCGGCGCATAAGCCGGATTTTCAGCGCGCAGATGAGGAAAAGGGTGAAGCATCAGCCTTTTGACGGTGAATTCCCCATCGAGGCTGGCCACAACAATGTCATTGTGGGCAGGCTTGAGGCTGAAATCGACCAGCAGCATGGAACCATCGATAATCGCCGCGTCCCGCATAGAATCCCCGGACACCTTAAGCACATACGTAGAGGAAGGATGGGCGATCAGATGTGCCACCAGATCGATCCCTTTCTCCACATAGTCGGCAGCCGGGCTGGGGAAACCTGCTGAAATATTGTTTAAATACAAAGGAATATTCGTTTTTTGCTGCCGCGCGGCGATCTTGTAAAGCATCATAAGGGGTTCTCACATCAATTACTGTGTTTATATACAGTATAGTTGATGAGATTTTCAGATCAATGCTCCTGGCGTGGATAAACCCCCGCTCCTCTCGTTCGCAGGACTATCAGCTTGATCTCACTAAAAAGATAATCAGCGCCTTTTTCGCATAATAACGCTTTCCGCACCCTGCTCAGGCAGACGCCATGCAGTCTCAGCCATGCGTGCCCGGCATGACGTTATTGTCAGGTGAACGCCCTATTCATGAACTCAGTTCATAGAGTCTATCCGTTTACACGCCATTATTTATTAATGGATTGCCGCTACTCTTCATTCATCACCGCGATATGTCATCGCCTGTGATTCACCTAAATCGTGAGGAACTGAACAATGCAAAAACGCTATCTCGGTAATTCAGGGCTTGAAGTCTCAGCGCTCGGCCTGGGGTGTATGGGGTTGAGCCACGGCTACGGCCCGGCGACGGATACCCGCGAGGCTGTCGCGTTAATCCGTGCCGCCGTTGAGCGCGGCGTGACATTTTTTGATACCGCCGAAGTGTATGGCCCTTATCTGAATGAAGATGTCGTCGGGGAAGCCTTAAAACCGTTTCGCGACCGGGTCGTTATTGCAACCAAGTTTGGCTTCACCTTTGGCGACGATAATAAACAGCAGAACTTAAACAGCCGCCCGGAGCATATTCGTCAGGCGGTTGAAGGTTCACTGCGTCGGTTGAAAACGGATGTTATCGATCTGCTTTATCAGCACCGTGTCGATCCTGACGTACCGATTGAAGAGGTGGCTGGGGCGGTAAAAGACCTGATTGCCGAAGGGAAAGTGAAGCATTTCGGGTTGTCCGAAGCGGGTGTTGAAACCATTCGCCGGGCTCATGCGGTTCAGCCGGTAACGGCACTGCAAAGTGAATACTCCATGTGGTGGCGTCAGCCTGAGCAAGAGATTTTACCGACGCTTGAAGAACTGGGGATTGGCTTCGTGCCGTTCAGTCCGTTAGGGAAAGGCTTTTTGACCGGGGCCATCAAAACGGGTACCACCTTTGGCGAGGATGATTTCCGCAGCATAGTGCCACGTTTTGCCGCTGAAGCGCTTGAGGCCAATGAACACCTGACGGTCTTGCTGTCCGGACTGGCGGCAGAAAAACAGGTTACCTCCGCGCAAATTGCGCTGGCCTGGTTACTGGCGCAAAAACCGTGGATTGTTCCTATCCCCGGCACCACTAAGCTGCATCGTCTGGAAGAGAACATGGCCGCAGCCGACGTGATGCTCTCACCGGATGATTTGCAAAAAATCTCGCAGGCTCTGGACTCAGTCAACATTACCGGCGAGCGCTATCCGGCGGCATTGCAGGCGCGGGTCGGGCGTTAAGCCTCTGACCGGCGGTTTCTCGCAGATTCCGCCGGTCATTCATTCTTTGTAACGCAGCGCATCAATCATCAGGGCGAAAGCCGGTGGATGCTGCTTGCGGCTGGGGTAATACAGGTAATAGCCCGGAAATGACGGGCACCATTCGTCGAGGATCTGGATCAGGGCTCCCGATTTAACCGCCTCTGCCACCAAATCTTCCGGCACACAGGCAATACCAAATCCGGACAACACGGCATCAATTCTTTCAGCCAGATGATTGAAAATCAGCTGCCCTTCGACCCTCACGCGCAACGGCTTGCCCTCTTTTTCAAACTCCCAGTGATATATGCCTCCGGCAGTAGGCAGCCGCATGTTAATACACCGGTGATCCTGCAATTCATGCGGCGTACGCGGGGTGCCGTAATCGCTGAAATACGACGGTGCGCCGACCACCACCATGCGCATGTCTCCCCCCATTTTGACCGCCACCATGTCCTTATCCACACTCTCGCCCAGACGAACCCCGGCATCGAACCGGCCATCGACGATATTCACGAAGCCGTTATCAACCACCAGTTCGACATTAATTTCCGGGTATTCCCACAAAAACGGTTTTAGCTTTGGCCACAGCAGAGTTTGGGCGGCATGTTCACCCGCAGAAATCCTGATATTACCGGACGGGGCGCGGTTGCTCTGAAGAAGGGTGTCAAGTTCCTGCTCAAGATCGGCAAGGCGTGGCTCGAGACAGGCAATAATGCTCTCCCCCGCTTCCGTCGGGGCGACGCTGCGGGTGGTACGGGTGAGAAGACGAAGGTTTAACCGCTCTTCCAGCCCTTTAATCGCATGGCTTAACGCTGACTGCGAGACGCCCAGTTTACCCGCTGCTTTGGTAAAACTTCTCTCTCTGGCAACAACCAGAAAGACCTGAAGCTCATTGAAGTTTTCTTTTAGCATGGCGTATTCCTTAAAAAGCATGGCGGCAGAAAGTGGCACTCATGAAGTCAGTTCATGAACGCAGACAGTTTACCCCCGCAGGGCGATGTTATGCTTGTTTTTTATGAGGATTTTCGTGGGCTTACCCGGAGAGCCCGGGTGAGCGCGAAAAAGCATTGCCGTGATGCCGCGCCCGTAATAATGAAAAAATACATTCGAAATTAGAATATATGAATTAAAAATAATTGATGGCATAAATATTTATTGGATTGTTTCCGCCAACCTGAAAAATATCATTCCGAAATAACACCCTCCGGAATAACGAATTAACGACGCCCGGCTAAAAACGGCCTGAATAAAAAGGTATGCTACTCGTCCATTCAGATAACGAGGCGGGATCGCTTCACATAATTAAGGTTTTTATGACTCCTCATATTACCCACGATGTCATTGAACATATCGCCCCGCGGGAAGTGATTATGCAGGCATGGAATGCGGTGGTGGCAGGCCTGCAATATTGCACTCAGGATACCGCCAGAGCGCGCTGGGCGCGGCAAAGCTGGTTTGGAAAGCACATGGAGTCGTCACCGGAACTTCTGGCCAGGCTGACGTTATTACAAAACTTCGTTAATTCAACCAAGCCATTAACGATTGCTTTTGATCCCCTTGCCAATATTCCCACCGCGATTGCGTATACTTATTCCCGGCGTCTCGATGATCCTTTACGTGTTCCCGCCATTTATTTAACCAGGAAATTCTGTACCGCACAGACCAATGACCGGGTGAAATATCTGATGAAAAACCGGAATAACAACGGCGTGCAGATTATTGCCTTGGCGCACGAGCTTTCTCATCTGGTGATTGGCACTAACCGGAAAACGGGCAACTACTCTGCCGAGAAATATGCCCACGAGGCAAAAAACTTACGCGATAAAGATCCGCAATACGCGTTACATAACGCGGACAATTATGGTTTCTGTATAGAGATGTGTTCCTGATCCGATCCCGGTGTCAGTGCGCGTCGCCCGCCTGCCCACGCAAAAACGCCCTGACAGCGGGAAACCGCGATCAGGGCGTTATTATCAGGTCATCAAGCCGCTTTGACGGCGCGTACCTTTTTGGTTTTTACCGCTTCTTCCGGCTGTTCTTCCATTTGCACGTCTTCGGTATGCGTGTCTTGTGCATCAGCCTCTTCCGTCACGTCTGATTGAGCTGCGACGTTCGCCGGGGCACTTTCCGTTTCAGGCAGTTTGCTGGTGCGCAGGATGTGCTGAACAGCGTCTTTCTGCTCGGCGAGGTGCATGGCGATGCTTTCCGCCAGCGCTTCGTCGATTTCAATGTTGCTCTGTAACAGCCAGTCAGTAAAAGTATCTGCCATGTCGAGCATTTTGTCGTAGGCGTCTGCTTCTTTCTTATTGGCAAATGTCATTTTTTCTTCACCTTTTCTGACTACCACAAATTTTGTTTCAACAGCCATGATTTCACTCCTTATACTGTAATTATGTACAGTATATCAACAATAGGTAACGCTGACATCATACATTTAAATTTTTGATGCGTATTTTTAATGGCACGCATTATACGGCGGGATCAAAGAAAGAGGTTTTCAGCGGGAGAAAAAGCGGCTATCGGGATAAGAAACAGAGGCTGAGCAACCTCTGACGCCCGTGGGCTGGCGTCAGAGGTTTATCGGAAAGAGACGATCAACCCGGAATTAAAACGTCTCCCAGGAACCTTCATCACCTTTGTCCAGCGGAGAATTCATGCGGTGAGCCAGCAGCGCCGGTCTTTTCAACGGCGGCGCCTGACGCTCCGGGGTGTTCACTCCCGCCGCGCTGACTTTAAAGATGCTGATGGACTCCGCCAGACGCTCGGCCTGCTCGTTCAGGGAATACGCCGCCGACGAGGCTTCCTGCACTAACGCGGCGTTCTGCTGCGTCACTTCGTCCATTTGGGTGATGGCTTTATTGATCTCTTCGATCCCCGTGCTTTGCTCATGGCTGGCGATGGAGATTTCACCGACGATATCCGTCACGTTCTTCACGCTGGACACCACTTCCGCCATGGTGGCACCGGCTTTCGCCACCAGTTGCGTGCCGTTATCGACTTTAGACACAGAATCGTCGATCAGCACTTTGATCTCTTTTGCCGCAGAGGCAGAGCGCTGCGCGAGGTTGCGAACTTCTGAGGCCACCACCGCAAATCCACGCCCCTGCTCACCCGCGCGGGCGGCTTCTACCGCGGCGTTCAGCGCCAGAATGTTGGTCTGGAAAGCGATGCCGTCAATCACAGAAATGATATCGACAATCTTGCGTGAGGAAACGTTAATGCCTTCCATCGTGCTGACCACCTGCCCGACCACTTCCCCGCCTTCGACGGCAACACGCGACGCCTGTGCGGCAAGCTGAT
This sequence comes from Rahnella sp. EDr1-12, assembly GCF_049206505.1. NCBI lineage: Bacteria > Pseudomonadati > Pseudomonadota > Gammaproteobacteria > Enterobacterales > Yersiniaceae > Rahnella > Rahnella sp. EDr1-12. The sequence continues at coordinate 222,159 of NZ_JBLZNY010000003.1, forward strand.
TCGCCTGACGCGCGTTGTCGGCGTTCTGTTTCACGGTAGCGGTCATTTCTTCCATGGCCGATGCAGTTTCTTCCAGCGAGCTGGCCTGCTGTTCGGTGCGGGAAGAGAGGTCCAGGTTACCCGCCGCAATCTGACTGGACGCACTGCTGATAGCCTGCGTACCCGAACGCACTTCGGTGACGATCCTGAGCAGGTTTTCATTCATATTTTTCAGCCCCTGCATCAGCTGGCCGGTTTCATCGGTGGAGGTCACGCGAATGTCCGTGGTCAGATCCCCGGCGGCGACACTTTCCGCCACCTGCACCGCCGTGCCCAGCGGGCGGGTAATGGAACGGGTGAGGAAATAGCCCATGATCATCGCCAGCAGAACGGCGATGACGGAGAAGATAAGCGTCAGCTGAATGGCCGTTGCGCCCTCTGCGACGGCCTGCTTGCCTTCGGCGCGCAGTTGTTGGTCCTGTGAATTCGCGAACGCGTTCGCCAGGTCTAAGAACGCGTTTTGCGAGGTGGTCAGTTTACGCAACACGTATTCGTTGGCGCCGTCCACATCCCCGGCGCGGGTCAGTGCGATCAGCTCCTGCTTGGCGGTTTCGAACGTTTCACCGGCCTTTTGCAACACCTGAATTTTTTGTTTCCCGGTCACCGTGCTCTGGATCGCGGCAATTTTATTCATTGAGGAATTCGTTTCCTGAGTTGCGCTATCAAGCTGCAAATAACGATTTTTATTTTGCTCAGGGTTTTTAATATCAATGACAATGCCGCGCAGGAATTTAATCTGTGAATTGACGCTGTCACGAACATCAAAAGCCAGACGCACTTTGACATAGCGATCGCCGATAATTTGTTCTACGGCGTCGTTAATGCTGCTTATTTTGGTGATGGCGGTAACGCTGACGATGATTAATAACAAAACAACCAGACCGAAGGCGGCGCCCAGACGAGCGCCTACCTTCATATTGCTGATAAAATTGAACATTTTTTCCCTTATTTTCTGACTATAAAAAACAAATACCATCAAAAATAATTCAAAATATTGACGATTACATAGCGAAACTACTTTCAAATATCTTATTTAATTCAGAGGGGTTATCGGTAGAAATAAGGGGAACTTTAGGCGCACAGCAGAATGGAAAGTGTAAAAAGAGGTGAATGAATTTATAACGTTACTGAACAAAGCGGGGTCACATCCTCCCCTGCAAAGAGGGAGGATGTGTGAGGAGGATTAAGGTCAGAGAATAACGCTGGCAAACCTCTCTTCCAGCCAGCCGACGCGCATTTCAGGCACCGAGCGCAGCAGTTCGCGGGTGTATTCATCCAGCGGTTCAACCAGCGTCGACGCCACCGGCCCCTGACGCACAATCACGCCCTCTTTCAGAACCGCCACTTCATCGGCGATTTCACGCACCACCTGTAAATCATGCGTGATGAATAAATAGGCGATGCCGGTGTCCTGCTGAATGCGACGCAGCAGCGCCAGCACGTCGCGCGCGACCAGCGGATCGAGCGCCGATGTCGGTTCATCGCACACAATCAGTTTTGGCTCTGCCGCCAGCGCCCGCGCAATGCAAACGCGCTGCTTCTGCCCGCCGGAGAGTGCGGCCGGAAAACGTTCTGCCAGTTCAGCGTGCAGGCCGACCTGCGCCAGCAGCTCCCTGACGCGGGCATCGCGCTGGCTGCGGTTGAGATCGGAAAAACAGCTCAGCACGCGGGCGATCTGGCTGCCGACGCGTTCTTTTGGGTTCAGTGCGGTGTCGGGGATCTGATGAATCAGCTGCACGTCACGCAGTTGCAGGCGGCTGCGCTGACGCAGATTCGCAGGCAGACGATCCTGCCCCAGGCTCACCTCTCCCGACTCCGGGCTGAGCAGGCCGCAAATGACCTTGCCGAGCGTCGATTTCCCCGAACCGGATTCGCCGATCACCGCCAGCGTGCGCCCGCGCGGCAGACGCAGAGACACACTGCGCAATACCGGTTGCGCATGATAACGGGCGCTGATGTTGTTTATCGTCAGGGCCGCCGGTGCGTCGCCGGTTTGCGGCGTTTTCACCTCTCCCTGCGCATGAAGAAGCCGCCGGGTGTAATCCTGCTGCGGTTGCGTCAGCAACTGAGGAGTGGGCGCCTGTTCGACGGTTTTACCCTGTTGCAGCACCATGATCTGATCGCTTAACTGCGCCACCACCGCCAGATCGTGACTGATGTAAATCGCCGCCACGCCGGAAAGGCGGATCACGTCGCGGATGGCTTTCAGCACGCCGAGCTGCGTGGTGACGTCCAGCGCGGTCGTCGGCTCATCGAAAATCAGCAATTCGGGGCCTGCGCACAGCGCCATCGCAATCATCGCGCGCTGCAACTGGCCGCCCGACACCTGATGCGGATAGCGCTGATAAAACTGTTGCGGCTCAGGCAAACCGAGCAATTCAAACAGCTCGAGGGCTTTTGCCTGCGCCTGCCGGCGATCGGCCACCTTATGTTTCAACGCGGCTTCAATCACCTGCTCGCCCAGCGTGATCGCCGGGTTAAACGCCGCCCCGGCAGACTGCGCCACGTAGGCAATATGCCGCCCGCGAACCTGACGTAAACGGCGATCGGAAAGCGTGGTCAGCTCCTGACCGTTGAACAAAATGCTGCCGGATTCGATGCGCATCCCCTGACGGCAATGGCCGAGAATTGCCAGCCCGATGGTCGATTTCCCGGCACCGGATTCACCAATCAGCCCCAGCACTTCGCCACGATCCACGGTGAACGACACATTATCCACCAGCGTGCGCGGATTTTTTCCCTGTGAAACCACGCGTAAATTGTCGACGCTCAGTAAATTCCCGCTCATGCTTTTCTCCCCCAGACGCGCGTGGTGCCGCTCATCAGCCAGTCCGCCACGGCGTTCACCGCGAGTGCCAGCACGGCAATCGCACCGCCCGGCACCAGTGCCGCCCAGACGCCGAACAAGATGCCGTCTTTGTTATCACGCGCCAGCCCGCCCCAGTCTGCGGTCGGCGGCTGAATGCCTAAACCGAGGAACGAGAGCGCCGAGAGAAACAGCAAAATAAAGATGAAACGCAGGCCGAATTCGGCGATCAGCGTCTGCAACGCGTTGGGTAAAATCACGTGCCAGAGGATCCAGCCGAGGCTTTCACCGCGCAGCCGCGCCACGTCAACAAACTCCATTACGCCGATATCCACCGCTAATGACCGCGCCACCCGCAGCACGCGGGTAGATTCCAGCAGGCCGAGCACCAGCGTCAGCACCAGAATGGTTTTTGGCAGCACCGCGAGCACAATAAGCGCCAGAATAAGCGTGGGTATCGCCATCACAATATCGTTACAGCGTGAAATCACCTGATCCAGCCAGCCACCGCGCAGACCGGCAATAAAGCCTAAGGTGCAGCCGACGGCGAAAGCCACCAGCGTCGCCAGTGCAGTCACGCCGAGAGAAACGCGCGTTCCCCAGATGAGGCGCGAAAGCAGATCGCGGCCAAGATTATCGGTGCCCAGAATGGCGTCCGGCCCCGGCAAATCCCACGACATACCGAGGGTCTGATCCGGCGCATGGGGTGCCAGCCACGGCGCAAAAATAGCGATGAGAATAAAGAGGCTCAGCACCAGCAGGCCAAGAGCGGAGGCGGGTCTGAGTGAAGCGAAAGCGGGCATTGCAGCAATTCCTAAAATTTAACGGTTGTGGCGCAAACGCGGATTGGCAACCAGGGCCATCACATCCGCCAGCAAATTCAACAGGATATAAATCCCGGCCAGCAACAACGCACAGTCCTGCATCACAGGAATATCGCGTTTACTGATGCTGTCGACCATGTACTGTCCCAGCCCCGGATACACAAACACGTTCTCGACAATCACCACGCCGACCATCAGATAAGCCAGATTGATTGCCACGACGTTAATGATCGGGCCGATTGCGTTGGGCAGAACGTGACGCCACAGAATGCGCGACGGCGACAGCCCCTTCAGCAGCGCGGTGTCCACGTAAGCAGAACTTTGCGCGGCGATCAGCGCGGCGCGGGTCATGTTGCTCATGTGCCCGAGGATCGCCAGCACCAGCGTGGCGCACGGCAGGGAAATCGCCGACAGTTTTGCCGCCAGCGGCATGTCCGCCGTGATGCTGCTGTTGCTCGGCGCCCACGCCAGCGTGATGGCGAAAATCAGGATCAACAGATAACCGGAGAAGAATTCCGGCAGCGCAACGGTGGCGCGAGTGATGGCGTTGAGCAGGGTATCTACCCAGCTGCCGTGAAAACGCACCGAGATAAAGCCAATCAGCAGGGCCAGTGGTACGGCGATGGCCGCGGTGCAGCCCGCCAGAAACAGCGTATTGCCAAGGCGGGTAAACAACGGGCCGCTGATGGCTTCGCGGGTGGAGAAACTGGTGCCGAAATCGCCGTGCAGGATGCCAAACAGCCAGCTCAGATAACGGCTGACCGCCGGTTTATCCAGCCCCAGTTGCAGGTTCAGTTCACGAATGGCATCCGGCGTGGCGCTCTGGCCGAGGATCGCCGTGGCGGCGTTACCCGGTAACAACTGCACACCGGCGAAAATCAGCACCGACACCGCGAGGACGATCAGTACGCCGTAAAACAGGCGTACCAGTACCATGCTCAGCAGGCCGGAACGGGAGTGCGAAAAACGGCCCGCAGGCCGTTGTGTCACTTTTTGAGAGGACAAATCTGACATTATTTTACCCGGTTCAGCTTTCGATCCAGACTTTCTCTGCCGCACGGTTGCCACTGAGTGGCATCCCCGGCACAGAGGTGAACCCTTTGATTTTGGTGGAGCACCCGTCCAGCGCATCGGCGTACAGCGGAATGATTTCGCTGCCTTCATCCACCAGCATGACCTGAATGTCGTGGTAAATCTGCTTGCGACGCGCTTCGTCCGGCTCACCGCGCGCGGCTTTGACCATCGCATCAAAGGCCGGTACGTGCCACGCCGATTCATTCCACGAAGACTGGCTGGTGAATACCAGTGAAAGCAGTGCATCCGCGGTCGGACGGTTTGCCCAGTTCGACGACACAAAGGCTTTCTTCTGCCAGATATCATTCCAGAACGCATCGTCCGGCACGCGCACCACATTCAGGTTAATGCCCGCTTTGGCCGCTGACTGCTGATAAAGCTGACCGGCATCGACGGCACCGGGGAAACCGGCATCCGCCACGTTGAGGGTCAGCGGGCCGCTGAAGCCGGATTTTTTCCAGTGGAACTGCGCTTTTTCAGGGTCGTACGGACGCTGCGGAATGTCTTTGGCGAAGTAGCGGTTCGACGGGAAGATCGGGTTGTCATTCGCCACGCTGGCGTAACCGCCGAGCACGGTATCGATAATTTGCTGACGGTCGATGGCGTATTTCAGCGCCAGACGGCCATCGACGTTATCAAAGGGTGCCAGATTCGACAGGCCTGGGAAGGTATAAATCATACTGTCTTTGGCGCGCACCAGTTTCAGGTTCGGCATCCGTTCGATACGGCTGACAATACGCGGGTTCACGCGGTTGATGAGCTGCGCAGAGCCGCTGACCAGCGCCGCCACGCGCGCGGTTGAGTCGTTCATCGCCAGCGTTTCGACAGAATCGACGTGGCCGCGTTCGCTGTTCCAGTAGTTCGGATTGCGTTTGGTCAGCGTGGTGACGCCCGGCTGGAATTTTTCCAGAATGAACGCGCCGGTGCCGATGCCTTTATCAAAGCTTTCGTTTTCTGCCGTGATGGCAAAATGCACGGCGCTGAGAAGCCAGACAAATTCGACATCCGGCGCATTCAGTTTGATCGTCACTTCATGTTCGCCGGTGGCCTCAATCGAGGTGGCGGATTCTAAGTATCCCTTCACCGGTGAAGTGGATTTTTCGCCACGGTGGTGATTAAGGGAGTAGACCACGTCTTTCGCGCCCAGCGAGCGACCATCATGGAACTGCACGCCCTGACGGATTTTCAGTACCCAGGTTTTGCTGCCGTCAGCGGATGCCCAGGATTCGGCGAGCGATGGCGCAAGTCTGGCGTTTTCATCGATTTCCACCAGATTATTGAACAGCTGTGAACCGACGAAATACATGTAGGTTTCGAACCAGAACGCCGGATCGAGGCGGTCTGTGCTGGAGGCGTTATCGACGCCCACCACTAAGTGGCCGCCCTTCTTCGGTTTTTCAGCATCAGCGGCGAAGGCTTTGCCCAGCCACGTGGAACTGGTGGCAGCCGCAATGGAAAGTGCCCCCGCACTTTTAATAAATGAACGACGATCAATCATGGTTTTCCCCTGTCAGGGAGGGCCTGCGCCCTCAAATGTCGTCAATACGTTATGACGTTTTGTTATGCGTTATTGTTTAGTAAATGCCTGTTGCAGCGCGGCAATGTGTTCCGGCCCGATGCCGCAGCAGCCGCCGACCATGGTGGCGCCCTGCGCCACCCAGTCTTTGGCAAAGTCGAGATAACCGGCAGGATCGGTGTCCTGACGCATTTTGCTCAGCCCTTCATTCGCGCCACGTTTGTTATCGGAAGGCTCGAATGCGTTGGCGTACACGCCAATATCCAGTGTGGAACCTTGTGCCGTCAGCGCGGCGCGTGCCGTGTTGACCGCCGTCGCCATCACTTCCGGGCGGCTGCAGTTAAACAGCACCGCCCCCGCAGACACCCGCAATGCTGCGTTTACCGCGACATTCACTGATTCACCCGAGCGCAGCAGCGCGTTGCCGAATTCATCAAGGTTGTCCTGCAGGGTGAACGAAAGCCACAGCGGGCGCGGGTCATTGCCCAGCACCTCGCGAACGGCTTCCACTTCGGCCACAGAACTCTGCGTTTCGGCCAGCCAGACATCGACGTAATCCGTCAGATTATCCACCAGCACGCGCAGCAATTTTTTGGCGGCTACCGGTTCGAACAGATCCGGACGATAAGATCCCAGAACCGGAGGAAGCGAACCCGCGACCTGCACGGCAGACGGTGACGAATCTGCCGCTTCACGCGCCAGTTTGCCGGAGAGCGCAATCAGCGCCGCGCCCTGCTCTGCAAACACCGGCTCGCTGATGTGGAAAGGCACGACGGCATAACTGTTGGTGGTGATCACCTGAGAACCCGCGGCGATAAAGGCATCATGCGCAGCCCGGACAAATTGCGGCGCTTCCATCAGCGCCAGCGCCGACCATTCAGGCTGACGAAAGGGGGCGCCCATGCGGGCCAGTTCGCGGCCCATGCCGCCATCGAGGATTTTAATGTTACTGATCATTGTGTCGTCACCTGGTGTTTTTCTTAACCGAATCAAGCGCTGCGTCATGTTGATCCGCGAGGTGGCTCCACTCTACAAAACGAACGTTTAGATGTCTAGATTTCTTAATGGCTAAACTATGCAAAAAAACATTCATCGCAACTATGCGATTCAAAGCGCAAATAAATGAACGCAATGATAAAAGCCTGTTCTCCGGCATGTTTGCACTGATATTTCACTTAAGTATCATCATTATAAAATTTATGCCTTATCCCTGCCCTTTCTCAATTCCGCCACGAACTTTACCTTTGTTATATTTATTTACACCTGAAAGCTCAATGCGTATTATTCTCATTCGCTTTATTGTCCACACCCATTGCCAGCCCCTCCAGCCCGGTGTTTATCAGGGTTTGGCGAAAAATGGCGGGCGGTAACGCGAACATAAAACATAAAAAGCAGTGGCGACGTATAAGCAGTATCAAAAAATAAATAATCGTTTGGAGAATAACAATGTTGTTCGTTTCAGGGCCGTCCTTAACAGAAAGTCATACAGTGAAATCAGCCCGTAAGGGGAATAACCATTTAGGCAGGAAACTTTCGCTTTCCGTTATTGCCGTTTTTGTTTCCTCTTCGATCCATTCCGTGCAGGCTGCACCAACCGCCGCGCCGAAAGCCGCCGACGATACCGTGGTTGTCACCGGTCAGACGGGCAACGACACCGGCAGCACCGCGCAAGATTACAGCGTGCCGGTCACCACCGCAGGCACCAAAATGCTGCTGACGCAGCGCGATATTCCTCAGTCAGTCAGCATCATCAGCACACAGCGTATGCAGGATCAGCAGTTGCAAACGCTCGGCCAGGTACTCAATAACACCACCGGCATTACGCAAAACGTCGCGGATATGGATCGCCGCACGTATTACTCGCGCGGTTTTCTCATCGACAACTACATGACCGACGGTATTCCTACGGTGTTTGAGCCGCGCTGGAACCTGGGCGATGCCGAATCTGACACCGCGCTGTACGAACGTATCGAAGTGGTGCGCGGCGCAACCGGTCTGATGACCGGGCCGGGTAACCCTTCCGCGTCGGTAAACATGGTGCGTAAACACGCCGACAGCAAAGAATTCACCGGCAACGTTTCCGCCACCTACGGCAGCTGGAACAAACAGCGCTATGTTGCCGATCTGTCCACGCCATTGAGTGAATCGGGCAACGTGCGTGGCCGTCTGATCACCGGTTATCAGGACAATAACAGCTACGTCGAACGTTACGGCGCAACCAAAAAGTTCGTCTATGCCGCCGTGGATGCCGACGTGACCGATTCCACCCTGCTCTCCGCCGGTTACGAATTCCAGCAGACCGACGCCGACAGCCCGACCTGGGGCGGAATGCCGCGCTGGTACATTGACGGCAGCAAAACAAATTACCGTCGCGGGTTTAACTCCGCGCCGGACTGGGCCTACAACAATAAAGAAAGCAAAAAACTGTTCACCACCCTCAAACAGTCCTTTGATAACGGCTGGGTGGTGACGCTGAACGGCACGCATAATGAAACGCTGATCGACAGCAAACAGATGTATATCGACGGCTATTTCGATAAAACCACCGGCGCGGGCGTCTCTTCTTACGCCGGTTATCCGGTCGTGGGCGGCACCGGCTACAACACCGGTAAGCGTAAAGTGGATTCCGTGGATACGTTCGCCAGCGGCCCCTTTGAGCTGTTTGGACGCGAGCATGAGCTGATGACCGGTATCAGCTACAGCAAGCAGCAGAACACTTATTACAGCGCCTTCGCCAATATCTCCACGGAAGAGCTGGGTAATTTTAATAACTTTAACGGTCAGTTCCCGGAAACCGAATGGAGCCCGCGCAGCCTGTCGCAGGAAGACACCATTCGCCAGAAATCCGGCTATGTCGCCACCCGTCTTTCTCTCGCCGATCCGCTGCACCTGATCCTGGGGGCGCGTTACACCAACTGGAATTCACACACCCTGACGGACCAGATCGAGAAGAACAACATCACGCCTTACGCCGGTCTGGTGTATGACATCAGCGAAAACTGGTCAACCTACGCCAGCTACACATCGGTGTTCCAGCCGCAGACTTACCGCGATATCAATGGCGCGTACCTGTCGCCGGTCATCGGCAAAAACTACGAAGCCGGTGTGAAATCCGACTGGATGAACAGCCGTCTGACCACCTCGGTGTCAATTTTCCGCGCCGAACTGGATAACGTCGCCCAGGCCACAGGCCGTACCATTCCTGGCTCTACAGATGCCGCTTATGAAGGGAAAAACGGCACCGTCAGCCGTGGCGTGGAATTTGAAGTGAATGGCGCGGTGACCGACAACTGGCAGATGACCTTCGGCGGTACCCGTTATATTGCAGAAGATGAAAATGGCGAAGCGGTCAACCCGAACCTGCCGCGCACCCAGCTGAAGCTGTTTACAAGCTATCGTTTACCGATGTTGCAGGATCTGACGGTCGGTGGCGGTGTGAACTGGCAGACCCACGTCTGGGATGACGTCTCAGGCCCGGATGGCGATGGCACCCGTCATGCGGAACAAGGCAGTTATGCGCTGGTCAGCCTGTTCAGCCGCTATCAGGTCACCAAACAACTGTCGGTGCAGGCGAACGTCAACAACCTGTTTGATAAAGAGTACGACACCAGCGTGAATCAGTATGTGGTGTACGGCGAACCGCGTAACCTGTCGGTGACGGCGAACTACAGCTTCTGATAACACCAGGTAACATTACGGCGACCGGCAGCATCAATGTGGCGGTCGCCGACGTGTTGAAAATCCCTTTCCTGACTCCACCAGCCCCTCATCCCGATGTCCAATTTCTGCAAGTCTCCTTAATACTGTTCTGCTAAAAACTTCCGCAAAAACAGTGTGTGATGACTTTTTGTTAAGATAAATAGTTATTTATTACAACTTACTCACCAATATTACCCTGAGTAATATGTCATGTTTACAGTGATGGTTTTTAAATTTCTCGTGCATGCCTGAATTGATTAAATCTCATGCGGCCGCCATGAAATATTTTCGGTCCGTTAATGATATAGATATCATTAATAATTAATTAAATAACATAATCCGTGTAAATATAATTTACTCCGTTACTTAATGGACATCCCTATAATAAATAAAGAGTATTTCATGATCAGGAAAAATTCGTCTTAAAGGATAGCTTAAAAAGAATTTTATGGTAGTCTGTGCGGCCATGTAACGACCCTGGTGATTGTATTAAATCAGTTGATTCATCATGGTGATGCATATTAAATTATTTAGTAATTAATGAATAACTTCAGCATACCAGCGCTTCGTGAATGTGTTTGTCATTCACTACATCTGTATGTAAAAAAACTTTTTCCAGAAAATTGTTAGATCGTTAGATTTTAAAATGAATCCCCACCTGGCTCATTGCATGAGTCAAATAATGTCGGATAAATATATGAGCAATACACAGCATAAATTAGATAAAGCAAGGCCACCCCGCGTACAAATTACTTATGACGTGGATATTGGTGATGCACAAACCGTCAAGGAATTACCTCTGGTTATTGGCGTGATGGGCGATTTTAGTAAAACAAATGACTCCCTGCGTGAGCGCAAATTCCTCAACATTGATAAAGACAATTTCAGCGGCATCATGGCATCCATGAAGCCTGAAGCGGAGTTCCTGGTAGAGAGCGCTTTGCCTGAGCACGCCGGAAATCTGGCCGTGTCGCTGACGTTCAACAGCATTGAAGATTTTTCGCCGGACAACATTGCACGCCAGGTGGACCCGCTGCGCAAACTGATCGAACTGCGTGAGCAGCTGTGCGATTTGCGCAACCGCGCGGCCAGCAATGAACGCCTGAAAGAACAGCTTTCCGAGTTATTGCAGCAGCAAAATTTCACGTCGTTAAACCTCAGTGAAACGCAAGGAGAGCAGGAATGAGTGCTGAGCAAATTCTCAATGTGGCGGCCGGTTCTGCGCTGAGCGAAGATTATCTCGATAAAATCATTGATAACACCCAGGCCATTCGTCGCGAATCTGATCGCGGACGCATGAAGTCCCAGCTGAACAACTTCCTTGCCGAAGTGGTATCCGGCGCAGTCGTGGTATCGAGCGATCTCATCGGCAGCATCGAAGACCGTATCACGGCGATTGATGAGCTGCTCTCCAGCCAGATAAGCCTGATCATGCACGCACCAGAATTCCAGAGAAAGGAATCTTCCTGGCGTGGTCTGCACAAACTGGTGGAATCGAGCGTCACAGAAAATACCCAGGTGCGCCTGCTGCAGTGCACCAAACAAGATTTGATGAAAGACTTTAAATCCGCGTCGGATTTCGATCAGTCGATGCTGTTTAAATGCGTCTACGAAAGCGAGTACGGTACTTTCGGCGGCGTGCCTTTCTCCGCGTTTGTCGGCGATTTCCAGTTCGATAACACCCCGCAGGATATCGAACTGCTCGAGCAAATTTCCCACGTCGCTGCCGCTGCACATGCGCCATTCCTGAGTGCCATCGCGCCGGGCATGTTGTCGATGAACGACTTCTCCGACATGCCGCGCCCGCGCGATCTGGCAAAAATGTTCGACACCACGGATTACGCCCGCTGGCGTTCATTCCGCCAGACAGACGACAGCCGCTACATCGGCCTGACGCTGCCTGCGGTGCTGGGCCGTATGCCGTATGGCGCCAAAACTGTGCCGGTCGAGACATTCGGCTTCGAAGAGCAAATTCTGGAAAACGAAGTGGGCTCGGACTACCTGTGGATCAACTCCGCTTACGAATTAGCGGGCCGCATCGTCGACTCGTTCGAAGAGTACGGCTGGTGCGCCTCAATCCGTGGCGTGGAAGGCGGCGGCCTGGTCAATGCTCTGCCAACCTACCACTACGTGTCTGAAAGCGGTGAACGCGTCATGCAGTGCCCGACGCAGGTGGCCATTTCCGATCGCCGCGAGAAAGAATTGTCCGATCTTGGCTTCATTCCGCTGGTGCATTGTAAAGGCACTGACTATGCCGCGTTCTTCGCGGTGCAATCGGTCAACAAACCGCGCCTGTATAACTCGGATCAGGCAAACGCCAACGCACGTCTGTCCAGCCAGTTGCAGTACATCCTTGCAACGTCGCGTTTTGCTCACTACCTGAAATCTATCGTTCGCGACAAAGTCGGCAGCTTCATGTCACGCAGCGAATGCGAAGAATATTTGCAGAAATGGATCATGCAATACGTGGTCGCCTCTGATAACGCCGGGCCGGAAACCAAAGCCCGTTACCCGCTTCGTGAAGCGAGCGTTGAAGTGGTTGAAGTGCCTGGCTTCCCTGGCACATTCCGCGCGATTGCCTATTTGAAACCTCACTTCCAGCTGGAAGGTTTAAGTATGTCGCTACGTTTAGTCGCAGACTTGCCTGCGGCGGCCAACACGTAATTGTCATTTATAAAAGGAAATAAAAAATGGCGAAGTTAAAAGACTGTCAGTTCATCAAAATCACTATCGACGGCAAAGATGTTGCCGGTTCTTCCGAAGAGAAGAAATATAAAGGCTGGATGGAAGGTTTTTCCCCTGCGGGTCTGACCACCTATTCCGGGCCTGACGGCACCTATTTCGAGTCTTGCAGTGCTTCTATTCTGGTGACCAAAGAAACCAGCAATCTGTACGAGCAATACCTGAAACGCGGCTATAAAAAAATCGCGATCACTATTGTTCATCGTGGTTCAGATCAGTTCGACCAGGATTATGAAATTCAGCGTTCCGTTTATAACGACTGTAAGTTCAGCAGCCTGAGCTTTGATATGCGTGACAAGTTATTCATGAACCTGACATTCGGTTACGAAGGCATGGTTGAAGTCACCTTCAACGTGCCGAACGCGCTGGAATCCGGTCTGGATAAAATCGGGCCAATCAAATACGACATTCCTGAGAAAGCACTCAAGTAATCGTTATTTACAAAAAGCAGTGCGTAAGCACTGCTTTACTGACATGAGATTTCCAATGCCATCATTTTTACTTCGCCTCAGTGATAATCAGCCGCACATAGAAGAAGAAAATTACCGGAATGAAGACAAAAGCACCTGGCTAATGAACGAGCTTAAGATGCTTTTTTCTTCACGTTCGCGCTTTCCTGCCATTGAAAACATTCCACTGGTGAATGCATCAATTTTAAATTACGGCATCAATGAATCAGTTTCGCAGATTCAGGAAACCGATCGCCGGAAAATAGTCATTGAAGAACGGATTAAAAATACGTTGCAGCGCTTTGAGCCGCGATTAACTCAGGTGGAAATTATTACCAACACCAATAATCCCTCCAACGTCATATTTGAAATAAATGCATTTCATCAGGCATTGCCAATGAAATTCGCACTGGTCTGGGACGACTGTACGGGTAAGTTTTATTTCAATGAATAGGCTACTGTCGTATTACCAAAAAGAACTGACCTTTTTGAAACAGCATGGCAAAGCCTTCGCCAGCCGTTTTCCTAAAATCGCGCGCCGTCTCGGGATGATCGAAGGTGAGTCTGAAGACCCGCACGTCGAAAGAATCATCGAATCATTTGCGCTGTTAACCTCGCGCATTCATCAGCGCTTAGATGACGATATGCCAGAAGTCACCGAAGCATTGCTGACCGCCATCGCGCCGCAATTTTTGCGTGCCATGCCGTCAACCTGCATCGTGTCGGTTGAGCCTAACCGGCAAACCAGCGGCATTACCGATAAAAACACCATTGCCGCTGGGGCATCACTGTTTTCACGCCACATTGAAGACGTCGTGTGTCAGTTCCAGACAGTGTATCCGGTGGTGCTTTTGCCGCTGTCGGTAGACAAAGCCCGGCTGAACTTTAATGAAGAAGATCTTAACTGGCATCTGCACTTAGGTTTTCAGGTGTGGTCCGGCGCGGTGGTGGCGGGGGAATCTTTACGCCTGTTTCTGCACGGACCGAGTAACGCCGTGAATATCCTCTATACCCTGCTGTGCTCTGAAATCAGTCAGCTGCACGTCCATCAGGGCGAGGCATTTTACCCGCTGAAAAGCTCGGCGATAAGCCCGGCGGGTTTTACCCATGAGGAAGGATTGCTGGCACAAGATCCCCGCGTCGCGCCGATCCATGCGTTATTGCAGGACTATTTTTTCTTTCCACAAAAATTCTACTTTCTGGATATTCAGTTACCGGATTCTTTTCACGCCAGCGCCAATTCCCTGTTCAGTTTTGAAGTGGTATTTAACCGCACGCACCTCAACCAGCACCTGGAGAAGCTGGCGAAAATTATTGATGCCTCTTTCTTCAGGCTTAACTGCACTCCGGCCATCAACCTGTTCGCCCAGCGCGCAGAGCCGATCACCCTGACGGAAAACACCGCCGAATACCCGGTGATTCCCGACATCCGCCGTCAGCAGCAGATTGACGTCTGGGCGATCAACCACGTGTTTATTCAGAGTAAAGAAGATAACGAGAGAGTCTCGCTGCCCGTTCAGCCGCTGTTTGGCATCGACCATTCGCGCCTTGAAGGCGATGCGGGTATTTACTGGCAAAGTTTCCAGCGCGAAACCATGACTGCCAGCGGTGCCGGGCGGAAAGTGTTCATCGCCTTTGCGAACCGCAACACGCAGCCCGCCAGACCTGACGCCGACATAGTGACCCTCAGCCTGACCTGTACTAATCAGGCCATTCCGGGGCAGATGAAAAACGGTCATCCGGAGGGGGATTTTGACTCCGACCTGCCGCTGGCCGGGCTGAAGATCTGCGCGCTGAACCGCCCGACGCGGCCAATCTTGCCGCCGGACAAGAGCGCCCTGCGCTGGCGTCTGATTTCCCAGCTTTCCCTCAATCATATGCTGCTGAGCGGCAGTCAGGGCGTGCAGGTACTGCGTGAAACGCTGATGCTGTACAACTTCCATGACCTGCCGGCGATCACCCGTATTATCAATATGATCCTGCATCTTGACGTGCAGCCGGTCACCACCCGGCTGGTGGCGAATGATCCTCAAACGCTGGCGCGCGGGGTGTCGCTGACGCTGACCTTCACTCATGAGGCGATCAACGAACCGGAATACTACCTGATGTGCTGTTTTCTGGATCACTTCCTGGGGCTGTATGCGCCCGTCAACAGTTTCACCCGCGTCACCACCCAGATTGAAAACGAAGCGCATACCCGCCGTCTCTGGCCGGTGCGCGCAGGGAAACTGTCATGGATTTAACGCGCATCACCAGCCGGTTCAATTTTTATCAGCAGGTCAGAACGTTACTGCACAAGTTGCGGCACCGTAACGCGCCCGCAGACACGCCCTCCGCCGACTTGCTGGACGCCAGACTGCGGCTGATCTCAACACTCTCGCTGGAAGCACCGGCGGGGCAAATTGCCAGCATTGAACAGGAGACGCCGGAAGATCCGCTTCGCGTGACGGTGTGGCAGAACGGGATGACCGGTGCGCTGGGCGCGTTACCGACGGCCTACAGTGAATGGATGATCGAGCGTCATTATCGTTATGGCGACCACAGCGCAAAAGCGTTCCTTGATATGTTCGGCCACCGGCTTTACTGCCTGGATTATCTGGCCTGGCAAAAAAACCATTTATATGCCCGCGCCGAATCGGAAACGCAGCCGCCCTTACAACAGGCGACGCTGGCGCTGACCGGCCTGCTGACCTCGATGTCCGTTTCCGGCGGCGAAAACTACGCCCATTTGTTCTCCTCACCGGTGCGATCGCTGGTCAATCTCGAAGTCTGGCTCAGCCATTACTACGGCGTGCCTGTGCACATCACGCCTTTTACCGGCGGCTGGAAAACGGTCGATTCTGCCGAGCATTGCCAGCTGGGAAAACCGGGGCAAACGCTGGACACCGCGCCGATGATTGGCCGCGTGCGCTGGGAAGTGCAGTCACATTTTGACGTCACATTTGGCCCGATGGATCAGAACCAGTCGCAGCACTTTATCCCTCAGGGGAAGTTTTATCAGGAGATCTGGGGGCGCATTCAGGAGTACGTCGGGCCGGGTCTGGATTTCTCGATCCACCTCAGTATCAGCAGCCGCCACACCCTGCCCGTGCCGCTGGGCTCGGGGCAGCTCGGCCTGGGAATTTGTATTGGTCACCGCGACCCTGAGCAATTGCTCAAGGTTTGCCTGCCGGTCTACGCCGCATAACGTTGCATGCACTGCGCATTTCAAAAGGAAGATGAAAATGCTACTAACCGCAAAGCTCAAAGAAATGCAGAAAAATCATTTTCTGCACTGGAACGGCACCATCGCCTCTGACTTATTACTGCTTTCTTTGCAGGGCACGGAGTCTGTTTCCGCGCCTTTTTGCTATGAACTGCGTTCCATGACCGAAATGAATGAAAAAGGTCTGGCGGCGTTACAGGGCAAAGCGGTGTCATGCCAGATTGGCGACGGGAACCGCAACCTGCCCCAGCGCTACCTGCACGGTATTGTTACCCAGATCCAGCGTGGCCGGGATGCCAACAACCAGACAATCTGCATTCTCAAACTCGAACCTGCTTTTGCGCTGCTGCGCATGGGGCGCTCGATGCGCGTCTGGCAGAACATTTCGGTGCCAGATTTAGTCAAAAAACTGCTGGGTGAACACCAGATTAATCAGGTGGATGTGCAACTGGGCAGCACCTATCAGAAACGTGAATATTGCGTGCAGTACCGCGAGTCTGACTTCGATTTCATCAGCCGTCTGCTGGAAGAAGAAGGCATTTACTACTTCTTCAAACATCAGGCAGATAAACACACTCTGGTGCTGGCCGATCAGCCCGCCGGACATCCGGCCGCCAAAGCGGGCAGTCTGGCCTGGCATCATCAGGGCGATGTGCTGACCGGGGGTAACATTGACAGCTGGTCTTCCAGCTCGCATCTGATGCCCGCAGAAGTCGCGCTATCCGGCTACAACATGCAAAAAGCGGCCGGTGTGGCCGACAAATACGCATCAACGTTAAAGGGCCAGAGCGTTGATAATCTGAACTTTACTGACATCACGCCGTTTGCCGAACGCTCGCAGCTCACCAGCAAAGCCAGAATCGCGATGGAAGGGTTTGAGACGAATACCACGCTGTACGAGGCAACGGTCAACGCCCACTGGCTGAGCTGCGGCGAAGTTTTCACCCTCACCGGCCACCCGACTGACAACGACACTTACCGCGTCCAGTCGCTGAGCCTCGAGGCCAGCAACAATTTTGAAAGCGGCACCGGCGGTTATCGCTGTGACATTCACGCACTGCGCAACAGCGTGAAATGGCGGCCAGTCTGCACCCGCACACCGCCCGATATTGCCGGTGTGTTGATCGCCAAAGTGGTCGGCCCTTCTTCCGAGGAGATCCACACCGATGAATTCGGGCGCATCAAAATCCAGTTCCCGTGGGACAGCGAAAACAAAAACGACGATACCAGCTCGTGCTGGGTGCGCCTTTCCCAACCCTGGGCGGGCAGCAAATTTGGTTTTCAGTTTATTCCCCGCGTCGGCAGCGAAGTGCTGGTCAGTTTTATTCAGGGCAATCCGGATTTTCCGCTGGTCACCGGCTCCGTTTACAACGGCCAGAACAAACTGCCGTTCACTTTACCGGACGAGAAAACCGAATCCGGTTTCGCCTCACGCAGCACCAGCAAAGGTGGAATGGAAGACGGCCACCGCCTGAGTTTTAACGATAAAAAAGGTGAGGAAAAACTGACCATTACCGCGCAAAAGGATTTGTTGCTGACGGTAAAAAATGATGTCACCAGCGAGGTGAAGCATGAAGTCAAAAGCAAAATCGGCGCCAACCGCAACACCGAAATCACCAAAGGCGACGACACGCTGGTGCTGAAACAAGGATCGCTGCACATCACCCTCAACAAAGGCGATATGCAGCAAAAAATCACCGGCAACATGACCACCAGCCTGAGCAACGGCAACTACTCCCTCACGGCGACCGGCGGCAGCGGCAAGATCAAAACCGACAAAAGCTGCGTGATCGAATCCACGCAGTCTATCGAGCTGAAAGTCGGCTCGAACAAAATCGCGATTTCACCGAGTGGCATCACCATCAGCGGCACGATGATCAAAATCGAAGGGTCAGGCACCGCAGAACTGAAAGGCGCAATGACCACGGTGCAGGGAAGCGGCATGACGCAGATTAAGGGCGGCATCATCAACATTGGTTAAGGAGGCATCATGTCCGATTACGGTTATCCCCACAGTGCGGGGGCAGCGCACTGGCATCAGGATGCGCAGCAACACATCGCTGCCGGGCAGTGGGAAGAGGCGCTCACGCTGTGGGTTCAGCAGGCTTCGCCGCGCGCATTAAGCCTGTGGCTGATCCGCATTTTGCGCGGTTCAGCCCAACCGGCGGCGGCGTCACTGCTGGATGAAATGCAGCGCTGGTACGCCGAACCCGACGAGAAACTGCGCTGGCAGATTTTCCATCACGCCGACACGCTCGGTTTTGAAACGCCGGCGGGTGCGCTTGCGCTGTCGCTGTTCTGGTCGCAAGGCAGCATGAGCCCGGAAGGGCTGGAGCCGGTCTATCCGCAGCCCCATCTGAGCCCGGAAATGCGTCGCTGCGTCTTGCTGATGTTGGCCGCAGGCGACCCCGAAACACCGGCAGAAGGCACTCGCCAACTGCTGACTCAGTGGATCCATCAGGAGAAAGCCTAATGGCACAACCCGCAGCCCGCGTTTCAGATATGCACGTTTGCCCGATGGTCACGCCCGGATTACCGCCCATCCCCCATGTGGGTGGCCCGATCTTGCCGCCTGGCGTGCCCACCGTGTTGATCGGCGGAATGCCTGCCGCGACCGTGGGGTCAATGGCCGTTTGCGTAGGCCCGCCGGACAGCATCGTCATGGGCAGTTTCAAAGTCCTGATCGGTAAAAAGCCTGCCGCCCGCATGGGTGACAGCTGTGCCCACGGCGGCACAATCGTCATGGGTTGCCCGAAAGTACTCATCGGATAAATACGTTTTTATTGGATAAAAAAGCATGTCAGCCATTCAGCCAGAAGTAGCCGCTCTTCTGATGCCCGTCAGCCCGGAAAATCCGGCAGGCATCAACCTGGAGTATGAACAAATTTATGATGATATCCGCAAAGCGCGGGAGAGCGACCCGGACTACCTTCCGCAGGATGAATGGACGATTGCTGAACCGCGCCGCGCAGACTGGCACAAAGTGCGCACATTGTGCGTCACGGCACTGACGCAGCAGAGTAAAGATCTGCAGGTCAGTTGCTGGTTTGCCGAGGCGCTGACCCATCTGCAAGGCATTGAAGGCACGGAAACGGGCTTTCAGTTTCTCAGCGAATTCATCACCCACTTTTGGTTTCAGTGCTGGCCTGCGCTGGACGATGACGGCGCCACATTCCGCTATGGCAAGCTCAGCCGTCTTGATCGCGATATCAGCCAGGCGCTGTATGTCCGCCCGCTGCTCAGGCAGCCCGAGTCGGCGCTGGCGCACTGGCAGAAGGTGCTGGCGTTCGAGCACAAAATTTGCACCTGGCCGGATTCCCGTGACGACCTGATTGCCAAAGAAGGCGATCTGACCATGGAGAGTTTCGACAGTCTCGCGGCGACGTTTTCCTCGATTGAAATCAGTCAGCAGGATGAGATTCTGCAACGGTTGCAGCTCCAGCTCGACCGGCTGGAATCCTGCTATTTCTCGCTGAGCCAGGAAGAACCGCACGCGCTGTTTGCCCAGACCCGCCAGACGCTGAACGATCTGGCTGATTTCCTGCAACGTCTGGCACAGCGCGCCATTCCGCTGGCCAGCAACACCCTGAGCCTTAACTACGCGACACAACCCGAGGAAGAAGCGGCACCGGGTGAGGCATTTATTGCGCCCGTCAGCCGCCAGACGATGTCCAGAGACGTTGCCATCAGCCAGATGTTGTCTATCGCTCACTTCTTTCGCCAGACCGAACCTTCAAGCCCGGTGCCTTTTCTGATGGAACGTGCGGCGCGCTGGGCCAACATGACGCTCACCGAATGGCTGGAAGAGATGCTCACCGACAGCGGCAGCCTGCGGGAAATCAACAACGTGTTAAAAGGACAGCAAGAGTGAAAGCCTTAAGGACGACGTTATTACTCCTGACTCTCGGGCTGATGCTTTCGGGTTGCTCCGGCGATCAGACGAAAAGCGTCTCTGCGGAGCAGCAGGCGGCAAATCAGGTCACCGCGCCGTTTGCTCAGGGCGGGATCACCCTCAGTATTAACGCTGAACCCGGCCTGAATGCCTGGAACGAGATCGCCAACAGCTGCACGGTGTTGGTCATTCAGGCGCAAAAAGCCAGCTCGCTCAATAAGATCCTCTCAAATCCGGCCCAGCTAAAAAGCCTGTTTAACGGTGCCGGCGCCGAGGATGACATTCTGAAGGTTGACCGCTACGCCGCCATGCCCGGCCAGAAAACCACCCTGCACATCGATCGCAGCGAGAACACCCGCCAGGTCGCGATAGTCGCCGGCTACTATCCGTTCCCGAAAAAGCAGCACATGGCGATGGTCAGCATTCCGGTCACCCTGACCAGCACCGGCTGGTGGACTAAAAAGTGGACGGCAGAATTATCGCCGCTGGTCCTCGACGTCACGCTGGGCAGCCAGAGCATCACGCAGCTGATAAAGAATGCCTCACCGCAAGATCTGCAGCCGCAAACGGAACCTCAGGCCATCAAAACGCCGGACGACGCAGCCGCGAAGGGAGAGAAATAGAATGTATCCTGAACAACAGCAAATTTACTGGTACTCCGGGCTGTATCTGCAACCGCAGCATTTCCAGTCGGTGGATTTACATCACAGCTACATGCTGGCACAACAGCGCCAGCTGACGCAGCCGTGGAACGTCGGCGTGATCCAGTGCGATATCAATCCTGAAACGCTGGTGGATTTTTCTCTGAAAATCGACCACCTGCGTCTGATCCTGCCCTCCGGTTATTATCTGGAATATCCCGGTAACTGCCTGATTGAACCGCGTCAGTTCCGTGATGCCTGGAAGCAGCGCGAGAAACCCTTCACGCTGTGGCTGGCCTTGCGCCGCTTCGACCCCGGTCATCCGAACGTCAGCACAGGCACCAGCAGCCGCTGGATCAACCAAAGCGGCGATGGCGTGATGAAGGACGTTTATCACGACGGTCCTGAAAGTGCCGTGCCGCGCATCGCGTATAACGTGCGCATTCTGAGCGAGGAAGAGAAAGAAACCGCCGTCGACTGCGAATGTTTACCACTGCTGCAACTGCGCTATGACAACGACCGCGTCATGCTCGATCCGCGTTTCAGCCCGCCCGCTGTCACGCTGGCAGGCTCACCGGCGCTCAAAAATCTGCTGGAAGGGATACGCGCCGAACTCAGCAGCCGCGCCCATAAACTCGAAGAATACAAACGCCCGGAGCACCTGAGTGACATCGGCAAAAGCGCCGGTGACATCACACAGCTTCTGGCGATGCGCTCGTTAAACCGCGCGCTGCCGCTGCTCGAACATTATTGCCGCGCACCGGCCCTGCATCCGTGGCATATCTACGGACTGCTGATCCAGCTGGTGGGGGAGATTTCCTCCTTCAACGACATGTGCTCGTTTAATGGCGAATGGCATGATGGCGGCGCCGCCCTGCTGCCTTACGATCACTACCGTTTAATTGACTGTTTTAACAGTGTCAAAAAAACGCTGATCACCCTGCTCAACGGGCTGGCGCTGGAAGACAACACTTACGTCACGCTCAAACCTGATGACCAGAAGATTTACCGTGGCGAGTTGCTGACACCCAAAGCCCCGGCAGGCAGCAAGGTGCTGTTGCTGCTGCGTTCGGAAAAACTCGAATCCTGGCACGTTCAGTTCACCGGCGGCGGCGAGTTCAAAATCGCCAGCCAGGACGCCATCAGCGCGCTCATTCAGCACGCGTTACCCGGCATTTCCTCGCAATGGGAAAACCCGTCTCCGCGCGGCGTCCCCAACCGCAAAGACTCCTATTACTTCGTGCTGAACCAACATGAAAACGCCTGGAAACATGTTGAACAGCAGAAAAATATCGCTTTCTACTGGGCCGATGCGCCCGAAGATTTACAGGTACAACTGGTGTTCATGGTGCCATCACAATGAAACTGATCGACTGCTATTTACCGGTGTTTAAACTGGCCGCCCGCTTTGCCCATCAGCCCGAGCTTTTCGAGGATTACGGCACATTCCACGCGCTTTGCATCACCCTCCTCGAACAGGCGGTGCAGGAAGCGGAGCATCACGACATTTCAGATTTTGAACGGGATCAGGCGTTCTTCGCTGTGGTTGTCTGGCTGGATGAAACCGTGCTGTGTTCCACCCTGCCCTTCGCGCAGAACTGGCGCAGCGATCTGCTCCAACGCCGATATTTCCAGACCGCCATCGGCGGCGAGATGTTCTTTGCCCGGCTGAGCCATCTGAAAGAAGAGCATTTGCAGGCGCGACAGGTGTTTCTGTTCTGCCTGCAACACGGTTTTCACGGCAAATACAGCACCGGGCAGGAGCAACCGGCGCTGTCGGCGTTGATTGACAGCCAGCGGAGCCTGTGTTTGCCGCAGGAATGGCAGACATGGCCGAATGACGCAGAGATAACGCCGGTGATCCTGCGCAAACGCTCGCTCGCGTCGTCCTCAAAGAGCCGCATCATCCTTGCCGTGCTGGGTATCGCGTTGATTCACGCCACCTTGGTACTTCTTCAGACCCTTTATTTTTCATAAGAACGTATGCTGAAAAAATTATTCGTTTTCGCCGGATGGCTGCTGCTGTTGTGCCTGGTGTTTCTGTTTTGCTGCACCGTCGGGCTGTGGCTGGAATGGAGTACGGGCACCATTTTACTGGTCTGGCTGGGTGTGCTGGTGGCCGGAGTGCTGCTGTGGGGCGCACTCCTCTGGTTCACATTGCTGATCAAAGAGAAGAGAGTTAACCGTTTCTTCCAGAAGTTTCGCCTTTCCCGCCGGGAATACGTGCTGTTTGAGCACTGGAAATCCGGTGCGGCGGTGGTGAAACGCATTCAGCGCAAACGCCCGCCGATCCCCTGGTATCTGCTGCTGGGCGACCGCTGCGGCAAAACCTCTTTGCTGGCGGGTTCCGGTCTGCCGATGTTTTCAAACGACGCGGGGGATAACACCGTTGTCCCGACCTATACCCTGCGCTGGTGGTTTTTCCGCAACGTCTGTTTCCTCGATCTTTCCGGGAATTTCCTGACCGGCGCGCCTGCGTTCCAGCGCGCATGGGGAAAACTGGTTGGCTGGATGGCGAAAGTCCCCGCACCGGCAGGCGTGATGATTGGCCTGTCCGTGACCGATCTGATGAATGACGATATCAGCACGCTGCACGATAAAGCCCGCAAAATCCGTGCGCAAATCGAGCCGCTGATGCGCAAACTGAAACGTCAGTTGCCGCTGTATATCACCATCACCCAGTGCGACAAATTCCCGGCGTTCAGCCTGTGGACGCAACACCTTTCCGCCGAACAGCAACAACAGGTGCTGGGATATTACTGGCAGACGCCACCGGACATCGACGGCAAAGATGCTTCCACCCTGCTGCCGCTGGTTACCGCACTGAAAAACGGTTTCGATCTCGCCCGCCTCAGCATGGCCGGAACGCCGGTTGCGCCCGACGTGCGTGCGGCGCTGCTTGATTTCCCGGAAGCGTTTATCGGGCTGCAAAATCCGTTGCTGGTTTTCCTGGCATCGCTGTGTGAGCCCAACGCCTACTTCACCAATACCTCCCTTGGCGGCGTATGGTTTACGGCCAGCGAGCAGCAGGATAAAAACAAGAGTCGCCGTACCTCCTATTTTGTCCACGATTTGCTGATGCATTATCTGCCTGCGTTCAGCAGCACCCGCGACGTGCTCTGGCAGCACAATAAAAGAGTCCGCCTGATGGCCGGGCGTCTGTTGCTGCTCGGCTGTGTCATCGCTCTCGGCTACAGCGCGGTGAAAAGCGCCGGATTAATGCAGCGTAACTACGCCACGCTTTCCTCTGCGTCACTGGCAGAATTACTGGTCAAAAACGAAAGCCGCCACAACGCACCGCTGGTTTACCTGCCGTTTTCCACCGTACTCAATTACCAGCATCGGCTGATTGAACAGCGTCTGATGACCACGCTGCCGCCACAGGTTCTCAGCAGCGCGCAGATGATTTCAGGGTATCAGCAGGCGTTTATGGACGCTTCTGCACAGGCTCAGCGCCAGATGGTGCTTGATCTGGCGCACACCATCATCACCCGGCAGGACATGCGTGACAACGTCACCCTCGACGCGCTCAGCCGTCAACCGGCGATCCCAGATGCCCTGCGGCTCAACGCGCCAGATCCGGCGGCGACCGAACACGCACGGCTGGCGCAGGAGCGCTGGGTGATGCAACAGCCGATGAGCGCAGAGCACCTGGCTGCGCTGCACCGCCTGTTATCCACCCTGATCAATTACGATCAGTCGCTGGCATGGCTGGTGGCGCCGGCTGATTCACTGCCAGCGTTTCAGACCCGTGAATTCTGGCCGCAAACGCCGGATGAGGAGACGCTGTCAGGCATCTGGACACGTCAGGGCGAAGCGCAACTGACCGAATGGGTGGCGTTGATCAATCAGGCGGGTGGCCGGACAGAGGAACCGCTGCTCCGGCATTTCATGCAGACGTTACCGGTTCAGCGCCAGAACGCGTGGCGTGATCTGCTGCTTTCCGTGACCCCGTGGCTTCAAAACAGTGAGCCGCGTTCGCTGACGCAGAGCCAGCTGATTGCGCTAAGCCAGGGGCAGAGCCCTGGGATTAAATTCGCACAACGCATCGCCTTTGAACTCGACAACATCCCGGACAGCCATGCCCAGGTGTGGCTGAGTGAGCTGCGCCGGTTACAAAAACTTCCATCGCAGGCGGCGGTACACCCGACCCTGCAAAAAGTACAACGGGCCGATGCGAAACTGCGCGTAGGGCTGACGAAATGGTTACAAGGCGGATCTTCCGCCACGTCCGCCACGTCAGCGGTACCGCAAACCGCAGTGTGGCTGAAATGGCAGTCCGCGCTGACCGCCGCCACCGGTGAAGCACTCAATCAGGCGGCACTCAGCCCGGTGCTGACACAAGGGCTGTTCGCGACCCAGACCGATGCAAAAACTGTTAACCCGCTGGTCACCCTGTTCGCCAGTTTTGACCAGCTGCACAAAGCGATGCAAACGCACAGCGATGAAGCGGGCGTTGAAGCGGTCTGGACGCTGTATAAAAGCGATGCCAGTGCGCTGCTCTCCCACGCGCTGGCCCGTTCCGCCTGCTGGCTCAATGAACAGTGGCACAGCAAAATCATGTGGCCGATGAGTAAAAATGCCATCGGGCAGGATTACGCCTCCCAGCAAAGCCTGACCTGGCAGTATCTTGCCGACTTCGTGCGCGGGCCCGCCAAAGGGCTGCTGATCGTCAGCGATGAAGGGCCGCAGCCGGGTCAGTTCCGCGGTCAGACACTGCCGCTGAACGAAGAGTTTGTGCGGATCGCCCGCTATATGCTCAATCCTGAAGACGTGCTCGATGTTCCACAGCGCAAGAACACGCAGAACGCCGATCAGCTTTCCGTGCTGGACGACCAATTGCAGCAACTGACGCAGCAGAAAAAAGTGCTGGAGCAAAAACCTTACAGCCTCGCCATCGTCAGCGGCCCGGCAACCGTGCCGGAAGGCGCGCGCCTGATCCCAACCGGTGTCCGTCTTACGCTGGAATGCACGAACGGCAGCAAAGTGCTCGACAGCATGAACTTCGCCGAACAGGCCCAGTTCATCTGGTCTCCCGGCCAGTGCCAGACCGTCAACGTTGACGTGAAATTCCCCGCGTTCACCGCGTCTTATCGTTATACCGGAGACAGCGCGTGGCCTGATTTTCTCGAGAATTTCGCCCGTGGCGAAGCACTGCTTGATGCCCGGGATTTTGATGACAACGCAGATTCTCTGACCGCGCTGAACATCAAACATGTGCTGGTGCGCTTTAAACTGGCGGATCAGGCCATTTTGCAAAATGCCTGGGCGGGCTGGGCAAATGTTGCTGAGCAAGTGGACGCTCTCAACGAACAAAAACGGGCGCTGGAACAGCAGCAGCAAAACCAGACCCCCTCGGCAGCACTGCGCGGGCGCATGTCCGAGCTTCCGGAAAACGCGGCTGACTGCCGGTAATTGAATAAAAGGGATATTTATGAGCAGCTATTTAAAACGCATCGTTGACAAACTCACCCCGGAAAGCCGCAGCTGTCTGGATGCCGCCGTCAGTCAGGCGATTTCGCGCACCCACCATGAAGTGGACGTTGAGCATCTTTTGCTGGCGGTGATTGTCCAGCACAGCGATCTGATGGAAAGCCTGAATTTAGGCGCAGGTCTGGCGGCGGATGCCTTGCTGAGCGCCACCCAGCAGGCGCTGAACACCTTTCGCAGCGGCAACAGCCGCGCGCCGGTCTTTTCGACCGGGCTGGTTCAGTGGCTGGAAAAAGCCTGGCTGCACGCCAGCGCCAGCTGGGGACACACGCAGCTCGCCCCGGCCGCCCTGCTGGCCTGTCTGCTGGAAGAGAACACCGCACCGTCGTTAACCAGCGGCGTGCGTAAGGCGCTGAACTGCCAGCGGGATGCGGCGGAACAGCTGCTGCTTGACGCGTGCCACACCTGCGAAAATGCAGCGTCTCCGGCCACGCAGAGCAGCAACAGCGCACTCGGCAAATTTACCCGCAATCTGAGCGCTCAGGCCCGTAAGGGTGAACTGGATCCGGTGCTGGGGCGCGAAGCAGAAATACGTCAGATGATCGACATCCTGCTGCGTCGCCGTCAGAACAACCCTATTCTCACCGGCGAACCCGGTGTGGGGAAAACGGCGCTGGTGGAAGGTCTGGCGCTGCGTATCGCCGCTGGCAACGTGCCGGAGGTGCTCAGACAGATGGACGTGCTGACGCTGGATCTCGGTCTGTTACAGGCCGGTGCCAGCGTGAAGGGTGAATTTGAAAACCGTCTACAGGCGCTGATGAAAGAGATCGCCAGCGCGCCTCAGCCGGTCATTTTGTTTATCGATGAAGCCCATACGCTGATTGGCGCGGGCGGTCAGGCCGGACAAAACGACGCGGCAAACCTGCTGAAACCGGCGCTGGCGCGTGGTGAACTGCGCGTGGTGGCGGCGACAACGTGGGCGGAATACAAAAAGTATTTTGAGAAAGATGCCGCACTGACCCGCCGTTTCCAGCTGGTGCAGGTGGCTGAACCGGGTATCGACAGCGCCACAGCCATGCTGCGTGCCATTGCACCGGCCATGTCTCGCCACCACGGCGTGCAGATCCTCGAAAGTGCGATCCATGCCGCCGTCAATCTCTCCAGCCGCTATATCGCCGGGCGACAACTGCCGGACAAATCCGTCAGCCTGCTGGATACCGCCTGCGCCCGCGTGGCGGTGTCCCAGTCTCATCATCCGAAAGAGATCGAAGACATCAACGCCCTGCTCAGCAATCTGCATACCGAGCGCGAGGCCTTACAAAAGGAAGGACAGCACGATCAGCGGCTGGCGACGCTGGCGCTGCGGGAAACTGAGCTGCTGGCCGATCTCACCCATCTCCGGCCTCTGTGGGAACAGCAGAAGAGTCTGGTGCAGCAACTGCAACAAAGTCGTGATGAGAGTGCTATCGCCGCCTGGCGCAGGGAGCTGGCTGAGCTGCATGAGGCTCATGCGCTGGTGTTTGAATGCGTTGATGCCACCTGCATCGCCGATGTGGTTTCCGGCTGGACCGGTGTGCCACTTGGCCGCATGGTAGAAAAACAACAGCAACAGTTGGGCGAATTACTTCACCGCCTGGAGCAGCGGGTTATCGGCCAGCGCCACGCGCTCTCCACTATCGCCACACAAGTGCGCATCAGCCGCGCCAATCTGAACGATCCGCTGAAACCGACCGGGGTGTATATGCTGGCAGGTTCATCGGGTATCGGTAAAACCGAAACGGCGCTGGTGCTGGCAGATTTACTGTACGGCGGTGAGCAAAGTCTGGTGACCATTAACATGTCGGAATATCAGGAAGCGCACAGCGTGTCCGGCCTGAAAGGATCGCCGCCGGGCTATGTCGGTTACGGTCAGGGTGGCGTGCTGACCGAGGCGGTGAAACGCAATCCGTACAGCGTTGTGCTGCTCGATGAAGTGGAAAAGGCGCACCCGGACGTCATGGAGCTGTTTTATCAGGTATTCGATAAAGGGATGATTGAAGACGCGGAAGGTCAGTTAATCAACTTCCGTAACACGCTGATTATCATGACATCCAATCTGGCCAGCGCGAAAATCACCGCCGCCTGCGCCGAAGGGGAAACGTCGCCGGAAGCCCTGTGTACGCTGATCCGCCCGGAGTTCGAGCACGTGTTCCGCCCGGCATTGATGGGGCGCGTCACGCTGATCCCTTACCTGCCGCTGCAACCGAAAACGCTGGCGCAAATCATCAGGCTGAAGCTGGATCGCATCTGCCAGCGCTATCACGCCGCCAGCAACGGCGAGGTGCAACTGAGTTACAGCGAGAGCGTGGTGAGCTGGGTGGCAGAACTCTGTCAGGTGATGCAGAGCGGTGCCCGTGATATCGATCAGGCTCTGAACCGGCACATTCTGCCGTTGCTGACCGACACCCTGTTGCAGGATGAGAAACCCGTCCGGGGCGGCCTGAAGATTGGCGTCAGCAAGGATAAACTCGTGACATGGAGGGCTCATGACAAAAGTTAATTACAGCGTGACGCCGGGCGATGTGAAAATCAGCTGTCACGATCCCCGGCATCATCACGAGTTTTTACTGCTCAGTAACAGCGTAAACAGCTGGAAAGGCCACGTGCACGACCGGTCATGGTGGCTCACGCAGGAAAACCAGTGCCTGGAGATTTTTCAGCGCCACGGCTACGACCTGCAAAGCGGCGTCTGGTTTTGTCTGATCAGCTGCCAGCGCCACGGCTGGGCGGGTATGGCGAATGCCACACTGCTGCTGGCGGAAGGTTTTGGCAAGAAGCAGCGCCAGTGCTGGCCGCCGGTGGCCGCAACCGATCTGCGTCAGCAAATTATCGAATGGTATTCCACCCATGCTGCGACCAGCCTGTACGGTCTGCCGCTAAACAGCGCAGAAGTCGATACCCTTCAGCAACTTGAAGGGGCGGTGTCGATGATGCTGGAACATGCGCTGGCCCTGCAATCGCGCAGTCAGGCCCCCCTGCGCAATCTGCTCGACTATCTGCAATCGAGCCGACAAACGCTGCAAAAGCGCGCCCTGATGGCGAAACCGGCCGTGCCCGACGTCGCGCCTGCGCCGGTAACGCCTTCTGCAAGGGTGCCGGTGGTCAAACCGGCACCCTTGCCTGCGCCACGCCCATGGAAAGCCTGGCTTTGCGGCGGCGTCGTGGGCATTGCGGTCACGGTATGCGTGATGAGTACCCTGAACTGGCTGGCGCAACCCTCAGCGGCGATCCGCCTGAATGCGCTCTGGCCTGGGAATGCATTCTCGGCCCGCTGGCAAAATCATCACACCGAACTGAGTGCCACGTTGCCGGACATCAACAGCTGGGCGCTGGTGAACAACCAGCTAAACAGTGTCGAGCTGCGTTTGCTGGAAGCTGAACAAAAGCGCAAACCCTATATGACGATTTCTGAGCTGAAAACCGCGATATATCAGATGCGCCAGACACTCCAGCAGGGTGGCGAACCGGTGCAGGCGCAACTGGATGACCTGCAACGTAAGCTCGACAAACAGCAACCCGTCAGCAACGCCGAAATTAAACAAATTGCTGAACATCTCGAGGCGTTAAACAGCCGGTTAATACTTTTAACGAATAAACAGTAGCCGCACAGAAAAAATCACAACGTTTTGGAATCAATATGCCTGACCATTAACCCGGCGGGCATTTCCGTTTCCAAATCAAAGGAAATATCGAAAAATACATTCACCTGATGATATTCATTGAATAAGGGATATATTAAATGAAAAGATCGTTCCATCCTTATACCCGCCCTTCGGCGCTGCCTGTGAAATCAAAATTCATTACTGAACAGGTTAAAACCTTTCTGGAACCGCCTTACTTTCTTTCTGAAAACAGCAATAAGGGAAATGTTTATTTCCATTATACTAATGAAGCCGGTATGCAGGGTATCAGACGTGATAACGCTATTAACGCCAGTAATAAAAATGAACACGGCCAGCCCGCAGGTTTATGCCGGATCTATCTGACTGATATTGCGCCGGAATTGATGAGGCAGAACAGTGCCCGTTATGCCCCGCTTATTTTCGGAAACGCCCTGTATCAGTCGTGGCAAAATAAAATTCGTTATTGTTATGTTCTGAATCTTTCCGGGCTAAGCCCCGAAAAAGGGGACGGAGAACATATCTTTTACCTTAAAGATATCCCCTTCCTGCCGATACATTACAGACTCAATGGTCAGCTGATTAACAGAGTAATCGCCCGTAAAAATGTCGCAACAGGATTGGTCATATAAATGTGATGGAATTAATCCTGAAAAATGTACGGAGCAATATTTTGCTCCGTACATTGAGTATGCCCTTTCCACCGTGTTATTGAGGCAAACACGTGCCAGCCGCCGTATTCCGTGGGAAAAAATAACGCACTTTATTTCAGGTTTTGTTTAAAGAATGACGTCAGTTTTGCAAAAGGAATCAGATCGGTGCGGTCGTAGAGGTCAACATGACCCGCACCGGGTACGATAACTAACTCTTTCGGCTGACCGGCAAGTTTGTAGGCATCTTCACTGAATTCCCTGGAGTGCGCGTTTTCGCCGGTGATAAACAGCATTGGCCGCGGTGAAATCGTTTCGATATCGTTGAACGGATAAAAGTTCATAAACTTGACGTTGCTGGTCAGCGTCGGGTGCGTCGTCAGCGCAGGGGAAGATCCTTTAGGTGTGAATTCCCCGCGCGGCGTGCGGTAAAAATCGTAGAACTCTTTCGCCACCGGCGGCGTGTCCGCATCGATTTTATGCACTGTACCGCTGGTGTAGCGTATTTCTCCGCCGGTGAATTCGCTGTAACGCTGCTGCGCCGCCTGTTCAATAATGTCCTTACGCTGCGCCAGCGTGAGTGAATGATTGAGTGCGTGACGGTTCACCGCCCCCATGTCATACATGCTGACGGTAGCAATGGCCCGCATGCGCGGATCAATTTTCGCCGCGCTGATCACAAAGCTGCCGCTGCCGCAGATGCCCAGCGCGCCAATCCGGTTTCTGTCGATATCCGGGCGCGTACCGAGGTAATCCACTGCGGCGCTAAAATCTTCAGCGTAAATATCTGGCGCGACGGCGTTACGCGGCTTCCCTTCACTTTCGCCCCAGAAAGAGAGATCGATAGCCAGCGTCACAAAACCTTGTTCAGCCAGTTTCTGTGCGTAGAGATTGGAGCTTTGTTCTTTCACCGCCCCCATAGGATGCCCCACCACAATGGCCGGATATTTGGCATTCTTATCCCTGTCTTTTGGCATAAACAGATTTCCGGTGACCTCCATCTGATACTGATTTTTAAACGTCACCTTTTGCTGCGTCACTTTGTCGCTTTTGTAAAAGTTATCTGCGCCGCCAGACATATCGGCGCCGGTGGCGGCAAACGAGCTGATTAACAGCCCGACCAACATAGAAAAAATTTTCATCGAAATATCCTCAACAGGAGTGGTATGGGTTGGGCATCCGTTCGCCCGGTAAAAAGTGAATATGTCGTCAGTGTTGTGTGCGTGATGTAACAAATGTCAGACAGGCCGCCAGAGTCAGCAGAACGCCGCTGATGGCGAAGGTGGTTTGCCAGCCCGCAGAGTCAAAAGCCAGCCCTCCGGCGGTTGAGCCCAGCGCGATGGAAAGTTGCACCACCGCGACCATCAGCCCGCCGCCCGCTTCGGCGTTGTCGGGAAAGGTCCGTGCTACCCATGACCACCACCCGACCGGTGCCGCCGTCGCCACCAGCCCCCAAAGGCCCAGCAACGGCCCGACAATCCAGAGCCGGTGCCCCGTCAGCATCAGCATCACGGCAATGGCCGTCATCATCAGCGGGATCGCCATCAGCGTCAGATAAAAGCCTTTGCGCAGAAAAACACCGATGATCAGGGTGCCCATAAAACCGGCCATGCCGATGGTCAGCAAAATCAATGACAACGTGGAGACGTCAACCCGGGTCACCGTTTCAAGAAACGGGCGCAGGTAGGTAAAGAGCGCGAATTGCCCCATAAAGAAAAGCCCGCACGCCGCCATCCCGGTGGCAACCTGTGGTTTTCTGAGCAGGCGTAACACATTTCCGGCCTTTTTTTCTTCCGCCGCCGTTTTCATGGAAGGCAGGCTGACGCACTGCCAGATAAAGACCACCAGCGCGACCGGCACCAGACAAAAGAATGCGCCACGCCAGCCCATCACCGACCCCAGATAACTGCCGAGCGGTGCGGCGATCACCATCGCCAGCGCATTGCCGCCGTTGAATATCGCCAGGGCACGGGGCACCTGATCCCGTGGCACCAGCCGGATAGCCAGCGCCGCCGACATCGACCAGAAGCCGCCGATGACGACGCCAATCAGTGCGCGCCCAACCATGTAAGTCAGGTAATCAGGGGCCAGAGCTATTACCACGCCGGAAACAGCCATCAGGGTCGTCAGCCCTAAAAGCAGAATTTTTCGGTCAATATTTCCGGCCAGTGTTGAGATCAACAAACTGGTCAACACCGCCAGCGCACCGGAGATGGCGATCCCCTGCCCGGCCAGCCCCTCGCTGATACCCAGATCGCGGGAAACCGGTGACAGCAGGCTGACGGGCATAAACTCCGACGCAACCAGCGCAAATACGCACAGGGTAATCGCCCATACCCCGTTCCAGTGCGCGGCCCGATCTCGGTCAGGCAGCGCGTTTTCAACGGCAGATGTCACATTTCCTTCCTTTTTCAACGCTAAATGATGAATTTTTGGCAAGCCCCGCCCGGTTTTTATTCGCGGGAATAAAAACTGAGATAACATGAAGTTAAAGGGATAACGCCGGGCAAGTATTTCCTGTTTTGCGGACGTTATTGCTTGCCGGAAATTCTACAGGGCGGGTATATTCTTACTAGGTAATGAATCCTTAATGGGCTTATAAGCCCTGCTTATTAATAGAAGGACGGAAGCTGTGATGAAACGTAATTTCAATGATCTGATCGCTTTTATCACGGTCGCCCGTGAAGGGAGTTTTACCCGCGCTGCCGCGCTGCTCGGGGTCACGCAACCGGCGCTGAGCCAGACCATTACCGCTCTGGAAAATCAAATGGACATTCGCCTGCTCACGCGCACGACCAGAAATGTGTCGCCGACGGCGGCGGGAGAGAGGTTATTGCTGGCGATTGGCTCACACTTTGACGAGATTGAAGCCGGGCTGGATATGCTGACCGAGATGCGTGATAAACCGGCCGGCACCGTACGTATCACCTGCGGCCCGCACGTGCTTAAAACCCTGCTGATGCCAAAACTGTCGCCGTTATTACGCGAATACCCCGACATCCGGCTGGAATTTGATGCCAACCACGGCTTTCGTAATATCGTCGCCGATAAGTTTGACGCCGGTGTGCGCCTGGGTGACACCATCGATAAAGACATGATCGCCATGCCCGTCAGCCCCGCCTTGCGCATGGCGGCGGTGGCCTCCCCGGCGTATTTTGCTAAACATCCGCTGCCGCAGACGCCGCATGACCTGCTGCAACACAACTGCATGAATATGCGCCAGACCACGTCCGGCGGGCTTTATGTCTGGGAGTTTGATAACGAAGAGGGGCCGGTCAACGTGCGGGTGAACGGGCAACTGACCTTTAATACTTCCGCCCCTATGGTGGATGCGGCGCTGGCCGGTCTGGGCATTGCGTTTTTACCGGAAGAAGAGTTTGCGCCGCACATCGAAGAAGGCCGCCTGCTGCGGGTGCTCGATGCCTGGTGCCTGCCGTTTCCTGGTTACTACCTCTATTACCCCAGCAGAAAACAGCATTCACCGGCATTTTCGCTGGTGATGGCGGCGCTGAAACTGGACTGAGGGGCGCGTCACTGGCTCTCGCGCACGTTGATCACCTTACGCAGTTGCGCCACATCTTTCAGCGGAGGCAGCCCGAAAATGCGCGCATAGTCGCGGTTAAACTGCGGCACACTCCGGTAGCCCACTTCCTGAGCCACATAAGTGACGCTCTGCTGACGGCCTAAAAGCAGCGTTCGGGCATGGAGCAGCCGGACGCGTTTCTGATACTGCAACGGGCTCATGGCCGTTACCGCCTTGAAGTGCCGGTGAAACGCCGAAACGCTCATCGCCTCGCGCCCGGCCAGGGTTTCAACCACAAACTCTTCGGCAAAATGGTGCCTCAGCCACTGGATAGCGTTGCTGATCCTCGCCAGCATCGTACCCGGCGAGGCAATATCTCTGAGCATCCAGCCGTGGGGGCCTTTGAGAACATGATAAAGAATTTCGCGCTCATAGCCCGGCGCGAGAGCGGGAATGTCGTCAGGCGTTTTCATCAGACGCAGCATTCTCACCCAGGCATCAAGCAACTCCGGCGTGACTGACGCCACCGAGAACCCGCCTTCCGGCCTGCCCCTCATCTGCGAATGCGGTAAATCATCCAGCAAGGTGGCAACGCGCTGGGGGTCGATGGTCAGGCTCACGGCCAGATAAGGTTCGCCGGTCAATGCGGGGTGAACTGCGCCCACCGCCGGCAAATCCACAGACATGACAAAGTAAGAGGCGGGGTCGTAATTAAAGACCTTCTCCCCCACCGTCATGGTTTTACTTCCTCTGAGGATCAGGTTGATCATCGGCTCATAGACTGCGGCCAGCGCCGCCGCCGGGACTTTCCCCTGCACCATGGCAACGCGCGGGATCCCGGTTTCTGTTCGCCAGTTCCCGGCATGAGCGGCCAGTCCGCGCAGTTCATCAAGTTGGGATTGCAAATCCATATCCTGCCTCAGCGGTAAAGGGGTGCGGGGAGCTTAAAGCAGAAACAGGCAAGAATCGAGCAGGAACGCAGAAGCCTCAGCCGGTGCCTTTCTTTAGTCTTACTGCACACCCACACAACGAGAGTCAACATCATGAAAGTCATTCTAATCACGGGCGGAAGCACCGGCATCGGGGCAAGTACAGCAATTGAGTGCGCAGCAAAAGGAATGGGGGTGATACTGACCTGGCATCGCCACCCGGAAGCGGCGGACGAGGTGGTCAGGCAAATCGACGCCGCCGGAGGCAAAGCCGTGGCAATGCAGCTTGATGTTTCCCGTACACAGACGTTTGCTGCCTTTCGTACACAACTCGCGGCAGTGCTGGAAGATTTCTGGCAACGCCGTGATTTTGATGTGCTGATCAACAACGCCGGTTTTGGCCTGTTTAACCCGATTGAAACCGTGACTGAAAATGAGTTCGACAACCTGTTTAACGTCCATCTGAAAGGCCCGTTCTTCCTGACGCAGACACTGCTGCCGTTGCTCACTGATGGCGGCCACATTGTCAATGTGACCAGCGCCACCACACGCGTCACGACGTCCGGCGTTGCGCCTTATGCCGCCTTCAAAGGCGGGCTTGAGGTACTGACACGTTATATGGCGAAAGAGTTTGGCCCGCGTCGCATTCGCGCAAATTCGGTTTCGCCCGGCGCAATCCGGACCGGGCTGGGCGGTGGCCTCAACGATGAGCTGGAAACATTGCTGGCGTCACAAACCGCACTGGGCCGCGTCGGCGAACCGGAAGATGTAGGGAAGGCGATCGCAGGGTTGATTTCGGATGACAGCCGCTGGATCAATGCGCAGTCCATTGAAGTCGCCGGTGGCTACCACATTTAATGACTGAAAGAGATTCTATGCTCGATCACATTTTTGTTTCAGTGCGGGATGTTGACCGTTCGGTCAGGTTTTACACCGCCGCGCTGGCGCCGCTTGGCATCACCTCGCGGGTCGATTACGACGGCAAAGACGGGCCGCCGGGGCACCCTGATCTCACCGGTTTTGGCGCACATGGCCGGATATTTTTCTGGCTGCGGCAGGCAAAAGCCACCGGCGATGCCTCGCATATCGGCTTTGTCGCCAGCAGTAAGGCCATGGTGGATGAGGCGTACGCCGCCGCAATCAACGCCGGGGCGAAGGATAACGGCGCGCCGGGCGCACGTCTTTATTACGATCCGCGCTATTACGCCGCCGGTGTGGTCGATCCTGACGGCTATACCCTGGAGTTTGTCTACAAAAGCTGGCAGCACGACCTGCCCTGAAGGCGCGCACCGCTGACGTGGGGTCAGCGGTGACAACGGAGGTTCTCCTCCTGCACAAAATCGATAAATGCCCGCAACGGCGCAGGGATCAGACGGCGATCGTTGTAGTAAAGATAGGGCCCGGAAAACGACAGCCACCACGGCTGTAAGATGGGTTCCAGCTCACCGCTGGCAAAGGCGGGTTGCAGCCAGTCTTCAAACAGATAGAGAATGCCGCCGCCCGCTTTCGCGGTATCCACCGCCAGATCCACCGCGCCGCCGACGCTGACCACCAGCGGGCCGCTGACCTGTACGCTGAGATTTTCACCCTCCCGCTCAAACTCCCAGGCAGTCATGATGCCGCTGGCATAACGGCCACGCAGGCAGGCGTGCTTCATCAGATCACGCGGGTGGGCGGGTCTGCCATGACGATCGAGATAATCCGCAGACGCAGCGGCGGCAAAACGCTGACGGCGCGGGCCGATGGGGATCGCCACCACGTCCTGTTCGAGACATTCGTCATAGCGGATACCGGCATCGCAACCGTCGCGAAACACATCCTGCACATTGCTTTCGGCGATGATCTCCAGCTGGATATCCGGATAACGTCGCAAAAACGCCGGCACCAGCGCCGGAAGAATCAGGCGCGTGGCGCTGACCGGCACGTTAAGCCGCAGCGTGCCGCCCGGCGTGTTGCGATAACGATTGATGGCGTCCAGCGCGGCATCGACCTCATTCATGGCCGGTAACAGGCGTTCCATCAGCGCCCGGCCTGCTTCGGTCAGCACGACGGTGCGCGTGGTGCGATGAAACAGGCGGATGCCGAGTTGCTGTTCCGCACGGCGTACGGCATCACTCAGCCGGGAGGCATTGCTGCCGGTGACCCGCGCCGCTTCCCGAAATCCCCCGGCTTTCGCCACTTCCACCACGGCATGCAGCAGAGCGATGTCCATTGGCATTGTGCGTAACCTCGTACAGTTTGTCCTGATTTCACCGGATAGTTGCACAGCCAGTTGCCCGATACAATGAATGAACACACACAGGAGAACCCCCATGTCACAACCCTCAATGACTTATCGCCTCGGCGACCGTGAAGTTGGACGCTTAGGTTACGGCGCAATGCAACTGGCAGGCCCCGGTGTTTTTGGTCCGGTGAAAGATGAAGCGCGGGCGATTCAGGTGTTGAAAGACGCGGTTGCATCGGGCGTCAATCACATCGACACCAGCGACTTTTACGGCCCGCATGAAACCAACCGGCTGATCAAAAAGGCTTTGCATCCTTATCCCGATGACCTGTGCATCGTCACCAAAGTCGGCGCGCGGCGTGATGAAAAGGGGGGCTGGTTACCCGCATTTTCAGCACCGGAGCTGACCCGCGCGGTGGAAGATAACCTGCGCAATCTGGGGCTGGAGACAATGGACGTCGTTAACCTGCGCAGTATGCTCGACGTGTATAAGCCCGCGGAAGGTTCGCTGGAACCGCAGCTGGAGGCGCTGATCGCGTTAAAAGAGCGGGGGCTGATCCGCCACATCGGGCTGAGCAATGTGACTGCCAGACAAGTGGCCGATGCCCGCAAACTCACGCCGATCGCCTGTGTGCAGAACATGTACAATCTCGCCAACCGCAACGACGACGCGCTGGTGGATGAGCTGGCTGAACAGGGGATCGCCTGGGTGCCGTTTTTCCCGCTCGGGGGGTTCTCGCCTTTGCAGTCAACACAGCTTAATGAGGTGGCCGCTGAATTACAGGCCACGCCGATGCAGGTGGCGCTGGCATGGCTGCTCAGGCGTTCTCCTAATATCTTGCTGATCCCCGGCACCTCATCTTCACAGCATTTGCAGGAAAATCTGGACAGCGCGCGGCTGACCTTGTCGGATGAGGTGATGGCGAAACTCAACGAGATGAGCCGTTAACCCTGCCTTGCCAAAAAAAAGGCGCCTGCTGAGGGCGCCTTTGTTGTTACTGAGGGGAAATGTCGGTCAGACCGTGCCGGTACCGCCATCCGAACACCACACCTGTCCGGAGGTGTAGCTGCTTTCGCTGGAGGCTAACGCCACGTACATCCCGGCAATCTCGGCGGGCTGCCCCGGTCTGCCAAGCGGTGACTGCTCACCAAATTTTTCGACCTTTTCCTGCGGCTGGCCGCCGGAGGTTTGCAGAACGGTCCAGTACGGGCCGGGCGCAACGGCATTAACGCGAATACCGTCAGCGGCAAGCTGCTTCGCCAGACCTTTGGTGAAGGCGACAATCGACGCTTTGGTCTGTGAATAATCGAGCAGATTATCGCTCGGTAAAAATGCCTGAACCGAAGACGTATTAATGATTGCGCTGCCACGCGGCATATAGTCCAGCGCGGCTTTGGTGATCCAAAACATGGCATAGACGTTCGTTTTGAACGTGGCATCAAAGGCTTCGGTGGTCAGGTCTTTGATCGAATTACAGAACTGCTGACGCCCCGCATTGTTGACCAGCAGATCCAGCCCGCCGAGCTGTTCAGCCGCCTCTTTCACCAGCGTCTGACAGAATTTTTCCTCGCGGATATCGCCCGGTATCGTGACGATTTTCACCCCTTCCTTGCGCAGCAACGTCACCACATCTTGCGCATCCGGCTCTTCATCGGGCAGATAGTTTATCGCGACATCGGCCCCTTCACGGGCAAAGGCTATCGCCACCGCCCTGCCGATACCCGAGTCACCGCCGGTCACCAGCGCTTTACGCCCCTTCAGACGTGAACTGCCTTTATAAGAGGTTTCACCGTGATCGGGCACCGGGATCATCTTGCTTACCAGACCGGGGAACGGCTGCTTTTGCTGTTCAAACGGCGGTTTTGGAAAAGTGTCCACGTGCGGATCGTTAAGGGAAACGGGGATCGTTTTGTTGTTGTTCATACACAGGCTCCTTGTATAAAAACGAATGAAGGAACCCTAAAGGTAGAACAGATATGCCAGCCCATGTGTCATTAAGGATATTTCTGAGTCTGAGGCAGCCCTTGCCCGCCGCAGGGGAAACCCTTTCACTCATTTGCATTTCGACACAATTATTCGCCCCGCCTTACGGCCTGTTTCTCGTTATTATCCTGACCAGACTGAAAAGTACAGGCTTCGTTGCGACGACAAAGGACTGACGACGGACGTTATATTGATAGTTTTTAACGGGATATATTATGCGTTACTCAAAAATGATGATGTTGTCAGCTCTGGTTTTCTCCTCCGTGATGACGCTGTCGCACACCGCGTCTGCGGCGACCCCTTCTCATGAGATCAAATCGTTCTTCGATGACTCGACCGAATACAAACTGGGCGACAC
This sequence comes from Rahnella sp. EDr1-12, assembly GCF_049206505.1. Classification (NCBI taxonomy): domain Bacteria; kingdom Pseudomonadati; phylum Pseudomonadota; class Gammaproteobacteria; order Enterobacterales; family Yersiniaceae; genus Rahnella; species Rahnella sp. EDr1-12. The sequence continues at coordinate 261,803 of NZ_JBLZNY010000003.1, forward strand.
CGTGCCCGGTTTATACCGCACCAAGCCTTATGAAATTGTTGACTGGCAACAGCGCCACCTGCCCGCCCCTGACGCAGGCAGCCACTGGACCTACATCGCGGGCAATTACGCGATGATCACCGACACCGACGGCAAAATTCTCAAAGCCGAATCCGGCGATATCTACTTCCAGTAATACCATCGCCGGTTAAGCAAAAAGGGCGCGCTACCTCAGGTAACGCGCCCTTTTCTGTGTCATGCCGCCGTCAGGCTTAACGCTCACGCATGGCTTCGTTCATTTTGTTCAGCGGTTTCAGCAGATAATCAAGAATGCTTTTGTTGCCGGTTTTGATGTCCACCGTCGCGATCATACCGGGGAAAATATAAAACTTTTCATGATGCTTATTTTCCAGATAATTGGCGTTGGTCTTGATGTTCACGCGGTAATAATAAACGTCACGGCGGACCTCGTCCTGAATAGTGTCGGGCGAAATCGTGGTCACTTCTCCGTCAAAACTGCCGTAAATCGAATAGTCGTAGGCGGTGATTTTCACTTTGGCTTTCTGGCCGGGGTGAATAAACGCCACGTCGCGCGGTGAAATTTGTGCCTCCACCAGCATCTGATCGTCAATCGGCACCAGCGTCATCAGTTTGCCATTCGGCGGGATCACGCCGCCGACGGTGTTGACGTCAATGTTCTTCACAATGCCTTTAACCGGGGAGAAAAACTCCAGACGGTTCAGGGAATCTTTACGGCCTAAAACCACCGAGCGCTGGGTTTCGATTTCCGCATTGGCTTTCGCCAGCTCTTCGCCCGCCCGCACGTGATACTGAGTTTCCAGATCGGTGGCTTTGCTTTCCATTTCGTTGATCTGACGTTGCAGACGCAGCACCTCCACGTCGCTGGCCGCGCCCTGTTTCACCAGCGGCACGGTCATGCTCAGCTCGCGGCGGATCAGCGCCACGCCCTGCTTCAGCCCGGAAAGCTGTTTCTCCAGGCTGTTACGGCTGGAGTTGTACAGTTCAGTTTCTGATTTCACCAGCTCCGGTTCATCGTCAAGGTCGGCCGGAAACGTCAGCGGTGTGCCGTTGATCTGTGCGGTCAGGCGTGCCGCCGTCGCCAGCGCGGCGTGCAGGCGTGACTGGCTTTCCTGCACGCCGGACTCGGTTTTGGTGCGGTCGAGCTGCGCCAGACGCTGGCCGCGCTCCACCACTTCCCCTTCGCGCACGTCAATACTGTGAACGATACCGCCCTCCAGCGATTGCACGATCTGTTCGTGCGCCGAAGGAATGACTTTGCCGGTGCCGGTGGTGACTTCGTCGAGCGTGTAGAAATTCGCCCACAGCGTGAAGCACAACAGCATCAGCGCCAGGCTCCACACCAGCAGGGTCGAACGCGGCAAGGTATTTTCACTCAGTGGCCGGTGATGGCGTTTGTTTCCATTCATGATGTCATCTCCTTATTGACGGCTTTCGCGGCCTGGGCTGGCTGCCCTTTCGGTCTGAAATGTTTACTGAGGATCTCGTCTTTGCTGCCGTCGAGCGTGATGCGTCCGTTGTCCATCACGATAATCCTGTCCACCAGCTGCAACAGCGCCAGACGGTGGGTGGCGACCACCAGCGTTTTACCTTTACCCCACGCGGCCAGGTGAGTGATCAGATTCGCCTCGGAGATTTCATCCAGCCACGCGCTCGGTTCATCGAGCAGCAACACCTGCGGCTGCATGATGATGTGACGCGCCAATAACAGCGCCTGACGCTGGCCGCCGGAGAGGCCAACGCCGCCTTCGTGGATCAGGAAATTCAGGCCATTCTCTTTTTGCTGCACAAAGGTCAGCGCACCGCTCAACACCAGCGCCTGATGGATCTCGTCGTCCGTGGCCTGCGGTCTGCCCATGGTGATGTTGTCGCGCACCGAGCCGAAAAACAGTCTGGCGTGCTGATTGTGCAGCGCCACGTCACGGCGTAAATCCGCCGGATCGATCTGTTTGATGTTGACGTTATCCAGCACCACCTGCCCCTGCTGTACCTGCTGCATGCCGGCCAGCACCTGCAACAGCGTCGATTTACCGGCACCGTTTTTACCCAGCACGGCGATCTTCTCGCCCGGCCTGATGTGCAGGTTGTTCAGCGCCAGATTGGCTACTTTCTCTTCTTCGTCGTAATAGAACACCGCATCGTGCACCTGGTATTCACCGGCGATCTGCGCCTTATGCACCATTTTCTGCCCGTCTTCCTGATCGACAGGCCGCTGCATCAGTTCATCCAGCCCTTTACGCGCCACCTTGGCCTGCTGCCAGCGGGAGAGCACGCCGGAGATCTGCGCCAGCGGCGCGATAGTGCGGGAGGCGAGGATGGTCGTCCCCACCAGCGCACCGGTGGTCATGTCGCCGTTCATCACCAGATAACAGCCCACCAGCAGCACGATGGCGTAAACGATCGACTGCACTTCCTGCGTCCAGGTCATCAGCAGGCTGGTGAGAAAACGCTGACGCATACTGATGTCGGCGGAGACTTCGTTGCAGTGGTTCCACTGATTCTGAAAGCGCTGTTCAGCGCGCATCAGTTTGATGTCTTCCAGAGATTCCACCGCTTCCACCAGTGAGGCGTTTCTCACTGCGGATTCGCGCATGCCTTCGTTCGCCAGTCTCGCCAGCGGTTTTTGGATCAGTAACCCTGGGATCAGCAAAAGCGGGATCGCCAGCAGCACCACAAACACCAGCGGGCCGCCAATCATCCACAGAATGACCGTGAATAACAGGAAGAAAGGCAGGTCGGAAATCACGCTGATGGTGGTCGAGGTGATCAGTTCACGCACCGATTCCAGCTCACGGATTTGCGAAATAAAAGAACCGGTGGATTTGGAGCGGGCGCCGTTTTTAATGCGCAGCGCGCGGCCAAAAACGCGGTCGGAAATGCGCAAATCGGCGCGTTTCCCCACCACGTCAGAAATATGGACGCGCACCATGCGCATCACGAATTCAAACACAATGGCGATCATCACGCCGCCGAATAACACCCACAGCGTCGGCACCGACTGCGAGGGGACCACGCGGTCGTACACCTGCATGGAAAACAACATACCGGCCAGCGCCAGCACGTTGGCGATCATCGCCGCCACCATGATGTCGCCGTAGCGACGCCAGTCCTTCAGGGCCAGATCCCAGAACCAGTTCTTTTTGTACGGCTTGATGTAGTTATCAACGCGCGCATCCGGCAGGGCCTGCAAAGGGCGCAGCAGAGTGATGCTCTGCACCCGCGATAAAAGCTGTTCAGGGGTGAGCGTGGTTTCCAGCCCCTGATCCTCGGTGAACTGCACGGCGCACTGGCCGCTGGCGTCCAGATGCGTCACCACGCCCAGACGGCCATTGTCCAGCGTCAAAATAAACGGCACGGACATCGGGTCCAGATCGGCAGGATGGAATGAGCGGGTCACGCGCGCCAGCCCGAGTTTGTGCGCCATCTCATCAAGCACGCTGTCCTGCGGTGCGCCCATCTCCCAGGCGAGCGTGGCTTTCACATGCTCTTCTGAATAATCCAGACGATAGTGGCGGGCGACATCCAGCATGGCGCTCAGCCACGCGCTATACCCCTTTTGTTTCTCCGCCTGCGCGGCGCGGCCATCGAACGCCACGGCCTCCGGTGCGGTACTGCTTTTCTCTGACATGATCTCTTTATTCATCTGCATTGTTCCCTAATTCATTGTTCCTTCACGTTCATTCCAGAACATGAATATTGAGCGGGAGAAGCGGAGCAGAGGATCATCCCTCTGCCCCGCTGCTTTCCGGTTGCGGTTAGCCAACCACTAACTGATGGTTCGCCAGCAGCGTCGCCAGATCGGTGTGAACGTTGGTCAGCGTGGCGATGGTGGTCATCGACTGCGCTGTGCCGCTGCCATCCAGATCGACCTTAATGACGGTGTCGTTGCCTTCGGTGCTGACGCTCAGGTACTCCGCCAGATTGCCGACGCCAGCGCCCAGAGTGGCGACGCCGTTCACGTAGCTGGCATCTGCCGTACCGGTGTAACCGCTCGACTGCAACAGATCGCTCAGATCAAGTCGGTCGGTGTTCGCCGTGCCTTCCCATGTGCCGACCGTAAAGCCGTTGATGGTGTCGGCACCGTTACCGCCGGTGGCGTCAGCACTGTCGAGCAACTTGTACAGCAGCGTGTCGTGCCCGCCGTTGCCCAGGTTGAAGGTGTCGTTGCCGCCGCGCCCTTCGAACACGTTATCGCCCGCGCTGCCGGTGAACACGTCATCGAAGTTCGACCCGGCAATGCCTTCGATGTCTTTGAAGGTTGACGTGTTGAACCCGGTGTTCTGGGCATTGGTGTTGCTCAGATCCACGGTGACTCCGCTGGTGGCATTGCGGTAATCGACGATGTCCTGACCCCCGGTGGCGCTCCATGTCGCATGGTCTGACGTGGTGCTCCAGCCGCCGGAACCGTTGTAGATATAGGTGCCGCTTTCCGCGATAAACGTATCGTTGTAGCCGGTGCCGGTGAGGGTGCCGCTTTGTCCGCCGGTGGCGGCGTCCGCCGTTACCGAGTAGCTGCTGGTGCCATCGCCTGCGGTCAGGTCAGTCCAGGTGGCATTGGACGACACGCCGTTGATGTTGCGCACCAGCACCGCCGAATAGGTTTCATTCGGATCCAGCCCGTAGAAGTTCACCAGCGCCGAGGCGTCGTTAATCCCGATACCTGACTGGGCGTTGATGATCTGCGAGGCCACCAGTTCACCGGCTGAGTTGTACAGCTGAACGGTATTGCCGTAGAACACGTTCATCCCTTCGCCATCGAGAATGCGCAGGTGGATCGCCGTGCCGTCGGCAATGGTGCTGTTGTTGGCGATGTACACCACTTTGCCGTTAGCCTGCGACACCAGCAGATCCTGTGTTCCGTTCCAGTCGTAATCGAGGGTGGCAATCCCCGTGACGTTGACCAGTGCGGTGGCCAGCGTGCTGCTGCTCCAGTTGTTACCGGTGCCGTCATTCATAAACAGCGTGGCGGTCTGGCTGCCGGAATAGGTGCTGAACTTGATGATGTCCATATCACCGTCACCGTCCCAGTCCACGGCGGCGGAGAGATACCCGGCTGACGCCGCATTGGTCGTCGCCGCGCCCACCGCCGTTGGCGTGGTCAGCAGGGTGCCCTGCCCGCTGTTGTAATAAATCGCGCCGCCATAGTTGTACGTGCCGTTCGGGTTCAGACCGGAGGAAATGTACAAATCCATCAGGCCGTCGCCGTTGAAGTCCGCCCATGTCATCGACACCGCCGTGGTGGTGTCGGCCGCATTCGGCACAAAGACGTTGGCGATATTTTGGGTTTCTGTCAGCGTGCCGGTTCCGTTGTTGCTCACCACCGTCAGCGCATACGCGCCGTTGCGGTTGGTGTGCTGAACGATGTCCACGGTACCGTCGTTGTTGATATCCACGCCGGAGATTTCACGGTATGTCACCCCCGCCAGCCCTGCCGCGCCGTTGGTACCGTCCGCGGTCAGCACGCCGTTGTTATTGACCAGATACGTACGGGAGTCGCCGCCCGCATCGCCGTAGGCCAGATCCACCCAGCCATCGCCGGTTTTGTCGTAAGCAATCACGCCGCCGTACCAGATCAGCGTGCCGACAGCCTGCTGGCCGTAGGTGTAAGTGCCGTCCGGGTTCGCCGTCCATTTACCCTGGATGCTGCCGCCGTAGTTGGTTTCCGTCGCATAAATGTCTGACGTGCCGTTACGGTCGGTATCCGCCAGCGTATAACTCACCACAATGTTGCCGCGGGAGTTGGTCAGCGTGGTGCCGGTATAACTGTTCAGGTCGGTACTGGTGTAATCGGAGATACCGGTGACAATGTTCCACAAACCGTTAGCGTTCACGCTGAACGCCATCGCATTGGTGGTTGTTGCCCCTGCGGTAGTGGCCCAGCTGGTGTCCACGGCGGTTTCGGCATACACGATGATCGCGCTGGTGCTGATGCCCGCATCGTTACCGTTACCGGCGCTGCTTCTTACCTGCGCGGTCACGTCATAACTTGCCAGCCCCAGAGCGCCCGGCACCTGCAAATACCAGGTGTTGTTGAGCGGATCGACGACCACGGCACCGCCAGCTTCCGACGTGTAGGTCACGCCGTTGACCACCACCTGCACATACATGCCTTCGCCCAGCGCTTCGGACAAAGTCCCGCTGATGATCGGCGTGGTGTCCTGCGTAGATTCCGCTGTCACGGTGGCAATGGTGGTCGGAATGGACGTATCCACGGTCAGCGTAAAATCGGTGGATGACGTGGTGTTCCCTGCCAGATCCTGCGAAGTCGCGACGTAAACATAGGTGCCGTCAGCCAGCGCTGAATCCGAGAAGGTCCAGGCCAGACCGACCACCGTCGCGACGCCAACAAACACGCCGTTGCGGTAGATTTTCAGCACTTCACCATCGGCCAGCGCCTTGCTCAGCGTGCCGCTCAGCGTCGGTGCGGTTTCATCGGTGTAAGTGCCGGAACCGAAGGATCCCTGACGGTCGCCTTCGTCATCCGAATACTGAACGATGGTCGCTACCGCTTCCGGGTTCAGCGTGTCGATGACCACGGTCTGGCTGCCGATCGTGCCGATGTTGCCTGCCTGATCGATAACCCGGACCTGCACGTTATGATTGCCGTCGGTGAGCACGGTGCCGGTGGCGTCATAGCTCCATGACTGGCCGTTAACGATCACATCCGTCCAGGTGTTGCCGCCGTCGAGGCTGATTTGCGCCCTTTCGTCGGTCGCCAGCGTTGCGCTCAGTCTTCCCGTGAACGTCAGGGTATTGTCGCTGGTAATAAAGTCACTGGCGGAATCGCCGGTGTCAGTGCTGATCGCGCCAATGGTGATGAGTTGCGTCGGCGCGGTGGTGTCAATGGTCACCACCTGCTGCGCGGTCTGGCCAACGTTACCGGCCTGATCCACCACGCGAACCTGATACAGCGTCTGGCCGTCGGTCAGCGTGCGGCCATCCACGTAGCGCCAGGTGCTGCCCTGCAGCGTCACGGTGGTCCAGGTCGCGCCGTTATCAACACTGATTTGCACCACTTCGCCTGCGCCAAGTTCCGCGCCAATCGAACCGGTGACCGTCAGCGAGGTATCGCTGGTCACGAAGTCGCTGTCTGAAATACCGGTGTCCGTGCTGATGCTGTCGATGGTTACGGTTTTAGTGCTGTCCGGCGCAACGGTATCAACGGTAACCACTTTCGAGGTCACGCTGCCGACGTTACCCGCCGTGTCCACCACGCGGACGTTATAGGTGTAATCACCGTCCGTCAGCGTGCGGCCATCCACAAATGTCCAGCCGGTGCCGATGGTGGTCGCGTTCGACCAGGTCACACCGCCATCGAGACTGACCTGCACGAACTCGTCGGCAGCCAGCGCCGCGCCGAGCTTACCGGTGACGGTCAGCGCGGTGCTGCTGGTCACAAAGTCGGTGCTGCTCAGACCGGTATCCGGACTTATTGCATCAATACTGACGGTTTTGCTGCTGTCCGGTGCCGTGGTATCGATCGTGACCACCTGGCTGGCGGTCGCGCCGACGTTCCCGGCCAGATCGACCACGCGCATCTGGTAGTTGTAATCCCCGTCGGTCAGCGTACGGCCATCGATGTAGGTCCAGGTCAGGCCGCTGATGCTGACGTCTTGCCAGGTAGTGCCACCGTCGAGGCTGATTTGGGCATACTCATCCGCCCCCAGCGCCGCGCCAAGCGTGCCGCGCAGGTTAATGGTGGTGTCGCTGGTGATAAAGTCGCTGCTGCTCAGGCCGGTATCCTGCGAAATCGCATCGATACTGATGGTCTGGCTGGCGTCCGGTGCCAGGGTATCAATCACCACGGTCTGCGACGCCGTCGAACCGACGTTGCCCGCCGCATCAATCACCCGCACGTTATAGGTGTAACTGCCATCCGCCAGCGCGCTCCCCTGCGCATAGCGCCAGGTCGTGCCGGTCACGGTTAAGTCAGTCCAGGTCACCCCGCCATCCAGGCTGATTTGCGCGAATTCGTTGTTGCCCAGTGCCGCAGACAGCGTGCCGTTAAGCGTGATGGTGTTGTCGCTGGTCACGAAATCGCTGTTACTGCGGCCGGTATCATCGCTGATTGAATCCAGGGTGATGGTCATCGATGGCGCGGTGGTGTCTACCGCAATGTCGTGACTGGCCGCACCGACGTTGCCGATGCTGTTGGTGACCGACGCGGTGATGGTGTAATTCTCACCATCCGCCAGCGCGTTCACCGCATTGGCGCTGAGGTTCAGCGTCCAGTTCTGGTCGTTGCCGACCTGCGTGGTGTAGCTCTGGCCGTTCAGCGTCACCGTCACGATGGAACCTGCCGGTGCCGTTGAGGTCCCGGTAATCGCCAGCGGCCCGGCGTGTTCCGCCGCGCTGATCACGTCGTCCTGCGCGAAGGTGTTGATGGTGACTTCAGGCACCACACCGCTGAGGCTGACTGAAGAATCCGCCGCTGCCGGGTTCCCCGCCACATCCGTCACGGAAGCGCTGACGGTATAACTGCCGTCGGCCACACCGTTGAAATCTGCCGCAGGCACATTCACGCTCCACGTCCCTTCTGCGGTGACGGTGCCGTGGTATTCGCGGTTGTTGAAGGTCACGGTGACCGTCTGACCGGCTTCTGCCGACGTGGTGCCGCTGATGGTCTGACCCGCCTGCTGCTCGGTGGTGTTGATGATGTCATCACCGGCAATGGTGCTGATGGTCAGCGTCGGCGCAAGGGTATCGACAATCACTGACGCGCTCGCCGAGGCCGGGTTGCCCGCCACGTCCGTGGTGCTGGCGTTGACCGTCAGGGTGCCATCCTGCAAGGCTGCCACGTCGTCCTGCGGAACCTGCACCGACCAGGTGCCGTCGGCGTTAACCCGCGTGGTATAGGTGACACTGTTGAGCGTCACGCTCACCGTCTGACCGGCCTGCGCCGTGGAGGTGCCGCTCAGGGTTAATGGCTGCTCCAGCTCCGCCGCGTTCAGCATGCCGTCGGCGGTGATCGGGTTGATCAACAGCGCCGGTGCGGTGGTATCCACCAGCACGTCATGGCTGGCGCTGGCCGGATTACCCGCCGCATCCCGGGCGCTGGCGGTCACGGTGTAGTTACCGTCCGTCAGGCTGGCGACATCGGTCGCCGGAACGCTCAGCGTCCAGTCACCGTTGACATCCACCTGTGCGGTGTAGGTTTTGCCGTTCAGCACAACGGCGACTTCTGTGCCGGAAATCAGTTTTTCACTGCTGCCGGAAAGCGTCAGGCTGTTGCCGTGCTCCGCCGCATTGATGATGTCATCCTGCGCAATCGCATCGATGCTCAGGCTGACCGCATCGGTATTGACGGTGATCAGATGGCCGGTGCTGCCGGTATTGCCCGCGCTGTCGGTGATGCTCACCGTGAAGGTCGTTTCGCCGGAGGCCAGCGCGCTGATCACGCTCGCCGGTACGCCGACGCTCCAGTTGCCGCTGGCATCCACCACGGTGGTGTAGGTGTTGCCGTCAATCACCAGCGTCACCAGATTGCCCGCCTGCGTCCCGGTGCTGCCACCGGTGATCACCTGCGCCTGCGCATGTTCTGCGGTGTTCAGCACATCGTCACCGGCGACGGTGTTGACGGTGACCACCGGCGCAGTGACATCCACCAGCAGGGCGCTGTCGGTGCGGGTGCTGTTACCGGCGATATCGCTGACGCTGGCGCTGACGGTGTAAGTGCCGTCTGTGATCGCGCCCGCATCTGCCGCCGGTACCGTGGTGTTCCAGGTGCCGTCTGCCGCGACGTCGGCGGTGTAGGTTTTACCGTTAAGGGTAATCGTCACCTGCTGACCGGCTTCCGCATTTGTCGTCCCGCTCACTACCACGTCTGCGCCCGCTTCCGCGCTGTTCAGTACGTTGTCACCGGCGAGGGTGTTGATGGTCAGCGTTGGCGCGGAAGCATCCACTTCTGCGGTATTCGCCGCGCTGGCGCTGTTACCTGCCGCGTTGGTCACGCTGACGGTCGCCGTGGCGTCGCCGTCTTTCAGCGCCGCCATGTCTGCCGCCGGAACGGTCACGCTCCAGCTGCCGTCGTCGCCCACTTTGGCGGTGTAAATGTGACCGGCAAAGTTAACGGTCACGTCGCGACCGGCTTCGACGTTTTGCGTGGTGCCGCTCAGGGTCAGGTCTGCCGCTTTTTCCGCGGCGTTGATGATGTCGTCTACCGCGATGGTATCGACGGTGATCGCCACGCTGCTCAGATCAACGGTGATGTTTTGCGTAATGCTCACCGGATTGCCGGAGGCGTCCGCGCCGCTGACGGTGATCGCCAGCGGGCCCGCAGGCCAGTTCGCCACGTCCGCTGCCGGAATGGCCGCCGACCAGCTGCCGTTGGCCTTCAAGCTGGCGGAATAATCCACGCCGTTCACGGTCACGGTTACATTGCTGTTCGGTTCGAGATCGGTACTGGTGCCGCTGATGATCTGGTTTTGCTGGATTTCGATGCTGTTGACGATATCGTCACCGGCCACGGTATCCAGACGCAGGCCCGGCAGGTTGGCGTCGATAGCGATATCGCGATCTGCGCTGCCAGTATTTCCATGCTGGTTGGTCACGCTGGCGCTGACGGTCAGGTCACCGTCGCCGAACCCTTGCAGATCAGCCGATGGCACGCTGACGCTCCAGCTCAGATCTGCCTGGACTTTAGCTTCATACGTTTTGCCGCCGAGCGTGATAGTGACAGTGTCACCCTCTGCCGCGTTGGTGACGCGGCCGCTCAGGGTCTGGTCTGCCGCCGCTTCGGCAGCGTTGATCACGTCGTCGCCCGCCACTGCATTGATGGTGACGGATGGCAGCGAAGTATCGACCAGCAGGTTAGCGCTTTCGGTGATGTTGTTGCCGATATCGCTGTTGGCGCTGGCGGTCACGCTGTAGTTCGCCTCGCCCAGTGCCGCCAGTGCGCTGGCCGGAACCGTCAGGCTCCAGACGCCCGCCGCAATCTGCGCGGTATAGGTCACGCCGTTCAGCGTCACGGTAACCTGCGTGCCTTCGCTCAGGTTGGTGCCGGTGCCGGAAATCGTCAGGTCTTCACCTTTTTCAATGGTATTCAGCACGTTGTCCTGCGAAATCGCATCAATGCTCAGGCCCGGCAGGCCGGTGTCGACGGTGACATCATGCGTCTGAGAACCGGTGTTGCCTGCGCTGTCGGTGATGCTGACGCTGACGGTATAAGTGCCGTCAGAAATCCCGCTGATCACGCTGGCCGGTACGCCGACGCTCCAGTTACCGCTGGCGTCCACCACGGTGGTGTAGGTGTTGCCGTCAATCACCACTGTCACGGTGTTACCGCTGACCGTGCCGGTGCTGCCGCCGCTGATCACCTGCGCCTGAGCGTGTTCGCTGAGGTTAATGACATCGTCACCGGCGACGGTGTTGATGGTCACCACCGGCGCGGTGACATCCACCAGCAGCGAGCCTGTCGCGCCGGTGGTGTTACCGGCAATGTCGCTGACGCTGGCGCTGACGGTGTAAGTGCCGTCGGTGATCGCCCCCGCGTCTGCCGCCGGTACCGTGGTGCGCCAGGTGCCGTCTGCCGCGACGTCGGCGGTGTAGGTTTTTCCGTTAAGGGTAATCGTCACCTGCTGACCGGCTTCGGCGTTTGTCGTCCCGCTCAGCACCACGTCTGCGCCCGCTTCGGCGCTGTTCAGTACGTTGTCACCGGCGAGGGTATCGATGGTCAGCGTTGGCGCAGAGGTGTCCACTTCTGCGGTATTCGCCGCGCTCGCACTGTTGCCCGCCGCGTTGGTCACGCTGACGGTCGCCGTGGCGTCGCCGTCTTTCAGCGCGGCCATGTCCGCTGCCGGAACGGTGACGCTCCAGCTGCCGTCGTCTGCCACTTTGGCCGTGTAAATGTGACCGGCAAAGTTAACGGTCACGTCGCGACCGGCCTCAACGTTTTGCGTTGTGCCGCTCAGCGTCAGGTCTGCCGCTTTCTCCGCCGCGTTGATGATGTCATCAACCGCAATGGTATCGACGGTGATCGCCACGCTGCTCAGATCCACGGTGATGTTTTGCGTGATGGTCACCGGATTGCCGGAGGCATCCGCGCCGCTGACGGTGATTGCCAGCGGGCCCGCAGGCCAGTTCGCCACGTCCGCTGCCGGGATTGCCGCCGACCAGTTGCCGTTGGCCTGTACGCTTGCGGAATAATCCACGCCGTTCACGGTCACCGTCACAGTGCTGTTCGGTTCCAGATCGGTGCTGGTGCCGCTGATGATCTGGTTTTGCTGGACTTCGATGCTGTTGACGATGTCGTCACCGGCCACGGTATCCAGACGCAGGCCCGGCAGGTTGGCGTCGATAGCGATATCGCGCTCACCGTTGCCGGTATTTCCATGCTGGTTGGTCACGCTGGCGCTGACGGTCAGGTCACCGTCGCCGAACCCTTGCAGATCAGCCGATGGCACGCTGACGTTCCAGCTCAGATCTGCCTGGACTTTGGCTTCGTAGGTTTTGCCGCCGAGCGTGATGGTGACAGTGTCACCCTCTGCCGCGTTGGTAACGCGGCCACTCAGGGTCTGATCCGCCGCCGCTTCGGCAGCGTTGATCACGTCATCGCCCGCCACCGAATTGATGATCACGGATGGCAGCGAGGTATCGACCAGCACGTTGTGGGTGGTGCTGCCGGTGTTGCCCGCCGCGTCGGTGCTGGAGGCATTGAGGGTGTAGTTCGCTTCGCCGAGGTTTGCGACATCAGTTGCCGGAACGTCGAGCGTCCAGACGCCGCCGCTGACCTGGGTGCTGTACGCTTTGCCGTTAAGAGTCAGGGTGACGGTTGAACCGTCAGCGCCGTCGCTGGTGCCGCTGACGGTCAGCGCTTCGCCTTTTTCGATGGCGTTGATCACGTCGTCGGAGGCCACGGTGTTGATGGTCAGCACCGGTGCAGCGGTATCTACCGTCACATCGTGCGTGACGGAACCCGGATTGCCCGCCGCGTCTTGCGCGCTGGCGGTGATGGTGTAGCCGGTATCGTTCAGGGTGCTGACCACAGAGGCCGGAACGCCGACGCTCCAGTTGCCCGACGCATCCACCGCGGCGGTGTAGCTGTGGCCGTCGATCTCAACCGTCACCAACCCGCCCGCAGGCACGCCGGTGCTGCCGCCGGTGATCATCAGGTTTTGCTGATGCTCCTGCGCGTTGATCACGTCGTCGGCTGCCACGGTATTGATGGTCAGGGTTGGCGCGGTCACGTCAACCAGCAGCGAGCCGGTTGCGCCGGTGGTGTTACCGGCAACATCGCTGACGCTGGCGCTGACGGCATAAGTGCCGTCTGTGATCGCCCCCGCGTCTGCCGCCGGCACCGTGGTGTTCCAGGTGCCGTCTGCCGCGACTTCCGCGGTGTAGGTTTTGCCGTTAAGGGTAATCGTCACCTGCTGACCGGCTTCGGCGTTTGTCGTCCCGCTCAATACCACGTCTGCGCCCGCTTCCGCACTGTTGAGCACGTTGTCACCGGCGAGGGTGTCGATGGTCAGCGTTGGCGCGGCGGTGTCTACTTCCACAGTATTCGCCGCACTGGCGCTGTTGCCTGCCAGATTGGTGACGCTCACGGAAACGGTAGCGTCGCCGTCTTTCAGCGCCGCCATGTCTGCCGCCGGAACGGTCACGCTCCAGCTTCCGTCGTCGGCCACTTTGGCGGTGTAGGTATGACCGGCGAAAATCACCGTGACATTCTGACCGGCTTCAACGTTTTGCGTTGTGCCGTTCAGGGTCAGATCTGCCGCTTTTTCCGCCGCGTTGAGGATGTTGTCGGTGGTGACGGTGTCGATGGCGATCGCCACACCGGTCAGATCCACCGTGATGTCGTTAGAAATGGTGACATTGTTTCCGGCTGAGCTGGTGCCGCTGACGGAAACCGTCAGTGCGCCCGCAGGCCAGTTCGCCACGTCTGCCGCCGGAACGGCCGCTGACCAGCTGCCGCTGGCGCTCACATTCGCCCGATACTCCACGCCGTTGACCGTCACGATCACCGTGCTGCCTTCAGCGATACCGGTGCTGGTGCCGCTGATGATCTGGTTCTGGGTAATTTCAATGCTGTTGACGATATCGTCACCGGCAATGGTATCAATGCGTAAACCGGGGATCGCGGCGTCGATGGCAATATCACGCTCACCGGAACCGGTGTTGCCGCTGAGATTGGTCACCGTTGCGGAAACCGTCAGCGCGCCGTCGCCCATTGCCGCGAGATCGGCCGCCGGAACGGTCAGACTCCAGGTCAGGTCATTTTGTACTTCGGCGTGGTACGTCTTGCCGCCCACGGTGACCACCACCTGTTGCCCCGCTTCCGCATGGAGCACGCTGCCGCTGATCACCTGATCGGCGGTCACTTCGCTGGCGTTGATCACGTCATCACCGGCCACCACGTTGATGGTCACGGCCGGGCTGTCAGAAGAGGTTTGCAGCCCTTTGCTGACTGAACCGCTGTTGCCGTACTCGTCGGTGCCACGCACGCTCACCTGATACAACGCCTGTCCGAGGTTCGCCAGATCGCTGGCCGGAACGTCCGCACTCCACGCGCCGTTGGTCACGGTGCCCTGATAGTCCAGACCGTTAAGCGTGACGATAACCTGGGTGCCATCCGCCAGACCGGACACCGTACCGGTGATGGTCAGGGTGGTGAGCGCTTCGGTGGCATTAAGGATGTTGTCGCCACCGGCCATGTCATTGATGGTAAATACCGGCGCGGTCGTTTCGACGGTCACATCGCGGTTTGCAGAACCCGTGTTCCCGGCCACGTCCGTCGCCTGTGCGGTGATGGTGTAGCTGCCGTCGTTCAGACCGCTGATCACGTCCGCCGCAACGCCGACGCTCCAGTTGCCGCTGGCGTCGCTGACCGTACGGTAATCGACGTTATTGATGGTGACGATGACAACGCTGCCTGCCTCCACGCCGGAGACGGTGCCGCTGATCACCTGCGCCTGCGCATGTTCGCTGCTGTTAATGACGTTATCGCCCGCGACGGTGTTGATGGTCACGACCGGCGCGGTGAGATCTACCTGCGCGGTGCCTGTTGTCGATGCCGGGTTGCCCGCGATATCGCTGACCGAGGCGTTGATAGTGTAGCTGCCATCGCCCAGGCCGGAGAACACAGTGCCCGGTACGGTGGTGGACCAGGTGCCGTCTGCGGCAACCTGCGCAAGATAGGTATTGCCGCCGAGCGTAATGGTGACGGTCTGCCCGGTTTCAGCGGTGCTGGTGCCGGTCAGCGTGACGTCTGCATTGCCCGAAACGGCGGTCAGCACGTCGCTGCTGGTGACGGTATTAATGGTCACCACCGGCGCGGAAGCATCCACTTCTGCGGTATTCGCCGCGCTGGCGCTGTTGCCTGCCGCGTTGGTCACGCTGACGTTCGCCGTGGCGTCGCCATCTTTCAGCGCCGCCATGTCCGCTGCCGGAACGGTGACGCTCCAGCTGCCGTCGTCGGCCACTTTGGCCGTGTAAGTGTGACCGGCAAAGTTGACGGTCACGTCGCGACCGGCTTCAACGTTTTGCGTCGTGCCGTTCAGGGTCAGGTCTGCCGCTTTCTCCGCGGCGTTGATGATGTCATCCACCGCAATGGTATCGACGGTGATCGCCACGCTGCTCAGATCAACGGTGATGTTTTGCGTAATGCTCACCGGATTGCCGGAGGCGTCCGCGCCGCTGACGGTAATCGCCAGCGGGCCCGCAGGCCAGTTCGCCACGTCCACAGCCGGAATGGCCGCCGACCAGCTGCCGTTGGCCTTCACGCTGGCAGAATATTCCACGCCGTTCACGGTCACCGTCACAGTGCTGTTCGGTTCGAGATCGGTGCTGGTGCCGCTGATGATTTGGTTTTGGGTAATTTCGATGCTGTTGACGATGTCGTCACCGGCCACGGTATCCAGACGCAGGCCCGGCAGGTTGGCGTCGATGGCGATATCGCGCTCACCGTTGCCGGTGTTGCCGTGCTGGTTGGTCACGCTGGCGCTGACGGTCAGGTCGCCGTCGCCGAACCCTTGCAGGTCAGCGGATGGCACGCTGACGCTCCAGCTCAGATCTGCCTGCACTTTCGCTTCGTAGGTTTTGCCGCCGAGCGTGATGGTGACAGTGTCACCCTCTGCCGCGTTAGTGACGCGGCCGCTCAGGGTCTGGTCTGCCGCCGCTTCGGCAGCGTTGATCACGTCGTCGCCCGCCACCGCATTGATGATCACGGATGGCAGCGAAGTATCGACCAGCACGTTGTGCGCGGCGCTGCCGGTGTTGCCCGCCGCGTCGGTGCTTGAGGCGCTGAGGGTGTAGTTCGCTTCGCCGAGGTTTGCCACATCGACCGCCGGAACGTCCAGCGTCCAGACGCCGCCGCTGACCTGGGTGCTGTACGCTTTGCCGTTGAGGGTCAGGGTGACGGTTGATCCGTCCGCGCCGTCGCTGGTGCCGCTGACGGTGAGGGCTTCGCCTTTTTCGATGGCGTTGATCACATCATCAGAGGCCACGGTGTTGATGGTCAGCACCGGTGCAGCGGTATCCACCGTGAAATCGTGCGTGACGGAACCCGGATTGCCCGCCGCGTCTTGCGCGCTGGCAGTAATGGTGTAACCGGTATCGTTCAGGGTGCTGACGACTGAGGCCGGAACGCCGACGCTCCAGTTGCCCGACGCATCCACCGCGGCGGTGTAGCTGTGGCCGTCGATTTCAACCGTCACCAGCCCGCCCGCAGGCACGCCGGTGCTGCCGCCGGTGATCATCAGGTTTTGCTGATGCTCCTGCGCGTTGATCACGTCATCGGCTGCCACGGTGTTAATGGTCAGCGTTGGCGCAGTGACGTCCACCAGCAGCGAGCCGGTCGCGCCGGTGCTGTTACCGGCGATATCGCTGACGCTGGCGCTGACGGTGTAAGTGCCGTCAGTGATCGCCCCCGCGTCTGCCGCCGGTACCGTGGTGCGCCAGGTGCCGTCTGCCGCTACTTCCGCGGTGTAGGTTTTACCGTTAAGGGTAATCGTCACCTGCTGACCGGCTTCGGCGTTTGTCGTGCCGCTCAGCACCACGTCCGCGCCCGCTTCGGCGCTGTTGAGCACGTTGTCACCGGCGAGGGTGTCGATGGTCAGCGTTGGCGCGGAGGTGTCCACTTCTGCGGTATTCGCCGCGCTGGCGCTGTTACCTGCCGCGTTGGTCACGCTGACGGTCGCCGTGGCGTCGCCGTCTTTCAGCGCAGCCATGTCCGCTGCCGGAACGTTCACGCTCCAGCTGCCGTCGTCTGCCACTTTGGCCGTGTAAGTGTGCCCCGCAAAGTTGACGGTCACGTCGCGACCGGCTTCAACGTTTTGCGTTGTGCCGCTCAGGGTCAGGTCTGCGGCTTTCTCTGCCGCGTTGATGATGTCGTCCACCGCGATGGTATCGACGGTGATCGCCACGCTGCTCAGATCAACGGTGATGTTTTGCGTAATGGTCACCGGGTTACCGGAGGCGTCCGCGCCGCTGACGGTGATGGCAAGCTCGCCCGCAGGCCAGTTCGCCACGTCCGCAGCAGGGATTGCCGCCGACCAGCTGCCGTTGGCCTTCACGCTTGCAGAATAATCCACGCCGTTCACGGTCACCGTCACATTGCTGTTCGGTTCGAGATCGGTGCTGGTGCCGCTGATGATCTGGTTTTGCTGGATTTCGATGCTGTTGACGATGTCGTCACCGGCCACGGTATCCAGACGCAGCCCCGGCAGGTTGGCGTCGATGGCGATTTCGCGCTCACCGTTACCGGTGTTGCCGTGCTGGTTGGTCACGCTGGCGCTGACGGTCAGGTCGCCGTCGCCGAACCCTTGCAGATCAGCCGATGGCACGCTGACGCTCCAGCTCAGATCTGCCTGGACTTTAGCTTCATAGGTCTTGCCGCCGAGCGTGATAGTGACAGTGTCGCCCTCTGCCGCGTTGGTGACGCGGCCGCTCAGGGTTTGATCCGCCGCCGCTTCGGCGGCGTTGATGATATCGTCGCCCGCCACCGCATTGATGATCACGGATGGCAGCGAACTGTCCACCAGCACGTTGTGCGTGGTGCTGCCGGTGTTGCCCGCCGCGTCTGTGCTGGAGGCGTTCAGCGTATAGTTTGCTTCGCCGAGGTTTGCGACATCAGTTGCCGGAACGTCCAGCGTCCAGACGCCGCCGCTGACCTGGGTGCTGTACGCTTTGCCGTTGAGGGTCAGGGTGACGGTTGAACCGTCCGCGCCGTCGCTGGTGCCGCTGACGGTCAGCGCTTCGCCTTTTTCGATGGCGTTGATCACGTCGTCAGAGGCGACCGTGTTGATGGTCAGCACCGGTGCAGCGGTATCTACCGTCACATCGTGCGTGACGGAACCCGGATTACCCGCCGCGTCTTTCGCGCTGGCGGTGATGGTGTAGCCGGTATCATTCAGGGTGCTGACGACAGAGGCCGGAACGCCGACGCTCCAGTTGCCGTTCGCATCCACCGCGGCGGTGTAGCTGTGGCCGTCAATTTCAACCGTCACCAGCCCGCCCGCAGGCACGCCGGTGCTGCCGCCGGTGATCATCAGGTTTTGCTGATGCTCCTGCGCGTTGATCACGTCGTCGGCTGCCACGGTGTTGATGGTCAGCGTTGGCGCAGTGACGTCCACCAGCAGCGAGCCGGTTGCGCCGGTGGTGTTACCGGCGATATCGCTGACGCTGGCGCTGACGGTGTAAGTGCCGTCTGTGATCGCCCCCGCGTCTGCCGCCGGCACCGTGGTGCGCCAGGTGCCGTCTGCCGCGACTTCCGCGGTGTAGGTTTTGCCGTTAAGTGTCACCGTCACCTGCTGACCGGCTTCGGCGGTTGTCGTGCCGCTCACTACCACGTCTGCGCCCGCTTCGGCGCTGTTCAGTACGTTGTCACCGGCGATCACGTTAAGGCTCAGCGTTGGCGCGGCGGTGTCTACCGTCAGTTCCTGCGCCGCACTGGCGTTATTGCCCGCGACGTTGGTCACGCTGACGCTCACGCTGGTGTCGCCGTCTTTCAGATTTCTGATGTCGGCCGCCGCAACGGTGACGCTCCAGCTGCCGTCCGCCTGCACCGTCGTCTGATAGGTGCCGCCCGCGAAATTCACCGTCACCTGCTGACCGGCTTCGACATTTTGTGTGGTGCCGCTCAGCGTGACATCTGCCGCTTTTTCCGCGGCATTAAGGATGTTGTCCAGCGCGATGGTGTCGATGGCAATCGCCACGCTGCTGAGATCAACGGTGATGTTGTTGGCAATGCTGACGCTGTTGCCCGACGTGCTGGAGCCGGTCACGCTGATGTTCAGCTCGCCCGCTGGCCAGTTCGCCACGTCTGCCGCCGGAACGGCCGCTGACCAGCTGCCGCTGGCACTCACATTCGCCCGATACTCCACGCCGTTGACCGTCACGATCACCGTACTGCCTTCGGCAATGCCGGTGCTGGTGCCGCTGATGATCTGGTTTTGCTGAATTTCGATGCTGTTGACGATGTCATCGCCCGCAACGGTATCTATGCGCAAGCCCGGCAGACTGGCGTCAATGATGATTTCGCGCTCGCCGTTGCCTGTATTGCCATGCTGGTTGGTCACTGACGCGCTGACGGTCAGATTTCCGTCGCCAAGCGCCTGCCAGTCTGCCGCTGGCACGCTGACGCTCCAGCTCAGGTCGTCTGCGACGGTGGTCTGATAAGTGTGGCCGCCCACGGTGACGAGCACGGTATCGCCCGCCGCCGCATGGGTGACTTTCCCGCTGAGGATCTGGTCAGCGGTGATTTCTGTGGCGTTGATGATGTCATCGCCCGCGGTGACGTTCACCGTGACCTGCGGCAGCGCGGAATCCACCTGCACCTGATGCGATGCGCTACCGGTGTTTCCGGCCGCGTCGGTGCTGACGACGGTCAGGGTGTAATGGGCTTCGCCGAGTTTCGCCACATCGGACGCCGGAATGCTGACGGACCATTGGCCGCCGCTGACGCGGGTGGTGTAATCCACACCGTTGAGAGTCAGGGTGACGGAGGTGCCATCCGGGCTGCTGCTGGTACCGGTGACGGCCAGCGCTGCGCCTTTGGCTTCGGCGTTGATCACGTTTTCAATCGCGACGGTATCAATGGTCAGTTCCGGCAAATCGGAAGACAGTACGAGGGTCGAGGTCTGGCTGCCGGTATTGCCTGCTTTGTCGGTGATGCTGACGCTGACATCGTGGCTGCCGTCCGCCAGTGAACTGAACACGGACGCCGGTAAACCGATGCTCCATGAGCCATCCGCCGCCAGCGTTGTGGTGTAGGTCTGGCCGTTGATGACCAGCGTGACGGTGTCGCCCGCTTCCCCGCCGGTGCTGGTGCCGCTGACGATGTGCGCCTGCATTTGCTCCGTGCTGTTGAGGATGTTGTCACCGGCGATGGTATCGATGGTGACGACCGGCACGGTGGTGTCTACGCGGAAATCATGCGTGGTGGAAGTGCTGTTACCCGCCGCATCGCTGACGCTGGCGCTGAGGGTGACGTTGCCGTTCGCCAGTGCGCCTGCCTGCGCGGCCGGAACGCTCACGGACCAGTTGCCGTCTGCGCCAACGGTCGTGGTGTAGGTCTGGCCGTTCAGGTTGAGAGTGACGGTCTGACCGGCACCGGCATCCGAGGTGCCGCTGAGGATCAGGTCGCTGCCCGCTTCCGCCGCATTAAGAATGTCATCGCCCGCCAGCGTGCCGATGGTCAGCGACGGAGGGTGCGTATCCACCGTCAGCGTTGAGGCGGAAGTGATATTGTTACCGGCGCGATCCGCGCCGCTGACCTGCACGGTGTGAACGCCGTCAGCCAGAGCCTGCGCGTCTGCCGCCGGCACCTGCACGGACCAGGAGCCGTCTGCGCCCACGGTGGTCTGCCAGCTTGAGCCATTAAGGGAAACGGTCACCGTGGTGCCCGCCGCCAGGTTTTCGCTTTTACCGGAAAGCGTCACGTCGCTGCCTGCTTCGGCAGCGTTGAGCACGTTATCGCCCGCCATGGTGTCGATGCTCAGGGAGGCTTTGGCCGTGACAATGGTCAGGGTGATGGAGCCTGCGCTGGTGGTGGAACCGTTGCTTTCCTGTACCACCATGTAGGTATGCGAACCGGCAGACTGCGCGGCCAGTTGAGCGGTCCACTGCCCGTTTGCGTCAACCACGGTGGTGGCGATGATGTTACCGCTGGCATCCACAATGGCGATATCTGCCCCCGGATACCCGGTGCCGGTGAAGGTCGGACGCGTGTCGTCGGTCACCGCCTGATTCGCCAGAATGCCCTGGCTGTCGCCCTGCGTGTCGGTCACGAGGAACGTCGGCTGTGCCACTTCGACATCTTTGGTGTTATCGATGACTTTGGTTTTTTCGTCGGTGCCGCCGCTGTGACCCAGCAACGCGCCCGCCGCGCCCGCGCCCAGCACGCCGGCCAGCAGGTACGGCCATTCCACGGTCACTTCTGCCGTGCTGAGCATTAGGCTGCTCATGTCCGCCAGCGGGGTTTCCACCGCGGTGAGGGTAAATACCGGCGTATCATGAGGGGCAGTGGCGTCGGTGAAATTCACCTCGGTCATCTGCTGATTTTCATCCTGAAAGACCAGTTTATTCTCGTCTTTATCACCTATATTCTCGAAATATCCTACACAGCGAATAACCGAACCATCCTGCATATGAATAATCAGATCATTGCCGCTGCGTTCATAGCTGGCGACATTTTTCACTGCGTCATGAATAACGACCACACCGGATTCATTCATCGCGACGGATGTATTTCCTTCTGCGGTGAAAACATTTTTCAATGACGTTTTACGAGAGATAATATCCATGGTTTTGCTCATGATATTGTGTCCATTCCTTTTATATACCCAATAGGTGTTATTACAACGCCATTAACCTGGCATTGTTTTTCTGTCGGAACTGCAGGTTACTTTAAATCAGGCAGTGACTGACTCACGCCCTGGTTAATACCGAGTTGTGGCAATAAATCATTCATCGCCGTGGCGTAATTTATTTGCGAATACCAGCTGTCGTATCGGGCGCTGACCTGTGAAAACTGCGCCTGGAATACATCCTGTTCCACGCTGAGTAAGTCATTCAGGGTGCGCTGATTGAGCTTATATTCGTTTTTGTACACATCACGCGAGCGGACTGAATCCTGCAACTGATCAGCACTGGCCTGCAACTGCCCTTGTGCGCCAGCCCAGTTGGCATAAGCCACAGAGGCTTTTTGCAGTACATCCAGCTTGGCCTGATCGACCAGCGTGGCGGCAATGTTTTTATGCCCTTCCGCCTGGCTAACGCGGGCGGAAACCGCGCCTCCCTGGTAGAGCGGAGCATTCACGTGCAGCTGGATCTGATTATTCCAGTAAGGGTTATTGGTTGTTTCGTAACGGGTTCGACTGGCCTGTAAACTCAGGGTCGGTAAATAATCAGACTTGGCTTTATTCACTTCAAATGAGGCGGATTCTTGTTGCGCCTGCGCATATAACACGGACGGCACCCGCGAATAATTAATATTATCTGGCATGACCGGCGGATCTAAATTCACACCGGACACGGGCAGGTAATGATTTGCTTTCACGCCGGTCAGCGACGCTAATTGGGCTTTCGCCGCAGATAAGCTCGCCTGATATTGTTTCAGTGTTGAACGCATCCCGGAAATACGTGATTGCGCCTGCAACACATCCGAGCGGGTACTTAATCCGGCGTCGGCGCGCAAAGAAGACATTCGCCGGACTTCTTCGAGCGCATTAATATTATCCTGCACCGCCTGGGTCAGATCCTGATATTTCAGCACATCGAGATATGCCGTTGCCGTTTGTTCGGCGACGTCAGACAGTGTCGCCAGCAGTTTGTAGCGATAGCTTTCCTGCGCAGATTTTTGCTGGTGAATGCTGGCGTTGGTTTTGCCGAAATCGTAAACCAGCTGTGAGAGCGTCAGGCCGTAAGCCGCCGCATTGTTCAGACTGTTGAAGGAATCCTGCTGCGTCGAGTTACCGGTATTGGCGGTCAGCCCGATTTGCGGATACCACGCACTTTGCGCTTCGCGGATTTGCGCCTGACCAATCCCCATCTGATACGCCTGCTGGGTAACGGACGGGCTGCGTGAAAACGCCTGCAAAATGGCGGTTTTCAGATCCACCGAATCCATGCCTTTCATCGACGGCGCAGTGGCCCACTGTGGCGCTGTTTCTGAAACGGCGGCCTGTGTGATAAACGGCAGCGTCAGAAACAGAGTGAGCACGCTGCACTTTGTTACGACACTCTTAAGCATTTTTTTCATCTGACGCTCCTGTCGGTATCCTGTCGGAAACATCCTCGTGCCGCTGTCGCACTGTTTCCGAAACATCTCTTCCTTTTCACTTACGGCATCATTATTGCAATGTTCCTCACTCAGAAATAGTGGCTGAAAACCGTCGGAACGCTCTGAAACAATCGGAGGACACATTCACGCGGTGCGAAAAATCCTAAGTTTTGCATTCATCAGATGAATGAATTTACCTGTGATATCAGGGTGTTATTTTTCTCACAAAAAGATGTCGTGAAGTGACAAAAAGCACACTGAAATCAGGGGATTCGTTCACAATCGTCGGAAAAGCTTTACAAAAGTCAGGCAAATCCTAGGAATATTTGCGAAATCCTTACAAAGAAAATCACCAGAATTTGTCTTATACAGCGTGGCAGAAGGGTGAAATGAGAGAAAAGCGAACGATTATTCTGAATAATTCCTTAGGGTGTTTTGCCTGAATCACTTCAGGCAAAGGTGAAAAATCAGCAGAATAAAAAACGGCGGAATTGTTTAATGAAACTGATGTGTTGAAGGGGCATCTGCTCAGAGTTCGGCATTGCCGGGATTATCAAAACCCACACGCCCGATGAAGGGTAAACGCAGCGCCGGAGACTTAATATCAATGCCGAGATTTAGCCCTAACACATTGACCTCCACGCCCTCTTCCACGCCCATCGTGACGCCCAGAAGCCCCAGCACCGATACCTGAACGCCACGCCCCGACGGCGGTAAACCGATCGGATTGGTGATGCCGCGATAGTCTTTACCGATCGCATTAGACGGCATATCTAGCTTGAGATCCGGCACTTCACGGCCAATATGCGCCATAAAGGTGTTACTGTTCGGGCCCGGCCAGGCGTGATAGGTATGCGGATAAGGGTAATTTTTGATGGCCGCTTCGATCTGCGGGATCAGCGCCTGCGCTGACGCGCCCCGGTGATCGACCAGCTTTCTCGGCCTTGAACCAAACCAGTAGCCGTCAGGTATGGCGTAATTGCGGCGAACGACGTTGTCGCTGCCCCAGCTGACCACGTCGTAACGGGTAAAGGCGGTTTCCCCTTCACGTTTGAAAATAATCCACGGGTGGACGGCGACCAGCCCGCGCCATCCGTAAGTGGGTGCAACGTAAATCTGCACAATCGCGGTGTCTTTGAGCTTAACCGGATCGGGTGCAATCCCGGCGGAATCACGGCGTGCCGTTGACCAGTTTTGCACGGGTTCTTCTTTGGTCTGGGTCGCTTTGGCATAGCTGTATCCAAATGACAGCAGCAAAACACAGACAAAGACGAGGCTAAACCATTTAAGGGTGATCATGCTTTTTTCACCTGAGAGAATTGTTCGAAACCTCCACATTACGCACTGCGCCGGAGGGTGGCAATAACGCATGGCATTTGCGGGCGTTCAGGCGGGAGGGGGGGACGGGAATGTTGCGGGATGCGCGGCGGCGCGGGGTAAATCTGCACATAAAAAGAGGGAGATATCGCTATCTCCCTCCGGGTATAAATGACAACTGACTTAGCCGTTAATGACGCTGATGTGTAAACACCGGCTCAGGCTGAGTGCGGCGACCCAACATGCCCATCGCACCGGCCAGTACGGCTTCAACGATTAACATAAAGAAGGCGAACCAGCTGGCTTTCGCCGTGGCGGCGGCCGCTTTCTCGCCAGCTTCACGGGCTTTCTGCTCCGCCTGCTGTTTCAGTTCTTCGTATTTTGCCCGCGCCTGCTGATAGGTTTTCTCAGCCTGGCTGACAATCTGATCCACTTCCTGATCGCTTTTACCGGTACGCGCTTTGATGATATTTTTCAGCGCTTCGCGGTCAGCGGCCTGGAATGTCGCTTCATTACGGGAAATAAGGCCCTTAATAAAGTTGGTCAAATCAGTGTCGGCAGTTTGCGGATGATTCGCGGTGTCACCGGCCTGCGCCTGTGCATTATTGACTTCACCTTCCGCTTTATTTTGCAAGTTCTCCGGCTGTAATTCCGGTTTACCCGTCTGACGCAACGTGGTTTCAAGTTCATTCTGTAAACTGTCGAGGTTAATATTATTCTCGCCCAGTTTATCTTTTACCATCTGAGTCACCGGCGGCGCGGCGGCGGATATTCCGCTGCCTAACGTTTGCAACCCGGAACCCACCACGCTCATTGCGCCGCTCATGGCATTATTCACCACCACCAGCAGGAACCAGGCGCAAATCAGCGTATTGACGCCAAACATTAACAGACCATGCAGCGCCCCTTCGCGCTGGGCCAGACGGCCGCTGGCGTAAGCACCGGCCGCGATGGAGATCAACATACTGGCACCGGTCCAGATGGCCGCGCCCATACCCAGACCGTCCAGCGGATTTTGTTCTTTCAGCGGATCAATGGTACTGGCTCCGACCGCGGTACCTAATATGGACAACAGCAGATAAACCACCATTGAAATAATGACACCCGCGAATACCGCACTCCATGAAATACGTTTAAGGGGAACAGAATTTACCGGTTCAACCAGCGTATTATTGTAATGCCCTGGTGCAGGGTTAGGGTTTTCAATCATTTTGATATCTCCATTGGTTACCATACTTTTCATTAAAAAAAGCAAATAAGGTACGTTAAACTCCTGAGAACCACCGCAAAAGGCCATATTAAATATATAAACCTGACAGCAGCTTAAATAAGATTAGCCATAAAACGGGAAATTGCCTCTGTCGCACCGCGAATTCAACGTCCGTTTAAGTCAAATTCGTCAAAAACTCATTAAAAATCATTACCTGTTCGCAATGAAACTATTTTAATTATTTTATAAAACCGGTCGGTGCGTAAAACATGAAGACGTCAACCGCACACCGGGAAAATGGGACAGCAAGCCATTGCCGCCCCGCGGGCTCTGCCGCATACTGCCGCTAACATGACGAAAGGCTGAAAACGAATATCTGATATAACTCATTGAACATAAAGGATGAATATGACTAATTCTCAGAAAGCATTGATCATTGGCGCCTCGCGCGGTATCGGTTTAGGCGTGGTAAATGTTCTGGCAGAACGCGGCTGGCAGGTCACCGCGACGACGCGTGATGCGGTTCCTGCCGGCAGCCCGTCCTCTGCAGAGTGGCTGAAGCTGGACATCAATAAAGCTGATGAACGCAAGGCGGTGAAAGATGCGCTTTCAGACAGCACGTTCGACCTGATTTTTGTTAACGCAGGGGCATTCGGCCCGGATCATCAGGACGTCAATCAGGCAGATGATGAAGAGATCGTCAGGCTGTTTATGACCAACACGTTTTCCCCGGTGCGCTGCGCAACAGAATTGCTGCCTTTGCTGAAAGCGAAAACAGGTGTCATCGCGCTGATGACGTCTGAACTGGCCAGCCTGAATGAAAACGACGTCGCCACTTACCCGCTCTATTCCGCCAGCAAAGCGGCTTTGAATATGCTGACGCGTCCGCTGAAAGAAGAAACCGACAAGCAGGGTCAGACGCTTTTATCCGTGCATCCGGGCTGGGTGCAGACTGACATGGGTGGCGAAAATGCCACACTGACCATCTCTGAAAGCACCAACGGCATTGCTGATGTGTTCGAAAAATGGCGCGGCAAAGGCGGCCATCATTTTGTGGAATATTCCGGCCGCGAACTGCGCTGGTAAAGGTTCCCTCCTGTTTAAAACGGTAAACAACGGCCTCTGCGGAGGCCGTTTTGCATGGTGGCAACCCGCAGGCAGCACCGCCAAACCGCGCACAACAGCGTTGTTCACTTTGCGGGTTAAAGATTTGCCGCAGGTTTTGTGATAAATATACGACTCACCTTGTTTGTTAATTATTTGTATACACAATAATTGCCGGGCTAACGAGTCGTCACCGACCGCAGACCCGGCATCTCTCATTTTCTTCAGGGATTTGTCATGTCTGCTCTCTCCGGCCAGTCGGACTCACTGTTACAGCACCGCTCGTTTGTCGCTTTCTGGATCGCCCGTGCGGCATCCAGCTTCGGTTTCCAGATGCTTTCCATTGTGGTGAGCTGGCAGATTTACTCGATGACCGGCCGGGCGTTCGACCTCGGGCTGATCGGCCTGGTGCAATTTCTGCCGTCGGTGTTGCTGGCGCTGGTCGCCGGCCACGTTGCCGATCAGTTTGACCGCCGCCGCGTGGTGCTGCTCGGGCAAATTGCCGAGTGGGTCGCTATCGCCGCGCTGGCCTGGCTGACACTGACGCATCACGTAAATGAAGTGGTGATCCTCAGTTTGATTTTCATGATTTCCACGGCCAAAGCGATGGAAGCGCCGTCCCTGCAATCGATGTTGCCTGCGCTGGTGCCGCCGCATTTGCTGGCGCGCGCCATGGCGGCGAACAGCGTTTCCGGCCAGGCTGCGGCGATGGTCGGCCCTGCGCTCGGCGGCTTTTTGTATGTCGCGGGCGCCGGTGTCGCATACGCGGTGTGTGCCGCGCTGTATCTGTTGTCGATTGTGATGGTGAGCCGTTTACGTTACGAACATACGCCACCGCGCCGCGTACCCGCGACGTTCAAAACGCTTTTCGCCGGGATCGGGTTTATCCGCAACCGCCCCGACGTGCTGGGCGTCATTTCTCTGGATCTGTTTGCCGTGCTGCTCGGCGGCGCCACCGCCCTGCTGCCCATTTTCGCGCACGATATTCTGCATACGGGGCCGTGGGGATTAGGTTTGTTGCGCGGCGCGCCTGCGGTCGGTGGATTGATTGTCGGTTTCTGGCTCAGCCACCGGGCGCTTAACCGCAACGTCGGGAAAATCATGTTTGCCGCCGTCGCCGGTTTCGGTGCCGCGACGCTGGTGTTCGCATTTTCCACCTCGCTGTGGTTATCCATTCTGGCGCTGTTCGCCCTCGGCGGATTCGATATGGTGAGCATGGTGATCCGTGGCGCACTGGTGCAGCTCGACACGCCTGACGATATGCGCGGCCGCGTCAGCGCAGTCAATTCCATCTTCATCAACACTTCAAATCAGCTCGGCGAGTTTGAATCCGGCCTGATGGCGGCCTGGCTCGGCGCAGTGCCTGCCGCCGCCATCGGCGGTGTGGGTACGCTGATCGTGGTCGGCTTATGGATGACCTGGTTCCCCGGCCTGCGCAAACGGCAGAAGCTGGAAAACGAAGTGATTGCCGCATAAATGTATGGCGGGGATTTTCGTCACTGGAACAAATCCAAAATCCCCAATATACTCAACTCATTCATTCACCAACGTTATATAAGGAGGATTGCCATGCTGACCCGTGAAGTTTTTTTAATTTCACTCGTCCTTAGCGATCGTCACTGCTCAGGTATTTCCGGCACCGTGCCGCGATAACCCGCCTGAGCGAAGCTAACTGACAACCTGAGAACTTCCCTCCGGCTTACCGGTTATCGTCGGCGTTTCTGACGATGGGCATAGCTATGCCTGAAAACCTGAGTAAGCAACATGACAACATTATTGTCTGCACAATCCTTATCCTTTGATAACACCTTCGGCCCGCTGCTGGCTGAGATTTCCTTCGGCCTGAAAAAAGGCGACCGCATCGGGCTTATCGGACATAACGGCTGCGGTAAAAGTACCCTGCTGAAAATCCTCAGTGGCGATCTGGCCGCGTCTTCCGGCACGGTGACGCTCTCCGGCCAGTGTCTGATGGCGCGTATTGAACAGCATCTGCCGGCGGCGCTCGCCGGGGGTTCGCTGATTGACGCCGTGCTGAATCATCTGCCGGAAAGTCTGCATCAGCCGGAACGCTGGCAGGCAGAAGTGCTGCTTGCCACGCTGGGGTTTGACGAACCTGCCTGGGATCTGACCGCCGGCACGCTCAGCGGCGGCCAGCACACCCGCCTGCTGCTGGCGCGGGCGCTGATCCGCCAGCCGGATTTGCTGCTGCTCGATGAGCCGAGCAACCATCTGGATCTCCCCACCCTGTTGTGGCTTGAGCAGTTTCTGAAAAACTGGAGCGGCAGCTTTGTGCTCGTTTCCCATGACCGCAGCCTGCTGGATAACGTCACTAATGCCACCTGGGTCCTGCGCGATAAAACCCTGCAATTTATCCGTTTGCCTTGTACGCAGGCCCGTCTGGCGCTGGAGGAAAAAGACTGCGCTGACGCTTTGCGCCGCAAATCCGAGCAGAAGGAGATCGACCGCGTGGAAAAAAGCGCCAAACGGCTGGCGGTGTGGGGCAGCGTGTATGACAACGAAGGGCTGGCGCGCAAGGCCAAGCAGATGGAAAAACAGGCAGAACGGCTGAAGGACGATCAAACCGAGGTGACAGCCGGTAACCTGTGGAAATTGCGGCTAAACGGTGAAGCCTTACCGGCTGACCGCGTGCTGGCGATGTCCGGTTTGCAGGTACGCCCCGCGCCGGAGGCACCGGTGCTGTTTAAGCTGGAAGAGATGCGGGTGAAAAGTGGTGACCGTATTGCGCTGATCGGGCGCAATGGCTGCGGGAAATCATCACTTTTACATACGCTTTGGCAGGCGTTTATCCACTGGGATCCAGCCGTTCCCGGCGTGATTTTTCACCCCCGCGTGCGTACGGGTTATTACGATCAGAGCCTGCAACAGCTGCGTGACGACGACAGCCTGAGCGATGCGCTGGCACAGTTTGCTCCGCTGCTGGAGGAACAACGAAAAATGGCGCTGATCGGCGCCGGATTCCCGTACATCCGCCATCAGCAAAAGGTCAGCACGCTGAGCGGGGGCGAGCGTTCACGCCTGCTGTTTATCGGCCTGACGCTGGCGAACTACTCGTTGTTACTGCTCGATGAACCGACTAACCATCTGGATATGGAAGGCAAAGAAGAGCTGGCGGAAACGCTGAAAACCTTCAGTGGCGCAGTGCTGCTGGTGTCGCACGACCGGCGGTTGATTGAACAAAGCTGCAACCGGTTCTGGCTTATCGACAAACAGCGGCTCGAGGAGTGGCATGACCTTAAACCGGTTTACACAATGTTAGCAGGCGGGCCGCCGCCGGTTGCGTCGGCAGTCGTGAAGCAGACATCCGCAATACCGGTGCAGGTAACAGAAGAGGAACGCCTGCTGGCGATGCTGCTGGATCTGGAAAGTAAGCTGGAGGAAGACCGTGCGCGGAAGCCGAAACATCAGAAACCAGAGTTGCAAAGCCGCTGGCAGCAGCAAATCGCCGAGCTGAACGCCCTGCTGGATTTGACCTGACGATCGCAGTGCCGCAAGGACGCGGCCTTTATTTCTGGTGTATTCGTCCCTTTTTGTCAGGACGGTGCGCTTTAGAGAAGATTGTGTGCTAAAAAAACCTGTCAGCCTGAAAATCAGCCGGAGAGATTATGTTTAACGTACTGCGCGCCGCGCCTAAAACAACATTCGAATACGGCCCTTTTAAAATCAGACGTATGCGGCCAGGCCTTATTCTGCCGGACGCGGGGGATGAGGCATTCGGCCCGCTCAGCGTCATCGACCACGCCACGCTTGACGTGGGCACAATGGTCACCCTGCACGAACACAACAATGATGAAATTCTCAGCTACCTGTGGCGCGGATCGATGGTCCATGAAGACGCCGCAGGCCACCGCGTGGCGCTTTCGCCGAAAAAACTGATGATGATGAATGCCGGTAAAAGTATCTGGCATGAGGAATCCACCCCGCTCGTCGCGACGGAAATGTTGCAAATTTTTATCCGGCCGCGCAAAGCCAATTTAGAAAGCCGCGTTCAGTTTATGGAACGTCCGGAGGGTATCGGGGTGGATCACTGGACCATGCTGGCTGCGCCGGAAGGGATCAATTCGCCGCTGGAAATTCATCAGGCGGTGTACGTCTATGATATCCGGCTGGAGAAAGATTCCACCACCGCGATCCCGTCACATCCGGGTTTTGCCCAGTGGCTGTATGTCATGGACGGTGAAATTACTCTTGATGAGTACCGGCTTGAGAAAGGTGATGCGATCAGTGATGTCGCGAGTGGCCTGCCGGTGGCAAAAGCCAGCCGTGAATCGACGCTGGTCTGTTTTTTGGTGTTGCTCGGGGCAGAAGCCAGCCTGGCGGGAACCATCAGCGGAACATAAAAATCATATGGATTATATAATCACAGGATTTTGGGATTCAGAGATGCACCCGGACTTTTAATTATCACACCCCCTAAATAGAGAAAGCCCCAGTAATGAATCACCGGGGCTTTCAGGTTACTACCAAATTAATATTTAACATTCATCAACTTAATTACTTAACTCTACTTCTCATGATGCACATATTTTCACAGGATATATTTGTTACTGCTTTACTGCTGTCCTCCTAGAGTTTTATGGAATAAGCGTTCATCCTGCTAATTTCATTAAGGCATAACCTTAAGATTTGTCTTAATGAGTACATCGCCCTCGCGATATAGACTCTTTGATGCGTTGCCTTACTTTCTTCGCGACATTCTCGATTTCATACTTACGTACCCAAATCGCGAACATTACTCTTCATAACAAGGCCTTACATCATCGCGTTATGGTCCACATGATGCGATTACAGTATTCTACTTCAAGGCCTGACATCCTCTTCTCACGTGGCTTGGTATTTCAGCCCGGTGTTGAAGAACCCATACTAAATACATCGTGGCCTTCATCGCATTTATTTACAGCTCAATAACTTTGGTACTCACTACTCGGTAATACACGCCGGATAATAAATCTCTTAACCATCTCCTCTCCAGCGTTAAGTTCTAATCTACTCGTTATAAACTGCGTGTCAACACTGTATTTTAGTACAGGGTTAATCGACGTTCTGAATATTAAAAAATGTAATGAAATCTGTGATCTAAACCTTAATTTCCGATGAGGTTTCTAAGAATAATCACAGCAACCCGCCTGAGTTGTTTAATAAACAAGCAGATCGGTTAGGAACAGTACAAACGGGTGATCACACCTTTCTCATCAGACTCAATATTCAGACGTTCGGCGCGGTAATCCATCGTTACCGCCGTGTCTGGTGTGATGTTTCTCATCGGCTGCGCGAACCGCAGCGTATCAAGTGCCGAGGCCGGTTTGCCAATCAGATAACTGAAGGAACCCGCGCTGCAGGTGTCCGGCTGCTGCACGGTGGCGGCGTTTTTCGCGCGTTCATTCTTTACATCATCCTGATGGCTCTGACACCCCGTCAGGCCGATCGCGGCCAGCGCGCAGAGGGCAAGCATGTTTATCTTGATCATCATCGGGCTCTTCTTTCAAAAGTGAATCAATGTGCGCAGGTGCATAAGCGCGTAATGCCTTTTCAACAGACAGAACAGCTGCGAGCAACTGTCTTGTGTAATTCTGGGTAAAAAAAAAGCCCCCTTTAGCGAGCGGGTCATCAGCAGGCAGAGTCACGGCCCTGGCGGGCCGGCTACTGTTTCGGCAGCAGCGGGCAAGTTAATATTTTTTGGTGCCATATTTCCAGATAGCTCCACAAAAAAACCGGCTCACTGGCCGGTCTGCATTTGCAAAAACATCAGTACATATTAGCGCTAAATAACTCAGCGCTACCCTTAGGGTAGAGCACCTGGGTAATAAAGATACTAAGCTCGAAATTATTATCCCGGCAGGGATGTCATTTAAACGTGCCATAAATGTCTGTACTTGTGACAGTGCGCGCGTTGCCAGCTTCACCATTCAGAGGAAATGAAGCGAACAGGTGAACCGAACGCTATAAAGGGTTAGTACAGTTTTATTGAGGTGTTTCACCGTGAAAATGATCAACAGGCAAATACAGCTCAAACAGATGCAGAAGATAAAGGAATCAGAAGCTTCTTAAATCCGCAAACTGACGCACACTGTTAATAAAAACATGTTATTAAAAACAGTGTTGACACGTTACTAAAAATCCGTAAATTAGGTTTCAACAGCGATACGAAAGTGTATTTCTGTTAGTTTTAGTAAGATTGAATACGTTAGTTTAATAATTAATTTGGGTTAACGTAAGTTATAGTATTAAATGTAAGTAGATGTACCTGATGTACAGTCTGAAATACATGTAGTTGTGTTAATTGTAGTAATAGTTGTAGGCAAGTGTAATAAGTGTTAGTACAAACGCGATGATGTAAGGCTTTGTTTTTTATTGACTATGAGTTCGCGAAAGCAATGAGTGTCAGTAGTTTAACTATCGCGAAGGAAGTAAAGCCACGCATCAAAGAGTGTATATCGCGAAGGGGAAATGTACGAGTTGAAGTAGTTTGGCCTGACTTGGTTTTGTGTTCGTGTAAGTTGTCAGGTGGTTTTAAATCGATAAAGGAGGGAGTTATAGTTTTCAGTACCCAATGTTATCTGTAGTAACTTGTGCATTTAAAGCAGTACCAAATAGCAGTAAAAAGTAACGAAGTATATTAATGTTAAATCTTAAGTTAGCAGTACCTTAAAAGCCCTGACTCGTACAGTCAGGGCTTTTATTGTTTATGCATCAATAATGGATTCCCCCTGCCCTCATCCTGTTTCAGTGCTTCGACAGCTTAATTATTCACCGAAAATTAATCCTTGCATAAAAAATCAAACCAGGTCTATTATGACGGCATCGGTTTGGAACACAGACCTTATGAAAGCAGTTTTAGTAAAGCAGTCCTCATTTAAGCGTTATCCTAGATACCCTTCTTCATGAGCCTCCTCCTAAGTGCCCAATAAGTAAAACTCTGCAAAACAGGCCATCTTCGCTGCATAAGCGGCTCAAAAACGAAAGGAAGTATCTATGTCTAACAAAATGACTGGTTTAGTAAAATGGTTTAACCCTGAAAAAGGTTTCGGCTTCATCACTCCTGAAGACGGCAGCAAGGACGTGTTCGTACACTTCTCCGCCATTCAGAGCAGCGATTTTAAAACCTTAGACGAAGGCCAAAAAGTGGAGTTCTCTATCGAGAACGGCGCGAAAGGCCCTTCAGCTGCAAATGTTATCGCGCTGTAATTGCCGATAATTGCACTAACA
The DNA here is from genome assembly GCF_049206505.1 of Rahnella sp. EDr1-12. Classification (NCBI taxonomy): domain Bacteria; kingdom Pseudomonadati; phylum Pseudomonadota; class Gammaproteobacteria; order Enterobacterales; family Yersiniaceae; genus Rahnella; species Rahnella sp. EDr1-12. The sequence continues at coordinate 295,894 of NZ_JBLZNY010000003.1, forward strand.
CTTACGGTAGCGATGAAGGCAACAGCCTGAGCAGATAAGTGAAAGTGATAAAAAACCCGCCCTGAGCGGGTTTTTTCATTTTAAGGCACTGTAAATACTCCAACAGCAGTAAAGAATGACGGTCGTTTACCCCAGCTGCTGGAGTGAAAAAATGAAGCCAAAGAGTGCGAAGCCAACAACCGTTACTGTCAGCAGAGCCAAGAGTAATTTCCAACCAAACACCTTCCCCTCCACACAGTCAGCCTGATAACCCCGAACGATATAAATAATATTTTTTCCATGGTCAACCTGGACAAGCGTCTGGAATCCACTCGATAACGTTTTCTGAAAACACTGATCAGCAACGGCTGAAGCCGTGTCTTCACGGGCGACGGGGCGCTGCGGCTCCAGGCAACTGTCTTGCGTGTGGCTATGAGACTGAGATTGGTGGTGGGTCTGCTTTGAGCGAGGAGCGGACATTTGAGTTATGTTTAAGCTATAAAAAAATTCAGGCTTAATGATTGTTCATACGTTAATTTATTTTTATATATAATTCTAAATAGGGTTTTAAATTCTTTTGAGGTGACTTTGTGCGCATTCGTCCATCATCGCGATTAATAATACTCTCGCCTGAAAATCACGTGCTGCTCTTTAACTTCGTTCATAAAGATGATGCTCTGAGTGGGAGATCCTACTGGGCAACCCCAGGGGGTGGGCTTGAACACAATGAATCTTTCGAGCAGGCTGCTTTGCGTGAGTTACTTGAAGAAACAGGTCTGAAAAGAAGTACTACGGGACCGCAAATAGCATCCAGAACCTTCCCAATGGTTTTGCCCAGTGAGGAGACTGTTCTTGCAGAAGAACGTTTCTTTATTATCAATACAGATGAATCAGATATCGACAGATCTGGGTGGAGTAGTAACGAAAAGAAAGTCATTCGCGATCATTATTGGTGGACAATAGAAGAACTCAGATGTACCAATGAAACAATCTTCCCATTGGATTTGATCCGTAACATTCTTGAAGGCAAGTTAACCGACTCGTTATCGCATAACGCCTCGCAATGTCCTTAACGTTCGCTTTTGGCACTCGGGAGACGCTCAGGCTCAGCATGATAAGAAAATGAAAAGGATATCGAAGATGAAAACAGTCGAATTTCTGCTGTACACCCTTAAACCCGGCACCGGGAAAGACTTCCACAGAATCATGACGGAGGAGAGTGCTCCGCTTCAACGTTCCGCGGGTATGGATATTATTTCTTTTGGTATATCCGCACATGACAACGACGCATACTATCTGATCAGAGCTTATAACAGCCTCTCCCAGCTCAAATCCTCTCAGGAATCTTTTTACAACAGTGAAGAATGGCGTCATGGCCCCCGGCAGGCCATTATCGATAGGATCAGCGTCAGCGTTAAATCGGTTCTCACGCTTAGCAACAGTGCAATTGAGAGTTTACGATCCCGTTAATTGTGCGGCTATGTACAATATAGCCGCGCAATCGACATTTTTTATTGCCTGCCATTAAATTCTCGCGCTATCTGGAAACAACCCTCCGTCTGTTCAATAAGGGCTGACCGCTCGTCACAACAAAATCTTTAAGTAGAACTTTTTAATACATGCCTGAGCTGTTCACTCCGTGTCTGCGGTATCTAACCGACAGCTATGCGCGTAAAGAGGACATTATGCTTACGCTTAAAGGGATACTGGCTTCATGCTATATTTACGTTAAAGCAATATAACGACTTTTTGGGAGAAATTATGTACGGACCAGATCCCGCTGATACACATCCAATGCAGGGTTTTCCACAGGTTTGTTTCATCAAAAACACCGTGACAAATCCCAACATCATTATCGGTGATTTTACTTATTATGATGACCCAGAGGACTCGCAAAACTTCGAGCGTAATGTTCTCTATCACTTTCCATTTATTGGTGACAAGCTGATCATCGGTAAGTTTTGCGCGATAGCAAAAGGTGTTCAGTTCATTATGAATGGGGCTAATCACAAAATTGATGGCTTCTCTACTTTTCCGTTTTATATCTTCGGAAACGGATGGGAAAAAAGCATGCCTCAACCCGGTGATTTACCCTACAAAGGTGATACGGTGATTGGTAATGATGTATGGATAGGTTATCAGGCGATGATTATGCCAGGCGTTAAGATCGGCAATGGAGCTATAATTTCAACGCGTTCAGTGGTTACTTCAGATGTCCCTCCATATACAGTTGTGGGCGGCAATCCCGCAAGAGTAATTAAGAAACGTTTTACTGATGATATTATTCTAGCTCTGGAAAAATTGGCGTGGTGGGAATGGCCTGTAGAACAAATTACACGAAAACTTACGGCAATAACGTCCGCTAATATTAAAGCATTGCTCGATGAATAGATTTTGCCGTTTAGCCTTTCCATATCAAAATGATGACTTGCGCATCGAGTCGGAGCAACTGCGCTACCGAAAATTGATCAAATGGCCCCGACTATCCAGCCTCATGGATTTTCCCCTGCTGGCTGGGCAACTTGAGCAATGCCTGGATATGCGCTTCCTGCGGCATGCCAATTTCGGAGCGCGCTTGCTCGAACCCGAGGCGTTGTCGTGCAATTCCAAAATCCGTCAATGGTTAGCACCTTGCGCCGACACTTTTGGATGGAACAGAAAAATGCAGCCGGAGTAGCGAGTATGGCGAAGCACCCTCTTCTATTTTGACTAATTCCAGGAAACTTCGAATGAAGAGACCCTATTCTCCTGGACGGTCACGAGTCAGATTTGCAGTAACCAGAGTCTTAATACTGGTCATGTCCGCTTCTGGCACAAAGCAGTCCACAACAACTAGTCTTAGCTACAAAGGACGATATTTTGTCAAATGTTGCGTATGGTTTTTCATTCTCGGGTGACTAATAGCCACCATTGCCATGATATGTTTCAGCTCCTAATACAAACTGAGTGCCGCAATGCTTACATACAAAATGATAATCAACGGGGAGCAGGTCAGCGAGGCCCGCAAGCGACGGCACGGCGCTCTGTGGCACACCTGCCAGATCGGGGTTTGACTTTGCATGACCACACATAACTGGGGTGGGTGGCGTAAACGGGCGAGACGGGAAGGAGCGAGGAGCCTGCGACTGTGACCCGGCGCAGCCTGATGCAGCCGGATGGGCATAAAGCCTTTCTGCTGTGGCCGCAGGCCGACTCCCCTATCATGTAATTAATGCTTTTAAATGTCTTAAACTAATATCATCAGCATCCATTTTAAGCTCATTACAAATAAGTATAGCTAAATCATATTCTCCCTTGTTTATCGGTACCTCATATTCACTTAGATGATCACAAACTGTTTCGAAGGCTAATCTCCTTTCACCATGATCTACATAATTCATTGCATCCTGAAGTAATTCATTATCTAAGCGATTCTTAAAAAGACTGCCAAAATATTTTATTTTTTCATCTAATTCAGTCATTTAATTACCTTGTGTTTTTTTATAGCTACTTGGCACTGGCGCATTATCAGGGAAAGCTGTAACAACCTTTCCTGTGGCTGGTTGATAAACAACCCTTACTCTTCTTACTCTCATTCCGTCTCTTACTTCATAAGAAACCCAGTTAGCAGGCTTACCTTTGCTAGTATAAGTGCCTCCGGTACCAGTTTGAGCGTTCCATTGAGTATTTGGTGATGTGGCAACGTCCGCTTCTGGCACAAAGCAGACATGCGGGCGTAAATGGTCCGCTTTGAGCGAGGAGCGGGCAACAAAAATAGAGCGGAAAGAGGGTAGGAAATCTCGCTGTTTTTTCAGGCCAGCCACCTGGTTCAGCTGGCCTTCATTTGAAACGTTGTTATATGGGAAGTGGTCAGGTCAGCGCGACCCTCACCTTTAGTCCAATAACGAGTGTGGCAAAAAACATTATGCAACCAGCGGTAATGAAAACACCTGTTACGCCGCTGAAACCAAAGAGTAATCCTCCCAACGCAGCACCCGCAGCAATTGAGGACTGAACTGCTGCGACTACCATGCCGCCAGCAGTTTCAGCCTGATCGGGAACGGATCGCGCTACCCAGTTTGACCACGCAACGGGTACACCACCAAATGCCATCCCCCATAACGCGACGAACAACATCAATCCTTTTTCCTCTAGTGGCAGCAAAATCATGCTTAATGCCGCTAAACCAACAAGCGCTGGCATGAGTATCAGGGTAAGACGCAGGCTTCTCTCCATCATCCACCCGGCCAGCAGCGTGCCAATAAAATTAGCGATGCCAAACCCAAGCAGTATCAAAGACAAACGATCCACATCCAGTTGGGCAATATTTTCCAGAGCCGGACGAATATAGGTAAACAGTGCATACTGACCCGTATGGGCAATCACACACCCCGTCATTCCCATCGCAATGCCTGGACGGCGGAGTAAATCCATGACAGAAGCCGTTATCATCATTTTACGCGGAGCCATTCCAGGAAGGGTAAACAGCTGAAAGAGCAGTGTCAGCACGCCTACTGCGGTTGCAGCGATAAAAGCACTACGCCAGCCATAAAGCCCCCCTAAATAGCTCCCCAGCGGGATCGAAACTACGGTACCGACAGCAATACCGCTAAAAATAACGGAGAGAGCACGCGGGACGCTTTTAGCTGGGACCAGCCGCATAGCTACGGCAGCAGCCAGACTCCAGAAGCCTCCCAGCGCGATGCCCAGCAAAATGCGCATGACTAACAGAACAGCCAGACTGGATGAAAGTGCGACAAGCAGGTTGGAGGCAATCATCAGCACGGTAAAACTAAGCAAAACATTTCGGCGATCATAATTACGCGTCAGGCGGGGAACCATCAGACCAGCAAACAGGGCCACCACAGCGGTTACCGTCACAGCCTGACCAGCAAGAGCTTCGGTCACACCGAGATCGGCAGCCATGGGTGTCAACAGGCTGGCAGGAAGATATTCTGCAGTCAGCAAGCCAAACACGCCCATAGTCAGTGAAATAACGGCCATCCATGCGGACTCTTTGGGTTCCGCACTCTTCAAACTCGCGGATACAGCTACAGTTGCTTCATTTCTCATAACACACTCTTCTTGGGGAAAAAATGACAACACCAAGTCTAGAGTTGAGCAGCTGGACGATCTATGATGCCACATCCTGATTTTTTACCCGAAACGCCGATTATGCCTGTGAATAAACATTTCGCCCTGTCATCCGAACTCATCAGTGAACTGCTGCTGGAAATGCGGCTGCGTGGTGTGCAGTATCGCCGTTTACAGACTGGCTCTGAGTTTGGCGTCGGTTTTAGCAACAGACCGGGACATGCCTATTTTCATTACATCGCTGTGGGTACTGCTCTGCTTCGCACAAACGACGGTACGTTGCACGAACTGAAAGCCGGAAGCATGGTATTCATGCCGCAGGGTGAGGATCATCAGCTTGTATCGGATGTCAGCTGTTCATTTCAACATATCGACACCTTAGGCTCTGCTCCCTTAGGTGAAGCCGTCAGCGGAATCAATACTTGCCCGAGTTCGCATCCGACACCCAGCACGGTTCTATTTTATGGCTGTATGGAGTTCGATCTCGGTGGAATGCAGGGTCTTGGTAAACTGATGCCGCAAGCCATAGTGGTTGAGGCAAATGAACAGATCTATCCGGGGCTGGTTCCCATTCTGGGCGCGATGAAATTTGAAATCTGTTCCGGACGCGCTGGCTTCGCGGGCATTCTGGCACGCCTCGCAGAAGTGGCGGCTGCCATGATTGTGCGAGGATGGATCGAAAACGGCAGTGAGAACGCCGCTGGCCTGATCGCTGCGTTACGTGATCCACGACTCGCCCGTGCAATTCTGGCCATTCATCGCGATACGGGTCGGGAGTGGTCTGTTGCCGAGCTTGCTGCCCAGTCGCATGTGTCACGTTCTGTTTTTGCTGAACGCTTCAAATCAATCATCGGCATACCTCCTCAGCGCTATGCAAGGGAGGTGCGAATGCGCATCGCAGGTCACTGGATTATTCACGAAAAGATCTCAATTGAGACTGTTGCTCTTCGCCTCGGCTATGCCTCACAGGCAGCGTTTAGCAGAGCTTTTAAGCGCATCAATGGATATCCGCCGGGCGCTATGCGTCAGCGACCAGCGCGAGGCGTTAATACAATAAATGAGTGAGTGTTGTCTTTATATTTATTGGACTCACTGTATGAGGCTGCTCACAACATTAAAAACTGAGCGGAAACGGCTTTTAACACTCAAGGTATCGTAATTTTCTTAATGTTCGCTTTTGGCACTCAGCAGACATTCAGACCCATCAAGATTCCTGCTTTGCTGGCGGAAGCAATTTTTTAGCTGCGTGAATGAGCTTTTCAATCTCTTCCAGAGGGATGCATCCTTCGTAGCAAGAAAAAGAGAACTCATGAGTGACATCGGAATAGAAGACTTCAGCAATTTGCCGGAGCGGGGATGTTCCAGCCTCAGAAAGTTCGAGGTACATACCATCACGGATGACATCGCTTCCACGGGTTAGATTGTATTGGATCTTAGCCATAAATTTAATTTTCCATTTCCCTATTAATGGGGCCTCTGTTCGAGCGCAATAAAACGTAAAACATACCCCAGAAGATAACTTGCACAGGTCCGCTGTGAACGAGAAGCGGACATTTGCATTCCCAGATCAGCACCTCTGGACTTAATAGGCGTTTGCGTTAAGCACCTCATCTGAAGCATCCATAATCCCTAGGAGTTTGTCTCCAATAGTGGACAATAAATCCACTATAGAGTATTTATATCAAATCATAATGGCAGGGCTCAATAGAGTTAATATGGATTCTTTACTTACATTTGTCATGCTGATTGCCGGAGGGGTTGCTCTGGTTATTCAGAACACGTTGATGGCCAAGATAAGTTACTCAGCATCAACAGTATTGATAGCTCTGGTGCTGAATTCTGCAGTAGGGCTTACCCTGCTCATTAGCTTACTTGCGGGAAAAACCGGTGTGACAGGGTTTTACGAGCTAATACAATCGTTCAGGGGCTGGATGCTACTTCCGGGCATTTTAGGTTCTTTTTTTGTATTTACTGGGATAACGGGTTATCAGAATATCGGTGCTTCGCGAACGATTGCGATACTGGTCGCCAGTCAGCTTGTCGCAGGTCTGGGATATGATATCTACCGCAGTGGTACAGAGAATTTAATTAAAAACGCACCAGCCATAATTGGAGCTGTGTTACTGGTTGCGGGCGCTTTTCTCGTTGCATCGCGCAAGTTCTGATCTCAAGCTTTGTCACCGGCACATCCCTGTGCCTTTTATTGCTTCTAATGTAGTGTTCTGTGAGTATTCGCTATCAGGGGAGTTCCCGTGTATCAAGGCGTAACTGCATAAACGTCAGGTCCAGCCAGCGGCCAAACTTGTTGCCTACCTCTGACATTCTGCCGGCCTCTGTGAAACCGAGTTTTTTATGAAGCTCGATTGAGGCTGAGTTTCCAGATTCAATGCCGGCCACCATGACGTGTTTCCCCTGATCGGCTGCAAGTTTGATCAGTTCTTCCATCAGTGCCTTACCTGCGCCACGCCCCCGGGCACTTTTATGCACATAAACAGAATGCTCAACGGTGTGGCGATAACCGTCCCACGGGCGCCAGTCGCCATATGAGGCATATCCCAGAACTGAATCGTTCGCATCAACAAATACGATGACGGGAAAGCCTGCATCACGACGGTCTTTCATCCATTTTATTCGGTTAAGAAAATCGACCTTATTTTCGTTCCAGATAGCCGTGGTATTAAGCACGGCATCGTTATAAATCTCAGCGATGGTTTCAGCATCGTGTTCTGTAGCAGTACGAATTTGCATAGTAGACACCCCGTCTTTCATTCACTAAAGTAGATAAACCGTACACTATTATACTTATCCATTATGTTAGATAAAATGTCCAGTAAAGAAGATGACTTGAACACTCGTATTGGCCTGAAGATAAAGTTTGAAAGAGAAAGACGGGGCTGGTCCCTGACCGATTTGGCAGCTAGCTCTGGCGTATCACGAGCGATGATTCATAAAATTGAGCGTGGTGAAAGCAGCCCAACAGCAACCCTGCTTGCGAGACTTTCTGGCGCTTACGACATGTCTATGTCCCAATTGCTTGCTGAAACGGAAGTTCGTACCGGAATGCTTGTCAGATATGAAAATCAGGCTGTATGGCAGGATCCTGAAACAGGCTACATCCGTCGCCATGCTTCACCAGGGCAGATCCCCGTAGACCTGGTTAGTATCGAGCTGCCTGCAAATACTGCCGTGCCTATGCCCGCCATCTCCTATCTTTCACGACGTCAGCTCATTTGGGTCATTGAGGGTAAGCTGACATTTGTCGAGGGCAGCACAACCTTTGAGATGCTACCGGGTGATTGTCTGGAGCTTGGTGATCCCGCTGACTGTATCTTCAGAAATGATACAGGTGACCTTTGCCGCTATGCCGTGATAGTTCTCAAGCCATCCTAATCACGAGCCTGAGAGCTGACTTTTTCATAGTTTGCGAAAAATTCATCAGGAGGTAATTCTTTAGCCTAACTGAGCATCCCATTTGAGCCTAATTTTGTAACCGTCGGAGTGATAGCCACGTTTCTGCAGGCACATAACAGTCCAGTTCGCGCAACGTCCGCTCCTGGCATTCAGCAGCCCAAAGGTATTTTATTGGGCTGCTATGAGCGATAAGCTGTTGTGCTAAATGACGCTTTCTAAGGAGCATGCAAATTATGTTCGACCATTCTACCCACCCCGACGTCGCCGAATGGTTTGCAAGGTTCGGTGTTGCCGAGGTGTTATATAGCGGGTGTTCCGTCGACCTAACCAACGAACCGCCTGAGCACTGGTTTTACAAGCGCAACAAGTTGCGGCCTGAAAGCCTGAAACTGGATTTGCGCATCCCATCTAACGGGAACTGGTTGGTCGACCTGTCGCGTCATGACAAGCTGTTCAACATTCAGTGGCGCCCAAATGATGACTTGCGCATCGAGTCGGAGCAACTGCGCTACCGAAAATTGATCAAATGGCCCCGACTATCCAGCCTCATGGATTTTCCCCTGCTGGCTGGGCAACTTGAGCAATGCCTGGATATGCGCTTCCTGCGGCATGCCAATTTCGGAGCGCGCTTGCTCGAACCCGAGGCGTTGTCGTGCAATTCCAAAATCCGTCAATGGTTAGCACCCTGCGCCGACACTTTTGGATGGAACAGAAAAAAGCAGCCGGAGTAGCGATTATGGCGAAGCACCCTCATTTATTTTGACTAATTCCAGAAAACTTCGAATGAAGATGCCCTATTCTCCTGGACGGTCACGAGTCAGATTTGCAGTAACCAGAGTCTTAATACTGGTCATATCCGCTTCTGGCACGAAGCAGACATCCGGGCGTAAATGGTCCGCTTTGAGCGAGGAGCGGACCTTACGCATCCCTGATAACATTGGCTCTGTGTAGTGGGAATTGAACTTTGCGATTCATTGCGAATTCCCTACCGCCATTGCAGCCAGCCTGATTCACCGTAACCTTTGGATTACTAACCCTAATTAATCTGTCCATTGTTTCCGTAGTAATGAAAAAACATGATGTTAGAAACCGGATTCATGGCCATAAATCACGGTCTTGTTCCCCTCAAAGTAATCGTATGAGGTCTTTATGCTGATAGCGCAGGTTTCAGACATTCACGCCTCAAACCAAAATGATCACCTGTTTCGGTTCGACCAGGTACTGAACTGGCTTGCGCATCTGCAACCGGACGTACTGGTACTTACAGGTGATCTAACGGATGGGCATTGGCAGGAAGGATATAAACAGATAGCTGACCGCCTGAATCAGCAAAATTACCCTTCATTGATCCTGCCCGGTAACTCAGACGACCGCAGTCTGATGCGTTCGGTTTGGGGTGAGAACCGATGGTTGCACAATGCCCAAGGAGAGGCCTTGCACTTAATCCATAACACAAGTGATCTTCGCCTGATTGGTTTAGATTCGACGATTGATTATAAGGATTACGGCAGTGTGACTGACCATCTGGAATGGTTGGATAATCAACTTAGCGACACAGGCGGCACTCCGTCATTGCTGTTTATGCACCATCACGTATTTGCATCTGGTATACCGACGCTTGATGAAACGATGTGCAGAGGTCTAACAGAAATGGAAGATTTGATTAGACGCGCCCCGGCCAGACTACTCGCCATTTCTACAGGCCATGTCCACAGACCAATCGCGGGTACGTTGGCAGGCATACCGGCCTACATTTGTGGCTCCGTCTGCCCGGCTAATCCTGTCTGGTTTGGAACAGTAAACGTTCCTCCTGTGAATGATCCGCCAGCGTTGATGATTCACCGCTACGTCAGTAACTCTTTTACCAGCCATCACGTTTGCGTTTAATTAGCATTCAGAAAACGCATAGACCTTATAGAAAACGACATGCTCCCCAGTGATCAACACATAATGTTCCGAGAGAGCAATATCCTCCTTTGGCACTGAGTTGCCTAAAGGGCTTCGACTGTTAGAGCCAATAGCAAACGTTACTGCCTTGGGCTACAACCAATTTTAAAGCCAAGCTGAAAAGGCTGGCAGATGGCAAATCCGAGCTGTCCGCGCTAATCTCACTGGCGACATAAGCATTGGGTCTATCACTTTTGAAAGGGTATAGGGAATGGCGGAAGAAATCAGTCTTGAGGTATGTGAAGATTCAGATGCAGCGAAATTGCTGCCAATTTAAGAAGGGCTAAATGAATTTAACGATCTTATGACGGGTATAAACGATCGTAAACCCCTTTCTGTCTTAGTAAAATCAACCAGCACGGGTAAGGTCCTTGGCGGAATGCAAGGGCGGTCTTCACTGGGACTCCTGTTTATTGATCTTTTTTATCTTCCACCAGAGTTGCGAAAAATGGGGATAGGTTCAGACATCCTCCATCGCTTTGAAGATGAAGGACGAAAAAGAGGCTGCTCTGCTGCGTTTCTCTATACAATTAGCTTTCAGGCTCCTGATTTTTATAAAAAGTACGGCTGGGAAGAGTTTGGGCGTATTGACAGTAAACCGGAAGGAATAAGCCGTATTTTTATGAAAAAATCATTATAGGACATATTGAATTTTGTCTAATATACGAACGGTGAGTTCAAAGAAAAATGAATCCCAACAGGTCATCTAGAATCTTAAGTATTATTTGCTACAAAATAGACGTCCTTTTCGCTTATAGCAACCTCAGGATAAAGGCTGTCGGTTAAAGTGCTCACTTTACAGTCCAAAAAGTGTCATTGATATCGAGGATAGGGTCAAACTGAAGCGATTCCCGTTGATTTCATATCAGACAAAAATCAACGGACCGGCAGCTCATCGGATAAAAACACATCTACAGCAAGTACATCAAAGGCAACATTTTCTGATAAAAACTGAATGCTGAAATGTCTGAACTTCGGCGATTCATGACTCGACACAAGACTCCACGTTTTCAAGTTGTCTCTCAGCCACTCTGAATCTGCAAACTCCGTCAACTTACCAAGCTTAAACTCACTTGGAACACTATCTAACTCAAAAAGAGAGCCTCCAGGGAACGGCCCCCGGATGAAACATCGCACATAGTTGAATGTAATTTCCCGCCTTAAAGCCAGTACCACCTCTTCGTTATCAACTAAAATCTCTTTTTCATAATCAATATCGAGTATTACATCTAGTCCAACGGAGTGGAACGATACCCTTGACTCACCATATCCTGGTAGCCACTCGTAGGGATCCATTATCAATCTGGGCTGACCTTTCTTCATGAAAACACCTAGTTGGTTGCTCTGCGCCTTTCAACGGCAATTTGTTAATTTTAACTGAATCTGCTACCAGAACATTTAAATAATGGCATGAAATTCTGCTCCTGGCATTCAGCAGCCCAAAAGGATTTTATTGGCCTGCTTAGAGCGATAAGCTCTTTGTGCTAAATGACGCTTTCTAAGGAGCATGCAAAATATGTTCGACCATTCTACCCATCCCGACGTCGCCGAATGGTTTGCAAGGTTCGGTGTTGCCGAGGTGTCATATAGCGGGTGTTCCGTCGACCTAACCAACGAACCGCCTGAGCACTGGTTTTACAAGCGCAACAAGTTGCGGCCTGAAAGCCTGAAACTGGATTTGCGCATTCCATCTAACGGGAACTGGTTGGTCGACCTGTCGCGTCATGACAAGCTGTTAAACATTCAGTGGCGCCCAAATGATGACTTGCGCATCGAGTCGGAGCAACTGCGCTACCGAAAATTGATCAAATGGCCCCGACTATCCAGCCTCATGGATTTTCCCCTGCTGGCTGGGCAACTTGAGCAATGCCTGGATATGCGCTTCCTGCGGCATGCCAATTTCGGAGCGCGCTTGCTCGAACCCGAGGCGCTGTCGTGCAATTCCAAAATCCGTCAATGGTTAGCGCCCTGCGCCGACACTTTTGGATGGAACAGAAAAATGCAGCCGGAGTAGCGAGTACGGCGAAGCACCCTCTTCTATTTTGACTAATTCCAGGAAACTTCGAATGAAGGGGCACTATTCTCCTGGACGGTCACGAATCAGATTTGGAGTAACTAGAGTCTTAATACTGGTCATGTCCGCTTCTGGCACTTATCGGACAGACTGACCGAGTTGAAGGTCCGTTGTGAGCGAGAAGCGGAGGCAAATTTCTCATTGGCACACTACTCACAACAGATGTATCTTATTAAAAAGAAAAAGTGATATTCAACGATTTATTTAATTATTATCAGTTAGGTTTAAAAAGGAGTTTTTGTGGCTTTATATAACATTTCCAACAAAACATTGATACCTTTAGAGAGAACTACGTTTTCTATTGAAGGGTTGCAAGAGCGTTATGATTTGCAAGAGGCAATTAAAAATAACATCACCATATTAGCACCTGATTGTCTTGTCATCGCCGAAGAATTTTCTGATTGGGAAGATAGTCGTCGAAGGATCGACATATTAGCTATTGATAAACAGGCAAACCTTGTAGTAATAGAGTTGAAACGTGACGATATTGGTGCTCATATGGAGCTCCAAGCATTGAGATATGCGGCGATGATATCTACTATGAGTTTTTCTAAGGCATGTGAATATTATCAGCTCTACCTTCATAAAAACAATATTGATATCGATGCTAAAGAAAAAATACTAGACTTTGTTGAACTTCAAGATACGGAGCTTGTCGACTTTGGAAAAGATATAAGAGTCATATTGGCATCGGCTGGATTTAGTAAGGAACTTACTACTACGGCAATTTGGTTAAGGGATAAAGGCGTTGATATTAGCTGCGTGAAAATAACACCTTATAATTTCAAAGGTGAAATTTTAATCAATGCAGAGCAGATAATACCAGTCCCGGAGCTGAACGAATACCAAGTTAGATTCAGAGAGAAGCGCATAGAGCAAATTGCCAGCTCTAAAAAATCAGAGAGGGATTATTCAAGTTATAGATATAAAGGACTTGTCCTAAACAAAAGAAATCTTGCTTTAGAAATTTTTACTGATTGGATAGATAAGAATAATCCTGCTAACTTCGATGAGCTGAGAAAAAAATTATTTGGAGTCATAAAAAACCGTACGATAGCTCTAGCTGAATGTATTAGTGATGAGAGAAAAAATCGATACCACATGAATGACGATGATCTGATTGAGCTCGAATCAGGTGAAGTAATAGTAATATCCAATCAATGGGGTATAGGTAACATTGAACGAGTTTTAGACTTTTTTAGTAAAGATGGCTTTGTTGTCGAAAAAATTGAGGTCGAATAGAAATAATAATCCTTTTATTTTTAGTATAAAAATCTGAGAGATGTTCTACTCTAAATTTATTAATGCATTATAGTGTCAATAACGTCCGCTTCTGGCACAGAGCGGACTTTACTAACTTCATTCGGCTCGTTAAGCACACTTACAGTGCTATTGATGTTTTATCCTGATGTAACATATTGGACTCAATAGATTATTTTTATTTGAACGAGGCATCCCATTTTTCTCCCTTCCTGATTATTGAATTTATAATGGTGATGATTTTGCGCATGCAGGCTACCAGTGCGAGCTTTTGGGGTTTTCCAGCGGTAAGCAGGCGTTGATAGAACATTTTAGTGGCGGGATTAAACTGCGTTGCCACAAGAGCCGCCATGTAAAGCGTTGCCCTAACACCGTCCCTGCAACCCAACATTGTTCATCTGCCTCGCTTTTTCCCTGAATCCCGGTTCAGTTGGCGGCGACGGACGACCATGCCGGTGAGTAAGGCGCGCGATTCATCCGGCAGCTCACGGAGTGTTGTCTTTCGTACCAGTGAACTAGTTCACGGTGTACAACATGGCTCATTTGCACTATATTGTCGCGCTTAAGGTCAGAGTCGCAGAATAATCACGCGCTTTCTGACGTCCTTTACCATCTCTTCTTTTACAGCAATTCGTTATATGAATCGTGATAAAAGCCACGCGAGGATCCGCACTATGGCGACGCTTTCCAGGGAAGCCCCACTCCGTTCCGTCTTTGGCGGTGCAATGATTATCGGCGGAACCATCATCGGTGCCGGGATGTTTTCGCTGCCGGTGGTGATGTCCGGCGCCTGGTTCTTCTGGTCGGTCGCCGCACTGGTTTTCACCTGGTTTTGCATGTTGCATTCCGGGTTGATGATCCTCGAGGCCAACCTCAATTACCCGATCGGCTCCAGTTTTAATACCGTAACCCGCGATCTGCTCGGTAAAGGCTGGAACCGGCTGAACGGCATCACCATCGCCTTCGTGCTGTACATTCTGACTTACGCTTATATCTCGGCCAGCGGCTCGGTTATCCAGCATACGATGCGTGAAATGTCTGTGAGCTTTTCGCCGCGTCTGGGCGGAATGCTGACCGCACTGGCCGTCGCGTTTATCGTCTGGCTGAGCACCCGTGCGGTCAGCCGGATGACCGCCATCGTGCTCGGCGCAAAAATCATCGCGTTCTTCCTGACCTTCGGCAGCCTGTTGTGGCACATCAGGCCGGTCAATTTACTCAACAGCGTGGAACTCCATCCGAGTTATATGCCCTATGTGCTGGCGACGCTGCCGTTTTGTCTGGCGTCGTTTGGCTATCACGGCAATGTTCCGAGCCTGATGAAGTATTACGGCAAGAACCCGCAGGTGATCAAAAAATGTCTGCTGCTCGGCACGCTGATGGCGCTCGGGCTGTATGTGATCTGGATGCTGGGGACCATGGGCAATATTCCGCGTCCGGATTTTATCGGTATCGCTGAGCGCGGCGGCAATATTGATGTGCTGGTGCAGTCACTGAGCCAGATCCTCAACAGCGAAGGCCTGGATTTACTGCTGACGATTTTCTCGAATTTCGCCGTCGCCTGCTCTTTCCTTGGCGTCACGCTCGGGTTATTCGATTATCTGGCGGATTTATTCAAGTTTGACGACAGCAAAACCGGACGTTTCAAAACGGCGCTGGTCACCTTCATTCCGCCGATGATTGGCGGCGTGATTTACCCGGACGGCTTCATTTATGCCATCGGTTTCGCCGGGCTGGCGGCCACGGTGTGGGCGGTGATCGTGCCTGCGCTGATGGCGCGAAAATCGCGTAAACGCTTTGGCAGCCCGCTGTATCGGGTCTGGGGCGGGAATAAAATGATTGTGCTGGTGCTGCTGTTCGGGGTACTCAACGCGGTGGTGCATATTCTGTCGAGCGTGAATCTGTTGCCGGTATACCGGTAATGCGCAGGCACCCGTTCCTGATGCGGTGTCGGGAACGGGTTCGTCTCAGGCGGGGAGAGAATCCGGGTGCCGCCAGTGCAGCCGGGGGGCTAAGTAGCAGCGGAGTTCTTCAGGCTGCTGTTCATTGATAAGACCGATCACCACGTCAAAGCAGTGCATCGCCAGCTCGCGGCAATCCTGTGCCACGGTGTCGATTTTCACTGACAACGAATCATAAAGATAATGGTCATCGAAACTGCACAGGTGAATGTCACTCTCGAGCAGTTTGTGCTGGCTCATATAACGCAACACCCCCTCCATCAGGCCGCACGAGGCAACATACAACGCTTTGGGCGGACGCCCCAGACGCGCACAGAGATTTGCAAACATCTCATAGCCGGAGCTCGGATGATAATTGCCGTACATGATCCACTCAGGCTGGAGGCTGACACCGGCACGTTCAAGGCCCAGCTGATAACCCGCCAGACGGTCACGCGTCGGGGAAATTCGCGGCTGCCCGCCGAGAAAATAAAACTCATCGGCATGGTTTTTTGCCACGCGGGCGACCAGTTCAGCGGAGGATTCGATCGCTTCGCACACCACCAGCGGCAGCTGCGTGTCCTGCATGTGGCGGTCAAAAAGCACCACCGGCAACTGCTGACTGATTTTGACGTATTCGGCGTCGTTGAGCATGCTTGAGGCGACGATCAGCCCATCCACCTGGCGCTGGATCAGGTTATTCACCACCATGGTTTCCTGACTGGTATTTTCATCGGTACAGGCGATCAGCAACTGCATACCGTTCTCGCGACACAAGGTTTCCAGCTCGTTTGAGCAGGCTGCGAAGCCATAGTTGGTCATTTCCGGCACCACCAGCCCCAGCGTGTAACTGCGCGCCGCGTTGAGTGAACGGGCGTGAATGCTCGGCTGATAATGTTGCTCAGCGGCCACCGCGAGCACGCGATCGCGCGTGACATCGGAAATGCGAAACTTTTTGCTGTGTCCGTTGAGCACCTGGCTGGCAGTCGATTTCGACACGCCAGCCAGTTCGGCTATGCCGCTGATAGTAATGCGTTTGGTCTTTTTCACTGCGCCATATTCTGTTGTCCGGAAAGACGTTTAGTCTATCACGCAATCCGTCAACGACCAGTAACGCAGCGCAATCTGCTGTGCCCCGCTGAAGGTCAGTTGCGCCGGTAACGCAGGAAAATAGCGCGACGACATCACCGCCTCTCCGTCATTGATGAAAATTTCAACGGATGAACTGTCGCACAACAGCGTCAGGGAGCGTAACGCGCCGCGCCAGACGCGCTGCTCCTGCTCGCCGCTGCGACGGTTTTTACGCGTCAGACGCAGCCATTCCCCGTCCCAGGCCAGTTGCAGATTTCCGCCCAAATCCGCGGCAAACGGCCCGGAGGTGTCGATTTCCACCTCCGCACGGCTGATGGTCCACACCGGCGCGTCCTGCGCGATGCCCCGCCACGCCTGCACTTCACCGCGTAACTGGCGCAGTTCACGCGCCGGGCGCTGAATAAGCCTGCCGTCTTCCAGCGTCAGTTCGCGCGGGCAGGTCATGGTGTGGATCCAGCCCTGCGCGACGGTCGGCTGATAAAACTCATCGCCGTCGGGAATGCCCATCCAGCCGATCAGCAAACGGCGGCCATCGTCGGTCTGAGTGGTTTGCGGGGCATAAAATTCAAAGCCGAGATCCAGCTCGCGGAACTCGCCATGCGCCAGCGTCCCATGGGCGTAATCGAGCTGCCCGACGAAATACCCGGACTGGAACGTATTCAGATAGCGATCGGCCTGTGCAGGCAGCCCCTGCGGACAGCAGACCAGCACGTCGCTGCCGGACAAACGGAACAGATCCGGGCATTCCCACATATACCCAAACTCGCCCAGCCCGTTCAGGCCGGAACCGGCGATTTCACCCAGCGATTCCCATGACAGCAAATCTTCAGAGCGCAGCAGCAGGATTTTGCCTTGCAGGCTGAGATCCTGCGCGCCCAGCACCATGTACCAGCGGCCTTCGTGCTGCCAGACTTTAGGGTCGCGCACATGGCCGGTGTAACCGGCGGGTAAATCCAGCACCGGCCCGGTTTTCTCAAACTCGCCGCGCACGTTTTCACGCGCCAGGCACTGAAACGTGGTGCGACTGCCGTCCGGGTATTTCACATTGCCGGTGTAGATCAGCGTCAGCTGACCGTTGTCCGTGACAGCTGAACCGGAATAACAGCCGTGCGACTCGTACTCTTCTGCCGGTGCCAGCGCCAGCGGCTCATGCTGCCAGTGCAGTAGATCCGCTGAGCTCCAGTGCCCCCAGAATTTTGCCCCGTGCGCGCAGGCCAGCGGATTCCATTGATAGAAAAGATGGTAGCGGCCGTTGTGCTGCACAAAACCGTTGGGATCGTTGAGCAGACCGACCGGCGGCGCGAGGTGCCAGCCGGGACGGTAAGGGTCGGCTGCGGCCTTCACCTGCCCCGCCACCACGCTGCACAACGCCTGTTTCAGCAAACTCACTTCCGACATTATTCACTCTCCGTTTTGTATTTCAGCAGCAGGGAAAGCAGGAATGCGCTGCCGAAAGCAATCACTAAGCCGATCAGGTAGCTGACCATCGAACTGGCCTGCACAATCGCCAGCCCCGGAATACCGGTCAGGCCGACGGCGGTCATGTTGACGTGCATCGCCACCACCCATGCCCCGCCGAGCGCACCGCCGGCTAAGGCGGCAATGAACGGTTTCATAAAGCGCAGGTTGATACCAAAAATGGCCGCTTCGGTAATGCCCAACATAGCCGAGAATGCCGAAGGAATGGCGATCGCTTTAATTTTCGCATCACGGGTTTTGAAGTACACCGCCAGACAGGCACCGCCCTGCGCCACGTTAGCCATCGACCAGATCGGCAACAGGAAATTCACGCCGATGTTCGGGTTGCCCAGCAGCCCGGCTTCAATGGCATGGAAGCTGTGGTGGATCCCGGTGATAACAATCACCGAATACAGCCCGCCAAAGATAAGCCCCGCGACCCAGCCCGCATGGGTGATCAGCGTGCTGAGAATAAAGGAAATGCCATCACCCAGCGCACGGCCTGCCGGGCCGATGATCAGGAAAGCGATAAAACCGGAGATAATCACCGTCAGGAAAGGCGTCAGGATCAGATCGAGCGCGTCGGGAATGACTTTCCGCAAACGTTTTTCGATGAAGCTCATAAACCAGACCGCCAGCAGCACCGGGAACACCGTGCCCTGGTAGCCGATCATCGCAATTTCCAGACCGAAGAAATTCATGGTGTGGAAACCGCTGGCAACGCCCCAGGCATTGGTCAGCGCCGGATGGGTGAGAATGCCGCCCAGCGTGGCGCCGAGGAACGGGTTACCGCCGAATTCACGCGCCGCGGTGAACCCGATCAGGATCGGCAGAATGATAAACGCCGCCGAACTGAACATGTCGAGCATGATAAAAATCGCGCTGTCCGGGTTGGCCCAGCCGTAGGTTTTCACCATACCGAGCAGCCCCATCAGCAGGCCGGAGGCGACGATGGCCGGAATGATCGGCACGAAGATATTCGACAGCACGCGCGCGATGCGCTGGAACGGATTGAGCTTTTGCGCCGCAATGTTGGCCGCTTCGGATTTGCTGGATTCGCCAATCCCCGCCACTTTAATAAACTCGGCGTGAACCTTGTTCACCAGACCGGTGCCGAAAATGACCTGAATCTGACCCGCATTGCTGAAACAGCCTTTCACGCCTTCGACTTTTTCGATGGCGCTTTTGTTGACCAGACTGTCATCCACCAGCACCAGGCGCAGACGCGTGGCGCAGTGTGCCGCGCTGGCAATATTGTCTTTGCCTCCCAGTAACGGAAGCAGTTCAGTCGCGATTGCATTGATATTCATAATGTTCCTTGTATTACCCTGAACGATAACGCCCGATGTGCTCAGGCGTATCATGGTGATTCACACCCTGCTTTTTAGAACCAGGTTTCCATCTGGATGCCGAAATTCCACTGGCCGCCGGAGGTGAAGCCGTCCGTCCCGAACGAGTCGCTGGAAGAGTAGCTGTCCAGTTTGTGGCTCCAGTCCATGTAACTGGCGAAGAAACGGATTTCAGGACGGCTGAGCATATCGCTGATATCCCCCACTTTAAACGTCGGCGCGAAGGTCAGTTTGTAGAATCCGCCTTTCACTTTGTTGTTATTCTGATAGCCCTGCGGATCGAGATCCATGTACTGATAGCTGCCTTCATAGGCCAGTTCAAAGTTTTCGGTGATCTGCTGGATAAGACGGGTGTTAAAGGTCAGCCACTGATAATCATCGCCGGAGACGTAACGGTCTTTGCTCTGCTGCGCAAGGATCGCCGGAGCGATGTTCCAGTTTTTACTCAGCGGCGTGATGCCGTAAGTGGCCAGACGTACGGTACTGGCATCGTCGGTCAGATGGCCGTCCGAGCCCAGCGCTTTCACTTCTGCCCCTAAACCGTGACCGTACAACAGCGCTGTTTTGGATGTCCCTTCGCGCAGGCCGTAGAAGCTGTCGCCGTGGTAGGCCAGCAGGGTATGGAAGCCGGTATCCGCTGCGTTGGTGACGCCCTGTGTCCCGGTGTTTTCGCGATCCTGATTGTTTTTGGCACGCAGCCCGCTGACCATCCACTGGAACGGCCCGGCGAAGTTATTCGCCGTGACGATGTAGTTCTCAATGCGGGTGTCGTCATTGCTGTTGTTGTTATCGTCCAGATCGTCGAAGTTGCGCCCGTAAAGCGAGAAGTTACTTTTCAGGTTATCGCCCCACTTCACGTCATAAATCCCGCCGCCGGTGCCCGCGAGGAAAATGACGTCGGAATCGAGCCAGTGAATATCAAAGTTATCGCGGTCAAAGCGTTTACCCGCCCACAGCGTGGAGTCTTTCCACGGACCGGTGAACGTCGGCAGCGAACCCAGTTCCACAAACGCCTGACGAATATTCAGATCGCTGGTCGCGCCGGTCCAGTCGTTATAGCTGCGCTGGCCGTCGGCAAGCATCACCTTATAACGTGAGGTGGCGCCGCTGGCCATGGTCTGGTTGTGTTCCAGATTCAGCTCAACGTAGGTGTTGTTTTCGTTACCCAGACGGCCGACCGCGCCCCCGGTTTGTCCGGCTGGCGTCACGTAAGGGCCGCTTTCCGTCGAGGTGGCGGAATCATTCATGATCACGCCGGAACGGGCGTAACCGGTGAATTTAAACCCGCTGTTATCGCTGCTGCTGGTTTTGGTATTACTGGCTAACGTTTCGGTGCGTTTTGCCACATCCGCCGTTTGCTGCTGGGTAATTTCCGCCGTCTTCGCCACCTGACGGGTTTGCTGCTCGTTGCTGGCGGTGCGTGTTTCCAGCTGCTTCACCTGCTGTTCTGCCTGCGTTGCGCGGGCTTCGGCCTTGGCGGCGCGGCTTTCAGCCTGTTGCAAACGTTTTTCCATGGCGTTGAAGCGGGCTTCAATCGCACTGGCGGAAATATCGGCCCCCTGAGCCGCAGAAGAAAGAATAAGTCCAATAGCAACAGCAAGATAGCGAGGTTTCATCATCATTTTTATCCCTCAGAAGAAATGTAATTATTATGGGGAAAACTGTTTAGCTAAATTGCTAAACTGGTTTTCCTGAGCACAATAAGCACTCCCCCTGCCTTTAGGCAACGAAGTTCGCCAGTCTTGTAGTGGAATTGTGATCTTGCTGGCAAATCGTCACTGAATCCTAATAATTCATTTGTGCTTGATTAGCTAAACCGGTTCTTCTACTTTATCGACAGATGATTATCAGGATGAGAAAAAGGGAATGAAGATGAATAAGCGGGTTTGGGTATTGGGCGATGCCGTGGTGGATTTGATCCCCGAAGAAGATGGCCGTTTACTGAAGTGCCCCGGCGGCGCGCCGGCCAACGTGGCGGTCGGCATCAGCCGTCTTGGCGGAAACAGCGGTTTTATTGGCCGCGTGGGCAACGATCCTTTCGGTGCATTTTTGCGTAGAACGCTGGACGACGAAGCGGTGAACACCGACTTTATGCACCGCGATCCGCACCACCGGACCTCCACCGTGGTGGTGGAAAACGATGCTGACGGCGAACGATCGTTTACGTTTATGGTGCGCCCGAGCGCCGATCTGTTTCTGCAATCTGTCGATATTCCTGCGTTTTCCGCCGGAGAGTTTTTGCACCTGTGCTCAATTTCACTTTCCGCTGAACCTTCGCGTTCTTCCGCTTTTTTAGCCATGGCGCAGATGAAAGCGGCAGGCGGTCAGGTCAGCTTTGATCCGAATATCCGTCACGATTTATGGCCGGATGAAAATGCACTGCGCGAATGCCTCGACCAGGCACTGTCGCTGGCAGACGTGATCAAAGTGTCTGAGGATGAACTCGCGTATCTGACCGGCGAATCGCTGCTGTCAGAAGGCATTTTGCGGCTTTGTCAGCGCCACGATCCGGCGTTATTGCTGGTCACTCAGGGAAAAGACGGCGTGTCGGTGTACCGCAAACAGGATGCCTCGCTGATGCAGTATCCCGCGCCGAAAGTGCAGGCCGTCGATACCACCGGCGCGGGCGATGCGTTTGTTGCCGGGCTGCTGGCGGGACTGGCACAGCACGGCCCGCAACCGTCACCCGAGGCGTGGCACGCCATTATCCGTCAGGCGCTCACCTGCGGCGCGCTGGCCACCACCGCACGCGGCGCAATGACGGCGCTGCCGGATGCGCAGGCGCTGGCCGCCTTTAGGGATCAGGCGTTTTAAACATGTCATCTGGCGTATAAAAAAAACGGCGCAACCGCGATGGCTGCGCCGTTTCTCTCTTAACCTCCTGTTTTATTTCAGTTCCGGCCAGTAGTCTTTATTGGCTTCGATCAGATCATCCAGAATGGCTTTGGCGACAGACGCGCTCGGGACGGTTTTCGACAGCGTGATCGCCTGCCACAGCTTCAGGTAGGATTTCTCCACCCAGGCTTCGACCACCAGTTTTTCCACCGCCACCTGCTGGCCTATCAATCCTTGCTGGAACAGGGGGATCTTACCGACCGTCAGCGGTTCCGGCCCGCTGCTGCCGACAAGACACGGAATTTCGACCATCGCTTGCGGATCGACATTGGTGATAGCCCCCTCGTTCGGCACAATCAGCAGCATTCTTGCCTGCGTGTTGAACGCGATGGCCGTCGCCAGATCGACGATGTAAGACGCGTGTTCATCGATTTCCAGTTCACCGGCGGACGATTTCCCGGCCTGAGTAATGGCGGCGCAGGCGCTGAACACATGTTTTTCGCGATGCTCCATCACCTCATTGGCGCGGGTATGGTCAGGGTTGGAATGCGCGACGACGTAATCCGGGTAGAGGTAATATTTTAAATAGGTGTTCGGGAAAGTGGACGGATCCAGCGCCCAGACATCTTTGGCTTTGGCGAAGGTGTCATTCCAGCTGGCTTCGCTTGCCTGTTCACCGGTGTGAGGAACATAGCCATATTTCGCCACATGTTCGCGGATTTTGGGCATCAGATCGTTGCCATGTGCGTCTTCGATTGATGTCCACCAGCCGAAGTGATTCAGCCCGTAATAGCGCACGCGCATCTCTTTGCGGGATTTCAGCCCGGCAATCTCCGCCATGCGCCCTTCAATGCCGATAGGCATATCGCAGATGTTGAGAATTTTGGCCTGCGGGCGCAAACGGCGCGTCGCTTCCGCCACAATGGCGGCCGGATTGGAATAGTTGAGCATCCAGGCATCCGGTGAATACTTTTCCATGTAATCGACGATTTCCAGCACGCCGCCGATTGAGCGCATCCCGTAGGCGATCCCGCCCGGCCCGCAGGTTTCCTGTCCGACCACCCCGTGACGCAGCGGGATTTTTTCATCCTTTTCACGCATCGGGTATTTACCGACGCGGATGTGCGCCATCACGAAATCGACATCCGTGAATGCCGCACGGGGATCGGTGGTGTAGCTGAACTCAATCTCCGGCGCCTGCTCTTTGAGGATCACCTTGCACGCTTCGGCGACAATCTCCTGACGTGCGCCATCATTGTCATAAAATTTGATGGCCCGCAGCGGGAATCTCTCCTGATTCGCCAGTAACATCAGAACGATACCCGGTGTAAAAGTGCTGCCACCGCCTGCCACAACGACTGAGAATTTCTTCATCATACTGCCTCCGTAAGGGATGTTTCTGTCGGGGAACGCGCCCCGGATGTGGATGATTGTGTGAAAGCGTCTTGCTTCATCAGCGTCTCTATCTGGTCGCGCACCTGAGGAACGTGCAGACCCACGATGACCTGAATGGCGTTGCCACGCCGCACTACGCCGTGTGCGCCGAGGGCTTTAAAGATGTCGTCACTTTGCGTCAGCGCCATATCGCCCAGCGTGATACGCAGCCGCGTCGCGCAGTTGTTGAGGTCGATAACATTGCCGTGACCGCCGAGCGCCTGCAGATACCCGGCGGCCTGACCCTGTGAGGAAGACGGGGCCGTGCGGTCGCCGGTCTTTTTCTGCGCCTGATAATCGGCTTTGCTGTAGAGCTTGATTTCGCTGTCTTCGCGCCCCGGCGTTTTCAGGTTCAGGCGCAGGATCACCGTGCGGAACACCAGGAACCAGATGCCGGTAAACACCAGCCCGATACCGATTTGAGTGAATATCATTGCCGCGTGATTGTGGAACATCGGGATCCAGTTTTGCGGCAGGAAAGAATCGAGCAGGCCGCCGCCCATGTTGCCGACCACGCCGGCCATGTACATCAGCGTCGCCAGCGTGGCGGCCAGTAATGCATGGAGCGCAAACAGCAGCGGAGAAATAAACAGGAAGGTAAATTCCAGCGGTTCAGTGATGCCGACCAGCACGGCCGTGAGCGTTGCCGGGATCAGCAGCCCCGCCACTTTCACGCGGTTTTGCGGTGCGGCGGTGGCATAGATCGCCATCGCAACCCCCATCGACCCGAAGACTTTTGAGTTACCGAACAGCGCAAAGCCGCCCTGCGGGAACAGGGTTTTCAGCGGTTCGGTGCTTTGGCTGAAGGCCTGCAAATGTTCAGCCCAGTAAACCTGAATGCCGCCCTCGATCGCCGCCGGGCCAAAGACAAAGGGACCGTAGACGAAGTGATGCAAACCGGTCGGGATCAGAATGCGTTCGAGGAAGGTGTAAACCCAGACGCCCAGCGAACCGGAAACCAGCATGAAATGCTGCATCGAGAGAATACCGCTCTGCACTTTCGGCCACAGCAGCAGGGTCAGCCACGCGCAGGGGATCATCAGCAGGAAACCAATAATCACCACGAAGGAGCTGCCCTGAAAAATACCGAGGAAGACGGGAAGTTGTTTATCAAAAAAATGATTGTGTATTGAGGTAACAAGACCGGAAATAATAATCGCACCAATTATGCTGGTATCGAGTGTTTTAATTCCGGCAATCATCGCCAGCCCACTTTGCCCGCCGGGCTCAACGTTGAAATTAACGCCGAAATAATCTCCCCAGGTTAATCCCATGGCATTAATTAAATAATTCCAGGTCATAAAACTGACCAGCGCCGCCAGACAGGCACGGCCTTGTGCCTGTTTCGCCAGCCCGATAGGCAGGCCGATGGCGAAAATCAGCGGCATATTGCGAAACACCGTCCAGCCGCCTTCCTCAATAATATGAACAACTTGAGCGAAAAGGTTATCAGGGGTGGTGAGCGTTTCTCCCATGAACATCGGGTTTTGAAGCATAATCGCGATGCCCACCACCATTCCCGCAAACGGAAACAGTAATACCGGCGTAAACATCGCACCGCCAAAACGTTGGATTTGACTGAGCATATATAATCCTCATTTTACTTCGGGGTCAGAGTTTTTTATTAAAATGTTTTTAATGACGTTTTTTATTTTCTGATCAGAGAGTAGGAATAATGAAAAATAAGATCGCAAAATGATTAATCGTTTCGTGATCGCATTCATGCTTTTTCTGCAGGTGAAGTGATCTACTTTTCAGGCTTTTTCTATACACTGAAATTAGCGGGTCTTAAAACCCCGCAAGGCCAGAACAGGTTATTGAGGATTTACAGGGGCGTAACCGGCTTTCAAGGCCCGGCTACGGAGATTCGCGCACGGAGAAAGAGGTCTGCCGGTGATCTACAAAACGCTTGCTGAACGCTTAAGAATTCGCATTAATTCTGCCGATTTTGGCATCGGTGATGCTTTACCCAGCGAAAAAAAGCTGGCAACGGAGTTTGGCGTCTCGCGCATGACGCTGCGTAAAGCGGTGGACTTGCTGATCGAATGGGGGCTGGTGCGGCGCTGTCACGGTAGCGGAACCTTCGTCGCGCAAAAAGATGTCCAGCATGAAACGCGCGGGCTGATGGGGTTTTGTGAACTGATGAAACAGCTGGGCCGCCCGACGGTGAGCGAAGTGCTGGAGTTTAAGATCATGGGCGCGCCCCCGGCCATCGCCAGCCAGCTGCGCATCAAAACCGATGAGCGCATCTACTATTCGCGCCGCCTGCGGTCAGTAGAGGGCAAACCACTGGTGCTGGAAGACAGTTACATGCCTGGCCGTTTATTTGGCAATCTTTCGGTGAAGCATCTTGAAGGCTCTAAATTTTCCTACATTGAAGACGAATGCCATATCTGCATTGCCGGAAACTATGAAAGCTTCAGCCCGATCCTCGCCGACAGTACCGTCGCCGCCCTGTTTCACATCGCCGAAGGCACGCCGCTGCTGCGCCTGACGTCGCTGTCTTACAGCGATACCGGCGATTACATCAATTACTCAGTGATGATCCGCAACGCCAACGAATACCATGTGGACTACCATTTGCAGCGCAACAAATCCTGTACCGGTCACATACGGCCAGCCTGAGAGGTCAGCACTGTCGGAAGCGGATGTGGGGAAAGTCATAATGCGCGGTTTGGCTGAGACGTCATCAGGAAAAAAAGGGGAGATCAGAGAGGGAGCGGAAAATAGAATCTGAAGGGGCATCGTCACGCAGCCTGCTCTGCGTAGGGAGACAACAGGCCGCGATCTTCGGTAAGGTCGTTAACGTTACGCTTTGTTCACTGAAACAATTTCTTTAATGAAGGTGAAGTTAGAATCGCCGTGGTCAGTTTTAACCGTTGGATAAATTCTTTCTCCTTTCTTCACAAAGCCAGTGACTTCGTGGGTTGAGCCGTTCTTGACAGTAAAACTATCGCCAACACTGATCGAACTTTCGACTTCGCTCATAACAATCCTTAACTCGTGGTGCATGGAACTTCAAAAAACCAGGGTACGTCTTAATGCATGGTGCGGGTCGATGGTAGGCCTTTATGTGCCAGGTAGCCAGCGGTGTAGTCATAAAACCGCCAGCTCCGGTGTATCAGCGGGTTATTTCAGATCAGTATTGGCGTTCAGCGGTTCGCCGGTGGCGTAGAACTGGCCGCCTGCGATGTAGTGCAAACTGCGCAGCGACGGATCGGCTTCTTCGAAATGCCAGTGTCCGTTTTTGAACACGCGGGTGTCCGCCCAGGCACCGACAATCTCGCCGATAAACAGATCATGCGCCTGCTGGTTATGAGGCTCCGGGATCAGCTTACAGGCCAGCCACGCAGTGCAACCGGCGACGAAAGGTAAATCCCCCTGGCCTGCCATTCGAAACAGCTCAGTGCCGCAATTCGCCAGTTTATCCGGGTCATTGCGCAGCGTACGGTTACCCAGATCGTAGGTCATTTGCAGTTGCGCGACCGTGGGCACCTGAATCACGAAGTATCCGCTCTGTTCGATAAGCTCGCGCGTTCTGGCGATCTTATCCAGCACCACGGTCAGTTTTGCCGGTCTGAAATCCAGACCACACACCCACGAGGCAGACATCACGTTGTCCACGCCATCGTGATGCGCAGATACCAGCGCGGTCGTGCCGTGGTTAATCAGACGGTAGGCTTTTTCCAGTTCAACGGGAGCAAATTGTGGGGTCATTGGCGTTTCTCATAAAAAATGTCCGGCGTGCAGCATCGCAAAACTTCCGCCGGAACACTATTCATTCGGTGCGCTGTCAGGGATTTGAGGCGGCCTGACGCGGTTTGACCGCCTTGCGCAGCAGATGCACCGTCAGCGCCAGCAGGAAAATCAGCGCCTGAATCAACACGATGGTCGGGCCGGTCGCGGCATCAATATAAAAACTGATAAAGGTGCCGGACACCGCCGCCAGCAGTGACGCGGTGACCGCCACCGCCATCATTTTCGGCAGGGTTTTACACAGCAGAAAGGCGGTGATGCCGGGGGTGATCAGCATCGCCACCACCAGCACCACGCCGACCGCCTGCAACGCGGCAACAATGGTCAGCGCCAGCAGACACAGCAGCGCATAGTGGTAAAAACGCACCGGCAGCCCGATAACCTTCGCCTGTACCGGGTCAAAACAAAACAGCATCAGGTCTTTGAATTTGATGATAATCGCCAGGGTGACGATAAACGCGATGATCAGCGTTTGCAGCATTTCGCTGTCGGTGACGCCGAGCACGTTACCGAACAGAATATGGCTGAGATGCTGCTCGGTATTCACCCGCGAGAACAGCACCAGTCCGGCGGCGAACATGCCGGAAAACACGATGCCCATCACCGAATCTTCTTTTACACGGCAATGCTCCTTGATGAAACCGGTGGCGACTGCACAAAACAGGCCGGAACCGAACGCGCCGATCACCAGCGGGATCCCCGCCAGATAGGCCAGCACCACGCCGGGCAGCACCGCGTGAGAGATGGCGTCGCCCATCAGCGACCAGCCTTTGAGCACCAAAAAACAGGAAAATATCGCGCAGACCACGCTGGTGGCCGCGGCGGTGAGCAACGCGCGTTGCATAAAGTCGAAGCTCATCGGCTCCATCAGCACATCCATCCAGGCCATCATGCGCGGCTCCCTGAACGTTTAAGACGGAAATGATTCGCCAGCCAGCCGTGTTTCGGTGCGAACAAAAATGCCAGCAGGAAAACGGTGGTTTGCAGACAGACGATCACCCCGCCGGTGGCACCGTCGAGGTAATAACTGAGCCATGCGCCCACCGCGCTGGTTACCGCGCCGATCATCACTGAGATAATCAGCAGGTGCGAAAAGCGGTCGGACAGCAGATACGCCGTCGCGCCGGGGGTGATCACCATGGCGATCACTAAAATCGCACCGACGGTCTGGAGCGCCGCCACGCTGCACGCGCTGAAAATGGTGAAGAAAATCACTTTCAGCCACAGCGGAGAAAGGCCGACCGAGCGCGCGTGCGCTTCATCGAAAAAGACCGCCAGCAGGTCGCGCCAGATGACACACAGCACCAGAAGGGAAATGCCGACGATGATTTGCACCTGCAAAATGTCGGCGTCGTCGATGCCTAAAATGTTGCCGAACAGGATCGACTGCACGTTGACGGAGGTCGGGTTCAGGGACACCAGCAGCAAGCCGAGGGCGAAGAAGGTGGAAAAAACAAAGCCAATGATGGCGTCTTCACGCAGTTTGGTGAAATGGCGTAGCAGCGTCATGGACAGCGCGGCCAGAATGCCGGTGCCAAAGGCACCAATGGCGTAAGGGAAGCCCAGCGCATACGCGCCCGCCACGCCCGGCACCACGGAATGCGATAACGCATCGCCCATCAGCGACCAGCCCTTGAGCATCAGGTACGCGGACAAAAACGCACACACCGCGCCCACCCCCGCACTGACCCAGATGGCTTTCACCATATAGTTGTAATGAAACGGCTCAAGCAGCAGGTCAATCATTTCACCCGCCTTATCGGTGACAGGGTTTCTGGCATCGCGGCCGTTTCCTGCGGGACTAAATAGCCGATATTGCGCAGTGCGCCGCCGAACGTATTCTCAAGATTCGGATGGGTGAAGGTGGTGTCAAGTGGCCCGGCGGCGATCACCGTCCGGTTGATCAACACCACGCGGTCGCAGAAATCCGGCACGCTGGCGATGTTGTGGGTCGACACCAGGATCAGATGCCCCTCTTCACGCAGCTGGCGCAGCAGATCGATAATGGCGTTTTCTGTTTTGATATCCACGCCGGTAAACGGCTCGTCAAGCAACATCACGCGCCCTTGTTGTGCCAGCGCACGGGCAAGAAACACCCGTTTTTTCTGACCACCGGAAAGCTCGCCGATCTGACGCTGTGCCAGATCGGTCAGGCCAACACGCGCCAGCGCCGACGCCACCTGTTTTTTATCTTCCTGCGAGGGAATTCGCAGAAATGACATTTTGCCGTAGCGCCCCATCATCACCACATCACGCACCAGCACCGGAAAGTTCCAGTCCACGTCTTCAGATTGCGGCACGTAAGCGATCAGATTCTGCTTCAGGGCTTTGCTGACGTTCAGGCCATCAAGCGTCACGCTGCCGTGCGTCGGGCGAATAATGCCCATGATGGTTTTGAACAGGGTCGATTTGCCGCTGCCGTTGACGCCCAGCAGCGCGCAAATCGATCCGCCGCTCAGGCGGAACGACGCATTCTCTATGGCGGTGTGACCATTGTTGTAGGTCACCGAAATGTTATCAACGTCGAGATGCAGCGCGGTATCACTCATTGGCCGAATCCTTGCGCAATGGTGCCGACCGTGACTTTCAGCAAATCAATGTAGGTCGGTACCGGGCCATCCGCCGCAGACAGGGAATCGACATACAGCACACCGCCATATTTCGCGCCTGTCTCTTTGCTCACCTGTTTGGCCGGTTTATCCGAGATGGTGCTTTCGCTGAACACCACCGGGATGTTTTGCTGGCGCACCAGGTCGATCAGTTTTTTCACCTGCTGCGGCGTGCCCTGCTCTTCGGCGTTGATCGGCCACAGATAGGCTTCTTTCAAATCATAATCTTTCGCCAGATAGCTGAACGCGCCCTCGCTGGTGACTAACCAGCGCTGCTGAGCCGGAATTTTTGCCAGACGTTCGCGCAGCGGCGCATCCAGCCGGGTGATTTTTTCGGCATAGCTTTTGGCATTACGGTCGTAGGTCGCGGCGTTCTCAGGGTCGTATTTCACCAGCGCGGCGCGGATATTCTCCACGTACACCAGCGCATTTTTCGCCGACATCCACGCGTGCGGATTTGGGTTGCCGAGATAAGGCCCTTCCTGGATCGGCAGCGGCGCGATGCCGTCGGTGACGGTCGCGGACGGCACATTTTTGATGTTGGCAAAGAAGCGCCCGAACCAGCGTTCGAGGTTAAATCCGTTCCACAGGATCAGATCGGCAGACTGCGTTTTTACGATGTCACGCGGCGTCGGCTGATAATCGTGAATTTCCGCACCGGGTTTGGTGATGGACTCCACCGTGGCGGCATCACCGGCAACGTTCTGCGCGATGTCTTGGATCACCGTGAAGGTCGTCACCACTTTAAACTTTTTTTTGTCTTTCTCCGCCGCCGTTGCATTGCCGGTGATCAGCGCCACGACCATGCCGATCAGCATCAGCCGTAAACGGAACGGCGACTGACTGAATAGTTTTACAATGTTTTGTCCATTTCCCATGAATTTTCTCCTGTCACTCTGTCCGGCTGTCGGCGGTTTATTATTCAGGTATAGCATAGGCTATACTCCATAGCCAAGGCAAAGTTCGCAGAAATTGGTAGATATGTGTTGTTGGTTTACAATGCGGTTCGTTGTCGCGCAAAGCGGCGGCGGTAAGAAACCGTTGAGCAAGAAAGAGGCAGGCGCAGTGAAAGATAAAAAATTAAATCCGTTGCTGGATGTTGAAGAACACGCTCAGGGTTTTTTACAGGTGCGCGAGGCGCACCGACGGGAACTGATGGATGATTACGTTGAACTGATTTCCGATCTGATCCGCGAGTTTGGCGAAGCGCGTCAGGTGGATCTGGCTGCTCGTCTGGGCGTTTCGCAACCCACCGTGGCGAAAACCCTGAAGCGTCTGGCGAATGCCGGGCTGGTTCATCAGTTGCCTTATCGCGGCACCTTCCTCACGCCGGAAGGCGAGAAACTGGCGGCGGAAAACCGCGAGCGTCACAATGTGGTGGAAGCGTTCTTCATTGCGCTGGGCATCAGTGCCGAAACCGCACGGCTGGATGCCGAAGGCGTCGAGCATCACGTGAGTGATGAAACACTTGAGGCGTTCCGGCGCTTTACCGCAAGTCAGAAATCCTCGTCCTGACCCTGAAGGTTTGCCCCCGTCAACAGGGGCATTCCTTCGATACATTACGCCATTACCACTGATACCCTACCCCGACGGCGGCGCCCATTTCCCCCTGCGAGTTGCTGCTGCCGGACATTTTGGTCACCCATCTGCCATTTTCAGAAATAGTGGACACCCCCAGCGCGACGGAGGACTGATCCTGATACGTCCCTCCCCCCATGCTCACCATACTGGCGCCCGGCGCGTAAGGCTGCGGCAGACTGGCCATCGCCATGGCCCCGGCGATACCGGCACTCAGCTTGTCATTATTGTCATCCACCAGATTTTTCAACGCGCCGAACTTGTTATCCGTGTATTGGTTGGCCTGGGTGACGCCCGATGTTAACTGGCGAACGTTGACCGCATCGGTACCGCGGGTGCCTGTCGCCACGTTAGTTATCTGACGCTCAGCTCCCGCAGAACCTACCGATACCGAGTTGGCGCGATCGGCAAGGGAATCCGCCCCCAGCGCAACGGAATTTGCGGCAGAAGCGCGGGCATTCGAGCCGAGGGCGGTACTGTTATCCCCGGACGCGACGGCGCCGGCGCCCCCGGCAGTGGCCTCTTTGCCGCTGGTTACAGGTTTCGCACGTTTGCTGGTATTGCTGACCTGGAACATGCCCTCTGTCCCGCTGGCGATATTATTCACCCCGGCAGAAACCGCGCTGAGCTGGGCATAATTCACCGCGTCGCTGTCCTGTGTGCCTGCCGCAACGTTAGTGAGGGTGGTCGGGTCGCCGGACAGCGTGATTTTGCTGTAATTGGTCGTGCCGTCGCTGTTGAGATCATATTTGACGGAAAGCGTATCCAGACTCGCCATGCCGCCGTTGATGTTGTTTATCGCATCCGTCACCGCGTACAGCTGGGATCCGTTGACGGCGTCGGTGCTGGTGACGTTGATCTGCCCGGCGGCCACATTCGTGATGGTGCGTTCCGTGCCGGTATCGCCGACGCTGACCGTTCCCACCGGCGAGCTGCCTGCAAAAACATAGTCTTTCCCCTGAAGGGTGATGCCGGAAGTGGCGACCGTCGCCTGTGTTTTTGCGCCATCGCCCAGCGCCACGCTGTTCGCGGTGCCCGCCTGTGCTCCGTTACCGATAGCGACCGCGTTGGTTGCGCTGGCGGCAGCACTCTGCCCTATCGCCACGGCGTCCGCCCCCGTCGCCGAGGAATCAGCACCGGTTGAATTGGCGTGGGTGTATTTCGTGCCGCTGCTGTAGATGCTGTTAATACTGTTATTGGTTTCGGTCAGCTGAGAGAAGTTCACTGCATCGCTCGGCGCGGAGCCGTCCGCCACGTTGGTCAATATTGTCCCGCCGGTGTGGGTGCTGCTGTTATAGGCGCTGCCACCTGTCGTCATGCGGTTGTAGTTCACTGAACCGTCGGCGTTGGTGTCATATTTCAACGCATGGTTATCCAGATCGGTGAAGCTGAGATTCAGATTCTCAATGGCCTGATTGGTGGCAAATAGTTGCGAACCGTTCACACCGTCGGTGCTGTCTGAACTCAGCCGCCCGGCCGCCATGCGGGTCAGCGTGCGCTCGCTGCCGAGCGCGCCAAGGCTCACTGTGCCTGCGGGCGCCCCTGCGGCGAAAACATAATCCTTCCCGCGGATCTTCGTGCCAGTTGTCGCCACTACCGGAGACGTTACCGCACCCGCACCGAGGGCCACACTGTTGTTGATTGAGGCGGTCGCACCATAGCCAAAAGCAAGAGAGGAGGTGCCGGATGCCAGTGACTGCGCACCCAACGCCACCGCCGCCTGGCCGCTGGCTGACGCACGCCAGCCAAACACTGCCGATCCGGTGCCGCTGGCGCTGGCCCCCGAACCGAAGGCCATGGTCGAGGAGGCTGTCGCACTGGCGGTATCGCCGAGCGCAATCGAAGACACACCCGTGGCTGAGGCCGCGTTGCCAATCACAACCTGATTAGCATTCGCGCCGGCAACGCTGTAGCTGCCGGTGGCATCGCCGCCGATAACCACGCTGCCTTTTGACGAACTCACCGTGGCATTTTTACCGATAGCCACGCCATTGCCTGAACTGGCATCGACGGTCGCACCCGCACCGGTGGCCAGCGAATACGCCCCCTTCGCACCATCATTGTTGTAGTTCGCTCCCGCCGTGCCGCCATCATTCACGCTGGAATAATGCGTTTTGACTTTCGTCACTGAATCATTGAGCTGATCAACGTTGACCGCATCACCGCCACTGGTGCCCGCAGCGACATTGGTGATCCGCGTTCCTCCGCTTTTGGTCGTACTGCTGTACGTTGTTCCGCCTAACGTGATGTTGTTGTAGTCAAAGGATCCGTCCGGGTTGGTATCGTATTGCACATCGCTGCCGGTGACGGCCTGCAGTTGCAGGAGGCTAAGCCCGTCGGTGGCTCGTTTGCCCGCAGCCACCTTATCTGCAGATTCCGCACCCCCTGTTGCCTGAACGGCACCCTGCGCATTGGCCGGTAAAGATATCAGCGTCGCGGCCACGATACCCGTCAGGCCACTTATCCGTTTTATCTTTTGCCCTGCCAACTCCCCCGTGACGAACCGGACTTTCGATGCAAAATTCCAGGTCAGACGAGATATTTTAATCATTTCAACTCCCTTTGTGGCTCCATGCCATGAGTAGTGTGTACAGATCATTTGCAGCGGATAAGGCCGCTGCGGCCCAAGGCGGGCATATTTCAATGCCGGTATTTACTGAACGATGAAATAATTAACGCCTGAATGCCGTTAACGTTTTTACAAACATCTCTCTCCGACATTCAGTCATGCAATAACGGCTTCACTCCTGAATTCAATGAAATAAAAAAATGAAAAATACAAAATTCACAATGCATTGATTTTATTGAACTTAACAGCAATAACACTCAGAGAATTAAAACGGATTTCAGGAGAAGCGATTATGCTATCAGACAATTTTTAAAAAGGTAAACCCGAAAAAATCAATTTTAAATTACCTGCCGTAACGCTTTAATAATATAACTTACGCAGGTAATTAAATTGTAAAATCGTTTATTTTTGATTTACACCAGTTATTATTCAGGAAATAAAATGCTTTATGAGCCGGATATTTAAGAGCGAACTTTAAGCGAGGAAAATACCGGTGAATGGCCTTCACTTTCGCTATCTTTGCGGGCGGTTGAAAGGGAGAGGGTTTTATTGCAGCGAACGTCAGTATTTCGCGTTTCCGGAATTTTTTACACACAATTGCTGACGCATCCTTGTCCTGTTCCCCCTAATTCCACGCCAACCTTTCCGCTGGCAGCAGAGTATCTTTAGCCTCAGGAGAAGTGGCTTTTTTTTACGACTCCGCGCAACGGGTTTTCTATCTCAGAGGTGGTTATGAAGAGGCTGCTGTTGTTGATGCTGACCGCTGGCGTACTGATGTCCGTCAGTTCAGCGTCGTTCGCCTATGGCTATTACGGACAAGGTTATTATGGACACGGCTATTATGGGCATGGCTATTACCGGCACGGTGGCTATGGCCGTGGCTGGTATGGTCCGAACGTGGTGATCGGCATCCCGCCGCCGGTCTATTATCCGCCGCCGCCAGTGGTCTATGTTGCGCCTGCGCAACCACAGACTTACGTTGAGAAAACGCCAAACTATGCGTATTACTGCCAGAATCCGGCGGGCTATTACCCGCGCGTTCCCGCTTGTCCGCGGGGATGGATGAAAGTGGTAGTGGGCGATTCAGCACCCCGTTAACAGGTAATAAAAGTGATGAACAGGTTTACTCCGGTGGCAATGCTCGCCCTGGCCGCAGCGCTGACGGGCTGCGTTTCGCCCCCTACCCGGCCTGATGTAATGGTGCTGCCGGGCACCGGTAAAAGTTATCAGTCGTTCCGGATGGATGAAATGTCCTGCCGCAACGCCGCTTACGGCAGTGTTAACGGCGGCGCAGAAACCGCCAGTAATAATGCGGCGGGCACGGCGGCGGCAGGGACGGTGGTCGGTGCAGCGGCAGGTGCTTTGCTCGGCGCCGCCTCCGGTCATGCCGGACCGGGAGCATTGATCGGCGCGGGCAGCGGATTACTGATCGGCAGCGCCATGGGCAGCAACAGCGCCGGTGCCAGCAGCGGCGATTTGCAAGATCAGTACGACACGGTTTACACCCAGTGCATGTATGCCAAAGGCAACAAAGTGCCGGTTGACGCCGGTTACAGTGATAATCAGTATTCCCCGCCGCAGTCGCCGGTACCGCCGGATTACAACCCGGCGCCTCAGGAGGACAGCGGCGTGCCACCTGATTACGTCCCCTGACCGCTCAGGTTCACTGACACACTGTAAACACCGCTTAAAGGCTGCCCGCTTCCGGCAGCCTTATTTCATTACTGGCCGCACACTGGCTATATTTGCACCGCTCTGAGAAATGAACCAAAAGACCCCTGGCTGATACGTTGATTTCAATCAACGGGAGGGGATATATCTTTGTAAGGTTTGTCTGCTTATGTAGGAATATTCTAGTATTCAATAAAGATTTGCAAAATAATCCGACGCCAATAATATATTTCATTCACTGTCATTTAAAATTCTTTTATTTTCAACCTGTTGCGAAATTATTTTTGAAACATTTAATGACATTTATATAATGTTTTAAATTCACTTACATTGACGGTAGGAATAATACTATATATTATAAATGCCAGAATGATGGATGAATATAACGGAGGTAAACCATCAGAGTCACAACCCGTTTATCAAATGGAATTTTTTTAATTTAAAGGAATGAATTAATGTTGCGGATTGCAATTATTGACTCATGCACGTTGACTTTTTTGGGATTGGAGAATGTCTTCTCTCTGATTAACACATCAAAGAGCATTATTTTTAATCAAATCAGCGCAGAATACGCCTTAGATAAGAATAGCCAGAAATTCGATATTTACATTATCGAACCCGGCGCAGTGAGTTTTGAATACGACATAGACAAGTTTATTTATAACTTAAAAACGAACACCAAAGAAGACTGCAAGATAATCATTCTTAGCGATAATGTTATTGTTAACAGCCGGTTGTCAGACTTTCACCTGTGCAAAAACAATGCATTATCTAAAGTGTTTTTCTTTTTCGATAGCCTGCTGACGGGGAAATATGAATCTATATTGCCTTTCATTGAGGACTTCATTCTGACGAAAAATGAAGCGATTTTACTGCGGTGTTTGTCGAAGAACGCTAAGATGAAAAATATCGAGAAAATCACCGCAATACCGGCCTCAAATCTCTATTACTACAAATACAGCGCCATGAAGAAGTTAAAACTGAAGAGTACAAAAGAGTTGTTCAACTACCTAAATAAAGTGCTCAACCACTCCATCTGACGCCACCCCCTCTCTGCCCGTGCAGTGAGGGTCCTCATCACACCCTCATCCTCACGCCCTTTCTCCGGTTACTGCATCAGGTATTTATAAAGCTCAATCGAGTTTTTCAGCCCCAGCTTTTTCATCGCATTTCTTTTATGCGTGCTGACCGTCTTAACGCTGCGTCCGAGTTTACAGGCAATGGTGGCGTTGCTTTTCATTTGCTGTATGGCACTCAGCACTTGCCATTCCATCTCGGTTAAATGCTTTTTCGCCGCGCGGGTAAAATCATTATCTTTCTGTTTGAGGAACGGGCTCACCGCCATGTGATAGTTAAGGTCGGTCACGCCGGTGATCAACATTTTTCTGAGAATAGAAAAATCTTCCTGCTCGGAGATGATCATATCTACCTGAAGTTCTGCCAGTAAACTGAGCTTCTCGGCTTTTTCTATTTTGGTCATGACAATAATTTGTGGCGGGGTGTAATAAAAGCTCAGCCTGCGCAAAAACTTTATGGCGGCATCAAAGTTTGAGGACTCTTCTTTCACTTCCAGAATAATAAAACCCACGCTCATTCCAGGCCCTGAACGAAAGAATTCCGTTAATGATGAATAAGATCGCGGCTTCACTTTTGCTTCTTTAAGAATGTGCGAAATCGCCAGCATTTCATAATGGCCGGAATGGATTATCACTGTGTCTTTCATAAATTGTTCCATTAAAAATAAACTGCAATATCAGTAATACCTTCCGCCCGCCGCGCCATGCAGGGTTGCGTAAGCGATATATAAACTGTGTTTGCCCTTCCCTGTTAAACCTTAACTAAACCAGAACCCCTTATGCGTTCTCTTTGCTGACACATTACGACATAATATGTCAGTGCCTTATTTTACTGCCTTAGGATAATTCTCTCAACGCAACAATCATAATTCTCAGTCTTAACATTGTCGAGAGCCCGTACCGGCAGAGAGCGCAATTCAGAATATTAAGAAATTTTCGCGATAATCTACAAAAAAGCCCTGCCCGCAGAATTAAAAACCGCAAAACAGAAAACGAAAGGTGAATAATGCCAGCAGGAAGGCTGTTCTGACAGATATAGTGCCTGGGGGGATTGTTGAGGAATTATTATTGCAGTCTGATTGACATTTACATGCTGAAAATAAAAGGCGTTTAAATTTAACTTGCCATTTACACTATGTCACAACACATAAACATTCTCACTGCATTCGAGCAGGCTGACTAAGAATTTTCGCGTTTTTTTCGCGAAATTTCTAATTAGTGAGATCTATAAGATTTTCCGCACGAATCGCTCACGCACAACCACGCCAGAGGGCCGTTGGCCGCTGACGTGGCTGCATGGGCTGGTCAGCCGTGATTAACGTCAAATGGCGCACGGCCATTCAGCCAGTCATCAATCACCTTCAGCACGCCCTCTTCCCGGTTGGATGGCGCACGGTATTTGGCAGCCGCTTTTGCCGGTTCAGAGGCGTTTTCCATCGCGAAACCGTATCCGGCGTAGCTGAGCATTTCCAGGTCGTTCCCGCTGTCACCGAAGGTCATCACTTCTTCATCGCGAATGTCATAACGCTGCTGGATTTTCTTCAGGCCGTTCGCTTTATGATTACCGGTAATGATCAGGTCAATCGATCCGTGGCCGCTGGTGACCGGCGCAACAATGCTGCCGAGTTGCTGGGTGATTTCCCCCATCAGCGGATACACGTCATCTTCCACATAGCTGAGCGCAAATTTAAAAATAGTGTCATCGATGTGCGCGTAGGTCGGCACTTTGCTCAGACGGTGGTAGTAATGGCTCATGCGACGGATGAACTCTTCATCGGTGCCCTCGAGCACGTAAGCCCCTTTTCTGCCGCAGACAAGGTTATTGATGCCTGGCGTGCGGCCAATCCATTGCAGGACCTGAGAGACTTGTTCACGCTCCAGGCTGGCGCAATACAGCTCCTGCTTTTTATCGACCACGTAAGCGCCACCTTCGGCGACATAGGCGATCTGGTCATCCAGCTCATCAAAGAAGGATTTCAGCTGGTAATACTGGTTGCCGCTGGCAACCACGAATTTGATACGGCGACGCAATAATTCCTGATACTGCTCGCTAAAACGCGCCTGGTTATATTCGCTATATTCATTCAGGAACGTGCCATCCATGTCGACGGCGATAAGTTTTACGGCCATTGCAGCTCCTACAGGGTCAGATGATAAAAGGCGAAAACAGAAAAAAAGCGGGCGTTTTACGACCCGCCCGCGGTTCAGTGTGACTCAGTTATCCCAAAATCATTAATATTTTAATTTGTACGCGCCGAAGGTGATGATCAGGAAAGCCGCCGCGACGCCAGAGAATGCCACGTACAGGCTTGAGAGATGCGCGATAAACCCGATCAGCGCCGGGCCGCCGAGCACGCCGAGATAACCCAGCGTCGCCACCATCGCCACCGACATATTGACCGGCATGACTTTCTCCTGCCCTGCGAGGGTGATCAGCACCGGCACGATATTCGCCGCACCAATGCCCACCAGCGCAAAACCACACAGTGGCAGGATCCAGCCCGGTAACAGCACCACCATCAGATAACCGGCAATGCCCAAAATGCCGCCCACCACCAGCACACGTTTACGCCCCAGCGCGCTGACGATGGCGTCGCCGGTCATGCGCATCAGCGACATTGCGACAGCAAAGACGGCAAAACCCCAGCCCGCATGTTCCAGTGCCAGACCACGTTCGCGCGTCAGGAATACGCCGCCCCAGTCAAGTACCGCGCCTTCGGCCATAAAGCAGATCATGGCCATCACCGCCATCAGTACCAGGCGGAAGTTAGGCCGTGGTTTGGCTTTTCCTTCAACGTGCTCTTCCTCGTGCGCGCCAAACGGCAACAGGCCACGACAGGAGTACGCGGTCACGATAATCACCAGTGCGATGGCGTAAAACGTACTGCCGAGCGGTGAAACGCCCGAGCTCAGCAGTAACGAACCGCCGCCGGCTCCGGCGATACAGCCGACGCTCCATAAGCAGTGAAAACCGGACATCAGCGGCTTATCCGCGGCCTGCTCGACCAGCGTTCCCTGCACGTTCACCGAGACATCTGCCAGCCCGATGCCCATGCCGAAAATGAACAGGCTCACCGCCAG
Source organism: Rahnella sp. EDr1-12 (assembly GCF_049206505.1). Lineage (NCBI taxonomy): Bacteria > Pseudomonadati > Pseudomonadota > Gammaproteobacteria > Enterobacterales > Yersiniaceae > Rahnella > Rahnella sp. EDr1-12. The sequence goes on from NZ_JBLZNY010000003.1 coordinate 336,083, forward strand.
CAGCCAGATGTCGCTAAACAACGCCAGCAGCGGCAGCATCAGGCAATACAAAATGACCGAGGCGATGATCACCCCCCGGCAGCCAAACCGGCCAATCAGCCGTCCGGATCCCAGCATGGAGAGTAACGAACCGGCGCCGAGGCACAGCAACAGCAGGCCGAGATCCCCTGCTTCCGAATGCGTGCGTAACTGCGCGTAGGGCACCAGCGCGGCCCAAAGTCCCATCGCCATGCCGGTGACAAAAAAGATTGAGCGGGTAGCGACCCGTTTGGCCGGGCTCCCGATGTGGTCAGGCGTATCAGGTAGTTCAGATGAGAGTGACAAAAGGCGTTCTCCGACGGTCAGATGAGTTATTAAAAGTCTTTTAATAAGTGCCGAGTATATTGGCGTCCGGAAACTAAAGTCAATGCGCGCCGGTCTGCGTGCTGAAGGCGACGTGACGGTTATAGTTGTTTAACGTCAGTTCGGTGATGCCTTGCAAATAATCCTGACGCATCGACGGCCTGTACACCAGTTCAGGCATATGCTCCTGTGGAATGTGCTGGTGGCAGCGCGCGAGTAATTCCGGGATGAGCGCCTGGCTGATTTTCGGGCCGGACAGCGCGATAGTCATTGGGTTGATGATCGCCGCCAGCGAGACAATGACTTTTGACATTTCGTCGGCCACCGGCAGTTTATCCATCCCGCTGAACGGCAGATTAGACACTTCACCGGCAAACTGGCTGGCGCCCTGCAAGACCTGCCCGTTGATCACCATGCCACAACCGAGGCAAGGCACTTCCGGTTTGAAAATATAGGCCACCGGCGCAGTGACTCCGGCGCAGCTGCTGCGGTAAAAACCGTAGGCGGTGTAGTTCATGTCATTGTCCACCTGCACATAAATAGCGAAACGCTCGCGCAGCTCCTGCTCCACCGGCACACCGGCGAAGGCGCTGATGTCGCAGGTCGCGACCTGCCCTTTCACCACCACCCCCGGCAACCCCAGCCCCAGCGCGGTGATGTTCGGATACTGCGCCAGGATACCGGCGACAAGGTGATAAAACCCCTGCCGGTCCTGCGGCAGAAACCGCTCTTCACCCTGCGCCAGACATCCGCCAATGGCAGTATTCACGGTCCAGACGATCTGTGCGGCGGCGTCACTTCCCTGCACATAAATACTCAGCACCGAGAAATAATCCGGGTTGTACGCATACCGCTGCGCAGGGCGGCCACCGCGCGACACCTCACGTTCCAGCGCCAGCACTTCACGGCTGCCGCTCAGTTCATTCAGCACGGTGCCGCAGGTGGCGACGCTCAGCCCCGTCGCGACCGCCAGCTCAGCTTTGGTCGCAGAGCCCAGTGATTTCAAAGCATGGGTGACCAGCACCACATTATTGATTTTCATTTCACGGGTTGTACGGTTGAGCGGAGTAAACATATGGCCTCGGGCAGACAGGTAAGAATGGCGGGTAATTTAGCACAAAGTGGAACCGGTAAGCGCCTGCGGTTACCCCATGTTCAGCACGCGTCGGGTGAGTTCTGTTTCGGCCACACCTTCGTCATGCCCGTCGGTAAAACAGGCACCGGTCACCGCTTCGCGCAGATCCGGGAAGTGGTAGACAGCATTCACGCATGACGGCCCGCCGCCAGAATGCCCCACAGACCGCCCGCTCTCGCCCATTGCGCCGCTCATCAGCCCCAGCGCGTAACCGCATTCGGTCCATGGCCGCCCTGCAAGGGCACCGCCGAGAAGACGGGTCACCTGCATGTCGGCCAGCGACGCCGCGTTCAGCAGATTGCCGCTGAATAACCCGTGCAACAGTCTGGCCGCGTCGCGCACATTGCCGGTCAGGCAGCCGTGATACACCCAGCCCGGATGGTAAGTGCCGGCGGCGGCGCAGTGAAGCCGGGCGAACTGTTCGCGGGTGGCGGCAAGGGTTATGCTGGTCAGCCCGAGCGGTGTCGTGATGAAGTCAGCCACCAGTTGGGCAAAACTCCGTCCTGAGGCGGCTTCGATGTGTTCCCTCGCCAACATGTAGCCGACATTGGAATAAGACCAGCCCTCGCCTGGCGCAAACAGCATGCCGTTGGCTAACGTGGCACTGAGTAGCCTGTCGCGTGACCAGGGTTGATCACCGGGAGCCACCGCGTCGTGATAAGCCTTCAGTGCGCCGTAATCCGGCAATCCGGCGGTGTGACTGAGCAGTTGGCGCAGCGTGTAAGCCTCGCCGTCAATCCCTCTGTCCAGATCCACCGCGCCGTTTTCACGCAGCTTCAGCGCACAAATCGCGATCGCGGTTTTGGTGAAGCTCCAGTAAGGAAAGCGGGCATCGGCATCGCCTTCGCTCCTTTCCTCACCCGAGGCGGAAATACAATAAGAATGGAATTCAGGCATGACTGACCTCATGGCATGAAAGAAAACGGGCGCTGATGAAAGCGCCCGTCGGGTTACAATACTTTACTCAAAAATTCACGTGTTCGCGGATTTTCCGGCGCGGTAAACAGTTGCTCAGGCGGCCCCTGTTCCTGAATCACGCCCTGATCGATAAACACCACGCGGTCGGCCACTTCACGGGCGAAGCCCATTTCGTGCGTGACGATCACCATCGTCATGCCTTCCAGCGCCAGCTGTTTCATTACCGCCAGCACTTCACCCACCAGTTCCGGATCCAGCGCAGACGTCGGTTCATCGAAAAGAATGATCGACGGTTCCATCGCCAGCGCACGGGCAATCGCCACGCGCTGTTGCTGGCCGCCGGACAAACTGGAAGGCCAGGCGTCGATTTTGTCGATCAGCCCGACTTTTTGCAGCAGCTTTTCGGCACGCATGACCGCTTCGGCTTTCGACAACCCTTTCAGCGACATTGGCGCCATGATCAGGTTTTCCAGCACGGTCATGTGCGGGAACAGATTAAAGCGCTGAAACACCATGCCCACGCCGGAACGCAGCGTATTCAGATTGGTTTTCGGATCATGCACCGCAAAACCGTTCACCACCACTTCACCGCCGTTGGGCTTTTCCAAGGCGTTCAGACAGCGCAGGAAGGTGCTTTTGCCGGAGCCGGAAGGCCCGATAATGCACACCACTTCTTTCTCTGCGATGTCACAGGAAATGCCGCGCAACACGTGCGTTTCGCCAAACTGTTTCTGTAAATCCTTAACGTGAATCACTTTTGCCAAACCTCTTTTCCATGTGTTGAACCAGCAGCGAGAGCAGGAAAGTCAGCACCCAGTAAACCAGTGAAATGGTCAGGTAGGGTTCCCAGTAGGTGGCGTAAGCGCCGGAAACGGTACGTGCGGCGTAAGCCAGATCGGCCAGGCCAATCGCCGAAGCCAGCGAGGAATCTTTTACAATCGCGATGGCGTTATTCCCCAGCGGCGGCAGAATGCGGCGGAATGCCTGCGGCAAAATCACTTTGCGCATGGTTTTGCCCCAGCCCATCCCCAGCGCACGGGATGCTTCCATCTGACCGTTGTCGATAGACTGAATACCCGCACGGAAAATCTCGGAGACATAGGCTCCGGCGTTCAGGGTGATCGCCACCACGCAGGATAAAAACGCGCCGTAATCAGACCGTAATGCGCGGGCAAACTCCGAAGACATCAGGCCGTTAGCGACCAGAATGCCGTCACGCGGATTGATAAACAGCGGCACCAGCGCAAAGTGAACCACCATGATCTGCACAAACAGCGGCGTACCGCGAAACGCACTGACGTAAATGCGCACCGGCCATTGCACGGCAAAGCGCAGAATGTGTTTCCACGGGCCGTCGTCGGCGCGCGCCATGCGGCCGAGGCCCAGCAGCAACCCCCAACTGGTGCCTAAAATGACGCAAATAATGGTGCATTTGATGGTCATCAGCGCGCCCTCGACAAACAGCGGCGCGTATTCTGAGATTATCTCCCAGCGAAATCCGGTCATACCTGTCCTTGTTCAGGGGCGTATTACCGCCCCTGATTAACGTTGTTCGTGTTGAAAATATTATTGAGCGGGAAGCGTTGGAACGTTCTTATCAAACCAGGTTTCGTAGATTTTCGCGTAGGTGCCGTCAGCCACGATTTTCTTCAAACCGGCGTTAATTTTACCCAGCAACTCGGTGTTGTCTTTCGCCACCGCAATACCGAAATACTGACGCTCAAACTTGCTGTCCGGCACCAGTTTCAGGGCTTTTTCAGGATGAGATTTGATGTAGTACTTCACCACGCCCACGTCGCCGACGGCTGCGCCGATGCCGTCTTCCGCCAGTTCCTGCAACATCAGCGGCGTGTTATCAAAACGTTTGATGTCGGTGCTATTTTTGCCCAGCGTGTCGGACACCACGATATCCCCGGTGCTGGAGTTCACCACGCCCACTTTCTGGCCTTTCAGCGCGGCAACGGAATCCACTTTAGAATCCACAGGCACCACGATGGACTGTTCGGCCGGGAAGTAAGGCGCGGAAAAATCGACCATCGCTTTACGTTTGTCGGTGATGGTGATGCCGGAAATGATGATGTCGCGGTCGCCGGAATTCAGCGTAGCGAAAATACCTTCCCACGGCGTGTTCACCAGTTTGATGTCAAAGTTTTCCGCTTTGGCAATGGCTTTGATGATGTCGATATCAAAACCTTCCAGCTGTTTCTGGCTGTTTTCATATTCGAACGGACGGTAAGTGCCGCCGGAACCGACAACGTAGGTCGTTTGTGCGGCAAAGGCTGATGTGATTAAAGAAGAAAGCAGACACCCGGTGAGAATTAAGGACTTAAGCATGGTCACTCCTGTGTAATTGTGTTTTTATGCATATAATTTGCATAAAAATACACAAATTGACGAAGCGCTTCAACTTAAAGTTGTGTGGCGGTTACAAACTGAAGAGAAGATTGTTCCGAGTTCCCCGTCATCGCATTCATCTCAATCCTCAGATCGGGTATATTGATACGCAGATCACAAAAATCCCTCAAAGGAAGATACCGAACTATGAGTTATCGTTTTACCCTTGCTGCCGTTGCAGCCGTTTTTGCCCTCACAGGATGCGCAAAACCGAAAACCGCCGAACAGGCACCGGCTTTCGATTTCGGCTCGACGCGGGTAACCGTGACGCATATCCCGACGAAAACCGATGATGGCACCAAACTTTACGTGACCGTGGATGACAAAGACGCCGGAGCGCTGGGCGTCGGCGAGTCTCTGGAGGTCAAACTGCCTGAGGGCAAACATAAAGTGGGCGGCTATGCCCGTTCGCTGATTGGCCGCGTGTCGATTTCCCCTGTCGACGTCACAACATCCAGCGATGTGATTAGCCATGTCACCTATTCTGTGGCGGATCTCAAACCCACCTTCTTAGTGCGTGCCGCTACACCGGTGCCAAAACCTAAGTCAGAATCCATTCCGGCAGAACCTGTGCCTTCACTGCCGAATATCCAAATGGAAGCCCCGGCAGCCGCTGAGCAAACACAAGCGGCAACGCCAGCCACACCAGCGACCACTGAGCAAACTCAGGCGGCAACGCCAGCTACACCGGCTGCCACTGAGCAAACTCAGGCCGCAACGCCAGCTACACCGGCGACCACTGAGCAAACTCAGGCGGCAACGCCAGCCGCACCGGCGACCACTGAGCAAACGCAGGCGACAACGCCAGCCGCACCGGTCACCACTGAGCAAACGCAAACTGCGACGCCAGCCGCACCGGTTACCAATGAGCAGGCGAAAACCTCACAGGAATCTGCCACGCAGGACGTCACAAACCTGACGCAAACCCCGCAGGCGTAGCCCTCTTATCACCGCGTATTCAGCCTGAATACGCGGTGATAGCCGTCAGAATTTCACCACAGCCCCCAGCTCGATCACCCGGTTCGGCGGAATATGGAATTGCTCCGGCGCGCGCAGCGAGTTGCGCTGCAACACCTGGAACAGTTTACCCCGCGCTTTCAGATACCACGGACGCGGATCGCCGAGAATAAAGGTATCGCGGGACATAAAGAATGACGTTTCGTTCATGGTACATTTCAGCCCTTCCAGCCCGCAGCGATACAAAATATCCTCTACGTTAGGTTTTTCACGCCAGCCATAATTGGCGATCACCCGCCAGAATGTCGGTGAAAGCTGTTCAATGTTCACGCGTCTCACGTTGTGCACATAAGGCACATCCGCCGTGATCATGGTCAGCAAAATCACCCGCTCATGCAGGATCTTGTTATGTTTGAGATTGTGCAGTAACACCAGCGGAACCTCGTACAACCCGCGCGACATCACCACGGCGGTGCCGGGCACCCGTTTCGGCGGCGCCTTTTCCAGCGAGGTGATCAGGGCTTCCAGCGCTTCCGGATCCTGACGCAACCGGCGCAACAACCGCGAACGCTCCGTTTTCCAGGTCAGCATAATCAGCAAAATGGTCAGGCCGATCACCACCGGCAGCCAGCCGCCGGAGAACAGTTTTGTCAGGTTCGCGGCAAACAAGGGTACGTCAATCAGCAGCATCAGCGTCATCACCAGCCCGCCAGCCCAGGTTTTCCATCCCCAGTTTTTCACCATCACAATCCCAATCAGCAAAGAGGTGATGACCATGGTACCGGTGACCACAATCCCGTAGGCCGAAGCCAGATTGCTCGAATGTTTAAAGCTGAGAATGGCGATCAGCACCGCGACGTAAAGCAGCCAGTTGACCACCGGGATGTAAATCTGTCCGGATTCGACGTCAGAGGTATAGATGATGCGCATCGGAGGCAGATACCCCATGCGCACAGCCTGACGCGTCAGGGAGAACACGCCGGAAATCACCGCCTGCGAGGCAATCACCGTCGCCAGCGTCGCCAGCACCAGCAGCGGGATCAGCGCCCAGCCGGGCGCCAGAAGGAAAAAAGGATTCTGGATAGCGTCAGGGTGGCTGAGCAGCAACGCGCCCTGACCGAAATAATTCATCACCAGCGACGGGCCAACCAGCACAACCCACGCGATGCGGATCGGTTTCTTACCAAAATGCCCCATATCCGCGTACAAGGCTTCGCCGCCGGTCACCGACAGCACCACCATGCCCAGCGCGAAGAACGACACCGTTTTGAATTCGACAAAAAAATGCAGCGCCCAGTAAGGGTTCAGCGCCTGCAACACGTCCGGGTTACGCATAATCCCGCCGATCCCCAATATCGCCAGCACCACAAACCACACCACCATCACCGGCGCAAAGATTTTCCCCACGCTGCCGGTGCCGTTTTTCTGAATGAAGAACAACAGCGTCAGCACCGCAACGGCCGCCGGAATGATAAAGCGATCGAAAGACGGCGCAATAAGCTCCAGCCCTTCAATGGCGGAAAGTACGGAGATCGCGGGCGTAATGACGCCGTCGCCATAAAAGAAACTGCCGCCGACCAGGCCGAGAAACATAATGACCGGCACCCAGCGCGGATTCAGGTGACGCACCGCCAGCGACATCAGCGTAAGGATCCCGCCTTCCCCGTCGTTATCTGCGCGCATCACAAAGCTGATGTATTTCACTGACACCACCAGCATCAGCAACCAGAAAATCAGCGACAAAAATCCGAACAGCGAACTTTGCGTCAGCGTGATCCCGGACTGTCCGGTCAGACATTCGCGCAAGGTATAAAGCGGGCTGGTACCAATATCACCATAAACGACACCGATGCAGGCGGTCGTCGCGCTGAGCAGCGACGACTTATTTTGTATGTGTTTCATGCGTCTTCGCCATGTGTTGGGGAAGCCTTTGCGGCCCCATTCACGCAGTATAGATGCTGGTGTGGATTTGCCCTGCTGCGGGCAGAAAAATGCCCATAACTCACAGAAAGAAGCGGATTTTTTCAGCGCAAAGCGTGACCGTGTTTGGTGTTTTGACAAGAATGTGTCTATTACTTTAATGCCGTTACCCTGCGGGGTGACATTGTTTGTCCGTCCTTATCGCCCAATGTCTGAGGTCAATCCCATGGTGAGCGAGAAAAGAAAACCGCCAACAATCAATTTGCCGCTGTGGAAAAGGCGTGAGGAGATGGTTGCCTACGCGCTCTCAAAAAGTGTGCCCTGGTTTGCGTTCATCAACTTCAGTTTTGCGGTCATCGTTCTGTGCCGCAGCCAGATTTTCGGCCATGCCGATGCCGCCGTTCCCCCGGTACCCGCCTCTGTGCTGGACATCATCGACATCACCATGGGCGTGGTGATCGCCCTGGCGGCGGGCAGCCTCGGCGTCGTCTTTATCGGGGAAAAGCGGCTGACGTCGTTACGGTGTCTTTTGTTCGATCTGGTGTTCCTGCTGACGGGGGCAATCTGGGCATACAGCTGCTACTACTTTGTCACCTTATGGCAGTTGCCGGTGTCGTATCCGCTGGTCATCATTCTGATCCTCACGGCACTGTCAGCACTCTACTTTTATCCCCGCGGATTATTGCTGTACGCCACTCCGCTGTGGTTATCCGCGTTACTGTCCAACATCAGTCTGTATTCAGATCTTAATTTGCGGTTTTTCGTTATCTGGTGTCTTTTCTCGCTGATTCTGATTTACGGGCGTCATATTTTGCAGCACTGGTTCGACGAAAACTGGCAACGCCATCAGGATAATCTGGTGCTGATCTCTTATCTGGACTCGCTGGCCAGCCAGGATCCGCTGACCGAAACCGCCAACCGGCGCGGAATGGAAAGCCATCTGGACATGGCGGTAGCTCAGCGTTTGCCGTTTGCGCTGATCATGCTGGATGTCGATTATTTCAAACGCTACAACGATCACTACGGGCATCAGGCCGGCGATCACTGTCTGGTGGCGATCGCCCGCGCGCTGAAAGACGCCGTGCGCACCCCGAAAGATCTGGTCGCACGCTATGGCGGGGAAGAGTTTCTGGTTCTGCTGCCAGGCGCATCCGTTGAGGAAGCCATCGCCGTGGCTGAACGTATTCGCGCCAAAATCAGCGAGCAGGCCATGCCTCACGCGCAATCAGAGGTGAGCGAACACGTCACCGTCAGCATGGGTGTGACCGGTTATGATCAGGGAAAACGCGTTGACGAACTGATTGCCGCCGCCGATGCCGCGCTCTACCGGGCAAAAGAACAGGGCCGCAACCGCTGGTGCCAGTAAGCAGCGTTGATTTTGCAGATTCAGACGAAGGGAAAACCGGACGCAGGAAAAAATCTTTCCCACCCGTCAGCGGCTCATCCGTCACCCACCGCTGCCTCCTGCTCAAAATAAGACCCGCTGCATAATTAAGCGGGCGCGTAAATTATTATGATAACTCACGTTTTTCCTCCTCAACCACCAATACCCTTGCAGTTTTGAAGCCTTTTCATACAAATATAGCCTGTGCTAACATTCTTAACGCATGCTATAACTGATTGAATATTATGGTTTTTTTATTTTATCTTCTGTGGCAAACTGCACGCCTCTTTTAATAAGGCGCCTTTTGTTCGACGAAAGGCCTGACTGGTCTGTTTTATGCAATTTTATACGGTCGTTATTCTGGCGTTCGGCATGTCGATGGATGCGTTTGCTGCGGCAATCGGTAAAGGCGCATCCCTGCACCGCCCGCCGCTGAAAGAAGCGTTACGCACCGGGATTATTTTTGGCGTGATTGAAGCCATTACGCCAGTGATCGGATGGGCCATTGGCCTTGCAGCCACACAGTTCATCATGGAGTGGGATCATTGGGTCGCGTTCACCCTGCTGTTGGTGCTGGGCAGCCGTATGATTATGCAGGGATTTAAGAAAGACACCGGCGAAGAGACAGAGATACCGCACCGTCACGGATTCTGGCTGCTGGTCACCACCGCCATTGCCACCAGCCTCGATGCGATGGCCGTGGGCGTCGGCCTCGCCTTCCTGCAGGTTAACATCCTGGTGATGGCGCTCGCCATCGGTGCCGCCACCACCATCATGGCCACCTCAGGCATGTTGCTGGGCCGTTTTTTAGGGGCTGCCATCGGAAAATGGGCCGAAGTGCTGGGTGGCGTTGTGCTGATAGGCATCGGCACATCCATCCTGGTCGAACACCTCGGGCTGCTGAACTGATCGTTCAGAACGCCAGCTGAAGACATGAAAAAAGGGAACTCCGGTTCCCTTTTTTGCGTTTTACGCCTGCTCAGATCCTGTCAGCTTTTCGCCGCGGTCACCGGCAACACCGACCCTTTGAACGTTTCACTGATGAACTGCGCCACCTGCGGCGATTGCAGGTCTTTCGCCAGTTGCTTAATCCGTGGATCGTTTTGCAGTTTCTCCGTGGTCACCAGAATATTGGCATACGGGTTGCCCTGCGCTTTCTCCAGACCCAGCGCATCCTTCGCCGGGCTCAGCCCCGCTTCCAGCGCAAAGTTACCGTTAATCACCGCCAGATCAACGTCCGGCAAAGAACGCGGGATCTGCGGGGATTCCACTTCCAGAATTTTCAGGTTCTTCGGGTTAGTGGCAATGTCGCGCGGCGTGGCCTGATTTTTAGCCGGATCGTTAAAGCCGGCCTTCAGCGTGATAAGCCCCTGGCTTTGCAATAAATACAACGCGCGGCTCAGATTGGTTTCGTTGTTAGGCACGGCGACGGTGCCGTTTTGCGGCACATCCGCATAGCTTTTATGACGGCTGGAATAGACGCCCAGCGGCTCGATGTGAACCTGCGCCGCCACGACAAACTTCACCTTCAGCGCCTTTTCCTGTGACAGCAAATACGGCACATGCTGGAAATAATTAGCGTCGATATCGCCATGCGCCAGCAGTTCGTTAGGGTTCAGTCCGCTGGGAATTTCGATCACTTTCAGATTCAGGCCGGGGTCAATTTTCTGCACATACTCCAGAATTTCGGCGTGCGGCACGGCATCAGCCTGCACCCGCAACGGCTCCGCGGCCCAGGCCGAAACGGAAGAAAGTAACAACGCCACAGCCGACAAACGCCCGGCAATGGAAACGGGGGCAGAAAACGGCAGAACAAGATTTTTCAGCATAAGCATTCCCTTCAGATAAGCCTTTAGAATAAGTGTGATGGCGGCTTTTCGCCCCGACGGGCGCACCCCAGACACACCTATGCTGACACATCCGTACAGCGTTACTTATGCGCATTTCTCTCTTGGATATCTGGAAAATTGAGATGCCACTGAGGCTGCCGTTTCACCGCCCCGCGCCGCGCACCAGCGATCCGGCGCCAATCTCACCGATGGTCTTCGCCCCGGTCAACGTCATCGCTACACGCATCTCCTTTTCAATCAGGTTAAGCAAATTAATCACTCCCGCCTCGCCCGCTGCGGCCAGCGCATACACAAAAGCACGACCAAGCAGCACGCTGTCTGCGCCGAGCGCGATCATGCGCACCACGTCCAGACCGGTGCGGATGCCGGAATCCGCGAGAATCGTGATGTCACCTTTCACCGCATCGGCGATGGCGGGCAGCGCGTGGGCGGTGGAGAGCACACCGTCGAGCTGGCGGCCACCGTGGTTGGACACCACAATGCCGTCAGCGCCGAATTTCACCGCGTCTCTGGCATCTTCCGGGTCCAGAATGCCTTTAATGATCATCGGGCCTTTCCAGAACTCGCGGATCCACTCCAGATCTTTCCATGAAATGGAAGGGTCAAAGTTCGCCCCGAGCCAGCCGATATAATCTTCCAGCGTGGTCGGTTTCCCGCGATAGGCGGAAACATTACCGAGGTCATGCGGCTTGCCGTTCAGGCCGACATCCCACGCCCATTGCGGGTGCATCACCGCCTGCAACATACGACGGGCGGCCGCGTTCGGGCCGCTCATGCCGGAATGGGCATCACGGTAACGTGCGCCCGGCACCGGCATATCCACGGTAAACACCAGCGTGTTGACACCTGCCGCCTGCGCGCGCTCCAGCGCATTGCGCATAAATCCGCGATCTTTCAGCACGTAAAGCTGGAACCACATTGGCCGGTCGATAGCCGGCGCAACCTCTTCAATCGGGCAAACGGAAACGGTGGAAAGGGTGAAGGGAATGCCTTTTTTCGCCGCCGCGCGCGCGGCCTGCACTTCACCGCGACGGGCATACATACCGGTCAGACCGACGGGTGCCAGGATCACCGGCATCGCCAGTTTTTCACCAAACAGCTGCGTCTCAAGGCTCAGATCTGACATGTTTTTCAGGACGCGCTGACGCAGGGCGATATCAGCCAGATCGGCGGTGTTACGTCTGAGCGTATGCTCGTTGTAAGCCCCCCCGTCGATGTAGTGAAACAGAAATGGCGGCAACTTACTTTTTGCCGCCGCGCGGTAGTCCGTCGATGCTGAAATGATCATGATGTTTTCTCGTTGTCTTGCGCTCTTTTTAGCGGCGCTGTAGGGGTGTCAGAAGTGTAGTTGATAAACACAACCCCTGAGAAAACAATGACAACGAATGCGGGTGTTTTTAAGGTCAGAAATACTGCGGGGTGAAGGAGAAGTTTACCGGCAGGAAATATGGGGAATTGGAGCGAAATATGAGTGCGCCACTAACGGCGCATTTTTCGGGCGATCCTGATAATCAGAAAGTACCCCGCCAAAGAGAACAGCATCGAGCATGCGATCCAGGTCAAAACCCACAAATCATCAAAATTTTCCTGATTTACATCACCATACGTCCATTCTGCAAAACTATTGGCCGTATCCAAACTGATAAATGTAGCGGGAGCAATAAGCATGGCTCCGGTGCAGAACAGGAGAACCAGGAGTGCAGACTTAGCTACCCAGCGCACAAGTGTCAGCATGGCGAAATCCACCGTAAACGACTTCTATATATCCATATGCCATGAGATCTTTCATGCAGGGCACTTCCATCAGCCTGGTATGCAGCAGCGCATTTCTCAGCTTGGCGAAATCTGAATTGTTGGCCAGTGTTATACAACCGTCAGAGAGTATCCCAGGGTGCAGGCGAAAGTGCTCTCGCTTAACGCCTTCAATCCAGGTCATATCGTCTATGCTCCGGTCATCAGGATAGAGTGCAAACCACTCTGAACGTCTAAACTCCGCGCCACTGTGATATTTGTTATAACTGTCTTTTACCCACGCGACTTTTTTTGAAAAAAAACCACCGCCCCCTCTTTCAACAACCCAATATCGGCCCGTGGGTATTGGTCCATTTCCTGCAATTTTTCCGCACCCTCCGCGATTGCGATAGGCCCCATTCCCTGAAAATGCCATGAACGTCCCCACACCACTGACACTAAGGGGGGAATAATCGGCATCGTTGATCACAAATTTCCCTTGTATAGCCATGAAAACTCCTTGTGAAATTTAGCTAAAAGAAAAACACGGTAATCACACCACAAAAAACAGGCACTTAAAATGCTTTATTTGATAATAAACTTCTGAAAAGTCAATATATTACAACATCCACTAATTGCCCAAAATGGCATTAAGGGCATAACGTAAAGCTCGTTTTTTTTAAGGAAATGACAACCATGCCAATACCCGCTTATATGTGGCTCTGCAATGACGGTGGTGCTGCTATTAAAGGTTCTGTGGATGTTGCAAATCGGGAGGGAAGTATTGAGATCATCGGTTTCAGCCACGGTCTGAATATTCCCGTCGACAGCCGTAGCGGCAGTATTACCGGAACCCGCACCCACTCTCCGATGATGCTTGAAAAAGATTTCGATTCATCGAGCCCTTATTTGTATAAAGCAGTCGCTAAAGGACAAACGTTAAAGTCCGCTGAAATCCGCTGGTATCGCATTAATGATGCCGGCAGGTAAGAGGCTTATTTTATTATGACGCTTGAGGGGGTGAAGATTACCGGCGTAAATCCGGGCATGCCCAACGTGAGAATGTCCGGAAATTCGCAGCTTAATCAGGGGTTCGGGGGCCGATGATGTAAAAAACCACTCTAACAAAGTAATTATATGAAATATGGGTATTTATTTGGCAATTCACTATTAATAGAATTCCTCCTCTCCGAATGGCTGAAAACCGGAGCTGTTTTAAGATCGGAGGCATTCCGGATACGTTCCAGCTTCTGGGAACTTAATCGACGTGATGCGTGGGATAATCTATATAACCTGCATCTCGCCCGGTATAGAACGTATCTTTATCAGGAATAGCTATCGGCCACCCATTTTTCATGCGTTTAACGAGATCTGGATTGGCTATGAAAGGACGCCCAAATGCAATTAAGTCGGCAAACCCCTCTCTGAGTGCCATTTCTGCACGCGCCTGTGTATAGCTGCCTGCGACGATAAGAGTTCCCTCGTAGGCCTCACGAAACTTTGTTAGAAAACCAGCAGGAATGGCCTGAGCTCCGAGAGATTCCTGATCGCTCAAATGCACATATGCGAGATGTCGACGACGCAGTTCGATACCTAAAGATAACCAGGTATCCTGCTCATCATCAAAGCTATGCATATCCTGCAGGCGGCCAAAGGGTGCAATACGGATACCTGTCAGATGACTCCCGATGGCTGCAGAGATAGCATCCACAGTTTCCAGCGTAAACCGCAGACGATTGGCAATATTACCGCCATAACGATCTGTTCTGTCGTTAAGTCCACCATTGATAAATTGCTCGAAGATGTAGCCGTTAGCTGCGTGGATCTCCACTCCGTCAAAACCCGCCTCGATGGCATTTTTAGCTGCCTGAACGAAATCCTGTGTCACCCGCGGGACTTCATCCGTTGCTAATGCGCGGGGCTGGCTGTGAAATACGCGTACAGACTGACAGTTATCACCAGGAATGTGAGTGGTGCAGCCTTCTGCAACGCGTGAGACGGAGCTGACCGGGGCCTGCCCATCAGGCTGGTGAGCAATGTGTGAGGAACGTCCTACGTGCCAAAGCTGGATGAATATTTTCCCACCCTGCGCATGTACTGCCTCTGTCACCTTTTTCCATCCCTCTATCTGTTCGTCAGTGTAAATTCCCGGCGTGTAAGCCTGTCCACGGCCTTCCATTGAAACAGGTGAACCTTCGGAAACAATTAAACCTGCTGTTGCGCGCTGGCGATAGTAGGTGACCATACTGTCAGTGGGAACAAGGTCATAGGCCCGCGATCGGGTCATTGGTGCCATAACGACACGATTATTAAGCTTTATTCCATTCATTGTATAGATATTCAGCAACTCACTCATTCTGTCTCCTGACGCCATTTCATGGTAAAAATCTGTTAGCAACGATCTTATCCTTATTTAAAGGCCATGATTACCTGGGCAAAAAGCCCCTCAGTGTTGAGATAAAGGAACCAATATTTGTGACGGCACAACTCAATGGCGTACAGGAATTTACTGAAGTTGTCAGAAAAGGCAGTTTCGTTGCTGCAGCTGAGGGTTTAGGCGTGACGCGCTCTGCACTCAGTAAAAGCATCAAGCGTCTGGAAATCCGCCTGGGGGTTCGCTTACTCAACCGCAGTACGCGAAGCCTGTCGCTGACGCCGGAAGGTGAGATCTATTTCAATCGCTGCACTGCTGCTCTGGATATGATTTCAGATGCTGAAAGCATAATAGAGGCGGGGATAGTGGAGCCGTCTGGACTGATGCGGCTGACGGTTCCCGTGGCCTTTGGGCATCTTTTCATTATGCCCTTACTCAATATCATGGCGTTAAAATACCGGACCCTGAACATCGAAGTTGATTTCAGTGATCGGGTTCGCGACCCGGCGACAGACGGCTTTGACCTCGCGCTGAGGCTTGGTCCCCTGCCTGACTCAGGTGATTTGGTTGCCACCCGCCTTGGCGAGCAAAAGCTTATCATTTGCGCCTCTGAGGGATATCTGGAACGAGCAGGCACCCCCATTGATCTTCGTGAGCTTTCATCACACAGATGCATTTCAGGGTTACCGTCAGACGGGCAAACTTACTGGCTAATCCGGGGCAAAGAGGGACACGTTGTAAGGCATGTTGTTTCCTCAGCCTACCGTTTTAATAATGGTCAAGCCATGCTGGAAGCGGCTATTGCCGGATGTGGGGTGACGCAACTTCCTGACTGGTTATGTGGTGATGCCATCAAAAAGGGGCAGCTTCGTGCAATTCTACCCACATTTCAGGCACCGCCCACCCCCATTTCTGCAATGTGGCCCAGGACCCACACGGTCCTTCCTAAAGTGAGAGCCTTGATTGAAGAACTGAAAAAAGAGTTGCCGGCACGCTTGTCGACCGCGCAGCGTTCATCTGTTGCGCGGTAATGCAGTATCAATGCCGGATACATCGTCTGTTGAAAGCCAGCCAGGATTATATTCGCTCCAGCAAATTGACCACTGGTTGTGAGCGTCTTTTTCCATTCCAACCCGGTAATGCGCGCCGTAGATTTTGCGACCCACTGAATCATGCGTCTTCTCGGCAATAACCCGGCCTATTATCAGGAAGGCCGACTGGCGATCTGGGTGGACACATACTTTCAGAGGTTTACCAAAATGCTGCATCCAGGGCCACGGAAGCCGGAAGGCTTTCATGGCGGCAATGATATTTCGTCTCCCGGAGATATAGCCCAGGGGGGTAAAGTTACCCGCGGCGTTTTCACTAAAGCATGTGCTGAAAAGTGTGAAATCTGCCTGGTCCAGCGCCCACGCGTAGCGATACCAGATATCGATCACCTCCTGTTCGTCACCCGTAGCACGGTGGTTTTCTGGCACAATATGCCAGGGAGCATCAAGTTCACTGATAATGGCGACTGGCGGAAATCCCTGATGCCAGCCGGACTCTTCAGCCGGTAGCTGCCATCCCGATAACAACTGTCTTGCACCTGAGGTCCAGTGTATCTGGAGGTGAAGGGTATGGATCACAGGTTGGGCTTCATCTGTGCCAGCCCTCATCACGACCGTCCCCCCGAACCGTACCGGGTTATGACGTCCGGAACCTGTGCGCGAAGCCTGTCCGTGCAGGTATGCACTGGCGACGTAATCTTTATCGTTCCTGCGCTCAACGGTGTTTGTCAGCGTAACGGACACGTTGTCCAGGTCAGCAAAGTCATTTTGCAAAAGGGCGGTGACATTTTCACGGCCGGAAACGGTTCCACGATGACTGCTGACTAATCTGACCGAGGGGGCCAGCCATTGGCTATTGTCGGAGCAAGCGTTACCGGACCAGGCTTCACAAAACGTATTCAGGCTCTGCACCGAAGAATGAAATAAACAGTTCATTTATTACCCTGCATTTATTCAGAAGGAAACTCGGGTAACACAAATTCTGCCATTTCAGCCATCACCTCGGCTGCTGGCCGTGTCAGCGGTTTCAGATTTAACGCAACGTGGTTTACTCCCTGGCGCTCCTGCTCCTTCCATAGCTTTATCAGCGCATTGCGGCCGACGGTGATGCCATTCATCAATCTGCGAAGCGGCGCGTCAGGGTTAGCATCCAGGTCAAAAAAGGTGGCATAGCCATAAGGTCTGAAACGATTGTCGTCGTAACCGCCACGCCAGAATTCAAGCAGTTCCGGGAGCGTTGAGAAATCACTCAGATGCCATATCCATCCGTCGCTTTCCTCTGCTATCCAGCTCAGGTCCTGCCGTGCTCGACCAACCACAATCATTGGAATGCGGGATTTAAAGGGTTTGGGAATAAGATCAAGGTTGCCTGAAAGCTTGCCGTAGTACGCCGTTTCAGCCACCGGGAAGGACGTCTCACAGACGGTTTTTATCAGACCAAACGCCTCGCGATAACGTTCGGCCCGGTTATCGTAATCGGCACCAAACGCAGGATATTCAACAGCGCGATCCCCGCTGGATAGCCCCAGCAAAAGGCGTCCACCACTTAGCTGGTCCACTGAGGCTGCCTGCTTGGCCAATATAATCGGGTCCCTCAGGGGTAACACCATACCGGTGGTACCCAGCGTTATGCGTGTGGTTTGAGAGGCAAGGAATCCGAGGTAGACCATGGGGTCAAGCATCTGTCCTGTGTCACCAAACTGTGGATCATAAAAGGGCACATCTCTCATCCACAGAGCGGAAAAACCGGCGTCATCAGCAAATTGTGCCAGCGCCTGATGATCCTGCAGGGTCGGAAAAGGCGAATCCGGATAACCTTCAAGCGGCATAATAAAGCCAAATGTCAGACTACCCGGGCGGAATACGCGCTTATATGCGCTATGTGAGGCAAGATCCGACGGATAGGTTGGTTGTGTCTGTAGAGGGGGCATTTACACTCCTGACGGGCGCAGTCAGCTGCGCCCGTTATTTAGTCAATCATCAATGATGATTACTTCGCTGCATCACGTAGAGCCTTTTCAATAAAGGCGACTGAACTCTCAAGCGCCTGTACCGCTTCTGGCTGCAACGTGGAGAAGAAATGCCAGGCGTGGAACATGCCCGGCCAGACTTCCAGATTTACGCGTACGCGGTTATCACCCAGATGAGTTGCCAGACGCATCGCGTCGGTCAGCATCAGTTCGTTTTCACCTATCTGAACGAGCACCGGCGGCAGGCCCGTTACATCAGCAAACACCGGTGATGCCATTGGATGGTTAGGCAATGCATCGCCGAGGAACGTACGTGCGAGAAAATCAAGACCTGCTTTGGTGTTTAGAGGATCAAGGCCTTCTCTGTTGGTCATAGAGACACCCGTGTGCTCAAGGTTAGCCCAGGGTGAAATAGCGACCCCGCCGGCTGGAAGCGGCAGGCCCTTGTTGCGTGCCGCAACCATAACGGTAACCACCATCGCGCCGCCCGCAGACTCACCCGCCAGCACGATTTTGCTGGCGTCAAAGCCCTGTTCAATCAACCACTCATATGCACGAACGGTATCGGTAACGGGCGTAGGGAAAGGATACTCCGGTGCCAGTCGGTAATCTGGCATGTAAACCCGTGCGCCCAGCATGCTGGCATAGTTGCCACCAATACCGTGATAGCCAGCAGATTCACCGACAATGTATGCCCCACCGTGGATGTACATAACGATGGCATCGGTTTTTAGATTTTCAGGAGTCACCAGCGTTCCCGGCACTCCCCCCATATCGACCTCAGTAAAGCCAACACCTGCGGGTGCAGGATTTTTAGCCAACATACGGGTATAGGCGTCACGCACTTCACTCATTGGCGTTACGGTATCTTCACCCGTAAGGATTGGTCCCAGACCGGCCAGGCTTTCTGACCATTCTTTTACGGCTTTCTTAGTTTGTTGATTCATCATCGGTATTCCTGTTTGTATTTGCGTTAAAGTGGAACAGGAATATATAATATACCAACATTTGGGGAATGTGCTTCCCATATAAGGGTACAACAACGCCCGTATTGGATGAGAAAAATATAGTATGGAGATCAACAGCATTGGTGATATCGCCGCGTTCGTCGCGGCTGTAAAAGCCGGGAGTTACACACACGCCGCAAGTTCCCTTGGGCTTACACGTTCTGCGATTGGTAAAAGTATCGTCCGGCTCGAAACGCGTATGGGGGTTCGTCTTCTTAACCGTACCACCCGAAGTCTGAGTCTCACCGATGAAGGGAGGGTCATGTTTGATCGTTGCCGCCAGATACTCGAGGACCTGGAAGAGGTCGATGCCGCCATGGCCATGCGCAGGGGTAAGCCAACGGGGACTCTCCGGCTGAGTGCGCCGCTTTCTTTTGGGCAGCGACATATCCTTCCCATTCTGGATATTTATCTGAAAAAGTGGCCGGAAATTCGTGCCGAAGTGTCCTTTAGCGACAGGTTTGTTGACCTGATAGAGGAAGGCTTTGATATTGCCATTCGTATAGGTGAACCTCGCGATGACTCACGTATTCTTACCCGCACGATTGCTTCGCAGCATATTGTCACTTGTGCATCCCCTGAATACTTATCTTCACGGGGCGTTCCGGAAACACCCGCAGACTTAACCAGGCATGACACTATTTTTCTTCTGAGTGCAGAAAAGAGACGCAGCTGGCGGTTTGCGACTCCGGAAGGCACTTTTGTTTATGAAGGGCCCGGGCGACTAAACCTCGACAATTCGGAAGCCATGCGGACGTCGGCAATTTCCGGATTTGGTATCGTTCACTTACCGACCTATTTGCTAGGGGAGGATTTGCGTAGCGGTAAGCTGATACCTGTGCTTGAGGAGTTTCCTTTCCCTCCGGAACCTATTCGGCTCATTTATCCCAGTAAACGACATTTATCACCGCGAATTCGGGCCTTTATTGACCTGCTTGTCGAAAGCTGGGAGCAAGGATTACCCTGGGAATAATGCTTTGATAATAAACTCATTATTTTTAACTTGAACCAGAAAATCACGATCCAGAAGCGCCGGTCGTTAAAGCTTAACAATTCAAGCATTATCGCAGGCGGGGGACAGGACAGACCGCCCTGGTACGATTAACGTCATTCTGATTTTTCTCGTTCGGAAGACGAAACAGGACTGCGTAATACGATGGGATATTATGAGAGTCTGATACACCGCGAAATTCGCGCGGTATGAAAGCGAATTGTCATTGGGGGATCATGGAAGACCTATCCTGTTGGAGGCACAGTAAGTGATGATGAACTCCATGATTTGAGCCTGTGGCTGAAGAAAGTTTTGGCTTAGTCAGATTGCACTTGTAGTGGTTTACTGAAACTGCCCACAATGGATGTTGACCAAATTCAGTAAACGACTACAAGTGCGTAGAAACCTGTCAGACGGTGTTAACTTTATGCTAACGCCGACATGACCGACGCGCTATCGACGTACTGCTCCATGGTCATAATTTTCCCATCCTCAAGGCGATAAAGGTGCGCAAATGATGCCGTCATCGCCTTGCCGGTTATTTTATAAACGCCGGAGTAAATCCCAAAAGCAGCAACATAGTTACCGTCAGCAAGAAACGTATGCGTCTTTGCCTGATAGTCTGTCCACTCAGTTGCCAGTCGCTGAAATACGTTAGCGATTATCTCTTCTGCACCGGTGTAAGTCCCTGCATAGGGGAACCCAGCCGCTTCAGTCCATGTCGCATTGGGGGACAGGACAGCAAGCAGGTTCTTTCCATTTTCTTCAGAGGTACCTTCATAAGTCGCGCGTATAATTTCCACATTACTCTTCATTATTCTATCCCCAACTCATTTCGCCCTTGGCGACTTTTGCACCAATTTGTAAAGCGACACTCATGCCAGAATCAGGATAACGTTTTGTCATGGCTGCAATCAGTTCGCTACTGTCGCTGGCCAGACTTAGCTCGTTCTCAAAAGCCAGAAGATAGTCGCGGGTATAGGTTATTGCTGAAATATCGGTAGCACCCTCAGGTAACATATGCCCTGCGATGACCGTAGTGGGATGTCTGGATGCCATGGTGTCCAGATTTTTTATCCAAAGTGCGCGACCCTCTGGACCTTGAGTGTCGGCGGTCCACACATGGGTACCAGAGAACACCAGTACACCGCCAAAAATGGCGTTAAGCGAAGGTACCCAGAGATAACGACGGTTAGCGAGGCCATCAGCATCAATAATTTCGAGGGCCTGGCCTTCGAGAGATAACGCATCCTCGTCAAATACCTCGGGCATAACGATGTCTGACAACGTTTGCGGGCCGTTGTCCTGGAGTTGTGGGCCCCACACTGCCAGTTTCTTATCAACACTTTTCTTAATGGCATCGATTGTCGACGATGCGGCAACGACACGAGCTTCCGGAAAGGCTGCTCTTACCGGACCGAGGCTAAAGTAGTAATCAGGGTCGCTTTGGCTAATATAGATTGTGGTCAGCTTTTTACCTGTTTTCTGGATAGCCTCTGCCAGCAGTCTGCCATCGGCGAGCGTAAAACCACCGTCAATAAGTACGGCTTCCTTATCGCCAGAGATCAGCACTGGCGAGCGATAAAAACCGTGCTCGCCGGCAGGAAAATGTGTCCAACTCAGGGGAATGTCCCTCCCTGCATCAGGGACGTTGGTTTGTAGTGTCATCGTATTTTTCGCCTTCTGTTAAAGTGGTAATTAGGTGAGCATTGCTTTCACCAGACGTTATGAATCCACTAACTGACGTACCAATTCATGAGGGTTTGAAAACAATATGCTTGAGTTTAGCATCCAGCGCTTTGAGCCGGATTCGGCAATAAAAGTGGGAACGCCGCGTGCGCCAAATTCCCGCATTAATCGTTTCGCACGCTCAGTACGAGTATGGTTTGCTTCGAGCAAGTCTGCTGCAGGATCCAACACTTTCTTCGCCGCATTTTCCAGACCCTGAGAACTTAACACACCCGCAAGAACCGACAATGACGTGACGTCAAGCCCCTCAACATAACGAGCGTGTTGTATTGCTTTCAGCGCTTCAATTTCCCGCGAAGGGTTTGACAGTGATACTGCAGTAATCGCAAGCGTGGCTGAACCACTGTCAAATTTTTTCTGCTGGCCATGAAGCACTTTTTCGCGATAAATCTCGGAAAAAGGCTGCCCGGTGATATTAGAAATTCGCTGGTCGTTTTCCCATGCAAAAGCAGCAAATTCATTGTTCATGGGACGTGCGCCGGCATCTGAAAACAGGCCGGTTGGCATGAACTCAAGTTTAATGCCCGGAATGTCATTTAGTTCAGTAAGCACAGGTGACGCGCCGTAGCACCAACCGCAAAGCGGATCGAATAAGTAATTAAGAATCATGTTCACAGGTGCCCCCTATTTTTAAAAGTAACTCATCATAGAAAACTTTTATTGGATATTAAATACATCCATGGTAAACAGCTTGTCATCTAAAAACATACAATTGGAATGCGGTAGTGAGAAAACTGGGAAATATCAGACGCCTTGCCTACTTTGTCTCCGTGGTTGAGGCTGGCTCATTTACTGCAGCTGCCGAGCGTTTGGGTATAACTAAAGCGGTAGTCAGTCATCAGGTCGCGCGTCTTGAAGAGGAGTTGAACACCACTCTTCTTATCCGTACTACTCGTACCATTCGCTTAACGGATGCGGGAAAAGTCTTTTATGAGCACTGTGCGTCTATTCTACGTGAAACAGAGGAAGCCTTTGCAGAGTTAGACGCACTGGTGGCAGAGCCTTCTGGGACATTGAGGCTGACAGCGCCTTTTGACTATGGGATCAGCGTCGTCGTTCCAGCTATCACGGCATTCAGTCAGCGCTATCCAGACTGCAAAGTTGATGCCGTGATAAGTGATAACAAGTTTGATATCGTGGACAAAGATATAGAAATAGCCATCCGTGTGGGCTGGTTAGACGACTCACATTTGCAGGCAAGGAAAATCGGGCACTTCCGGCAGTTGCTGATAGCCCCGCGCAATATGCAGCCGCAGGTAGAAAAAATTAATAAACCACAAGATATCAAACCACTGCCTTTTATAGCCAATACAGCTCTGCGTGAACCTTCTCAGTGGCATTTCACGCTGAATGGATCGGATCAACAAAGTGTCAACGTTCAGCCCTCGATATTCATTAATAACACACTGGCGGTCCGTGAAGCGGTGAGAGAAGGTGCTGGCATCTCTGTGTTGCCGGATTACGTTGTCAGTGATGATCTTATTTCTGGCCGCTTAATTCAGGTGCTCCCAGAATGGGAACTACCTTCAGGTGAGATTCATGCAGTTTTTCCCGCATCTCGATTTCGCCCGACAAAGGTTCGCTCATTTTTAAATATATTGATGGAGAAAGATAAAGAGCGCTGATTGTGCTTATCTTTTGCATGCCAGCTTAGATTCAGGAATACGCAGCATACCGGTCATCGTGGCAATTTCAGCAAACGTAGACGTGTTTTCTTCCACGAAGATGGCAATACCAGGTCATCAAGGCTGAGCGCTCGTAAGGGAGGAGTCTTCCTCAGACGACGTGGTCGATTTCCGGGAAATTAGCATTCATAATAACATCTTTATTTTCCTTTAATATTGAGTTTACGTTTGAATTTTTCGCATTCAATTTCCGGCCATCATGCATAGATGGGCCCGGATGATAATTTTTTCCGTCTATATTATTTAGTATTTTATGCTCCGACCCATGATTTTGGCTGGCTCCTTCCCGCGAAATACGCCGATAAAGCAATACACGCACTTAAAACACTGCACAAACAAAGATAGGCATTCAGGGCTGTTTCCTGGGGGAAATGATCCATCATCACACTCAGCGAAAACGGCAGCCAGTTACCCACGTATCCCACAATGTAAAGAAGGTTTATCAGGTGGTGCCGCTGACTCTGTCTGGCGACCACATTAACGATAGTGGCGGCACCGACCAGTATTGCCCCATAGGCGAATCCTTCGAGCATCACGGCTATGAAAAGAAGGAAGGGATCCGTTGTGTATACACTGCAGAGGACGAGCAAAACCGCAGAAAGTTGGGTAACAATTCCGATTTTCAGCGACGAATAATGGTGTTTTTTTCTCATCACTATCTGGGTGATACCTGCAACCAGCAGGAATACCGACAGTGAATAGCTTACCAGCTGCACGCTGGTAACATTGAAGTAGGTGCGGGCGAGGGTGGGTCCCTGGGACATAAACGTGGACGCCATCGCCCATGAAAGAAATATGGCCATGCAGCAGACGATGACGTCCCGGAAAGAGAGTACCTTATGACCTTGAGCTTTGATATTTTTCCGTTCACCGGTTACGGGTGTACTGTGCCTGTTAATCATCAGACGACTGCCCCTGATCGCAAATACTGACGCTGTAACCAGAATAAAAAGAATTACGTAGGGAGCCTTAAGTACATAAAAACCGCGATGCACGATTTCCCCCGTAATTAATGGGCCAATAGCCTGTCCAAGGATCAACGAGGCAGAAGCCGTCAATGCCGCAGTATTACTTACTTCCGTATCAAATAATTTAATCAGCGAGCGGTTAATATAGGCCATTAAAATACCTGAACCCAGACCGGTAACAAAACGGCCTAGGATAAGTATCATAAAGTTATCTGCAAGCATCATCAGTAGTGATGACAGCAAAACGCAGGCCAGACCTGCATACAGGGGTTTTGTATACAGCTCAGGCCTGATGTTAACCCTGGCGGTAAATGCAAGCGCTAAAAGGACTCCAGCCGCGTAGACGCCAAAAACCGCCATTATTTGAGAAGCGCTGAAACCATATAAACTGATGTATACGGGATAGAGAGGAGTGGGAAGACTGCTGCTCAGCATGCCGGAAAAGAAAGCCATGGCCAGTGCCATCCCTGCATGCGATGTTTGTTTGTCTGACATAGTAATATCTTCTGTCCTGGGAAATGGATTCGTTCTGTAAAAATCCATAAAACAGTAACACGATCCCTTAGCGATGGGATTCGAGCAGCAGGAATACCCACTGTGACGTATTTTCACAGTGAGTATTTAAATATGACCTTGGGGACAAGTAGTAAGGGGCTGGCTGAAAATTCAAATGCTCCAGGGATGCAGGGCTATCTGTTTTTCCATGAATTCAATAAAACAGCGGATGCGCGGGCTGAGATGCTGCCTTTTCGCGTAAATTATATAGAGCGGCTCTCTGACAGGAGACTGGAATGCCTTCAAAAGCGGTATTAATCTTCCTTCTCTGATATCCCGGTGAACGTGAAAGTCAGCCAGGCGGACGATACCTTCTCCCTGAATAGCCAGATCTCGCAGCAAATCGCCCTGCGACAGTGAGGCAACCGGTTTAACTGGGAATATAATGCTCTGATTGTCTTCGGTGAATACCCACTGGTTCCAGTGGCTATCGAAATTAAAGTGGAAACAGCGATGCTCCATCAACTCACGGGGATGGGAGGGTATCCCGTACCTGGTGATGTAGGCCGGCGAAGCGCAGGTAATCCACTGACTCTCACCGATACGACGGGCGATACGGGAAGAACTCGCAAGTACACCACCATAAATGGCGAGATCCAGCCCTTTATCAAAGTCATCCCGGTAAACCGGCCCCGTTTCAATATCAACGTCGAGGTCGGGGTAGGCGTCAATAAACGCGGGCAACCATGGAAGGATATGATAACGGGCGAAGGTGGTCATGGTACGGATTTTCAGCTGCCCGCTGATGCGTGATGGCATATCTTCTGCCAGTGAATCAGCCTCAGACATTGCGTCAACGACTGCCCGGGCACTGTTAAGATAAACGTGCCCCTCTTCGGTCAGCGTTAACGTTCTCGTCCCGCGATGAAAGAGCCTTACCTGTAATCTCGCCTCCAGCCGGCTGATGAGTTTACTCATTGCTGAAGGCGTCAATCCGTTTGCCCGCGCGGCGGCAGAAAAATTGCCGTATTCATACGCCCATATAAATGCAAGCAACTGATTATAATTATCCATTATGTCCCGGGTTATTTATGTGAAGATGTTTAGAGCTTCCGAGGCAGGAACCTGAAAAATTTTCATTTGTAGCGTCTGACCATCAGGAACGGCGCTGATGACTTTTCAACCGAAAGTAAGTTGCCCGAGAAATGCCGGTTTTCTCCATCACCAGCTTAATGGGAGTATCAAGGTGAATAAGTTCCAGAGCCATTCCCGATCTTTGATGAGGTTTTCGCCCAAACTTAACTCCTGCCGCCATCGCGACCACTCTGCCCTCGTTGGTACGCTCTAATATTCGTTCGCGTTCCGCCTCTGCAACAGCGGCAAGGATCTGAATCACCATTTTCCCCATCGTGCCTTCAGTACTCAGTCCATTCTCCAAAAATCGAATGGCTATTCCCTTTTTATAGCAAGCATCAACAATGTGGATCATATCTGCGGTATTGCGGCCAAGCCGGTCCATTTTGGTACAAATGATGATGTCGTCTTTTTCCGCTCGGGCAAGTAGCCGTTGTAGTCCTTCGCGTTCGTCCGTGGCTCCCGACATCATATCAGTAAAAATTCGATCATCTCTGACACCTACAGATTTCAGCTCTGTGATCTGCGCCGTCAGTTTCTGATGGCTGGTTGATACTCTTGCATATCCCAGTAATGCCATATTGGTCTCACAAATCGATATTGATACTGCGTAGTATCATAAGGCATAAATCACGATTTTTGATACTCATGTTTGAAGTCGTTTTGAGAGGTATCAAAACTTATAATATTTGAGATGGTAAAAAAAAGAACAGAACTCCCGTTTACGAAAGGATGCGCAATGAGTGATGACTTTCTTACCAGCGAACAGACAGAAAACTACGGTCGCTATGTGGCAGACCCAAATGAGGTTCAGCTGGCTCGGTATTTTCATCTGGATGAGCGTGACCTTGCTTTTATTAATCAGCGACGGGGAAAACATAACCGGCTGGGGATTGCACTTCAGCTGACTACGGCGCGCTTTCTGGGAACGTTTCTTCCTGATCCCCTTCAAATTCCCTCATTCATCCGTTTTTACATTGCGGCACAGTTGAACATCAGCCGACCAGAGATCCTTTCCCGGTATGCAGAAAGAGAAAATACCCGCTGGGAGCATCAGGGGCTTATCAAGCTCTATTATGATTATCATGATTTTGGTGATTTCCCCTGGTCATTCCGACTGAAGCGTTTGCTCTATACTCGCGCCTGGCTCAGCAATGAGCGTCCAGGTCTGCTGTTTGATTTTGCTACCGCATGGTTGCTGCAAAATAAGATCCTGCTACCCGCAGCCTCGACTCTGACAAGGCTGATTGGCGAAGTACGCGAACGGGCAAGTCGACGATTATGGCGAAGGCTGGCTTTGTTGCCTGACAGCTGGCAGAAAACACAACTGGACGGTTTACTTGAAATACCTGAAGGGCAGCGTATATCGGTGCTGGAGGAGATGCGAAAAGGTCCTGTCACTATCAGTGGGCCGTCATTTACAGACGCCCTGGAGCGATATACCCGACTGCGTAGCATGGAGTTTTCCCGGCTGAATTTCTCCGGTCTGCCTGCCATCCAGCTGCGGAATTTGGCCCGTTATGCCGGAATGGCTTCGGTGAAATACATTTCAAGAATGCCTGACGAACGGCGACTGGCCGTGCTTACTGCGTTTGTGAAAGCACAGGAAATTTCGGCGCTTGACGAGGCCGTGGATGTGCTGGATATGCTTATTCTGGATATCACGCGTTCTGCAAAAAATATCGGGCAGAAAAAGCGGCTCAGAACCCTAAAAGATCTTGATCGTGCCGCGCTATTACTGGCACGGGCATGCACGTTATTACTTGATGAGAACACCGATGAAGCAGCTCTGCGGCAGGCTATTTTTCGCCGCATACCAAAGGACA
This sequence comes from Rahnella sp. EDr1-12, assembly GCF_049206505.1. NCBI lineage: Bacteria > Pseudomonadati > Pseudomonadota > Gammaproteobacteria > Enterobacterales > Yersiniaceae > Rahnella > Rahnella sp. EDr1-12. Next base: position 363,962 of record NZ_JBLZNY010000003.1, read on the forward strand.
AACTGGCTGAATCCGTCGGCAAGGTAAATGAGCTGGCGCGCCCGCAAGATACTCATTTTCAGAATGAAATGGTGGAACAATATGGACGGGTGAAGCGCTTCCTGCCCGCGATGTTGCGTGACTTACACTTTCAGGCCGCCCCAGCCGGGGAGCACACGTTGTCAGCAATCCATTATCTGGCCGAACTGAGTGGCTCAAAAAAGCGAATTCTCGACGATGCACCAGAGCAAATCATTTCCGGCCCCTGGAAACGTCTGGTCTACGACAGAGATGGTAGGATTCTACGAGCGGGTTACTCGTTGTGCCTTCTCGAGCGCCTTCAGGATTCTTTGCGCCGTCGTGATCTCTGGCTGGAGAACAGTGACCGGTGGGGGGACCCGCGTCAAAAATTGCTTCAGGGAGCTGAATGGCAGGCACAACGCATCCCGGTATGTCGGGCGCTGGGTCATCCATCAGACGGAACTAAAGCAGCAGAACAACTGGCTACGCGGCTTGATGACACATGGAAATCAGTGGCTTCACGTTTTGCCTGCAACGCAGCGGTCAGCATAAGCAATGAAGGTAAGCATCCCTCACTGACGATTAGCAATCTGGATAAACTGGATGAGCCACCGGCACTGATACAATTGAATCGTCGGGTAAGAGAACTGATCCCTCCGGTTGATCTGACTGAGCTGTTGCTTGAAATAGATGCCCGAACCGGTTTTACCCGCGAATTCAGCCACGTCAGTGAATCAGGTGCTCGGGCGCAGGATCTCCAGGTCAGTCTGTGCGCAACACTGCTGGCAGAAGCCTGCAATATAGGGCATGAACCCCTGATAAAGCATAATATTCCCGCGCTTACTCGCCATCGTCTGAGCTGGGTTAAACAAAATTATCTCAGGGCAGAAACGCTGGTCAGCGCTAATGCACGGCTGGTTGATTTCAGTCCACGCTGCCGCTCGCGGGGTACTGGGGAGGTGGTGAGGTTGCCTCCGCAGATGGTATGCGTTTTGTCACACCGGTTAAAACGGTTAATTCCGGACCAAATCGTAAATACTTTGGTTCAGGACGCGGTATCACCTGGTACAACTTCGTCTCCGATCAGTACTCCGGTTTCCATGGCATTGTGGTTCCCGGTACGCTTCGTGATTCCATCTTTGTACTGGAAGGGCTTCTGGAGCAGCAGACCGGGCTGAATCCGGTAGAAATTATGACGGACACGGCAGGATCCAGCGATATCATTTTTGGCCTGTTCTGGTTACTGGGCTACCAGTTTTCCCCTCGTCTGGCCGATGCAGGCGGGGCGATATTCTGGCGGGCAGATAAAACGGCACATTATGGTGCCCTGAATGAGCTGGCCCGGGGATGTGTTGAACTGTCAAAAATAGAATCCCAATGGGATGAAATGATGCGAATGGCGGGCTCACTGAAGCTTGGGACCATCCATGCATCAGAGCTTATTCGTTCACTGTTGAAAAGTAGCCGACCATCTGGTCTGGCTCAGGCGATTATGGAAGTGGGCCGGGTCAACAAGACGTTGTATCTTCTCAACTATATCGATGATGAGGATTACCGGCGTCGGATCCTCACTCAGCTCAACCGGGGAGAAGGACGCCATGCAGTGGCTCGAGCCATTTGCTACGGACAACGTGGTGAAATTAGAAAACGCTACCGTGAAGGGCAGGAAGATCAACTCGGTGCTCTGGGTCTGGTGACCAATGCGGTTGTGCTGTGGAACACACTTTACATGCAGGAGGCGTTGTCACATCTTCGCAAATCGGGGGAAACACCTGAAGAGGAGCATCTGGCAAGATTATCGCCGCTGATACATGGCCATATAAATATGCTGGGGCATTATACGTTTTCGTTACCGGAAGATATTCTGAAGGGCGAGTTAAGACCGTTAAATTTCAATACAAACAATGAATTAAACTCTTAGCGTGGTTTTTTACATCATTGGACCTCGAACCCCAATCACGTGGAATCGGTATCACTGATGTACAACAAAATTACCTGGCACTACGTCGACGGCAATGTGAAGTACACCGATGAATGGAATGTCCGGTCATGAAAAATGTGGGGTTCGCGCCCCACTTTCACCGCACAATACACATCGGTTTCCCCGACGCGGGTTCGGGATAAATTTGCGCGTCGATATCGAACACCTGCGACAGAAGAGCCGGTGTCATGAGCTGTTCCGGTGTGCCCTGCGCGATAATGTTACCTGCGACCATCATCACCAGATAATCACAGTAACGGCTGGCCTGATTCAGGTCATGCAGCACCGCCACCAGCGTTTTTCCCTGCTGATTCTGGCTGCGCAGCAGGTTCATCAGCTCAACCTGATGGCTGATATCAAGATAAGTGGTCGGCTCGTCGAGCAGCATCAGCGGCGTGTCCTGCGCCAGTACCATCGCCAGAAACGCACGCTGACGCTGCCCACCAGACAGCTCGCTGACCCGCTTTTCGGCAAGATCCGTGATGTTCGTTTCCTGCATCGCCCGTTCGACGGCGGCATTATCCTGCTGCCCCAGCCTTCCCCACATATTTAGCCAGGGGCTGCGTCCATAACCCACCAGTTCACGCACGCTGATGCCTTCCGGCGCACTATGCTGCTGCGGCAGTAACGCCAGTTTGCGCGCCAGCTGGCGGCCAGGCAGCGCGGATAACGCTTCCCCGCCGAGATACAGGGTGCCGGATGCCGGGGTCAGCAGGCGTGAAAAGCATTTCAACAGCGTGGATTTACCGCAGCCGTTCGGGCCGATCAGCGCGGTGATCTTCCCGGCCGGAAGGGTCAGCGACAGGCCGTTAAGGATGTTTTTTTTGCCGTAACCGGCAGTCAGATTGTCTGCACTGAGTTGCATAATCAGCGGGTTCTCATTAATAACCAGAAGAAATACGGCGCACCAATCACCGCCGTTAATACGCCCGCGGGCAGTTCCAGCGGCGGGTGCAGGGTTCGCGCCAGCACATCCGCCAGCAGTAAAATCAGCGCCCCCACCAGCAGGGACGCGGGGATCAGCACACGGTGGCGGCCGCCCACCAGCTGGCGGGTCAGGTGCGGGGCGACCAGGCCGATAAAGCCCACCGGCCCGCACGCCGCAACGCTTATCGCCGCCAGCGCCACCGCCAGCAACAGCACCCACCGCTGCACGCGGGATACGCGAATACCCAGCGTCGCGGCACTGTCATCGCCGAGCGCCAGCACATCCAGATCGCGGCAAAACCACAGGCTCAGCGGCAGCAGAAGCAGCAACCACGGCGCGACGATCTCAACGAAATTCCAGCCACGTCCCCACAGGCTGCCGGTCAGCCACAGCAGCGCGCTGTTGATCTCCATCGGGCGAGACAGCATCAGGTAATCGGTCAGGCTGGCGTAAAAGGCGGTCAGCGCCACGCCCGTTAATGCCAGCCGCAACGGCGCAGAGCGCCCGGACACCAGCCTCAGCAGCACAAAGGCCGCAATCCCCCCGGCAAATGCCAGCGGCGGCAGCCACATGACAGAGAGCGAAGGCAGCAACATCAGCGCCCCCACCGAGGCTAATCCGGCGGCATGATTGACGCCGAGAATGTCCGGCGAGGCCAACGGATTGCGGATAACTCCCTGCACCAGCACGCCGGAAAGCGCCAGCGCTGCACCGATCAGTATTGCCAGCAGCGCGCGCGGCAGCCGGTACTCCGTCAGCGGAAAATGGTTGCTGTCAGCAGGTGAAAGCGCGAGGCGCATCTGTTCAAACGTCAGCGTGTGGGTGCCGTAGCGCAGGGACATCACGAAGGTCAGCAGCAGCAGCGCGCTGAGGATGAGGAATACCGTCAGCTGGCGGATCATGTGCGCGTCCTCACCAGCCAGACGAAGAACGGCGCGCCGATCAGCGCCAGCACCACGCCCGCCGGTAGCTCGCCCGGCCACGCCAGAAAACGTGCCAGTAAATCGGCCAGCAGCATCAGCGTGGCACCAAAGATCATGCACAGCGGCAACATACGGCGCAGGTCGTAGCCAATCCAGTAACGGGAAATGTGCGGCACCAGCAGGCCGATAAACGCCAGCGGTCCGGCGACGCTCACGCAGGCACCGACCAGCAGCAACACCATCAGATTAAGGGTCAGACGCAGACGCGGCAGGTTGACACCCAGCGTCTGCGCGCTGTCATCGCTGACCTGCAACAGGTTCAGGCGGCTGGCGAGCAGCAACACCCACGGCGCGATGATGGCGGTGAACGGAAACAGATGCCAGAACTCCGGCCAGCGGGCGTGCGCCACACCGCCGGCCAGCCAGCTGAGAATGCCGTAAGCGTGGTCTTCGGAGAGGATCAGCGTGGCTTTTGCCAGCGCGGCGCACAGCGCAGATACCGCCACACCCGCGAGGATCAACCGGCTGCGATCCCCGGCCTGTTGCCAGCCGCCGCCCATCAGCATGACGGCACCCCAGCTGACGCCGCCGCCAACTGCGGCCACCAGCGCGATGCTGAAACCGGAGAACAGCTGCGGGCTGAGCGCGCTGACCACCACCATCGCCAGCGATGCGCCCGCGTTAATGCCAAACAGCGAAGGCGACGCCAGCGGATTACGGGTCAGGGTTTGCAGCAAACTGCCCGCCAGCGCCAGACTCGCGCCCAGCAGCATCGCCACCAGACTGCGCGGCAGGCGCAGGTTCAGCACCAGCGCCTGTGCAAGGGAAACCGGCGGGCCGGGCAGCAAGGCGCGCAACGATTCCAGCGCGCCAATGGGCACCGCAGAACGGCAAAAAAGCGTCAGCCAGAAGCTGACGCTCAGAACGAGCAGAGGCAGCGTCCAGCGCCACCCCGCAAACAGGCGTTTCACTGCCATCATGGTGCGGTGTTAAGCGCCTGATGATGCAGGATCTGCACCGTGTCGCTGGCGATCTGTTCGGCGGCAAACAAGCCGCGCATCCGCGCCCAGACGTTGCTGTCCACCGACGCCACCTGTTTTTGCTGCGCGGCTTTCATCATCTGCCACAGCGGATCCTGCTGCCACTGGCGCACGATACTTTCCTGACGGTAATGCGCGACGATTAGCCAGTCAGGGTTGATCGCCAGCAGTTGCTCGAAGCTGATGTTCGCCAGCGGCTGCTGGTTCACCGGCTCCGGCACCTTCAGGCCGAGCGAGGTCAGCACGCTGCCGGTGTAGGAATCCCGCGAATGCAGGTTGAACTGCTGCTCGCGCGAGGTGCCAAACACCACCTGCGTGCCTTGTGGCAACTGCGCGGCAAACGCCTGCATACGCTGATGATGTTCCGTCAGACGTTGCTGCATTAGCGCATCTTTGCCCAGCACCTTGCCGATGATCGCCGCCGATTCCAGATTCTCGCGGTAGGTTTCGTTACGGGATTTCAGCAGCAGCGTTGGCGCAATGCCTTTCAGCGCGGCGTAAATGCCGCTGTGGCGGCTGCTGTCGGCGATGATCAGGTCCGGTTTCAGGGCGGCAATCGCCTCAAGGCTGGGCTGCGATCGCGTGCCGACCGATTGCCACACGCCGATGCGCTGACGCACCTGCGGCAAAATGCGGTCCGCATCGTTATCGTCGGCCACGCCGACCGGGCTGACATCCATCACCGCCAGCGCGTCCACAAAGGACAACTCCAGCACCACCACACGTTTTGGCGTGGGATCCAGGGTAAAGCTGCCCTGCTGATCCGTGACCGTCACGGCCTGGGCGCTACCCAGTGAAAAACATAAGCCAATAAAAAGCGCAAAGCGGGAGAAGAAAGACATAAAACCTCTGTGCGGTTAACAGGAAAAACCGGGCGCAGCGGCGCTACGCCCGGCGGGCATGGAACAATCAGAACTTCAGGGAACCCTGCATATACAAGGTGCGCGGCTGACCGGCATACAACCCTTTGTTGTTGTCGTCATAGGCGCGGGTGAAATATTCGTGGTCGAAGATGTTCTTCACGCCGAAGGCCAGATTCAGGTTCGCCATGTCTGCGCCAAACTGATAACCGGCGCGTGCGCCCCACAGCATGAAACCGGGAATGCGGCCGGTGCTGCCATCGGCACTTTCCTCAACGGTGTTAGCGTTGTCAGCAAACTGGCCGGACTGGTATTCGCTGTTGACGTTGAAGAACCAGTTACCCGGCGTGTAATCCAGCCCCAGCGTGCCTTTGCTTTTTGGCGAGAACGGCACCTGATTGCCGTGCGTATCGCCCTCTTCGCGGATCACCGCGTTGACGTAGGCATAGCTGGCGTAGGCAGAAACATTCTCCAGTGTCGGGGACAACTCTGACAGGTCGTAACGGATCTGGCTCTCCAGCCCGGTGTGACGGGTTTTACCGCGCGCCGTCACGCTGTCGGTGGTCTGGTTGGAGTCGTACTGATTGTTGAAGTTGATCAGGAACAGGCCGACTTCCGCTTTCACAATGCTGTTATCAAAGCGCGTGCCCAGTTCCCAGGTGCGGGCTTTTTCCGGCTCGATATTGCCGCTGTCCACCGCTTTGCCAATCTGGCTGTACTGCACGGTGCCGAAAGATCCTTCGGTGTTGCCGTAAATATTCCAGGCATCGTTCAGGTGATACACCACATTCAGCGCGGGCAGCGGCGCGTTGTAGCTGATTTCCTGCTTGGTGCCTTTGATGTAGTTATTCTGATACGACTGAATATGTTCGTAGCGCATCCCCGGCGTGATGGTCCAGTCGCCGACGTCGATACGGTCATCGACGTAAAATGCGTTAGCCTGCGTGCCGGACTGGGTATCGCGATCGTACGGGCTGTCGCCGGTCGGCAGGACGCCGGATTTGGCCGGGCTGTAATAGCGCAGTTCGTGGGTGGATTCGCTGACGTAGCGGTAACCTACGCCCACTTCATGCGCCGTCTGGCCGAGGTTGAAGCTCTGGCTGTAGCGCGGTTCAATGCCGCGTACCCAATACTGGCGCGGCGAAAGGGTCAGGTTTTTGCCCTGATCGAGATAGCCGCTGCGCAGGGTGTAGGTGTAGAAGCTCTGGATATTGAATTTATGCTGCTGATCCGGCTGATACTGATAGCCAAAACTCGCCAGCTGGCGGCGTCCCCAGAATTCATCGTAAGGGCGCGTGGACTGAAAACGGTTGGCGTTGTAATCGGCGCGGGACAAACCGCCCGGCATTTCAGCGCGGCCTTCGTAATATTGCAGCAGGCTGTTAAAGGTGTGGACGTCATTGGGCGCGTAACGGGTTTTCAGCATCACGTCGTCGATTTTGGTCGCACTGTGTTCACGCCAGTCGCTGCCGCGCGTGCCGGAATACAATAACGCGCCGCCGAGGCCGTTATCCGCCGTGCCGCCAATCATCAGGTTACCGGTGCCTTTCGGGTCGTTCTGGCTGGAGGTCGGGCTGTAAGTGCCTTCCGTTCCGGCTTCGATGCCGAAATCTTTCGGAATGGCGCGGGTGACGAAGTTCACCACGCCGCCGACGCTTTGCGGCCCGTAACGCACCGCGCCGCCGCCGCGCACCACATCCACCGCGTCCATGTTACCGAGCGAAACCGGCGCAAGGGAAAGCTGCGGCTGGCCGTAAGGCGCAAACGGCACCGGAATGCCGTCCATCAGCACAGTGGAACGGCTGGCGAGGCGCGGGTTCAGCCCGCGGATACCAAAATTCATCGCCATATCATGGCTGCCGGTGCCGTTATTTTCCGGCGCATTCACGCCCGGAATGCGGTTCATCACTTCACGCACCGTCGTCGCGCCGGTTTTGACAAAATCCTCACGGCGGATCACGTCGCGCGCACCGCCATGTTCAAAAACGTCGTTTTCACGCGCATCAGCCAGCCAGTCGCCGACCACGGTCAGGGATTCCGGCTCCTGAACCGGCGCCGAAATGGCCGCCAGCGTAAACGCATTGTTACCCAATGATCGGGCTTCCAGCCCGCTGTCTGCCAGCAGCGCCGTCAGGCCGTCATTGAGGGTGTAATTTCCCTGTAAACCCTTGCTGTGCTTGCCGCGCGTCAGCGAAGAATCCACCGACAGCGTGATCCCCGCCTTTGCCGCAAACTGATTGAGTGCGGTATCAAGATTGCCTGCCGCAATCTGATAGGGTGCAGACTGAACCGCCGCGGCCGCAGGCAGCGCGGTGATCAGCGCAGCAGGAAGGATCGCGCAGTGAATGGCCATCGCCAGTGGTGTTGTGTTGCCAAAAGAACGCAGAACGCGTGAGCGTGAAATGGACATACCCTCTCCAGATTTTATGTTTTTGCTGTGTGTTTTTTTCAGTGCTGCATAGGAGTCGGATGAGAATGCAAAAGGGACAATCGCGAATGCGATTATTTATCATTTTTATTTGCAGGCGGTATTACGGCAGCATTACGCGGGCACCACGTTCACCCAATAGCGGGTCAGGGTGTGGATCCTGACGGGTAACGTGCGCGAAAGAATGTTGAGGACCGCGTCGGTGTCGTTGAGCGGGAAAGTGCCGCTGATGCGCAGATTTGCAACAGCCGGGTCGCAGCTCAGATGGCCGTGACGGTAACGCGCCAGTTCAGCCACCACTTCCGCCAGAGGCCGGTCGCTGACGCTCAGCACGCCTTTGCTCCAGCTGCCCGCTCCGCCCGAAAGAGCCGTCACCTCGCCAAATGCGCTGGCGGTAAAACGGACGGTTTGCCCTTCGCTGACCTGCAAGCGCTGGCCCGGCAGCGTGATTTCCACCGCGTGTTTCAGCACGGTCAGGCGGGTCGCGTCATCAAACTGGCGGACGATAAATTCTGTGCCGAGGGCGCGCAGCATGCCCTGCTGCGTTTGCACCAGGAAAGGCCGCGAGGCGGGCTGCGTATCCTGCGCGGTGATGATGCTGATTTCGCCCTGATGCAGGCGGATCAGCCTCTCTTGCGGCGTAAAACGGATATCGGCGGCGCTGGCGGTGTTAAGCGAAAGTTGGGAGCCGTCTTGCAGACGCAGGGTTTTGATTTCGCCGGTGGCGGTGCGCGCATCCGCCAGCAGCCCTTGTCCGGCGGGCGTCTGCCACGCTTTCCAGCTGCCGCCCAGCCCGAGCAGCACCAGCAAACCTTTCAGCACGCGGCGGCGGGTGACCTCCGACTGCTGGCGCGCATGATTCAGCGTCTGATAACTGAAGCGGCCCGGCATGCTGTGCAACTGACCCTGTAAGGATTCCACCCGCTGCCACGCCCAGCGATGGTCTTCGTGCTGCGCCAGCCACCGTTGCCATTTCTGATTTTGTTGCGGCGTCACCTCGCCCGAGCACAAGGTGGCGAACCACTGCGCGGCCATTTTCAGCGCCAGACGCTGATTATCGGTAAGGGAGGAGGTCATTGCGCTCAGCCATGTTCCAGGCTGAACAGCAGACAATGCTCAGTGGCTTTCGCCATGTACTTTTTGACCGAACTGACCGAAACGTTCAGACGCCGGGCGATCACCGGATAGGTCAGCCCTTCCAGCTGGGAGAGCAGAAAAGCCTGACGCACTTTTTCGCCCAGGCCATCGAGCATCGTATCGATCTGTTGCAGGGTTTCGAGCAGGCACTGGCGCTGTTCCGGCGATGGCATATGCGCTTCCGGCATCAGCGCCAGCATGTCGAGATAAGCGCGTTCCAGCGCGTTACGGCGGAAAAAATCCACCATCACCCGGCGGGCAATGGTGCAGAGAAAAGATTTAGGTTCGCGAATTTCCTGCGCACTGTCGCCGGTCAGGACGCGCATAAAGGTGTCCTGCGCCAGATCGTCGGCGTCATTGGCCGACCCCAGTTTTAACCGGAGCCAGTTTTTCAGCCAGCGGTGGTGCGAGCTGTAGAGCGCTTCAAACGCGCGGGCGGGCGATACGGCAGCGTTGATGGACATAGAAAGTTACATAACCAGACCAGAAATTCACCATCGGATAATAATTGATAATAGTTATCATTACAATCGAGGATCCTGCGCCTTTTCCCGTCGGGTCTGCGCAAATGTGAAAAGAAAACCGACATCCCGCGCATTAACACACTAAGCTTGGAGGAGACACGCGTTACCGGTGCCTGTTCCGATATGCCTCCCTGCCCCTGACCTCTTTATCTCACTATGTGAACTCTTATCGCAGCTCAGGCAACTGCCTTCTCGGGTCCGCATAAGGAATGTTGACGTGAAAAATGCTGTCTTCAGTTGGTTCAAAAGTAAAGGAGCACCACCTGTATCACCGGCCACCCGACGTCATCGCGCCAGCGCGCTTGAACAGTCCACGCCGATCCGTGCCGAGCTTTTTTCGGCAGACCAGATGGAACGCTACGGCGGAAAACTGGCCCTCTCGCATAAGTTATCCAAGAAGAAACTCCCCTACTATCTGCTCAAACGCCTCGATGACAATGAGAAGGTCCTGACCCGCAGCTGTCTGATCCTCAGCAGTGGCGAAAAAGCCAGTATCACCCCCGCCGGTGAATGGCTGCTGGATAACTACTATCTGATCGAAGAACAAATCCGCGTGGTGCGTCAGCTGTTGCCGAAAAACTTCGGCAAGGGTTTGCCCTCGCTGGGATCACCGCATTTTTGCCCGCGCATTTACGACATCGCCACCGAGGTGGTCAGCCACAGCGACGGCCTGTGGGACATTAAAACCCTGACCCGTTTTCTCTCCACTTATCAGAGTGTCAGGCCGCTGACGCTGGGTGAACTGTGGGCGTTTCCGGGGATGTTGCGTCTGGCGCTGATAGAGAATCTGCGCCGCGTGAGCATTGAAGTCGCCAACGCTCAGAAAGAACGCAATCTGGCGGATTTCTGGGTCAATAAATTGCAGGACAGCGCCGAAAACGATCCGGCCAGTCAGATCATTGTGATTGCCGATATGGCGCGCACCAATCCGCCGCGAACCAGTGCGTTTGTCGCCGAACTGGTTCGCCGCCTGCAGGGCCACGGATCCATGCTGGCGCTGCCGCTGACCTGGGTGGAACAACGTCTGAGCGAAGTCGGCCTGACGCAGCGCGAAGTCATCGACAAATTCAATCAGCAACTGGCGGCAAATCAGCTTTCCGTCAGTAACAGCATCATGGGGTTACGCCAGCTCACCGAAATGGACTGGGCGGATTTCGCCGAAAATCTCAGCGTGGTGGAGAAAATCCTGCGCGGCGATCCGGCCGGCATTTACGCCACCATGCATTTCGACACACGTGACAATTACCGCCATCAGATTGAACGGCTTTCGCGTAACTCCCGTCATGATGAAGCCGCCGTTGCGGCCCGCGCCGTGGCGCTGGCGCAGCAGGCCGGCGGCACTTATCAGCAGCAACACGTCGGGTATTATCTGATTGGCCCCGGCCGACCGGTGCTGGAAAAAGAGTTGCAGGTGCGCTTTTCGCTGCTTAACCGCGCGCGCGCCAAACTCAGCCAGACGCCGCTGCTGTCGTGGCTGGGCAGTTTGTTACTGGTCACCACCGCCGTCACCGCCGATGCGTTGTACCGCTCCGGCCATCCGGGCAATAACTGGCTGTGGTGGGCATTGCTGGTGCCGGTAATGCTGGTCGCCAGCCAGTTTGCCCTTAATCTGCTCAGTGAAATCACCACCCGCAGCCGCACGCCGCAGCCGTTGCCGCGTCTGGAATTTGTTGGCGGCATTCCTGAAAGCGCCAGCACGCTGGTGGTGATCCCCTGCCTGCTTGGCAGCCGTAAAAATATCGACGCACTGATCAACAGCCTCGAAGTCTGTTATCTCGGCAACGTGTTGCCGAATCTGAATTTCGCGCTGCTCAGCGATTTTCACGACAGCGAGGAGCCGCACAGTGAGGACAACGATACCCTGCTGGTGTATGCCCGACAGAAAATCCAGCAGCTGAACAGACGTTACACCGTCACGCAAGGCGCGCTTTTCACTTTGCTGCACCGTGACAGCGAAAAGAATGCTGCTCAGGGCGTGTGGATGGGTTATGAACGCAAACGCGGCAAACTCAACGCGCTTAATCTCTGGTTACGCGGCCATGGCGAACCGTTTTCGCTGATCGAAGGCAGCACGCAGGCGCATTTGCAGCAGGTGAAGTACGTGATCACGCTCGACAGCGACACCGTCCTGCCGCGTGCCACGGCGCATCAGTTAGTGGCGGCGATGGCCCATCCGCTGAACCATCCGGTGTACGACGAACAGCGTCATCTGGTGGTGTCCGGTTACGCCATTCTCCAGCCGCGTCTGGCGGAAGAGATCCCCGCCAACGGCCAGGGGCGCTATGCCGCTTTGTGCAGCAGCGTGCCGGGCAATGATCCTTACTCGTTGATGTCGTCAGACATTTATCAGGATTTGTTCGGCGAAGGCTCATTTGTCGGCAAGGGGATTTACGATGTTGATATGTTTATCCGCGCCAACGAAAACACCTGCCCGGAAAATCTGGTGCTCAGCCACGATCTGCTGGAAGGCTGTTACGCCCGTTCCGGCATGCTCAGCGATGTCGTGCTTTACGAGCAATATCCCGACCATTATCTGGCCGACGTGGCGCGTAAAACCCGCTGGATCCGTGGCGACTGGCAACTGCTGAACTGGCTGCGTTTTCGTGTCCGTCAGGAGGACGGGCAGCGCTGCCGCAATCCGCTGACCACCCTTTCGCGCTGGAAATTGTTTGATAACCTGCGCCGCAGTCTGGTCGCGCCGGCCTTTTTGGTGATCATCTTTTGCACCGTAGCGCTGGTGCCAAACAAAATGTACTGGTTTGGATTTATCGCCGCGATGCTGCTGTTCCCGGTGCTGGTCGCGCTGGTGCTGGATTTACTCAATAAAGGCCCGCGCCGTTCGCTGCTCCCCCATCTGAAAAGCGTGGCCTCCGCCACTCTCAGCCGCCTGTCGCGCATTTTCGTGACGCTGATGACGCTGCCGCATGAAGCGGTTTACTCGGTGCAGGCGATTTTACTGACGCTGTGGCGGCTGAACGTCAGCCACCGTAAGTTGCACGAATGGGCCAGCGTCAACGTCAGTGAGAAAAGCCGCGCGCAGTCGCCGGAATATTTCTACCGCCGCATGTGGGCAAACCCGCTGGCCGGGATTGCGCTGGTGATGTTGCCCGCGCTGACCCATTCTTCGCTGGTCTGGGCGGCGCTGCCACTCGGCATTCTCTGGTTCCTCGGGCCGCGCGTCATGTGCTGGCTGAGCCAGCCCGCGTCACGTCCGGCACCCGATCTGGACGCACAGCAGCGTATTTTCCTGCGTCAGGCGGCACGTCAGACCTGGTCATTCTTTGAGACATTCGTCAATGAGCAGGAAAACTGGCTGCCGCCGGATAACTTTCAGGAAATCCCGCAGCCGGTGGTGGCCCATCGCACCTCGCCGACCAATATCGGCCTTTCTTTGCTGGCCAACATTACCGCCTGGGATTTCGGCTACATCACGCAGGGCGAGGTGTTACTGCGCACCAGCCAGACGCTGGATACGCTGGATAAACTCGAGCATTATCGCGGCCACCTTTATAACTGGTACGACACGCGCACGCTGGAACCGCTCAACCCGCGCTACATTTCCAGCGTAGACAGCGGCAACTTCGCCGGACATCTGCTGACCCTGAGCACCGGCCTGCACCTGTGGCGTGTGCAACCTGCGGTCAACCTTCCGCAATGGCTGACCGGCCTGGAAGACACGCTGTATCTGGCCGAAAATAAAAACGGCGCGGCCGCCATGGCAAAACTGCGCGAGAGCTGGACGCAGGCCAGTACGGCGCAGGGCGAGGAGATCTTTGTTCACCTGCGGGCCATGCGGGCGCTGATCGCCACCTCGTCGGAAGGTTATCTGCCACGGCTGGCGGAACAGCTGGATGCCGGGCTGGCCGAGTGGTCCGCGTTTTATGGCTGGCTGTCGCCAGAGGCCTGCAACGAGCCTCTGCCTTCGCTGTTATGGCTGGCGCAGCAGGATGCCCTGAGCTCGCCGCAACTTTCCCGCGCCATCGGGCTGGCGCGTCAGCGTCTGGACATTATCGGTGAGCTGGAACAACGGCTGAACGATCACGCGCACATGGATTTCCGCTTCCTGTACGACAACAACACCCATTTGCTGACCGTCGGTTACAACTGCGATGTGCATAAAATGGACAGCGGAAAATACGATCTGCTGCCGTCTGAAATTCGCCTGACCAACTATGTGACCATTGCCACCAACCAGCTGCCGCAAAAAAGCTGGTTCGCGCTGGGCCGGTTATTCACCGTGATCGACAAACAGCCTTCACTGATGTCGTGGAGCGGGTCGATGTTTGAATACCTGATGCCGCAGCTGGTGATGCCCGCTTATCCCGATACGCTGCTGGTACAAATGTGCCAGACCGCCGTTGACCGACAAATCGCCTGGGGCAAGGAGAACAACGTGCCGTGGGGGATTTCGGAGTCGGCGTACGCGGCCTTTGATCTCAACCAAAATTACCAGTATCACGCCTTTGGGGTACCCGGCCTCGGGCTTAAGCGCGGGCTGGGCGAAGACATGGTGGTCGCGCCTTACGCCACCATGATGGCGCTGATGTTCCGTCCGCAGGAGGCTTGCCTCAATCTGGTCGAACTGGAAAACTGCGGCGCGCGCGGCGAATACGGCTTTTACGACGCGCTCGATTACAGCCCGTCGCGGCTGGTTCGCGGGCAGATTTACATCGTGGTGCGTTCTTACATGGCGCACCATCAGGGGATGGGATTCCTCGCGCTGGCGAACGTGTTGCTCGATTCCCCGATGCCTGCGCGCTTTGCGGCGAATGCGGCATTCCAGTCCGCCCGCCTGCTGTTGCAGGAACGCGTGCCGGATGCGGTCGAACTTTACAGCCCGCGCCGTCACTTTGAGTCACACGACAGCACGCTGCAAAAGGTCAACGTCGAACTGCGCGAATTCACCGACGTGGACAGCCCGACGCCGGAAGTTCAGCTGCTCTCCAACACGAATTATCACCTGATGGTGACGCAGGCTGGCGGCAGCGTCAGCCGCTGGAAAGATCTGACGTTAACCCGCTGGCGGGAAGATGCGACGCGGGATCATCGCGGCATATTCTGCTACCTGAGCGATCCGGCCACCGGTGAAATCTCCAGCAATACCTGGCAGCCCGCAGGCAAACAAAAAGGCACTTATCACGCGGTGCTGACAGACTCCGGGGCGGAGTTCACCCGTACACAGGGTTCTCTGACCCTGAAAACGCACATCGTGGTGTCACCGGAAGACGACGTGGAAATCCGCCGTATGACGATCACGCACCACGGACGTCGTCCGCGTACGGTGGAAATCACCACCTATGCGGAAGTGGTACTGGCTCCGGCGGCCAACGATGCCACCCATCCGGCGTTCAGCAACCTGTTTGTGCAAACCGAACTGGTGCCTGCGCAGGAAGGGATTTTGTGCCACCGCCGCCCGCGCGAGCCGGACGAGCATTGCCCGTGGATGTTCCACATGATGGCGATCCACGGTCCGGTCGAACGGGAAACCTCGTTCGAAACCGATCGCGCGGCCTTTATCGGTCGCGGCCACACCGCGGCGCATCCGCAGGCGTTGCAACAGCCCGGCAAACTCAGTAACAGCGCCGGTGCGGTGCTAGACCCCGTTCTGGCTATCCGCCAGCGTATCCGCCTGAAACCCGGCGTGCCGGTGGTGGTCGATATGGTGTATGGCATCGGCGACACCCGCCTGCAAAGCCTGGCGCTGCTGGAAAAATACCGCGACCACCATATTGCTGATCGGGTATTCGAAATCGCCTGGTCGCACAGTCAGGTCGTTCTGCGCCAGCTCAACGCCACCGAAGATGACGCCGGGCTGTTTAACCGTCTGGCCGGTGCGTTGCTGTTCGCCAGCCAGGAAATGCGCGGTGATGCTCAGACCATTATCCATAACCGGCGCGGGCAGTCCGGCCTGTGGGGGCTTTCGCTGTCGGGCGATCTGCCGATCGTGCTGCTCACCCTCTCCAGCAGCGAAAACATCAATCTGGTGAAACTGCTGATCCGCGCGCACAACTACTGGCGGCTGAAAGGCCTGAAAGTCGATTTGGTGCTGCTCTCCAACGATCCGGGCGGTTATCAGCAGGCGCTGCAAAACCAGATCCTCGGCCTGGTGGCTTCCGGCGCGGGCTCCAGCCAGACCGATATTCCGGGCGGGATATTTGTGCGTAACGGCGAGCAGATCTCGCAGGAAGACCGCACGCTGCTGATGAGCGTGGCGCGGGTGGTGATCGACGACCGTCACGGTCCGCTGACCGATCAGCTTAACCAGCGGATGCAAATGCCGCACGCTTCCCAGCAGGCCCTGCTGCCGGTTCGCAGCGACGATGACATCAGCCCGGTGGCCGCAGAACCGCGTTGCCTGACCTATTTCAACGGCACCGGCGGATTCTCCCCTGATGGCCGTGAATATCAGATCCTGCTCAACGAAGGGCAAAACACCCCGGCGCCGTGGTCAAACGTGCTGGCGAACGCCGATTTTGGCACGGTGATTTCAGAAAGCGGTCAGGCGTATACCTGGTATGAAAACGCCCACGAATACCGTTTAACGCCGTGGGAAAATGACCCGGTCAGCGACAGTTCCGGCGAAGCGTTTTATTTGCGTGACGAAGAGAGCGGCAGCGTCTGGTCACCGGCATCGTTGCCGGTGCGCGGCGCGGGCGGTTATGTCACGCGGCACGGTTTTGGTTACAGCGTGTTCGAACACACCGAACGCGGGATCGCCAGCGAAATGACGGTGCTGGTCGCCGAACATGCGCCGGTGAAACTGATCATGCTCACCCTGACCAACGTCTCCGGCCGCCCGCGCAGGCTGTCGGTCACCGGTTATGTGGAATGGGTGATGGCCGATCTGCGCACCAAATCCGCCATGCACATCGTCACCTCGCAGGCGCGTGTGACGCAGGGCTGCGGCGTGCTGGCGACCAACCATTACACCAGCAACGGCGGCGAACGCACGGCCTTCTTCGCGGTGACCGGCGCACACTGTTCGGTCAGTGGCGATCGCCGTGAGTTCTTTGGCCGTGCCGGTTCACCGGCCTCTCCGGCGGCCATGAAAAACCAGCGGCTCTCCGACCGCACAGGCGCAGCGATGGATCCGTGCGGCGCGGTGCAGTCGGCGACCACGCTCATCGACGGTGATCAGCGCACCTTTACCTTCGTGCTGGGTCTGGGGCAAAACGCCAATGACGCCGAAGCGCTGATCCGCCAGTTCTTGCAGGAAGGCGAGGCGCAGGCCGAACTGGATCGCGTGCATCAGCACTGGCATCAGGTACTGGATAAAATTCAGGTCACCACGCCGGATCCGTCGGTGAATTTACTCGCCAACGGCTGGCTGATTTATCAGACCTTAGCCAGCCGGATCCTGGCGCGCAGCGGCTATTATCAGTCGGGCGGCGCGTTCGGTTTCCGCGATCAGCTTCAGGACACGCTGGCGCTCACCCACGCCGCACCGCAGCGCATGCGCGAGCAGATCCTGCTGTGCGCCTCGCGGCAGTTTGTTGAAGGCGACGTCCAGCACTGGTGGCATCCGCCAACCGGCAATGGCGTGCGCACGCGCTGCTCAGATGATTATCTGTGGCTGCCGCTGGCCATCAGCCATTACATCTCGGTGACCGGCGATCACGACATCGCGGAGCAGCAAATTCCGTATCTCGAAGCACGTTTGCTGGCCGCCGGTGAAGAGTCTTTCTATGAGTTGCCGGTGGTCAGTTCAACGCACGAAACCCTCTGGCAGCACGGGGTTCGCGCACTGAAACACGGCCTGAAAATGGGGCAACACGGCCTGCCGCTGATGGGCGCGGGCGACTGGAACGATGGCATGAATCTGGTCGGCCTTGGCGGTCGCGGTGAAAGCGTCTGGCTGGGCTTCTTCCTGTATGACGTGCTGCAACGCTACGGCGCACTGGCAGAAGAACGCCATGACGAAGACACCGCAGCGCTGTGCCGCGAACAGTCGGCACTGCTGAAACACAATCTGAACGAACACGCCTGGGACGGCGACTGGTATCTGCGCGGCTACTTCGACAGCGGCGAAACCCTGGGCTCACATCTGAATGACGAATGTCAGATAGACGCTATCGCCCAGAGCTGGTCTGTGCTTTCCGGTGCAGGTACGCCGGAACGCACCGCCAGCGCCATGCATTCGGTCGATCAACGGCTGGTGGATAACGACGCCGGATTGATCAAACTGCTGACGCCGCCGTTCGACGGCAACGGCCCGAACCCAGGCTATATCCGGGGTTATCTGCCAGGCGTGCGCGAAAACGGCGGGCAATATACTCACGGTGCGATTTGGGCGGTGATGGCCTTCGCCAAACAGGGCAATATCGAACGGGCATGGGAGCTGATGTCGATGATCAACCCGATCAATCACAGCCTCAGCGCCAGCGACGTCAGCCGTTATAAAGCCGAACCTTATGTGATTTCCGCCGATATTTACTCGGTGGATCCGCACAGCGGACGCGGCGGCTGGAGCTGGTACACCGGCTCGGCAGGCTGGACGTATCGTCTGATCACCGAAGCCCTGCTCGGCATCACCCGCCACGGCGACGCGATCGCCATTCACAGCCATCTGCCCGCCGCCTGGCCGGAGATCACCGTCTCTTATCAGCAGGGCAGCAGCCATTATCAGATCACCGTGCGCCGCAGCACCGGCGAATACCGCGTACTGCTCGACGGCCAGGTTCTGGAAAATGACCGAATTCCGCTGGTGGATGACGGGGCTGAGCATCAGGTGGAGGTGGAACTGGGCAGTTAGCTCATACCGATACTCTCAGAGGCCCCGCACTGCGGGGCTTTTCTTTTTTCCACACAAGCTAAGCCAATAAAGTCCGTCGCGCGGGCATCGTTCTGCTGTTAGGTTGAGAAAAAACCGAGGAGAACACCATGAGCACACTTCCTGTCGCCGTCATTACCGGCGGAACCAGCGGTATCGGGCTGGCGATTGTTCATAATCTGGCACGTGACCATCGGGTCTTTGCGCTGGGGCGGAATAAAGAGAGCCTGCTGGCGTTGCGGCTGATTGAAAACGTAGACGCGGTGGAAATCGATTTACTGGATTTTACCGCCATTGAACACTTTATCCGCGAGCTGCCGCAGATTGATGTGCTGGTCCATTCGGCGGCAATCTCCAAACCCCTGCGTGTTGAAAACGCCACCCCGGAGGACTGGCAGCAGCAATTTTCCATTAACGTATTTGCGCCTGCACAATTCACCCGGCTGGCGCTGCCCGCGCTGAGAAAACAGGAAGGTCAGGTGGTGTTTATCGGTTCGGGTTCGGGCACGAAAGCCGACGGCGGAAATACGGTGTACTGCGCATCGAAATTTGCCCTGAATGCGCTGGCACATGCTCTCCGGCAGGAAGAAAGCGAACATGGCGTGCGCGTATCCACCGTCGCGCCGGGGCCTACGGATACGCCGATGAACCGCAAAACCCGCGAAAGTCAGGGAGATTTTGCGGCCATCGATCCGCGGGATTACAGCATACCCGAATCGGTTGCTGCGGCAGTGCGTCTGGTGGTCAGTGCCAGTGACGATACTCAAATTACCGATATCGCCGTCAGGCCGCGGCGGGATAAAGCCAAACGCTGACACTGCTTGAATAATGCGCCGGGCCGGCGTGCTGGCGCATAGCTTTACAATAATAACGTCAGTCCGTAATATCCCCCCGTCTTATCTTTTTGACCTGCCTTATATTTATCAGCACGCCCGCTTCAGGGATATTCCTCATGAATATGCCAGGAAGAATACTTTATTTATATATAGCCAAAAGAATACATATAAAGTTTTTATTAAAGGAGTAATAAAAATGCGCAAACACACGCTGTTATTAATGGTTCTTTTCTCCCTGCCCCTTTTAAACCCGGCCAGTGCAATCACTATCAAACCGGGTGAATGGGCAGTCGCCAATGTCACCGGCACGCTGGGTAAAATCTGCGTATCCCCGACAGAATCACTCCTTCTTAAAACGATTAATCGAAACGTTAAATTTAAGGATAGCAATTGCGAAAATTACTATACAAATAACACCGCGCACCGGGTAGTTGTTAAGAGAACCTGTATTCTAAAAGGGGTGAAATCATCCGCGACGGTTGTCATGACTGAAATTAATGAAAATAAATTCCACGTCAAAGCCCAGGCACAAAAAGATAAAAATAACCACACCACATTCAGAGGCGGCTCAGGCGTTATACGGTTCACGTCAAACAAATGTTCTTAATCTGAAATAATCCCTTTCCGGCATTCTGACTTAAGCCCGGTTAGCGACACACTCGTCTGATCACGGCAGGGGATCCCGCGGCGCGGCGAAACGCACTCCTTGATGCAGATCATCGAAAGCGTGGTTTTGATTTGATCGAATGATAATCATTATCGTTTAATGCTCACCGATACTTGATTCTTCAGGAGAAGAAGAACCCTATGAGCTTAGACCTCACGCGCTTTTATGCTGCCGAACAGGGGTTGCCGTTTCCCGACCGCCGGGCGGTGATGCCCTGGCGGCCACAGCAACCCGTCGCGCCTCAGGATATTCCCGCGCAGTGGCAGGCGCTGTGTCAGCAGACACTTGCGGCCAATAAGCGTCTGGTATATCTGCATATTCCCTTCTGTGCCACGCACTGCACATTCTGCGGGTTCTATAAGAACAAACTCGAAGCAGAGGCGACGGCGCAATACTGCGATTATCTGATCCGCGAAATCGAACAGGAAGCTGGCTCGCCGCTGCATCAGTCCGCCCCGGTTCATGCGGTCTATTTTGGCGGCGGCACGCCCACGGCGCTGAGCGCGACACAGTTGCACCGCATCATCAGCGCGCTGCGACGCCTCCTTCCGCTGGCGCCGGACTGCGAAATCACCGTCGAGGGGCGCATTCTCAACTTTGACGATGAGAGAATCGATGCCTGTCTGGAAGCCGGTGCCAACCGTTTTTCCATCGGCATTCAGACGTTCGATACCCGCATCCGCCAGCGGATGGGCCGTCGCGCCAACCGCGAGGAGGCGATCCACTTCCTGCAAAAACTGGGCGAACGCGACCGCGCCGCGGTGGTGTGCGACCTGATGTTTGGCCTGCCGGCGCAGACGCCCGCCTCATGGCGTGAGGATTTACAGATTGTGCGTGATTTACCGCTCGACGGCGTCGATCTTTATGCGCTGAACCTGTTGCCTTCTACGCCACTGGGCAAAGCGGTTGAAAATCACCGCGTCACCTTGCCCGATGTCGCAATGCGCCGGGATTTTTATCTTGAAGGCGAAGCCTTTCTGGCGCGCGATGGCTGGCATCAGATCAGCAACAGCCACTGGGCGCGCACCACGCGGGAGCGCAATCTGTACAATCTGCTGATCAAACAGGGCGCAGATTGCCTGGCATTTGGCAGCGGCGCGGGCGGCAATCTGGGCGGTCAGTCGTACATGACGGCACGCAGTCTGGAGGCGTGGTATCAGCAACTGGATGCCGGGCAGAAACCGATCATGATGATGACCGCCGGTGCCTCTGACGAGCAGCGCTGGCGTCTCGATTTACAAGGCGGCATCGAAGCAGGCCGCTACGATTTAAGCCGCATCGTTGAAGACCCGCTTCCCCTCGAACCTTTATTAGAGCAATGGCAGCAATGCGGCCTGATGAACCGTCACGGCGCACGCTTTGATCTCACCCCCGCCGGACGTTTCTGGGCCAGCAATATGTTGCAGGCGCTGCAAGATCTGATCCCACAACTGACTTTACGGAGTGCCGCCCATGCACACGGATAAACTGCAAACCCTGATCGACTTTTTAGCCACACAACCCGATGGCACCGTGGAAGATATTGCCCGCGAATATGGCATCGCGCCGCTGAACGTGATCCAAAATTTACCGGGAAGTTATCTGTTTTCAGGCGCACATTTCGACACGGTGTGGGACAGCATCACGCAATGGGGCGAGGTGACGACGCTGGTCAACAATGATGACCTGATCCTCGAATTTCACGGTGCGCTGCCGACCGGCACACACCGCCACGGCTATTTTAATCTGCGTGGCAAACAGGGGCTGAGCGGGCATATCCGCGCGACACATTGCCAGCATATCGCGCTGGTCGAACGGCCATTTATGGGAATGAGCACAGCAAGCGTCTGGTTTTTAAACGCTGCCGGTTATGCGATGCTCAAGGTTTTCGTGGGACGCGACAGCCACCGCCAGCTTTTGAACGATCAGCTGACGGCGTTTCGCGCGCTTCCCGCCATGCTGGCTGAAAGAGAGAGTGTAATTTGACGACTTTGCTGATTTTTGGCGCCGGCAGCGGCGTCGGTGCAGAACTGGCTGCCTTATGTGTGCAAGAGCGCCCGCTGGTGGCGCTGATTCGCCAACCTGAACAGGCAAACGCCTTACGCCAGGCGGGCGTCACGGTGATTGAAGGCGATGCGCTTAACCCGCAGGACGTCTTGCTGGTCTGCCAGACCGCCGGGCCGCAGGCGCAGATTGTCTCCACGCTGGGCGGGAAACACGCTGATTATCACGCCAACCGGCTGATCATCGATACCGCCGAACAGACCGGTATCCGCCAGATGGTGCTGGTCACCTCCATCGGCTGCGGCGACAGCTGGTCTACCCTGTCTGACCGTGCAAAACAGGCGTTCGGGCAGGCGGTGCGGGAGAAATCGCTGGCGGAAAGCTGGCTGCAAACCAGTACGCTGCAAGGGTGCATCCTGCGCCCCGGTGGCCTGACGGATGGCGAAGCGACCGGCCAGGCGCAACGGCTGGAAACCGAAGCCCACGGGCGCGTTCGCCGAAGTGACGTCGCGTTGCACATTCAGCAACTGCTCAATAGCGGCGAGGGATGGGGTAAAATTTACGCCCTGATCGATCCGTCGCTGGCGGGTGCCCGGTTCTGAGAAGATGCCCCTGACGGGGCATTTTTTTCAGGCAGATAACACCTGCATCAGATAGTTTTTGTCACGCAGGCCGACGTCGGGATGCTGAATGAGCAGCGCCCGTAATGCTGTTTTTTGGTGCGCCGTCGGCTCAGTGTAAAAGCGGTTTAAGCGCGTCGTCCATTTTGCCAGCGCCTGTCTCATCGGCTCACGTTCAGCATTCCCGGCTTGCATCAGCATAAATTGCAGACCTTCCCACAACCCGAGGCGAGCGGATAATGGCAGATAGAGCCCGAGATGTTCAGCTGATGGCGCGGCCGCCTGACTGCGTAAAATCTCCTCCAGCGTCAGGAAAAACTTGCGTTTTGCATACTGCCTGCAGGCCCGTTTCGCCACGGAATAAGCCGGGTACGACATCGCCTCAAGCAACAATTCCCTGGCATTTTCCTGCAAATGTTCAACGGCAATGTCCAACGCCGTTTTGTACAGCGCGGTACTGTCGCTTTTCAGGCAATCCAGGGCCAGCGCCAGCACATCCTCATATTTCTGCTCATCCAGCGCCCTGAGTGCCACGCACCGGCGGGACAGGTTCTGAGTCGCATCGTTAAACACCGCCAGACTGTGCGCCACGGGGGAATGACCGCGTTCAGTCAGCACTCTGGCCGCACGTTTGCGCACCAGTTCGTTGTTATCATGCAACAGCGTCAGCAGCATCGTGACGGGCACGTCAGCGTTTTCATCCATCACAACAGCAAGTGCCACCTGCCTGACCGGCGCATAGCGGTCTTTAAGCAGCGTCAGCAGATCTTGTTCGTTCCGCCTTCCGGACTGAACAAGCCAGGCGCGGGTGGCGATCAGTCTGACAGACGGATTTTTATGACCCTGCGTGCGTTCAAAAATAACGTCCACCGTAAACAGTTGCTGTTCCAGCATCAGGCCAAGCACCAGTCTGGCGACATCCGGTTTGGCTGAGTTCAGGCCTTCCATCAAAACGGCGTTATTCTCTGGCCGGACGAGAAAGCGGTGAATTTCTTCCAGCAGCCGTGCATGGTCATCACGCTGGCTGCTAAGTAACTTGCCGAATTCAGGCAGACACTCCACCAGCCATCGGGCACCTTGCGGATCCATAAACTGCCGGATGCTCTGGCGTGCGGCATCACGCACCTGACTCACCCAGTCATTCGCCCGCCTGATGATTGCCGGCAATGCCTCTCCGGCTTTCATTCTTCCCAGACAGAGCACCGCCCGCTGGCGAAGATGCCCGTTATAGTGGCGGGTCAGGCATTCCAGCCGTTTCAGAGGGTCCGCTTCACGGGCATAAGCGTTATCCCAGTTAGCCGGATCGCTCATCAGCGCCTCGATTTGCTGTAATAAATAGTATTCCGTTGCCACCGCTGATCTCCTTTCCTGCCTGATTCAGTCCATCACTGTTTTCGAATACCTTACGGATAATGCTAAAGAGATGCCATAACGTTGAGTATGAAGGTATATCTGAGTATGAATACTCTGCATTGATCGCTCTCTAGCCCGCAATACAAAAAGCCGCTCATTCTCCTGAGCGGCTTTTGATTGACTTAACCGGTCACTCAATCTTTTGTCGCAAACTTCAGCAATACCACGCCGGAAAAAATCAGCAGCGCGGCGACGACCCGCAGCGGGCTCAGGCTTTCGCCAAACAGGGTCACGCCGAGGATAAAAGCGCCCACCGCACCGATGCCGACCCAGACGGTGTAAGACGTGCCGAGCGGCAGGGTTTTCATGGCAACAGAGAGCAGCGCGAAGCTGAGCAGCATAAAGACGATGGTGATAATACTGGGAACAAGGCGGCTGAAACCGTGAGATTCTTTCATTGCCACCGACCAGATCACTTCGAAAATCCCCGCGAAAAACAAATATACCCAGGCCATAACCTGTCCTTTTTACTGTGCCAGGGTCGTCCCTGAAGAGTAATGCCGAATCTCTGGTCGTCCAGTCAGCGTTGTGAGAGAAAATTATAACGCAGAGTTTCACACCGGCACAGAAAACTGGAAACACGCGCCGCGCTGTGGCTCTTCAATCAGCCGGATATCGCTGCCGTGCAGTTGCAGAATGCGGCGCACAATCATCAGCCCGAGCCCGCCTGCCCGGTGTTTATTGGCACTGAGGATCGACGGCCTTACAAACAGGCTGTCTTTCAGCTCCGCCGCAATGCCCGGCCCGGAGTCTTTCAGTTGCACCATCACCTGCCCTTCACTCTTCCACAGTTTGATTTCGATAGTGCCGCCTTGCGGCGTGTGGCGGATGGCGTTATCCAGCAGATTGGTCAGCACGCGCTCGATCATACCCAGATCGGCATTCACCAGCGGAATGCCCGGCGTGATATCTGCCAGCAGTTTTTGCCCGCGCGTTTCGGTCGCCAGTTCGAATTTCTGGAAGACGTCCTGCACCAGCTCGCACAGGGAGAACGGCTCTTTCTGCGGCTTCACCACGCCATATTCCAGACGGGCCAGTTCGAATAACTCCTGCGCCAGACGCCCGACTTTTTTACTCTGCGTCAGGGCAATGTTGAGATAACGCTGCCGGTCTTCGTTGCTCAGGTGGTCCGATTTTACTGACAGCGTTTCCAGATAACCGTGCAACGAGGTCAGCGGCGTGCGCAAATCGTGGGAAATATTGGCGATAAACTCACGGCGCTGTTGATCCTGCACCATCAGGCTTTGCCATTGCTGATCGATACGTTTTGCCAGCGCGACAAACGCCAGTTGCAACTGCGCCACTTCATCGCGCGGCGCACCGGCCGGCGGTTCACTTTTCGCCAGTGCCTGAATGGCGGCCATACCGCCGCTGTCAAGACGGGCGATCTGTTGCGTCAGTTTACGCACCGGACGCGTCACCCAGCGGAATGCCAGCGCACCGGCCAGCAGACCAAACAGCGCCACCAGCCCCATCGAGCGCAGCGCCAGATAAATGGCCGACTGATATTGTGCGTCGCTGGTCAGCGCGGTGTATTCATCACCCAGCAGGACAATGTACACGTAGCCTTTGGTCACGCCGTCCACCTGCAACGGCGCGGCGCTGAACACCTGACGGGTTTGCGGATCACGCGGGTTGTCGCCGTACACCGGCATTTTCGCGCCCTGCAACAGCGCGGTGACCGGTTTCAGATCGATTTTTTGCTGTTGCAGCCGCCCCGCGGGCGCGGCATTACCGACGATGTTGCCGTTGTTATCGAGCAGATACACTTCGACGCTCGGATTCACCGCCATCAGCTGGTTGAACAGCGAATGCACCGCTTTCGGATCCCAGTCGCCCTGGCTGAGCAGCGGATTATTGGCGGCGATCTGCGTGGCAAGATTGGCCGACAAACGCTGGATCACCGCCTGACTGTACTGATTGCTCGAGCGCACCTGCATATAGCCGGAAAGCGCGCAGCAGGCGATCAGCAGCAAGGTAAATACCAGTGTCAGTCTTTGTGCCAGCGTGAGATTTTTCATGATTTACCCTTGCGCCTCCTCAACGGAAGACGCGAATTTATAGCCTTTGCCCCACACGGTCAGAATACGTTCCGGCTCGGCCGGATTGGTTTCTATCTTGATGCGCAGCCGGTTAATGTGGGTGTTCACCGTATGCTCATACCCTTCGTGCTCGTAGCCCCAGACCTGATTCAGCAGGCTGAGGCGGGAGAACACTTTGCCGGGATTTTTGGCGAAGAAATACAGCAGATCAAACTCACGCGGCGTCAGCTCCACCGGCTGATGATTGAGCATCACTTCGCGCGCGATCGGGTCAATCGCCAGCCCGGAGAAACTCAGCGTGCCCGCATCCATCTTCATATTGCGGCTCATGGCTTCCTGACGGCGGAACAGCGCCTTGACCCGCGCCACCAGTTCGAGCATGGAAAAGGGTTTTGCCAGATAGTCGTCAGCCCCCAGTTCCAGCCCCAGCACGCGGTGTACTTCACTGGAGCGCGCACTGATGATGATGATCGGCGTGTAACGCGTCATGTTGCGGGCACGGCGACAAATCTCCAGGCCGTCAACGCCCGGCAGCATCAGATCGAGGATCAGGGCATCCCAACCGCCTTTTTCCAGCAGCGCCACACCCAGATTGCCGTCAGCGGCGTGGGTAATTTCATAGCCTTCATCACGCAGATGCAGACTGAGTAAATCCGCAATATCACCGTCGTCTTCGACAATCAGGATCTTCTTCGTTTTATCCATTTTTTCTCAACCCTTGCTTCCAATCTCTTCCCTGAGTCTACACAAGCGAATGCCTCAGAGTTATCACATTTAATTTAACTTTGCGTGAGGTCTTCGGGAACAAATCCGCCGGATACTGATGACATCAACAGGGCAGATGGCGGGCAGACATCATGACAACACACACAACTTTACCTCCGGCGGTGAAACCATCCCCGGTCACGGTTCATCCTTTATGGCTGCGCCTGACGCACTGGCTGAACGCGCTGGCGGTGCTGATTATGGTGACCAGTGGCTGGCAGATTTATAACGCTTCACCGCTGTTTGATTTTGATTTCCCCTCCACCGTGACGCTCGGCGGCTGGCTGGGCGGCGCGATTCAGTGGCATTTCGCCGGTATGTGGCTGTTTGGTTTTAACGGATTGTTTTACCTGCTGATGAATATTTTCACCGGCCGCCTGAAACAGAAATTCTGGCCGCTGACCCCGCGCGGTATTTTCAACGATTTGCGGGCGGCGCTTCGCGGCACGCTGTCACACAGCGATTTACGCCACTACAACATGGTGCAGCGCGCTGCCTATGTGTTCGTGATGTTTGACGGCATTGTGCTGGTGCTTTCCGGGCTGGTGGTGTGGAAATCGGTGCAGTTTCCGCTGCTGCGCGAACTGATGGGCGGCTTCGATACCGCGCGTTACGTGCATTTTCTGGCGATGGCCTCGCTGGTGGGATTTGTGGTGCTGCATGTAGTGATGGTGGCGCTGGTGCCAAAAACGCTGATCGCCATGATCCGCGGACGTTAAGGAAAACCCGATGAAAAACATCATCAAAAAAAGTATCAGCCAGATTTTTAGCCCGTCGGACAGCGAAGCCATTGTGCAGGAAGCGCAGAAACAGATTATCCGTCAACTGGATGCGCCCTCGCGTCGCCTGTTTTTACAGCGCGGACTGACCCTCGGCGGCGTGGCGATGCTGACCGGTTGCGACATCAGCGATAACGCCAGCATGGAAAACGCGCTCGGTAAGATTTCGGGCTTTAACGACCGCGTACAGGGCTGGCTGTTCGGTTCGACGCGTCTCGCGCCGGTGTATGCCGAATCGATGATCACCCGTCCGTTTCCGTTTAATGCGTTTTACGCCGAAGACGACGCACCGGAAGTCGACGGCAACGCTTATCGTCTGAAAATCGCCGGTCTGGCGCTGGATAAACGCGAATGGTCACTGCCAACGCTGTACAAGATGGCGCAGGTCAGCCAGGTCACGCGCCACATTTGTGTTGAAGGCTGGAGCGCGATCGGTAAATGGGGCGGCGTGCCGTTCGGGGATTTTCTCCGCCTGATTGGGGCAGATCTCACGGCAGAATATGTCAACTTTAAATGCGCAGATCAGTATTACACCAGCATTGATATGGCGACGGCGCTGCATCCGCAAACCCTGCTGGCGCTGACTTATGACGGGCAGATCCTGCCACGAAAATACGGTTTCCCGATGAAACTGAGAATGCCAACAAAGCTGGGTTACAAAAACCCCAAGCATATAGAAGTGATTGAAATAACGAACACATTCACCGGTGGCTACTGGGAAGATCAGGGCTACAACTGGTTCGGCGGAAGCTGAACACGCCATACAAAACCTTTGTCTCTTAAAACCTGAAAGAAGGAATGACCATGAAAAAATTAACCGTAATGATGATGTCTGCTTGTCTGATGATGGGTGCGGTCAGCACCACTTATGCCGCTGATGCCATGGCGAAAAAAGACACCATGGGCCACATGTCGAAAGACTGCATGAAAAAAGACAGCATGAGTAAAAATACCATGGCGAAAGACAGCATGGGCAAAGACTGCATGTCCAAAGATCACATGAAAAAAGACAGTATGTCGAAAGACTCTATGTCGAAGGACAGTATGTCCAAAGACAACATGTCTAAAGATGCAATGAAAAAAGAGC
This sequence comes from Rahnella sp. EDr1-12, assembly GCF_049206505.1. Classification (NCBI taxonomy): domain Bacteria; kingdom Pseudomonadati; phylum Pseudomonadota; class Gammaproteobacteria; order Enterobacterales; family Yersiniaceae; genus Rahnella; species Rahnella sp. EDr1-12. The sequence continues at coordinate 392,745 of NZ_JBLZNY010000003.1, forward strand.
CGTCCGGCCAGTAATCCGGCTCCCGCTGCCTGAACCTCAGGCATAAAAAAACGCCTCCGTCTGTTACAGCGGAGGCGTTTTGCTTTGTCTTAGCGGAGCAAAAAATCGTTATTTCGCGGCAGTGGAAGCCAGACGGATCTGAATATCGTTATCGAGATTATTCACCCAGTGATTATATCCGCGGTGGATTTCACCCTTCTCTGCCAGCAGATTAGAACTGCTCACATAATTAATGGTGTAGCTGTTTTGGGTGTAATTAACGCGGATATTCGCCACGTGATCACGGTTGTTCAGACGACCATTGATCACGCCAGGTCCGCCAGCAGTCATGATCCAGCCACGGTTTAATCCGGCGCTCATGATCGCGGTTTTAATCTGGTCTTCCGAATTATGCGTGGTAATGGTGGTGTGTGGCGTTAATACCGGTTCAGTACGCGAGCAGCCTGCCAGTGAAAAAATGCACACCAGCCCAATAAGTAACTTACTTGTAGATTTCATGTAAACCTTTTGAATTTATCATTGGCGATAAGAGACTGAAAAGTCGCCACAATATACGCCATTGGCTGAAAGGTGTCATGACATGCGCCGGTTGAGTTTAGGGGATATTTTGCGTAGTATACGAAACATATATGATTCGTATACTGCCGAGGTCGCCCGATGGGTATCATTAAGATTTCAGAACTGATGCATGAAAATCTGCGTATCGCCAGTCTGGCCTATACGCGTTCGATGAATGCGCAGGCGGAACACTGGATGAAAATAGGCATGCTGATGGAAACCCATCCGGACATGACGCACAGTGAAATTTCGCGGCTGCTGGTGCAATGCAGTCTGGAGTCGGATGAAAACACCGGCAGTATCCGCACGCTGTTAAACGTGGGTGGCACACACAGGAAGGCAAGCAATGAATAGTGGTTTAGACAGCAGGTATTTCGTTAATAACAACCGGATGATCAAAACCCCGGAAGGCATCGATAAAGCCCGCATCGCCGGAAAACTGGCCGCCCGCGTGCTGCACATGATCACCCCTTACGTCGTACCGGGTGTCACCACCAATGAGCTGGACCGCATTTGCCACGATTTTATCGTGGATGAACTGCAGGCGATCCCGGCCAACATTGGTTATCAGGGCTATCAGAAGACCGTCTGCACTTCCATTAATCATGTGATTTGCCACGGCATTCCTTCCGACAAGGCGCTGAAAAAAGGCGATATCGTCAATATTGACGTGGCGCTGATCAAAGACGGCTGGTACGGCGACACCAGCCGCATGTATTACGCCGGTGAGCCCTCCATTATGGCGCGCCGTCTGGTGGACACCACGTTTGAAGCAATGATGGCCGGTATTGAGGTGGTGCGCCCTGGCGCGACGCTGGGCGATGTCGGCTTTGCCATCGCCGCCGTGGCGCACCGCGAAGGCTTCTCCATTGTGGAAGAGTATTGCGGTCACGGTATCGGCATGGGTTATCACGAAGATCCGCAGGTGCTGCATTACGGCGAGAAAAACCGCGGGCTGGTGCTTCAGGAAGGCATGCTGTTTACCATCGAGCCGATGCTCAATGCCGGTAAGAAGCAGAACAAAGTGCTGGGCGATGGCTGGACGGTCGTGACCAAAGATCACTCGTTGTCGGCGCAATGGGAACATATGATTGCGGTGACGAAAACGGGCTATGAGATCCTGACGCCGTGGCCTGAAGAGAATTAATGCTCTGATACTACAACGCCTCCGTCCGGAGGCGTTTTGCTTTCTGGCGCGCGGTTTAGCTGCGCTCAATGTCTTTTGTCGCGCGATCTAACGCATCGACAATTTTAAATAACGTATCCTGCCCGACAGGGCCTTTCGCCAGCCGCAGGTTTAACGCCATGCGGAGATTATTAATGGCCCGCTGCATTTCCGGAATACTGCGGTTATTCGATAATATCGCCAGCGAATGCAGTTTGCCGGTTACCGCATTCAGTAATTCGCCCTGCTGTGCCAGCGATTCGGCCCCTTCTGCGGTGATGGTATATTGTTTCTTCCCGCCCTCTTCCTGAGAAGAACAGATTAACGCCTGCTCTTCCAGAAAAGTCAGATTGGGATAAATAATACTGGCGCTCGGTGTGTATTCGCCCTTGGCTAATTCCTCGATTGCCTTAATCAATTCATAACCATGCGCCGGACGCTGCTTTAGAAAATGCAGCATTAATAACCGGATGTCTCCGGTTTCAAACATTCTTTCGCGACGATGTTTATTCATCAGCATTATTTATTGTGCCAGTAAGCCACGCAGCGTACATAGGCTGGATCGCATTTTTGAGTGACGGTGAAATAGTCGTTCAGCGCTTTCACCCGTTTGCCTTCGCCGGTGGCCCAGATATAAAAATCATTGTCCGGCAGCGACAGGCTTTTGACTTTCTGCATCAGGGCATCGGTTTCAAGATCGTCGCTGTCTTCTGCGCCAATGATCCACTCAACGCTGACGTCTTTTTCGTCTTCAAGATAGCGCACACAGCTGGCGTCTCTGGCTTTCACCAGCACGGTGATTTTCGCGCCTGTCGCGGCCTGTTTCAGCTCACTCAGGCGGCGTTTCAGCGCCGGAAGACCGGTTTCATCACACACGTACAATTGCCACTGATAATCCATCGGAATGATCAACGAACCGCGCGGACCGCCGATAATCAGCTTATCGCCGGGCTTCGCGCCCTCCGCCCACTCACTGGCGACACCGCCGTCGTGAAGGTAAAAATCGAGCGTTAACTCGTTGGCCTGCGCATCAAAATGCAGCGGCGTGTATTCGCGGTTAAGCGGACGCGGCCCCTCACCCCACACAATGCCCTCTTCGGTGGCCACCGGCGGCGTGACCACATCCCCCTGGCTGGCAGGGAAAAACAGTTTGATGTGATCATCAAAGCCACGGGAGGTAAAACCTTTCAGATCTTCTCCGCCGAGGACAATCCGCTTAAAGCAGCCTGCAAGATTTTCAGTGCGCTTCACGGTGAGATCACGAAAAGCCAGCTCGTTTTTAACGCGAACCGGCAAGTTGGCGGCAGGTAAATCAGTGCGATGTTGTTCCATGTTCTTCTCTCTTTCAGGGAATCAGTTGCCGTGAAAGATATATCTTAGGAATGTTTTACGCAAGTACCTTACCGCACGCCACCCCGTAAAAACATATCGACGGCGTTCACTACCAGCTGGCGGATCTCGGCAATCTGTAGCGGTTCCGGGTTTTGCTGGTAGATGCGCATATTGGTTTCAGCGGTCACCAGCGCCAGGAATTGCTGCGCGCGCAGGTGCGGATCGGCCTGCGCCAGTTGCCCTTTTTCCATCGCCACCGTCATGAACGCGGCCAGCGCCCCGATGGATTCGCGCGGGCCTGAATCATGGAACAGCGTGCCGATGTCCGAATGCCCGGATTCCGCGATCACCATGCGGTATACCGCCAGCGCGGTGCTGTCGTTGGTCAGCACCAGCAACATGCGTTCACCAAAACGCGTCAGCACGTTTTCTAAATTCAGATCGGCAAAAGCCACGTCCAGCCCGTCAACCGCTTCGGCAAGATGCCCGGTCGTAAAAGCTTTCACCACCGCGACCAGCAGCGCCTCTTTCGAGGGGAAATAACTGTAAAGCGTGGCTTTGGAACCGCCGAGGCGTCTGGCGAGTTCGTTCATTGACGCACGCTCGTAGCCCATTTCCTGAAACAACTTTGCGGCAGCTTCGACGATCGCTTCCCTGCGGGCTTCGGTACGAACTTTCATCTTCCCTCCTGAGACATTTTCCGGCACCGGCAAAGGGAGAATCGCCGCCGCCGGGCGCTAAACTGTACGGTACAGTTCTTGTATACCTTCACTCTAACTGCGGGTTTAGGGGTTGTAAAGCCAGCCTGAAACGCCCCTTGCGGCGTACGAAGTGCAAAGATTCCGTTAAGAAACGCATTTATCTTTATCATTTTGTTGATAACAATTATCAGTATCATTATCATTCGCACCAACGCCAAAATGGGTATCGCTAAAAATAAACCCATATTTTATAAGGACAAAGGCTTTCTCAGGAAGAGAATCACCAGTGCGTCTTAGAATTTGCAGGGCAGTTTTGTTGAGCAGAACTTAAAAAATCAGTGCAGGACTAAAAACACATGTTCAAATCCTTTTCACAGCAGGGTTTGGTGAAAAACGTCGTTTTTATGGGGACGATTCTCACCACCACTTTTAACGTACACGCAGCGGAAGCCGTAAAAGACACCACCGATCTGGCACAAAACCAGACCTCTTCTGAAGTGACCAAGAAGAAACCTGTGCGTACCGCGCAGGATTTGGCGCAGAGCAACGAAGAAGTCATGACGGTTACCGAGACGCTGCCGGATAAAAAACCGGGCTCGAAAACCACCCTCACCGCCGCCGACATGCAGAAAAAAGGCGGTAAAGATTTCGGTACGATCATGCGTTATGAACCGCTGATCAGCGCAACGGGTTCCAGCGGCGGTTCCGGTAACGGCAAAAGCGGCTTTGACCGCGCCGGCTACACCGGCTACAACATTCGTGGTCTGGAAAGCAACCGCGTGAGCATCGACGTCGACGGCATTCCGCAGCCCAGCGCCACTGGCCGCGCCTACGCCAGCCGCGCCGGTCTGGGTACGTTCGGCATTGGCCGTGACTACATCGATCCGTACATGTACGGTCAGGTGGATATTGAATCCGGTGCCACCTCGGCTGAGCGCGCCAACACCTCCATCGGCGGTGCCGTCTCCTTCCTGCCTAAATCCGCAGACGATTATCTGCGTCCGGGCAAAGAAACCTACTTCGGTTACCAGTCAGATTACAGCTCCTCCGATCGCTCATGGCACAACGGCATCACTGCCGCCGCCGGCGACCAGGAACTGCGCGGGCTGGTGGCGATCAGCCGTCGTGACGGTCAGGAAACCCGTAACAACAGCGATACGCATGACGCGTATCCGGCCAACTGGCACTCCAACGCGATTATGACCTCCGGGATCTGGCAGCCAAACGATGAACACAAATTCACCGGTACGCTGGATTACTACGAAAAAGTTAACCACACCCATTACGATGCGTGGAACAGCGCAGGCAGCGCCGTGCTGGGCACCGCACAGCAGCAAAGTAACACCCGCCGCTGGGGCGTGAGCCTGAAAGACGAATGGACGCCGTTTAACGATTTCGCTGACGCCGTGGTTTCCAAAGTCTATTACCAGTACACGCAGGCGCACGACAACACCTACATGCCGAACGCCAGCAAGCAGATGATGAACGTCTATTCCAACTATGACGTCAACACCTACGGCGCGGAAACCAGCTGGCTGAAAACCCTTGGCCGCCATGAGCTGAGCGCCGGGATCAACGGTCGCGTATCCAATACCGAACGTCCGTTCCGCGAAAGCCCTGAGCAGAGCATTTACACCACCACCATGCAGCCGGAAGCCAACAGCCGCAGCTACATTCTGGGCGGCTTCCTGCAAGACACCATGAAGTTTGACCTCGATGGTCATAACTTCTCGGTGATCCCTGCGGTGCGCGTGGCGTATCAGAACACCAAATCGACAGACCTGTCTGACCTGTCCAACAATGTGGTGTCGGAAGATTCCGTCTCCACTCTGTACGGCAAAGCCAATACGGATACACAGGTTCTGCCTTCTCTGGCGTTCACTTATGATCTGACGCCAAAACTGATGACCTATCTGCAATACAAACGCGGCGCACAGTTCCCGGATGCCAGCCAGCTTTACGGCTCATGGAACCTCGGTTCGTCTTACGCGGGCGCTGCGCAGTATGCGTTGATCGGTAATACCGATCTGAAAACCGAAACCAGCAACAACTTTGAGTGGGGCGTGAAAGGGGAAGCCACGCAAGGCGTGAGCTTCAAAACCTCCGTGTTCTACAACACCTACAAGAACTTCATCGCCAACACCCGCTACACCCGCGCGGCCAATGGCAACATGTTCACCAACGTGCCCTCCAACATTTATACGATTTATCAGGCTGAAAACCGCGATAAAGCGTACATCTACGGCGGCGAGCTGAGCACCAAAATTGACTACGGCACCTGGTTCAGCGATGTGAATGGCCTGAGCACCACCTTCGCCCTGGGTTACGCGAAGGGTCAGTCCAAGTCCAGCTACGCAGGCGACAAATACGTCGATCTCGACAGCGTTCCGCCAATGAAACTGGTGGCAGGCGTGGCGTGGGATGACCCGTCCGGCGTGTACGGCACCGCGCTGACGGCGACCTTCGTGAAAGGCAAAAAAGCCGAATCTACTAACCGTCAGAGCTACACCAACAGCGGCACGCCAATCGCCGATTCCACGGTGGAGTACATGAACGTGCCGGGCTACGGCATGGTAGATGCGACGGCGTACTGGCAGGTGGCGAAGAACGTGAAAATCAACGGTGGCGTGTACAACCTCACCGATCGTAAATACTGGGATTATCTGAGCAGCCGTACGCTGACAGACACCACCAATCAGGATGCTTACAACAAAGCGCTGGCCGTGATGCCAGGCCGTAACTTCCAGCTGGGCGTTAACGTCGATTTCTAAACGATAATTCCACACGGTAAAAATCAGGGGCGTCATGTGCAAACATGGCGCCTTTTTTGTTATCCGTATGAAACCTGTCGGCGCGCACGTTTCGCCCAATGCTGAAACGTCAGAATAGGCGTTTTCCTTTTTTACCTTGAGAGATTACATGGAATTAATCAGAAAACCCGTCGCACTGGCCCTCGCCCTGCTGCTGTTACCCCTCACGGTTTCGGCGACCACGACCCTGCGCTATACCGATCACGAACCGGCGGGCGCGATGCGTACCCGCTTTATTGAAGACGTACTTTTTCCGGCGATAGAAAAAGAATCTCAGGGTCGCCTGAAAATTGAAGCCCATTGGGGCGGTGAACTCTCCACCGGTTACGACGCGCTGCGCACCGTCGGCGAAGGTAAAACGGCTGATATCGGCATAGTGGTGCCGGAATACGCCGCTAAACAGTTACCGCTGCATCAGATATTTAAAAGCTTTCCGGTCGGGCCTTCAGGCGCTCAGCAGATCGCGTTTTTCCGCCGCGTATTTGCTGAAATCCCCACCTTCAGCGCGGAGCTTAAAAAAGAAAATGTGGTGAACCTCTTCTCTGCGACCGGCTATCCGGTGGCATTTTTCAGCACGCATCCGCTGAAAAATCTGGAAGACATCACCGGCACCACGTGGCGTTCAGCCAGTTTCTGGCATCAGGATTTCCTGCGCAATGCGGGCGCAAAACCGGTGACCATGCCGTGGGGCGCACAGACGGTTAACGCCTTTAAGACCGGCGCGCTGGACGGCATTATGGTCAACGTCGACAGCGGTTATGATCTCAACATTCACCAGATGGCGCCGGACGTTTTAGTCTCAAAAGAGCTGTGGCTCGGGCATGTGTATCTGCTGGTGATGAACCAGAACGTCTGGAACGGTCTGGCGCAGGAAGATAAAGACGCCCTCACCCGCGCCGCCAACACCGCGTACCAAACCGCGGGCTCAGTGACGGACAGTCACTTTGAAACGCAGCTCGAAGCGCTGCGAAAACAGGGGGCGAAGGTACGCGTTCTGCAACACAGCGAAGTGGCGCACTGGCAACAGGTGACGCGTTATCGGGAGATTCAGGCCGACTGGGTGATCAGGCAGGAAGTATCAGGCGTGAAAGACGCCGGTCCGGCGATGCAACAGGTCACTGACATCATGACGCAGGCGATGAAGTAAATTGTGGCGAATGTCAGACAGAGGCGTTTGCTCCGCCCCTGTCTGATGTCTTTTTACCCGCCGCTAACCGGTTGAATCACCGGATTTCCTGCGCGATCCTGCAAGACTTCCACCTCCACGCCGTAGATCTGCGCGATAAGCTCTGCCGTCACGACGTCACGCGGTTTACCTGCGGCCTGAATTTTCCCCTGCGCGACCACCAGTAAATTGTCGGCATACTGGCAGGCCAGATTGAGATCGTGCAGCACAATCACCGTCACCCAGACACGCGCACGGGTTTCGCGACGCACCAGATTGAGCAACGACATCTGATGTTTCAGATCCAGCGCGCTGACCGGCTCGTCCAGCAGCATGACGTCGGGTTCGCGCATCATCACCTGGGCAAACAGCGCCATCTGCCGCTGCCCGCCGCTCAGCGAGGCGATTTCACGCCCGGCAAGATGCGCAATGCCCGCCTGCTCCAGTCGCTGCATCGCGGCGTCGAGCGTTTCATCATCAATGTGCAGCGCCAGTTTGCCGAGCCGCCCGAGCACCACCACTTCCAGCACCGTCAGGTCGATATCGGCGGTGGTGTCCTGAGGAAGATAGGCTATCGCATCACGCCAGCCGTGCAGCGATTTCCCCCGCACTTTGCCGGGCGAGAGTGTGCGTTCGCCGCAGCGGATCTGCCCTTGCGCCAGCGCCAGTTCGCCAAACATGGCGTTGAGCAGCGTGGTTTTACCGGTGCCGTTCGGGCCAATGATCACATGGATTTTACCGGCTTCCAGATGCGTGCTGACCCCGCCAATGATCGTGCGTCCCTGCCGGTGAATATTCACATTGTCGAGCCACATCATAGGGTTCTCCTGCGCGGTGCGAAGATAAGCCACAACAGGAACGGCACGCCGACAATCGCCGTCACGATACCCACGGGGAATAACGCCCCCGGCACAATCGACTTCGACAACACCGATGCCGCCGAGAGCATCAGCGCCCCGGCGAGCACCGACATCGGCATTGAGAAGCGCTGATCTTCGCCCACCATCATGCGGGCGATGTGCGGCGCGACCAGCCCGATAAAGCCTATCACCCCCACAAAACTGGTCGCCGTCGCGGTCATCACCGCCACGATGATCAGGATTTTCATCCGCAGCCGCCGGACGTTAACGCCCAGACTCAGCGCGCGCATTTCCCCCATGCGCAGCGCCGCCAGTTTCCACGAATCCGCCATCAGCAACAGGCAGCACACCAGGGTGGTGACCGCGGTCAGCGCCAGCGTCGGCCAGGTTGCTTTGGTCAGGCTGCCGAACAGCCAGAATAAGATCTGCTGCGAAAGCTCGGGCGACGACAAAAACTGAATCAGCGACAACAGTGACTGGAACAAAAACAGCAGGGCAATACCGCCGAGAATGATGGTTTCGGTTCTGACCGTACGCATTGACGCCAGCATGAACAGAAACAGCGCGGCGATCATCGAAAAGATAAACGCGCCAATCGGCACGGAAATCATCGGGTTCAGCCCGAAACCGCCAAATGCCAGGCTCAGTGCCGCGCCAAACCCGGCCGCAGCGGCCATGCCGAGCGTGTACGGGCTGGCCATCGGATTGTTGAGCAGCGTCTGCATCTGCGCGCCGCCCGCGCCTAAAGCCGCACCGACCACTAACGCCATCAGCGCCATCGGCAAACGGAACTCGCGCACGATGGCGTCGGTCATCGCCGCCCGTTCGCCAATGCCGGTCAGCGAGCGGATGACTTCGGAAGGCGACAACATCGACGGGCCGGTGGCAATATCAAACACCAGGCTGACGGCGGTTAACAGCACAAAAAGCAGAACGTAGCGCCAGCGTTTACGTTCACGCGCGCGGTGAGCGGAAATCGCTTCGCTCCGTCCGGTGGAAATGGTCATCAAAATCCCCTGTCAGAAAACGCAAGAAGCGCTGCTCAGTGGCAGCGCCCCGGTATCACACCCCCTCAGGATCAGTCTTTCAGACCGACCACAAACGTGCCTTGCGGGGTGACAGGGAGATATTTTTTGTAGAAGTTCAGGTAGTTCGCCAGCGGATCCATATCTTTGAACTGCGCCGGATAGAGTTGTTTCGCCATGTACTGCACCATCGCGAAATCAGAGAGGGTACGGGACGCGCCCTGATAAACGCCGTACAACTGGCCGTTTTTGATTGCCGGTAATTCAGCCCAGCCGCGACGGTTTTCAAAGCCTTTCAGCTTCTCACGCGCTTCGGCTTTACTAATGCCCACGCCCATCGGCAGGGCTGACGGATTTTTATTGTTTTCACGCCCTGAAATGAAGATCACATCCGGTTTTGACGCCAGCACCTGCTCCGGGTTGATCGGCCCCCACCACTCAACAAACGGCGCAGCGATGTTGTCGCCGCCCGCCACGGTAGCCATCGCGCCCCACATATTTTTACCGTAGGTGAACGAATACTCTTCCGGCCCTTTGTTTCCGAATTCCACATACACTTTCGGCTTAGGTTTACCGGAGGCGGCGATGCGATCGGCCACCTCTTTCAGGGAAGAGGCATACAAATCCGCCATTTCACTGGCGCGCGCTTCCTGCCCGGTCAGCGTGCCCAGTACGCGGGTTGAGGCCACATGGCGCTCAACGGTTTGCGCGTTGTAATCGATGACCACCACCGGAATGCCCTGCTTCTCGATGCGCGCCACGTCGGCGCCCAGCGCTTTAAACTGCCAGTCGGCCAGCACCAGCAAATCCGGGTTCAGACTCAGCACTTTTTCTACCGAGAAACTCTGCGCTTCAACTTCGCCCACGTCAGGGATGTCTTTCAGCGACGGACGATGTGCAACGTGCATCTGCCAGTTTGCCGGCACCCAGCCTTCCCACGCTTCGCGTGAAATCCCGACAACCGAGTCGTAGGCCTTTTCCCCGCCAACGGACATGTAATCTTCAAAATAAAAACCCACCACCACGCGCTTGGCGGGGAGATCGACTTTTACCTGACGTCCGATCACGTCGGTAAGGGTTTTGATTTCTGCCAGAGCAGAAGCACTGAGGCTCAGCGTCGCGAATGACAGCGCGCAGGCCAGCGAGCGCAGGGTAAGAGTGTGTGCAGCCATGAAGTTCAGTTTCCCAGGGTAAGTAAATCAAGTTGAATGAAAATTATTATCAATTACGTCTGACGCTTTTATTTACACAAATAAACATTTTCTTTCAAGTGATTTAACACAGCCTGCGTGGAAATCCGTGCATAACTGAACCGGGGTGTACATTTTCTTGACAGCGGAAAAGTCTTACTTCATAAATATACCGTACCGTACGGTTTTGATGTGAAAACAAACCGATGTCCCGCTGCGACTCCTGACAGAAGGTAAGACGAATGTCTGCGTTAACGAACGGCTATTCTTTGGCAGCCTTGATTTCTTTAGCTTTTCTCACCGGGTGCGCGAGCACCCAGCCTGTGCCCTACACCGGGGTCACCTCTTCCTCCCGGATGAAACCTGATACGCAGGATGAATCCGGCCACATTTCATACCGCTACAGCATCCCGACGGACTGGAATAAATACTCCAGAGCGATCCTCGATCCGGTGGTGATTTATCAGGGGCCGGATGCCCAGTTTGATGATGTTTCCGCCGAACAGAAGCAGGCGCTGGCGGACTATATGCACCAGGCATTTGGCAAAAGTGTCGGTCAGCATTTCCCGCTGACGCAGACAAAGACGCCCGGCACCTTGCGCATCCGCCTGACGCTGACCGGAGCCGAAACCACCACGCCGGTGCTGGGCACGTTCTCCCGTTTCGATCTGATGGGCGGGCCGTACAACATCGTTCAGTCCGTCCGGGGTAAACAGGGCTCGTTCACCGGCTCGGTGAGCTACGCGGTGGAAATTTACGATGCAACGTCTGACCAGCTGCTCAGCGCTTACATCGCCAAACAGTATCCGAACTCGCTGAACATCGGCGCGAGCTGGGGTGCGCTGAGCGCGGCTGAAACCGGCCTCGACATTGGCGCCGAACAGCTGCAAGAACAGCTGAAATAAACGGGACGCAGAATGAAAATCTACCCGCAGCAGGTCATTTGCAAACACTGCGACAGCCTGTATACCCGGCAATCCGTGCGGTCCGGCGAGGCCGCGCGGTGTCAGCGCTGCCATGCCGTGCTGTACCGGGGAAGCTGGCTGAGTCTGGAACAGTGGCTGGCATTAACGGTGACGGCGGCGGTGTTTTTTATCATCGCCAATCTGTTTCCGGTGCTGGAAATTCAGTTTCACGGTCAGTCGCAGGCGACGACCTTAGCGGAAACCACGGTGGCGCTGGCGCACAGTTACGCCTCGCCGCTGGCTATTCCGCTGGCGTTGCTGATTATCGTTTGTCCGTGCCTGCAAATCCTGCTGCTGGGCTGGGTGCTGTGGCACGCCTGCCGGAATAAAACCGCACCGGGCTTCGCGCCCGTCATGCGTTTACTGGCCGGGCTTGCGCCGTGGAGCATGGCGGAAGTGGCGCTGCTCAGCATTCTGATCGCCGCCATCAAACTCTCCGGGCTGGTGCACATCACCACCGGCCCCGGCACCTGGGCGCTGCTCGGGTTATGCCTGTTACTCCCGGTAATCAATCATCAGGATTTTCATTCGCTGTGGAGACTGAAAACCCTGAAAGAGAAGCGCGGATGAAGCCGGTCAGACAGGCGTTATCTGCGGGTCTGGTGCGCTGCCCTGTCTGCGGGCTGGTGTGTGAGCATGTGCAGGCGGTGCAGGATCTGCCCTGCCCGCGCTGTAACACGCCGCTGCACCCCCGCCACCCGGAGAGTCTGTCGCAAACCTGGGTGCTGCTGCTGACCGGTCTGCTGCTGTACCTGCCCGCCAATTTTTTGCCGGTGATGTACAACAGCTTTGCCGGTCACGGCGGGGAGAGCACGATTCTTGGCGGAATCTCAGGATTCTGGAATTCCGGTGATTACGCCATCGCGGCGATCATTTTTGTCGCCAGCGTCGTTGTGCCCTGCGCCAAATTTCTGATCCTCGGCGGGCTGCTGATCGCGGCTAAAAGGCCGCAGACCGGCGGCCAGCGTTTTCGATCCCGCCTGTTCCGCCTGACGGAACATGTCGGTTACTGGTCAATGCTCGACGTCATGGTGGTGGCGATCATCGCCGCGCTGGTGCAGTTCCCCGGTTTCAGCACCGCCGAACCCCGCATCGGCATTGTTTTTTTTGGCGCAGTGGTGATGTTCACTCTGCTGGCCGCACTGACGTTCGACCCGCGTCTGCTTTGGGAAAATAAAAAGAATGACTGACCACGACTCACCCCCGCCTGAGATCCTGCCGCGCCGCTGGCGTCCTTCGCTTATCTGGCTGGTGCCGGGGATCGCCGCGTTCACCGGCCTGTTTTTGCTGATGCAGCTCTGGATGTCCGCCGGGCCGGAAGTCTCCATTACCTTTCAGACAGCCAGCGGATTACAGGCCGGTAAAACCGAAGTGAAATACAAAGACGTCACCGTCGGGCTGGTGAAATCCATTGTGTTAAGCCCTGACAGCCAGCGCGTTCTGGTCACGGTATCGCTGATGAAGAATGCTCAAAATCTGGCGAAAGCCGACACCCGTTTCTGGGTGGTTCGCCCGCGCGTCGGTATGGGCGGCATATCAGGCATTGATACGTTGCTGTCGGGCGCTTACATCAGTCTCGACACCGGCACCTCTGAGAAATCCGGCAGTCTTTTTCAGGGGCTGGAATCGCCGCCGACGGTGATAAACGGCATGCCCGGCAAACAGTTTGAAGTGGTGGCCGACGATCTGGGTTCGCTGGATATCGGCTCGGCGGTCTATTACCGGCGGATACCGGTTGGCCGCGTCTCTTCTTACGCGCTACGCCCGGACGGCAAGGGCGTGAGTGTGAATATTTTCATTGATGCCCCCTACGACCGTTTTGTCACGCCATCCACCCGTTTCTGGAATGCCAGCGGCGTCGATTTATCATTGAATTCCGACGGGTTACAGCTGAAAACCCAGACACTGGCCTCGGTGATAGCAGGCGGGATCGCGTTTGCCAATCCGCCGGAAAGTGGCGCGCCTCTCCCCTCCGGCGGCCACAGCGTCTTTCATCTGGCAGACGATCAGGTTTCGGCGATGGCCCCGCAGGACGGCCCACCGCAAATCCTTCAGCTGCGTTTTCAGCAGTCCTTACGCGGGATGCAAACCGGCGCGCCGGTGGAGTTTTCCAGCGTGAAGCTTGGCAAAGTGACGGCGATCGACCTGGATTTCGAACCGGCGGGCTCACGCTTTATTTCGGTGGTCACGCTCGAGGTCTACCCGAACCGTTTAGGCCGCGTGCTGCAAAAGCTGCCTAAACCGCAGAAAGATGGCGATAAACAGGCCGCCTTTTTCCTGCGCGATCTGGTGCAGCATGGCCTGCGGGCACAGGCGCGTACCGGCAATTTACTGACCGGCCAGTTGTATATTTCCCTCGATTTTGTTCCCGGTGCCGCGCCGGTGCCTTTCGATCTCAACGCCCGCCCTTTGCGCATTCCGACGCTGAACGGTGGCTTCGACCATTTGCAGGAACAGCTCGCCACCATCATCGGCAAAGTGTCGAAAATGCCCATTGAGTCGATAGGCAATAATCTCAACGCCACGCTGGGCAATCTCAATCAGACGCTGATTCAGGTGAACGGCCAGGTGTTGCCGCAAACCACGCAAACCTTGCGCCAGCTGGATCAAACAATGAAAGTCGCGCAGGCGCTGCTGGCGGCGGACTCTCCGCTCTTCAGCACGCTGGCCGAATTCCAGCGCACGCTCTATTCCCTGCGCACACTGACCGGTTTACTGACGCGTCAGCCGCAGGCTTTGTTGACCGGCAGACAGAATGACCCGAAGGAACACCCATGAAACTTACCGCTGCTGTAAACACCGCCTGCGCCCTGCTGCTACTCAGCGGTTGTGCCTCCTCCACGCCGCCGCACTATTACACGCTGGTGACCGCCGCCGACAGCGCACCGCCCGCCGTGGCCGCCGCGCCGTTCGTGATCCGCATTCACCCGGTGACAGTGCCGGAACAGCTGAATCAGCCGCAACTGGTCACACGCAAAGGCGACGGCGAAATGGTGATGTCCGACGACGCCCTGTGGGCCTCGCCGCTGCCGGACGAAATGCGCAGCGCGCTTACCGGCCAGCTGGAACGTTTGCTTAATACCACCGAAATCAGCGGGCTGACGCCGCCGCAGGATAAACCGGTGGTCGGCATCAGCGTGGCGGTTCAGCGTTTCGATGCCTGGCCGGGAAACCGCGCCAGCATTGCCCTCACCTGGCGGCTGAGTTTTGCGGCAGGATCCGCCGAAGAACAGCTCCTCACCTGCCGCACACAACATCAGCAAACGACGCGGGGAGGCGATGCCGGACTGGTCAGCGCGCAACAGTCGCTGATGCGCGAGGTGGCACAAGACATGGCAGAGAGCATAAGAATGCGCCAGTGCCGCTGACGAAAGAAAATCACAAAACCTTTTGCATCAAATTGATACATTTTGTTATGTTATCACATATCAGATGATCAGCAGCGAAAGACGGATTGACGGGAATGACAGCAGACAGGATGAAAAATGGCCGACCGGTGCTTGCGGTTGAAGGGCTGACGCTGTGGATCGCCGGGGAAAAACGCATCGACGATCTCAGCTTTCACGTGAACGCGGGTGAACGCGTTTGTCTGCTGGGTGCCTCCGGTTGCGGAAAATCGCTGACCGCCAAAAGTATCACCGGCGTTCCCCCTGCGGGGGCAAAAATCAGCGGCAGCATCCGCGTCAACGACGTGGAAGTCTGCGGAAAACACCCGGTGGCACGCCCTCTGGCAGGCCGCGTAGCAACGGTGTTTCAGGACTCTTCCACCGCCCTTAACCCGCTGATGACGCTGGGCAAACAGTTGCGCCTCGCCCTGCCCGCAGCCAGAGAAAGTGATATCAGCGCCATGCTCGGTGCCGTCGGGCTGGGTGATATCCCGCATTTTTCGGCCCGTTATCCGGCGGAGCTTTCCGGCGGCCAGCGCCAGCGCTTATGTATCGCGCTGGCGATGCAATCTTCCTCCTCATTGCTGGTTGCCGACGAACCCACCACTGCCCTCGATGTGCTGACCCAGCAACGGGTTTTAGACGTGATGCGCAACGCCTGCGAGGTTCGCGCGCTGCTGTTTATCACTCACGACGTGGCGGTTGCTGCACAACTTTGTCAGCATGCACTGGTGATGGAAAACGGCAGGCTGGTGGAATCCGCGCCCATGGCGCAGTTACTGCGCCACCCGCAACACCCTTACACTCAACGTCTGGTTCACGCCGCGAAACAGGCTGCGCTACTGCATTCTCCCGCCGTCTCCGCCTGCGGAGTGGCGGTCTGATGAATTCTCCCCTGCATCTGGTGACTGAGCCTTTTCTGCATCTGCACAACGTCAGCCGTCATATCGCGCTGCCGCGCTCCTTCTGGCGTGCCATAAGGCAGGCACCGGTTGAACGCAACACGCTGTTTTCGCATTTATCGCTGCGCATTGGCCGCCATGAGCGCGTCGGGCTGGTGGGTGCCTCCGGTTGCGGGAAATCTTCATTACTGAAAATTATGCTGGCGATGGAAGCGCCGGACAGCGGCGAGGTTTTCTGTCACGGCGTGCCGGTTCGTCCCGGTTCTGCCCGCTCGCTGCGCGATTTCCGGCGTTGCGTTCAATACATTCCGCAGGATCCGGCGGGGTCGTTACCGCCGGACCACACCGTCGGTCAGATCGTGGCACAACCGCTCAGGCGCCTCGGCGCGGGCGAGCCGGTCATGCCGCGGGTGCGGGAAGTGATGGCGCAGGTCGGGCTGAGTGATACCCTGCTTGAACGCAAAGCGGGGGCGCTCTCCGGCGGGCAGGCGCAGCGTGTGGCGATTGCCCGGGCACTCGCCATCCGCCCTGAATTTTTGCTTGCCGACGAGCCGGTCAGCGGGCTTGATTTGCCGCTGCGCGCGCAAATCAAACACCTTCTGCAACAGGTGACACAGCAAAATGGCATGGGTCTGATGATGGTGACGCACGATATATCGATGGTCGCCGGGCTGTGTGAACGCCTGCTGGTGATGCATGATGGCCAGATCATTGAAGACCGCGCCACACAGGATATTCTGCATTCGCCGCACCACCCGCATACCCGCCAGCTGTTGCAGGCGATCCCACATTTACCTTTGACCGTTAATGGATAACCGGATGTTCACCCGATCACTTTCGCGCACTGGCGCACCCTGGCCTCCGTTGCTGCTCGGCAGTAATCTGGTGTTTAACATCGGCTTTTACGCGGTGGTGCCGTTTCTAGCCATTTTCCTGCGCGATGACATGTTGCTTTCCGGCTGGGCGATCGGCCTGGTGCTCGGCCTGCGAACGTTTTCACAGCAGGGAATGTTTCTGCTCGGCGGCGCGCTGTCCGATCGTTTCGGCGCACGGGTGGTGATTCTGTGCGGCTGCGTGGTGCGTATCGCCGGTTATCTGCTGCTCGGGCTTTCCGACACGCTGACGCCGGTGATCATCGGTGCCTGTCTGACCGGCATCGGCGGCGCGCTGTTTTCGCCGTCCATCGAGGCCTTGCTGGCGCAGGCCGGAACGCACAGTGAGAAAGCGGGAAAACGCAGCCGGGCAGAATGGTTCGCGCTTTCGGCGGTGTGCGCAGAACTGGGCGCGGTGCTCGGCCCGTTACTCGGATCACTGCTTTCCGGCTATGGTTTTCAGCCGGTGGCGCTGGCCGGTTCGGGGCTGTTTTTACTGGCGCTGGTGGTGCTGTTTTTCACCCTGCCCGCCGCGCCGCAACGCGCTGCCGGACTGAACATTGTGCCCTGGTGGCAGACGTTCCGTCAGCCGCGGTTTGTGGCTTTCATTGTGGCTTACAGCGCTTACCTGTTCAGCTATAACCAGCTGTATCTGGCGCTGCCGGTGGAATTGCGCCGCTCAGGCGGCAGCGAGCAAGATCTCGGGCCGTTGTTTGTGCTGGCCTCGGTTCTGGTGATCGTTCTGCAAATGCCGCTGGCACGATTTTCCCGCCGCATGGGCGCACGGATTATCCTGCCCGCCGGTTTTCTGCTGCTGTCTTCGGCCTTCGCCGCCGTCGCGATGTTTGCCTGGACGGTGCCGCCGGAAGGCTGGCTGCGGCTGCTGCCCTCGGTGTTACTGATCACGCTGCTGACCGTCGGGCAGATGCTGATAGTGCCGGTGGGGATGGATCTCATTCCGCGCTTTGCCGGGCAACATAATCTCGGCGCCCATTATGGCGCACTCTCCTCCATGGGCGGCATTGCCGTGCTGGCGGGAAATTTCCTGCTCGGCGGCCTGCTCGATGACGCGCTGGTGCCTTCCCCCGGCGCGGTGATCCCGTGGCTGGCGCTGGCTGCCGTTCCGTTTTTAAGCGCGCTGGCGATGTGGCGAATCTGCCGCCAGCTGCCTCCTCCTGTAATCTGACAAGGAACTTCTGATGTCTCTGTTACGCATAAGCCCGCTGGCCGGGCTGCTTTTTGCTGCACTTTTACTGACCGGCTGCTTCAATGAAGCCGATAAAACCACCGAAAAAAGCGGCGATGCGCGCCTGCGTCTGGCGATGTTACAGCCGCCGCGCTCCGGCCTGACGCCGCTGAGCGACGACGCGTTCAAGCTCTCCCGCTGGAGCACTGCAGAAACGCTGGTGATACTCGATAAACTCGGCGAAGCCCGGCCTGCGCTGGCCACCCGCTGGCAGCAGACCGGCGAAAACAGCTGGCGGTTTGAGTTGCGCCCTGACGTAAAATTCCACGATGGCACCGCGCTGGACGCTGCTACCGTGGTCAACGCCCTGACCGTCGCCGCACACGCCGCGCCTAAACCGCGCATTCTCGATGGCGTGCAGCTGACCGCCATGGCCGACGGCGAACATGCCGTGATCGTCACTACCGCGCAGCCGGATCCGCTTCTGCCACAGCGTTTATCCAGCCCGCAGCTGGCGGTGCTATCGCAGAAAGCCTACAGCGCCAGCGGCGTGGTGGACCCGCGCCACACCGGTTCCGGCCCGTTCGAACTGGTGCAGGTGAACGGCACCAGCAGCGCACGGCTGGAGCGTTTCGACGGATACTGGGGTGAAAAAGCCAAAGCCAGCGGCATCGACGTCAGTTTCGTCCCGGACGGCACCGCTCGCGGCGCGGCCCTGCGCACCGGCACGGCAGACATCGCCGAAGCCATTCCGGTGTCGCAGGCACCGCTGCTTGACCAGCACCTCATTCACGAAGTGCCGATGCCGCGCACCAATACGTTGTATCTCAATACGCGGCTGGGTGTGATGCAGGATCCGGCGCTGCGTGCCGCCGTGCGTGAAGCGCTTAACCGCCAGCAACTGGTGGATAACGTCTACGAAAAACGCGCCGACGTTGCACAGGGGTTACTCGGCCCGGCGTTGCCCTGGGCCGCACAGCTGCGTCAGCCGGTGAATTATCCGGTCGCCGCCCGCAAACCGGCCGGTGAAACGATCACGCTGGCCACTTTCAGCGATCGCGCTGAACTGCCGGAAGTGGCGGTGTACCTGGCGCAACAGCTGACGGCGGCAGGTTTCACCGTCAGACAGGTTGTGCGTGAGTATTCGCAAATTGAAACCGACGCGCTGGCCGGTAAATTCGACGCCTTTATTTTATCGCGGGCAACGGTGCTCGATTCCGGTGACCCGGTGGCCTATATGTACAGCGATTTTGCCTGTAAAGGGTCGTTCAACATCGCGCAACTTTGCCGCCCGGAAATCGACAAGGCGCTGCAACAGGCCGCCGTTATTCCGGCGGGCGGGGAACGCCGCCAGGCGATCATGCAGGCTGAAAACCTGATCCTCGCGACCGATGCCGCCATTCCGATGTTGCACGAGCGCGTGATTCAGGGCGAAGCGGCGGATGTGCGCAGTGCCGTGCGCGATCCGCGTGAACGCACGCTGATTAACGCCGCCACGCAGCGCGGGGTTCAGGCCGACTGATGAGCGAGTCCTTGTATTGCCGCACCTGCGCGGGCGTGAGCCGTTTTCGTCAGCGCCAGCCCGGCGGAGCGCTGTTACCGCTGATCTCACGCCTGCTGACGCTGGCGGCCATCGTGGTACTGATCGGCCTGCTGCCGTGGCTTTCCGGTACGGATCCCGCGTTCTCGCTGCTGCGCGCACGCTCCGGCGATCAGGAAGCCACCGCGGAAACCCTTAATGCCATCCGTTTGTCGCTCGGGCTGGATCAGGGGCCGTGGCACGCGCTGGCCCACTGGCTGGGCGGCCTGCTGCGCGGTGATGCAGGGCTTTCGTGGATTTCAGGCCTGCCGGTTTTACCCGGCATGTTGCGGGCGACCGGCGTGTCGCTGACGCTGATGGCCTGTTCGGCGCTGGTGGCGCTGGTCATCGCGCTGCTGCTGTGTGCCGGCACCCTGAGGCGCGGATTGCAGGGCGGCACGCCGCGCCCGGCCGGTTTTCTGGCCGCGATGCTGACCGCGATGCCCGAGTTTTTACTGGCTTCGCTGTTGCTGATTACCGGCGCGGTCTGGCTGCCACTTTTTTCGCCTTACGGCTGGCAGGGCTGGCATTACGCCGTACTGCCGTCGCTGGCGCTGGGGCTGCCTGCGGGAGGCTATCTTGGCCGTATTTATTCCGATGCGCTGACCGGTACGTTCGGCGAAAGCTGGATTACGACCTGGAGCGTGCTGGGGATCAAACGTCGTCATACGGCGCGCGCAGTGATCCTGCGTTCGCTGCCGGGTGTGATGCCGTTAACCGGTCTGGTGCTGGTGGCACTCACCGGCGGCGCGGTCGCCGTTGAGAAAGTGTTCGCGATCCCCGGCATCGGGCGCGCCACGCTGGGCGCCGCTGCCGCCGGAGATTTACCGGCGTTGCAAACCGGCGTGCTGATCCTGCTGCTGCTGGCCTCGGTGATCGGCATGCTGGCGGGCGGGGCTCGGCGACTGTTGCTTGGCCGGGCCCTGACGCTCGGTGCCGTCCCGGTGCCCGCGCAGGCCGCCCCCGCACACCGGCAAAGGGTGTGGATCCCGCTGGTCTGTCTGGGCCTTCTGCTGCTGATGGTCCTGGCCGGTTACGGACGCGATCCGCTGTCGTCTGACTATGTGCGGTTACAGCCGCCGTCATTTGGGCTGCCTTTTGGGGCGGATGCCATGGGGCGCGATCTTCTCGCCCGCGTCGCCCACGGAACGCTGAATACCTGTTTACAGGCGCTGGTGGTTTCGCTGATTTGTCTGGCGATTGGCGTCATCGTGGGGGCATTTCCCCGCGCGATGACCGGCCCCACTGAAGTCACCAACGCACTGCCGCCGGTGATCGCCGGGCTGGTGGTCGCCGCGTTGAACGGGCCGACCGCAACCGGCGCGATCGTCGCCGTGACCGCCGTCAGCTGGGCACCGCTTGCCGCGCACACAGCGGCACTGGTGGCAGAAATTCAGGCACGTCCTTATATGAAAATGCTGCCGGTGGTGGGCGTCGGTGCAGTGCGTCGCACCCTGTTTTACGTGCTGCCTGCCCTTTCAGGCCCTCTGGTGCGCCATGCCATGTTGCGGCTGCCGGGCATTGCGCTGGCGCTGGCCTCTCTCGGCTTTCTCGGCCTCGGCGCACCGCCGCCGGTTCCCGAATGGGGGCGCGTGCTGGCCGAAGGAATGCCTTACATCGAACGTGCAGGCTGGAGCGTTTTCGCCCCTGCTGCCGCGCTGGCGGTGCTGTCGGTGATGGCGGTGACGCTGAGCAGCCTGAGGTGGAAAAAATCATCAATGGCACACTGAATCGTTATCTGAAAGGCTAAATCGCGCTAAGCTGTCGCCTCGAATTTTAAGGGGTGACAGGAAATGGATCCGCGTAAACCGCTGGACGGATTTGCCAGCAGCGTGATGGTGGTGTTGTGTGTTATTTGGGGCGTGCAGCAGGTGGCGATCAAAAGCGCTGCGGCAGATATCACGCCGTTATTACAGGTTGCGCTGCGTTCCGGGATCGCCGGGCTGGCGGTGCTGATGTTGCTGCTGGTGCGCCAGCGTAAAGTGCCGTTCAGCGCGGACAATCTTGGCCCCGGTTTGCTGGTCGGCCTGCTTTTTTCCATCGAATTCATGTTCGTCGCCGAGGGGTTGCGGTTCACCACCGCCGCGCACATGGCGGTATTTCTCTACACCGCGCCGATATTTGCCGCGCTCGGGCTGCATTTTCTGGTGCCTGAAGAGCGGCTGAGCGGGCTGCAATGGTCGGGCGTCGGCGTGACATTCCTTGGTGTGATGGTGGCGTTTCTGTTTGGGGGTCATGCTTCGAACTCGCCGCAGGCCAGCAACATGCTGCTCGGCGATTTCTTCGGCCTGCTGGCCGGTGCGTTCTGGGGGATGACTACTCTGGTGGTACGCCGCAGCAAACTCTCTTCCGGCAGTGCGACCATGACGTTGTTCTACCAGCTGGCCGGAGCCTTCGTGCTGCTCGGCGGGCTGGCATTACTGACCGGCCAGACGCAATTTCGCCTCACCCCGGTGTCGGTCAGCAGTATGCTTTTCCAGACGCTGGTCGTCACCTTCGCCAGCTATCTCGCGTGGTTCAGCCTGATGCGCCGCTATCACGCTTCACGGCTGGGGATCTTGTCCTTTATGACGCCGGTTTTCGGTATTCTCGCGGGGGTAGTTTTCCTGCATGAGCCGCTGAAAGTGAACTTCATTCTTGGTGCAATGCTTATCATGCTCGGCATCCTGACCGTCAGCGCCGACAGCATTCTCAGGCAATGGGTAGCGCGGCGGCGCAGATAGGTTTTGGCGGCGGTGAAACTTAGGGCCCGTTGATCTCACAGCATGCGTGAGATCAACATTCTTTTAAACATTCACCTCTCTAATCAGTCATCGGCTGATGACGCTTGACACTCAACCTTCTCTGTTGAGATAACACCCTGAAAATAAAAATTGTACATATTTTGACATGACTTATTTCAGGACAAACAACATGAGAAGATTACCCGTTTACCTTCTGCTCGATACGTCAGGCTCCATGACAGGAGAACCGATTGAAGCGGTGAAAAATGGCGTTCAGACGCTGCTTTCCACCCTGCGCCAGGATCCTTATGCTCTTGAAACAGCCTATGTTTCCGTGATTACCTTCGACTCTTCTGCCAGACAAGCCGTTCCGCTGACCGATCTTCTTAACTTTAAACTTCCGGACCTGGTCGCCAGCGGCACCACGGCGCTGGGAGAAGCACTTTCCCTCACCGCTCGCCGTATCAATGATGAAGTTCAGAAAACCACCGCTGAAACCAAAGGGGACTGGCGACCGCTGGTCTTCATCATGACCGATGGCTCACCGACCGATGACTGGCGCAAAGGTGTCAGTGATTTCAAAGCGGCCAGAACCGGCGTAGTGGTAGCCTGCGCAGCCGGGCATTCGGCTGAAACCAAGGTTTTGCAGGAGATCACCGAAATCGTACTCCAGCTCGATACCGCCGATTCCACCTCGATCAAAGCCTTCTTTAAGTGGGTATCTGCCAGTATTTCAGTGGGCAGCCAGAAAGTGGAATCCGGCAAGAAAGAGGTTATCGGGCTGGACGACTTACCCCCACCACCACCGGAAGTTAACGTCGTTTTGTAGAAATAATCAGGAGGTTTCTATGACAGTCAGTTTGAGCAAAGGACAAGGCGTAAGCCTGAAAAAAAATGAGCACGACTTATCCTCAGTCACCATTGGTTTAGGCTGGGATATCAACGAAGAGAAAAAGGGATTTTTGGGCGGATTGCTGGGTAAAAAAGACCCTGAGTATGATCTCGATGTGGTGGCGTTTCTGTGTAATGCACAGGGCAAAGTCACCGATCTGGGGAAAACTGAAAACGGCAAACCGACGCTGGTCGATGGCGATATCATTTTCTTCAACAGCATGCGCCACAAGTCCGGCCAAATCTGGCTGACCGGAGACAACCGAACCGGTGCAGGCGACGGTGATGACGAGCAGATCATCGTTAAACTGAACACCCTGGATCCTAAGTACGACAAAATTGTGTTTATCGTGCAGATTTACAACGGCGTCCAGCTGAACCAGCATTTCGGCAAAGTGAAGAATGCGTTCATCCGCGCCGTCGACGCCAAAAACATCGAAATGGCCCGCTTTGACCTTTCAGGGGGAGCCGCCTTTACAGGACGTCGGTCAATGCTTTTCGCTGAACTGGTGCGCGAGAGCAACGGCTGGAAACTGACTGCGGTCGGAGAACCTTCTGATTCGGATACTTTTGTCTCACATCTGAAGGGCTATATGTAATATGAGAAGGCTCCCCGTTTATCTGCTGATCGATACCTCCGGCTCAATGCGTGGTGAATCTATTCACGCGGTTAACGTCGGAATTCAGGCGATGTTGAGCGCGCTGCGTCAGGATCCTTATGCGCTGGAAAGTGCACATATCTCCATCATTACTTATGACAACGAGGCGCGTGAGTTCATACCGCTCACTGCACTGGAGGACTTTCAGTTCACTGATATTGTGGTTCCTGCCGCGGGCGGTACCTTCACGGGAGCCGCGCTGGAATGCCTGATTCAGTGCGTAGACCGCGATATCAAACGTTCAGAGGGTGATCAAAAAGGCGACTGGCGTCCTCTGGTCTTTCTGATGACCGACGGCACACCTTCTGATGCGTGGGCCTATGGTGAAGCGATTAAAGAGATAAAAAAACGCACGTTTGGTTCCATTATCGCGTGCGCGGTGGGGCCAAAAGCCAGACATGAGCCTTTGAAACAATTGACCTCTCAGATTGTGGCGCTGGAGACGCTGGATTCCACCGCCTTCTCCGGTTTCTTCAAATGGGTATCAGCCAGTGTGGCTTCCGGTAGCAGCAGCGCTGGCGTCAACACAGGTACGGATAATCTCCCGCCTCCCCCACCTGAGATTCAGCTGGTTCTGTAGTCCGATGGCAAAGTGCAGACATTCTGTACTTTGCCTTTTTTATCGCTTCCTCAGGCGCGGCAACTTGTGTGTCTGTGCCGGAAAAGGATGTTGCTATGAGAAGACTGCCCATTTTCTTCATCCTCGACTGCTCTGAGTCCATGGTCGGAGAAAATCTGAAAAAAATGAATGATGGTCTGCAGATGATCGTCAACGACCTGAAAAAAGATCCCCACGCCCTCGAAACTGCCTGGGTATCCGTCATTGCCTTCGCAGGTGTGGCAAAAACCATTGTTCCGCTGGTGGAGGCCGCATCATTTTATCCCCCTCGTTTGCCCGTAGGCGGGGGTACCAGCCTCGGCAGCGCACTGCGTGAACTGACGCGCCAGATTGACAGCCAGGTTCGAAAAACCACCCAGGAACGTAAAGGCGACTGGAAACCGGTGGTGTATCTGCTCACTGATGGCAGACCAACTGATGATGTGACCCCTGAAATCAAACGCTGGAATGAGCACTACGCCCGCAAGGTCAACCTCATCGCCATTGGCCTCGGGCCTTCGGCCGATCTGAACGTGCTTCAACAGCTCACTGAAAATGTCCTGTTATTTACAGATGCCCGTGAAGGCGATTTCACCCAGTTTATCAAGTGGATCACGGCATCTGTTTCCGCGCACAGCCGCAGCGTGGGTGAAGAGGCGCCGCCTCTGCTGAACAACACGGATTATATTGTCCGGCTGGCGAAAGATGATGTGGCGAGAGCCTATGATGAAAACTGCGTCACGTTGACCGGCCGTTGCAGCCGCTCCCGCCGCCCTTATCTCATGAAATATGAACGCCCGGACATCAATCTCTCCACCCTCAATTTCAAACTGAACATCAACAGCTTTAATCTCGCCGGATGCTTCCCGATTGATGAGGATTATTTTGAATGGAGCGATGAAACCGCGTCTTCGCTACAGGTCAATACCAGCGAACTGAATGGCGTTCCGGGCTGCCCGCACTGCGGGAACTCCAGCGCGTTTGCCGCCTGTAGCTGCGGGAAATTGCTGTGTATCAACGGTCCCGATGATGTGATCTGTCCGTGGTGTGCCAAAGCGCTTTCATTCAGTGACGATAACGGACACTGTGATTTTGATGTTAACCGGGGAAGAGGCTGATGGAGATCAATGCCAATTTACATCAGAAAGTGCTGTCACAAATCATTGAGACTCACGCACTGACATTGTCAGACGCGCGGCGCGTGGCGCTGTGCGAGGATGCAGAACTGCAGGCGGCATTTGAGCATTTCGTGAGTCTGGTGAGTGAGAAAGCGCAAAGGGATCACTCAGCGCATGAACCCTCAGTCATGGAAGACGAAATGAGAGAGATGCCAGAGGTGACACAACCACTGGAACAGGAGCCCGCCAGCGATATCCTTTCATCGCCTGAACCGGAACTTCCTCCGACAGAAGAGACAAAAACCGCTTCGCCGGTGTCCGTCCCTGAAGAAACGTGGAAACAGGCGCCTTTTCCGTCGTTCGATCAGGAAGAAAACCCGCCGCCCGTGACGGCTAAACCGGTATTAAAACCCGGTCAGGTGCCTTCGGATGCCGACAGGCTAACAGTGACGCCGGTGTTATCTGCGGTATCGGTGGCGAGAATTAACATTGCGAATGCCCGCGCCGGGTCACTTTTCCATTCTGAAATTGACATCACCTTGGATAACGGCGAAAAAGCCACGATTCAGGATGTCTCTTTTTCACAAGATATCGGGCTTACCTTCGATCCCCTGACGTCTTCGCTTCAGGGCACACCAGCCGCCAGTGGTGACCACGAGATTATCGTCACCTGGTCCGCCGGCGATGCCCAATCTCATGCTCAAAAGGTGTTATTTATTGTGAACCCGGATCCGCGCAGTCTCTGGAAAATCATCGATCCGCCGGCTGACGATAAATATTTCAAAGCCAATGTGGATCATCATCAGCTGGACGACAACGGTATCCGCATCGCCGCCGCCAGCCGACGCGGACGTTCGCATGAGCATGTCGGATCTTTTCGTGATGATGATTTTTTCATCTCCCACTGTGCAGACCCTGGCTGGAGCATCATGCTGGTCGCCGACGGGGCGGGCAGCGCGAAGAATTCCCGCGAGGGCTCACGCATTGTCACCGAAACCGTGGGCAAACAGTTGACACAGTATCTCGGGGGGGAGCGTGGCCGCGAGTTAAAAGAACGGGTGCTGAACTGGAGCGCTGAGGATCAGCAGGTCATTGGCGCTGACTTCATTAAACAGTTTCATCAGGCCTCGAAAATGGCCGTCAATAACATCAACAATGCCTCTATTTCGACAGAGGAACCCGTGAAATCCTACTCCACCACTCTGCTGGCGACGGTGACACTCAGAACAGGTGCCGAACTTTTTGCCGCCTCTTTCTGGATGGGTGATGGCGCGATCGCAGCTTATGGCCCGGCGGGAAAAGTCCGTGTTCTGGGTACACCCGACAGCGGTGAATATGCCGGGCAAACGCGGTTCCTCGACCTGGAAGCGTTACAGGATGCTGAATTCAGTAAACGTATCCGCATCGGTAAGTGGCCGGACATCTCACATTTGATCCTGATGACCGACGGTATTTCCGACCCCTATTTTGAAACCGATAATGGGTTGCTGAAAGCCGAAAAATGGGATGCGCTGATCGCTGAAATCGCACCGTCATTGGACGGGACAGGCAATACGGCGGAGCAGCTGGCTGAATGGCTGAACTTCTTTTCTCCCGGCAACCACGATGACCGCACGATCATTGTTTACTGGTGATTAACGATGGCAAATATTATTACGTGTACAACCCGGGATGGAAAAACCATCCAGTACGTTGACGAAATTATTGGTTCCGGGTCGATGAAAGACGTGTATTTCTCACCGGATAAATCTTACGTGGTGGCATTTTATAAGAAGACCCCATCGGCTCAGGCTAAAGAACGCATTGATATGATCACCGGGCGTTACCGGGAGAGCATTTTTGAACAATCAGGCGGTGACTACTGGAAAGGCTTATTCTGCTGGCCAACCAGCGTGGTCGAATCTCAGGGCAAAATCGGGGTAGTGGTGCCCACTTATCAGAATCATTTTTTCTTCAAATACGGCTCTAAAAATAATGATTTCCTGGGTATTAAAGGCCGTGAAAAAGAGGGTAAATGGTTTGCCAGTGCCAACAATCAGAGCAAGTTTTTGGATCCCCGCGAGCGAGGGAACATCCTCAATTATCTCAAGGTCTGTCTGCTGCTGACCAGGGCGGTCAGAAGAATGCATGCGGCGGGTTTATGTCACAGCGATCTGAGTTATAAAAACGTTCTGATTGATCCCGAGCAAGGGCACGCCTGCGTCATTGATATCGACGGGCTGGTTGTGCCAGGGAAATATCCTCCCGACGTAGTGGGAACGCCAGATTTCATTGCGCCAGAAGTGGTGAAAACCAGCCATCTGGAGAAAGACGATAATCAGAGATTCTTACCCAGCATCTCGACCGATCGTCATGCCCTTTCGGTACTGATCTACATGTATCTTTTTTACCGCCATCCTTTACGTGGTGGAAAGATCCACGATATGGATGACGAAATGCGCGACGAGTCGCTGTCCATGGGTGAAAAAGCGCTGTTCATTGAACACCCGACAGATCACAGTAATGCGGTTAAACTCAGTCAGGTGAGCCCTTCTTCTTTACCCTGGGCGGATCCTCAGCAAATCCCGTACACCATTATGGGCCCTTACCTTACGCCTTTGTTTGAAAAGGCCTTTATCGACGGCCTGCACGTACCGGCTAAACGCCCGACCGCCGATGAATGGGAAACTGCGCTGGTGAAAACAGTGGATCTTATCCAGCCCTGCCTGAACCCCGCCTGCGAGCAGAAATGGTATGTTTTCTCAGGGAAAACCCAGCCCGTTTGCCCTTACTGCGCGACACCCTTCAAAGGAAAGTTGCCGATCCTGAATTTATACTCTTCCCGCAAGGCAGGCAGTTACCGACCGGACGATCACCGCCTGATGGTGTGGAGCGGCCAGTCTCTTTTTGCCTGGCACGTTAACCGGCTGATTGCCCCAAACGAAAGAACATCCGACGCGCAAAAAAAACGTGTCGGTTACTTTGTTTTTCACCATGATCAGTGGTGGCTTGTGAACGAAGGGATAACCGGTCTGATGTCGTTGCCCGACAAAAAGAATATCCCCATCGGTGATAAAATCGCCCTGAATGACGGTACTCAGTTTGTTCTCTCTGCCGAAGAGGGCGGAAGACTGGTGGTGGTTCAGTTGGTGTCGGGCTGAGTAAGGTCAATGACGCGGCAGTGAATTGTCTTTCATGCAGAGGGTAAATGAGAGGCTTCACTGCCGTTTTTTTGGTGGGATCATCGCCAGGATTCTGGCGAAGTTACGGCAATCGGTCCGCTTGTCGCTGCAATCCATCGAAGATAGCGCTACTGATTTTTTCGGGAAAATCATCAGGCAACAGAGATTTCACCTCTTCGATCACAGGTCCCGTCTGTTCTTTCAGCTCCGCCATCATGCGAACGATGTTTTCACCCGGATAATCCACGCGTTGAGCCATTGAGACAAAATGCCGCGGGAGAATTCTACTCCAGTGAAAATGCCGGTTACTGCCTTGCAAGGCCATTGCCATCTTCGCTTTTTTCGCCGGGATACCCAGCGGATGCATCAGAGGATATGCCGACATAACATCATAAAGTGGCGTCATCCGGTAAGCACTGCCCGGCTCAATGTAGAGGCTGAAATTCTTGGCATGGCCGTCAATGGCCGCCAGCATCCAGAACAGGATCTG
Organism: Rahnella sp. EDr1-12; assembly: GCF_049206505.1. NCBI lineage: Bacteria > Pseudomonadati > Pseudomonadota > Gammaproteobacteria > Enterobacterales > Yersiniaceae > Rahnella > Rahnella sp. EDr1-12. Next base: position 422,081 of record NZ_JBLZNY010000003.1, read on the forward strand.
GCTTTTAAAGAAGGTGTCGCGATCTTTTGCCACCTGCTGAGAACCGAGCAACAGCTTCATTGCCGATGCAATACCGGGTCCACCGTCCGACTCATATTTGAGCGCAGGCGCGACACCCAGTGCCTGACAAAAATCCTCCTGCGGCAAACGCATCAACCATGACGCATCCTGCGACCAGCGGCGGTCGAACCTTTCAACGATAAGTACCTTTTGGGCGCCGAAACGCGCAATCTCTGCACGCGCCACCGGAAATCCAAATTTTTCGGCAATCTTCAGGCACAACCATTCATTTTCAACGCTCTCACTCAAATCGATACCATTGTTAGCGATATATCCGATGGGCAGTTTAAGAATATGGCTGGTCGGTGTACTCCCCTGAGGGCGATGCCACTGGTTGCGATACCACAACAACGCAGTTTTCTCCTGAGCTCCGGCAATGGAAATACGGAAATCGTCGATTTCGGCCCCCATGCCTAACGGAGCTTCTTTATAGCCCTTTAGCAGTTGCTCGATCTCTGTATCACTCAAAGGCTGGGCATGGATTTCAGTCACCGGCGAAACCGGTTCACCTTCCGGATACAACTGGATTGCACCCACACAATCACTGCCGATTCGGGAGAGGAGATCAAAGGGTTGCCTGGTGGGGATATGAAAACGTGCCTGAATTCGATTTCGGATGTGTTCGTTGTCGGGGAGAAGATTATCAAAAAAGTTGTACACCACAGAACCACGGAATTTGGCTACCTGCAGCGGCAATGAAAGTGAAATAGCACGAGAGCCGGCACGTTCCAGCCAGCTTTCATGATAGACAAATGACATTTCCCCGCCGCCTGCTTTTTCTAACGTACCCACAATGATGCCGTTCAACGCGAGCGTTAACTTATCCATGTATCACCACTCCTGATCCCAGGTCGTTTTATCCTGTGGATTACTGTTCCTTGGTGTTATTTGCAGTTCCAAATCCAGCGCTGCTAATAATTTAAACAGAGTTTCCAGCCGGGTACCGTCCGGGTAGTTTTCAAATTCTGAAACGGTAGATTGCTTAAGTCCTATCGTTTCTGCTGTTTTACTCTGGCTCAGTTTACGCTTTTTGCGCTCATTCCGGAGGGCATTGGCCAACATTTTTGTCGAAGTTATGTTCATTTTATCCTCCATGGCGGATTTTTTTAGTATATCCCCTAAAAGGGATAAATCAATTTCTATCCTCCAGGGCGGATAAAAAATTAATATCCCCTGCAAGGGATAGAAGTCATCAATTGCCCTCCCCGCCGCCGCATGTTCAAATATCGTTTTTGCGATCTCACAGAAGCGCCGATGAAGAAAAGTGAATTTATCGCTCAGGATTTACTGAGCAAAATTTATCAGCACAGCGGATCCCTGCCGGAAAAGTTGCCGCCGGAGCGTCAGCTGGCGGAAGAATATGGGGTGTCGCGCTTTACGGTGCGCAAGGCGCTGGAAAAACTGGTGAGTATTGGCGCGGTGCATATTGTGCAGGGCTCGGGGATTTACATTAACCCCGGCGTCAGCAGCAATCCGCTGGTATATAACTCGATCACCGAAAAGAAATTCGCTGAGATCAGTTTCAAAATGCTCGAGCTGCACAAGCGGCGGCCGGACAAAGAAGAGCAGCAGGTTTTCGATCTGACTGCGGATGATTTTATCTGGGCGTTCACCCGTTTGCGGCGCATCAGCCAGCGTAACGTACAGATTGAATATTCGCGTATGCCGGCCAGTGAATTTGGCGATCTGAATCAGAAGACCATTGAACACTCTATCCAGCAATATGTGCTGAGCAAGGGCTATGCGATTTCACATTCTCTCACCCGCTATCAGGCGGTGACAGTCAGCAAAGAACAGGCACACATCCTGGGATGCAAAAAAGGCATTGCCGCCATGCACATTACCAACAGAGGCATTTTGCAGGGCGGCAAGGTTTACGCGTTCAGCGACATTATCGATATCGATTATTCCTGCACCTACGTTATCCCGTTTAATCAGGACAATCTGGCCTTCCGCCAGACTTAAGGTGTATGGATCACGCCGTCCGGCAGGCGGCTTTGCGTCCATTCGTGCGGCCGGTACACCACCGGAAACTCTGCGGCGGCCTCACGGTTAAAGCCCACGCCAATCCCCGCGTCTTCTCCCGGATAAAAATAGCCGTTTTCAGGCATCTGCGCGCCGGGGAAAACCTGCTGCGTGTTGGCCGGATACGCCACAAACTCCTGGATAGCCGCGTTGTGCAGATGAATATTCAGGTGCGTATTCACGGCGGCGCCAATCGGGGTCATGTCCGGCGGGCAATGCCACGCCAGGCGCACGCCAAAACTCTGGCAGAAATGCGCCAGTTTTAATGCCGGTGTGATGCCGCCGATTTGCGAAACGTGGCAGCGGATAAAATCGATCCGGCGGTTGATAATCAGATCTTTCCATTCAGCCGGATTATTGAATAACTCGCCGGTCGCCAGCGGTACGGCGGTCTGGCTGCGGATCTGCGCCAGCCATTCGTTCTGATCCGGCGGCAGAATATCTTCGATAAAGTAAGGCCGGTACTGTTCCACCGCTTTGGCGAACTGCACCGCCTGTTGCGGGAACAGCCGTTCGTGAACGTCATGCAGAATGTGGAACTGATGACCGTATTTTTCACGCAGCGCTTTGAACATCGCCAGCGTGTTGTCGATGTACTGATCCTGATCGTAATACGCCCCCGCGGTCGGTTCACGGGTACTGTGAAAATCACGCGCATTGCCGCCGTAGAAGCCCAACTGACAGCGGATATGCCGGTAACCTTCGGCCAGTAAACGGTCCACCTGAGCGAACAGTTCTTCCAGCGTTTCACCTGCTGCATGGCTGTAGGCCGTCACCGCATCTTTCGATTTACCGCCAAACAGATGATACAGCGGCATGTTTGCCAGCTTGCCTTTGATATCCCACAGCGCCATATCGATGCCCGCAATGGCGTTGTTGATCACCGGCCCGTTTCGCCAGTAAGCGTTCACCATCATCATCTGCCATAAATCTTCGATGTGATTGGCATCGCGCCCCATTAGCAGCGGTTTGAGGTATTCATCCACCATCAGTTTGACCGCCAGCGGGCGCTGCTGGAACGTCGCGCAGCCCAGGCCGAAAACGCCACGATCCGTTTCAATTCTGACCACCACTAAATTATGGCGATCCGGGCGTGTTATCTGACATTCGATATTGGTAATCAGCACAGGCTGCATGATAAATCCTTAATAAAGACCGTGATCCGTTTTAAAAAAAAGGCGGCGGGAATATTCGTACTTGGGTTATTTCAGCGTATTTTTAGCCTGCTTGTAAACCTTAAATTGAGGCTTTTATTTTGGTTTAAAAGCACAGCTGAATATCACTAAAAAACAGACCAATTTGACTGACACGCACGAAAATGGTGCCTTGCAGTGAAGTTTTGTGATGAAGATCCTGTTTTATTGGTTTGTTTTTAAAAAGGCGCGTCATTACACTCCCCTTCCATCTAACAATGAATAATTAATTTGTCGTCGCGGGGTTCAGGGTGAATACAGAAATAATGCATTCAGTGATTAAACTGGTGGGCGGTGCAGAAAATATCAATAAAGTCTGGCATTGCATGACCCGTCTGCGTTTTGATTTACACGACGAAAATAAAGTGGCCTGGGAGGAAATTAAAAACCTGCCCGGCGTGCTCGGTGCGCAAAGTCAGAGCGATCAGGTACAGATCATCATCGGACCCAGGGTGAATATCTGGTACGAGGCCATTGTCTCGCAGCTGGATCCGGTGAGCGTTAACGGCGATCCGGCAACAGGAAATGTTTCCACAAAAGGACGAAAAAGCCTGGTGTCGATGTTCATGGATACCGTCTCCGGCGTGTTCGGCCCGATCGTACCGGCCATTGCGGGCGCGGGGATGATCAAAGGTTTGCTGGCCGGACTCATCGCCCTGAAAGTGATATCGGCCAAAAGCGAAACGGTGATGATCATCGATTTGATCGCCAGCGGCGTGTTTTACTTCCTGCCATTTTTCCTCGCCGTTTCTGCGGCGAAGATCTTTAAAACCAATGAGTATCTGGCTGCCGCCGTGGCCGCCTGTCTGATGTATCCGACGTTGATGGACGCGGCGAAAGCGCTCGCCAGCCATACCTCCGGGGCACCCACCGCGCTGTACTTCATGGATGTGCTGCCGGTGTCTGTCTTCAACTATTCGGCGAGCGTGATCCCGGTGATTTTCTCGGTGCTGGCGCTGAGTTACATCCACCGCTGGGTGGATAAAATCATGCCGGACGTGCTGAAAACCGTATTTACCCCGACGCTGACCCTGTTTATCGCCGCGCTGGTGTCGCTGACGCTGATTGGTCCGGCGGGGATTTACCTCGGCAAGTTGCTGGCGTTTGGCATTCAGGGATTGTTCGACGTGTCGGCAGTGTTTGCCGGATTTATCGTCGGCGCGATCCGCCCGGTGGCGATCCTCACCGGGATGCATCACGCGATGACGCCGATTGCCTTGCAGAACTTCACCGACCAGGGCTGGGACATGCTGATGCCGATGATGTTTATGGCCAACATGGCGATTGCGGGATCGACCTTTGCGATTTACTTCCACGTTAAAACCCGCGAACAGAAATCCGTGGTGCTCTCTGCGGCGATTTCCGGCCTGCTGGGGATCACCGAACCGGCGCTGTTCGGCGTGCTGACGCGCTACAAAAAAGCCTTTATCGCCACCACCATCAGCAGTTCCGTGGCGTCGGCGTTTATCGCGTTCTTCGGCGTGCGGTTGTACGGCTATATTCTGTCGAGCATTTTCAGTCTGCCCGCTTATATCGGCCCGTACTTTATCTACATTCTGATGGGTGTGGTGCTGTCGCTGGGGCTGTCGTTTACGCTGACCTATCTGATGGTGGTCAAAAATAAAGGCACCGAACAAAGGGTGCCTCTGGTAAATCAAACGCGCTGAGACGTGTCAGGCCGCTGTCTTTGAATGCGTAATCTCAGACAGCGGTTCGTTCTCAATCAGATTGGTCAGCCGGCCAATATTTTCAATTTCCACTTCAATTTTGTCATTCTCATGCAGGAACAACGGCGGAACGCGGGTTTTGCCAACGCCGCCCGGTGAACCGGTCATGATCACATCGCCCGGCGAAAGCTGGGTAAAGGTGCTGATGTAGGCGATGATTTGCGGAATGGTATGGATCATATTGGCGGTGGTATCGTCCTGCACCAGCCGGTCGTTCAGCCAGGTTTTGATGCTCAGATTTTGCGGATCACCCACTTCGTCCGGCGTCACCATCCACGGGCCAAACGCGCCCGTTGACGGCCAGTTTTTACCGGCGGTGTACCATTTATGCTGCCAGTCACGCACCGAGCCATCCATATAGCAGCTATAACCGGCGATATAATCCAGCGCGTCTTCGGCGGAAATGTTGCGGCCGGTACGGCCGATAATGATCGCCAGTTCGCCTTCATAATCAAACTGCTCTGAAGAAGCCGGTTTGATGATGGTGCCGTTGTGGCCGACCTGAGAATCGGCAAAGCGGATAAACAGCGTGGGGGCCGGATTCGTTTCGTTAAACTCTTTGCGCTTTTCCGCGTAGTTCATGCCCACGCCGAAAATTTTGCCCGGACGGTCGATAACCGGCAGGAAGCTGATGTCGTTCAGCTGAAGATCCGCTGGCAGCTCAACGTAGCGTTGCAGCTCCTCAGGAGAATGGCGTGCCATGAATTCGTTAATATCCCGGCATCCTGAGTGGCTGCCGACGTCGACAATCCCCTGTGCCTGAAAGATGCCGAAGCTTTTGGTGTGGTCTTTATTGATGGTGAAATTAACAATTTTCATAGATGCACTTAGATTCTTATTTTACTTAAAACAGGTAAATTCGCTGGCGTTCGTGTTGCGAAAACGGCTTGCCCGTCGCAACGTTGGCGTGATTATTGACCCTGCCTCTCATGCCTTCTACTATATTTTATTATCAAATCGATGAATTTCAGGAATCAATGTTAAATAACAGAGACTTAGAGTATTTTGTAACGGCCGCAGAGATAATGAATTTGAGACTTGCGTCACAAAATTTAAATATAACTCAGCCTGCACTTTCGAAATCCATCACCCGTTTAGAGAAAGAACTGAACATCAAACTGTTCAAACGGGCAGGTCGCGGGCTGGAGCTGACCGAAGCGGGGCGGGTGCTTTATCAGCGTGGTTTAGCGCTGCAAAGTTCCTATCTTGAGCTTGGGGAAATCATGAATGAACTGAGCAGCGGCGCGGGCGGCATCGTTCGCGTGGGCGTCTCCGGTTCTGCCACGCAATTCTTACTGCCTGAAATCTGCAAAATGCTGCAATCGCAGGTGCCGAATATGAAACTGGAAATCCAGATCGGCATGAACGACGTGCTTTTTACCTTGCTGGAACGTCATGCGATCGATGTGATCATCGGGCCACTGGTCAATTACGACAGCCCGGTGGTGCAGTTGCCGGTGACCGCAGACCGGGTGATCGTCGCCGCCTCACGCGACCATCCGCTGGCCGGTAAACCCGCCAGCCTGCGTGAACTGAGCCGCTATGGCTGGATATTACCGGCGAAAACCGTCTCGATGCGTCAGTGGCTGGATAAAATGTTCTATGAAAATCACTGCCCGCCACCGGACGTTAAAGTGGAAATCAGTTCACTGGCCTCGGTGCCGGGGCTGATCGCGAAAAGCGGATTGCTGAGCTTTTTGTCGGAGAACATTCTGGTGGAAGAAGAATTTCTGTCGCGGCTGATCCGTATCGATAACGATCAGTTAGTGATGGAACGCCGGGTGGGCATCACCTGGCTGGAAGGCGCATTTCTCTCCCCCGCCACGCAAAAGGTGATCGACGTGACCAAAAGCGTCGGGCAAAAAATGCAGATGGAAGCCCGCCGGATCCTGGAAGACTGAATACCGGCGGGTAAGGGTTTACACCAGATGACAAGCCACGCGGTGACCGTTTTCCACTTCACGTAACGCCGGAATTGCCTCCCGGCAACGGGCTATGGCGTGCGGGCAACGGGTGTGGAAACGACAACCGGCGGGCGGTTTTGACGGATCCGGAATTTCCCCGCTGACCATCGCCACCGGTTCACTGTCAGGATCAAGCGTCGGCACCGCCGCCAGCAGCGCCTGCGTATAAGGATGCAGAGGCTGGCGAAACAGCGCATCGCGGCTGGCCGTTTCCACTAACTGGCCGAGATACATCACCGCCACGTCATCACACAGGTGTTCCACCACCCCGAGATCGTGCGAGATAAAAAGAAATGTCACGCCGTGATCGTCACGTAAATCCGAGAACAAATTGATGATCTGCGCCTGAATTGACACGTCTAGCGCGGAAATCGGTTCATCGGCAATAATGAAATCCGGTTGCAGGATCAGCGCGCGGGCGATGCCGATACGCTGGCGCTGCCCGCCGGAGAACTCGTGCGGGAAGCGGTTGTAATGTAGCGGCGACAGGCCGCAAATTTTCATCACCTCCGTCACTTTCCCGTGCAGTTGCGCCCGCGTACACAGCTTATGTTCCAGCATCGCTTCGCCGATGGCATCACCAATGCGGATGCGCGGGTTAAGCGAACTGTAGGGATCCTGAAACACCAGCTGGATTTTCGGGCGCAGCGCTTTCAGTTGTTTCGGCTTCAGGCCGTGCAGGTCTTCACCACGAAACTTCACGCTGCCCGCCGTTTTGTCATACAGCCCCAGCAGGGTCCGCCCGACGGTGGTTTTGCCACTGCCAGATTCACCCACCAGTCCAAAAATCGTGCCTTTGCGGATGTTAAAACTGACGCCATCCACGGCGCGCAGTTGCCCGGTTTCCTGACCGAACACGCCGTCGCGGATCGGGAAATACTTTTTCAGGCCATCCACTTCAATCAGATAGTCAGCGTTCATGGCTGCAGCTCCCTGTTTTTCGTCTCACCTGGCGTACTCAGCCCGCTGTAAAAACACGCCGCCTGCCTGAACTGCCCTTCCAGCGGCGGAATGCCCTGACGGCATCTTTCCGTGGCGCGGGAACAACGCTCGGTAAATGCGCAGTAAGGCGGAAGCGCGGCCAGATCCGGCACCTGACCGGGAATAGAGTACAAACGGCGGCGGCGCTCGCCCGGCGTCGGTCGGGAAGCGATCAGCCCCTGCGTGTAAGGGTGCAGCGGATTGCGCAGCACTTGTGCGGTCGCGCCCTGCTCGACAATTTTACCGGCGTACATCACCACCACGTGATCGGCCATCTGCGCGATCACGCCCAAATCGTGGGTGATCAGCATCAGCGCCATATGGTTTTTTTGCGCCTGTTCACGCAGTAAGCGCAGGATCTGCGCCTGCACGGTGACGTCCAGCGCGGTGGTCGGTTCATCGGCGATCAGCAACTGCGGCTTACAGCTCAGCGCCATCGCAATCATGATGCGCTGCAACATGCCGCCGGAAAGCTGATGCGGATAACTTTTCATCAGGCTTTCCGCCCGCGCCAGCCCGACGTTGCTGATCATCTGCGTTGCCTGTGCCCAGGCTGATTTCGGTGATTCACCGAGATGGCGGATAAGCGGCTCGACCAGCTGTTCACCGAGAGTCAGCACCGGGTTCAGTGCCGTCATCGGCTCCTGGAAGATCATCGCCAGCTCATTGCCGCGTAAATCGGCCATCTGCGAAGGCCGCAGTTTGAGTAAGTCGCGCCCCTGAAAAAGGATCTCGCCGCCATCGATACGCGCAGCCTGTGGCGGTAACAGCCCCATCAGCGACATCGCCGTGACGCTTTTTCCGCAACCGGATTCACCGACAATGCCGACCGTCTGACCGGGCTGAACGTCAAACGTCACATCCTGCACGGCGCGCACGCGACCCTGATCGCTGGAAAATGACAGGGAAAGCTGGTTAAAACGGATTAACGGTGACGTCATTTTTTGCTCCGTTTCAGTTTAGGATCGAGCGCGTCACGCAGGCCATCGCCCAGCACGTTAATCGCAATCACCGTAATAAAGATCGCCACACCCGGCGGCATCCATAGCCACGGACGGCGCTGGAAATCGATCAGGCTGTTGGCCGCATCCATCATATTTCCCCACGACGGCGTTGGCGGCACCACGCCCAGCCCCAGATAACTGAGCGCAGATTCGCTGAGAATGGCGTTTGCCACGGCCATCGTCGCCATCACCACCAGAATGGGTACGGTATTCGGCAACAAATGGCCGAACAGGCGACGGCGCGGGGACAGGCCGAGCACCTGCGTCGCCAGCATGAAATCGCGTTCGCGCAGGGAGAGAATTTGCCCGCGCACCAGACGCGCCAGTTTCGGCCATTCAAGCAAACTGAGCATGACGATCACCATGTACACGCGGGAATCCGGCGAAAAATCCATTTCAGACAGCATCGCGCCCATCACGATCAGCAGCGGCAGGCTGGGAATGGTCATCACCAGATCGGCAAACCGCATGATGATCTTATCGGTGATACCGCCGACATAGCCGGATACCGCGCCCATCAGATACCCGAGCGTGACGGAAAGCAGCATGGTTAACATGCCGATAATCAGTGAGATACGCCCCGCCAGCAGCAATCGCGTATAGACATCGCGCCCGAGGAAATCGGTGCCCAGCCAGTGCTCTGCATTGGGCGCTTTGTTGATCATCAGCGCGTCCGTGGCGTCATCCTGCCAGGGAGAATAGTAAGGGCCCACTATGCACCAGATCGCCATCACCAGCAGCAGAACCAGACAAAACATCGCCAGACGGTTCTGGCGCAACGCCCGCCACGCCTGCCGCCACGGTGACGGTGTCACCTGGGCCAGCACCGGAATGTGCGCTTCGCGCAGGCGGCGTTGGGTTGAGAATAAAGAGCCAAACATCACGACCTCACACGAATGCGCGGGTCAGCCCACGCATACAGCACGTCGGCAATCAGATTGCCAAGAATGGTTAATACCGCCAGAAACAGGGTGAATCCCATCAGAACCGGGTAATCACGCGCCGCCAGCGAATCAATATGAATGTGCCCTGCCCCCGGCCAGTTAAAGACTTTTTCAGTGATAAGCGCCCCGGAAAACAGCCCCGGCAGCTCAAACCCCAGCAAGGTGATAATCGGCAGCAGCGCATTTCTCAGCGCGTGCTTCAGGATAACGGTGCGCTCACGCAACCCTTTGGCGCGTGCAGTACGGATGAAATCCATGCGCACCACGTCCAGCATGCTGGCGCGGAAATAACGCGTCAGGCTGCCCGCCTGCAGCATCACCAGGGCCACGACCGGTAACACCAGATGCGCGGCCACCTGCATCACCCACGCCCAGCCTGTGGCATCACTGCCGGTATTGGTCATGCCGCCCACCGGCAACCAGTGCAGATCAACGGCGAACCATTTGATCAGCAGCAGGCAAAGGAAAAACGTCGGGAAGGACATCGCGGCGAAGATAACCACGCTCACCACGTGATCGAACAAAGAATACGGCTTCATCGCCGAGACAATGCCGACCGCCAGCGCGATCCCCCAGTACAACACCATCGCAATGGCCGCGAGCAGGAAGGAATTCCAGATATACTGGTTCAGCAGTTGGCTGACGGGGATCTGATATTGCAGCGAAAAGCCCAGATCGCCGCGCAGCAGATTGCCCAGCCAGTGCAGATAGCGGCTGAGCAACGGTTGATCCAGGCCGTATAAGGCTTTCAGTTCAGCTGCACGTTGCGCGGTCAGCGTGATATTGCCATCGATAAAATCGCCCGGCGTTTTGGCAAACAGCATGAAGATGAGCAGCGAAGCGAGGAACAACATCGGAATGGTTTGAAGCAAACGACGCAGAATGAAATTTCTCATGACTTTCTCATTGAAGCTGCCGGAATAGCCCGGCAGCGTCGTTATTTCTGATTATTTGACGATTTTGACGTCCGGCAGACTGCCGGTCAGGCCGTTATAGATATCCGGTTTAAAACCGGTCACGCGGGCGCTGCTGGCGGAAAGGATTTTACGGTTGCCGAGCAGGATCACCGGCGGATCGTTTGCCAGGACTTTGTACAGCTCGTGGTAGATCGGCTTTCGCTTTTCGATATCCAGCGTGGCGTTCCCTTCGTTGATCAGCTTATCGACCTGAGGGTTGTTGTAACCCGATTCAGTCGCCTCGGTGCTGTAGTAATCCCACACGCCATCGTGCGGATCGTTAAGCGTGCTGGTGCTGAACGACGCCAGATCGTAGTTGCCCGCTTTACGCTGTGACATCAGGGCATTGAAGTCCACCACCTGCGGTTTCAGCAGGACGCCAATCTTCTGATAGTCTTCTTTCGCAATCGGGATCAGCGCATCATTGAGCACTTTTTTGCTGACCAGCAGCGTCAGTTCGAGACGTTTACCGTCTTTCACGCGGATCCCGTCACCGCCGACTTTCCAGCCCGCTTCATCCAGTAATTTCTTCGCCTGTGCCGGATCGAATTTGTACGGGTTCACGCCGTCAGTGTTGTACGCCCAGGAGATCGGCGCGATCGGCTCAACCGCCACGGTGCCGTAACCCTGATACACCACGTCGATCAATTTCTGCCGATCCAGCCCGTAAATCAGTGCCTGACGCACTTTCACATCCTGCAAAGCCGGGCGACGGACGTTAAATTCAATCTTGCTGTAATCGCTGGATCCGTACAGGTTGATGTTGGCGAAGCCGAGCATTTTCAGCTGTTCGATATCATCCGGACGGGAAGTGAACGCGTCATAATCGGTATCGCCGGTCTGGAACAGCTGGAAGTTAGTTGACGGATTCGTCACACGATAGATAAAGCGGGGCGTTGGCGGCACGCCGCGATAGTAGTTGGCGTTGGCGTGGAAGCGGATCTCCTGCCCCGGAATGTATTTGTCATACACATACGGGCCGTTGCCCAGCGGTTTGCCGTGCAGCGTGCGCAGCGTATCGAGATTTCCGCGCTGATAGCCTTTGCCGTAATAGGCTTTGGAGAGCACCGGTCCGCCGATTTTTTGCAGCGTGGTGGCGCCCGGTTGCGTGGTGGTGACCTGCAACGTCAGCGGATCCACCACTTTCAGGCCGCTCACGCTGTCAGCTTTGCCCTGTTTGTATTCATCACCTCCGGCAATGTGTGCCAGCGTGATATCGGTATCACCGTCGTATTTCGGGTCATACAGCACCGTCAGCGTAAACGCGACGTCTTCGGCGGTCAGCGGCGAACCATCGCTGAACTTCAGATCCGGGCGCAGTTTAATGGTGTAGGTTTTGCCATCCGGGCTGACGGTCCAGCTCTGCGCCAGACCTGGAACCAGTTTGCCCTGGCTGTCCCAGTCGATCAGACGGGCGAAAATCACGTTCGTGACGTTTTCATCCCAGCCATTAACGAAGAAGTACGGGTTAAAAATCCCCTGAGGTTCGGAGATCCCGGCGATCACCGTGTCCGTGCGCAGTTTCGCCGCCGCAGGCACCTGGCTGGCATCGGTGGCCGGGGTGATGCCTTCTTTTAAAACATCATCAGCGAATGCGAAAGAGGACAGCATCACGGCGCTGGCCAGCAATGCAATTTTAAAAGAAGCAGTACGGCGCGCGCGTGTTGCGGCTGGCGCGAGTGCAGAGCGTAATAACGTAGCCAAAAGAGATCCCTCATCATGAGTGTGCAAACGGTTTACAAAACATGACAAAGAGTAAGGATGCGATTTGGCCTTGTCTAACAACGAAATAGTATGCCTTATAGCTTTTACAAAGCTTGCTGTTAAAGCCACCAAAACGGGTAATGTGGAAAGATTTCCTGATATCACCCAGTAAGCACTCACTCACTTATTAGGGCTTGCAGTATGCGGATCGGCCTCCTGCCCGCCTGTATTTTTTCCAAAGAAAAACGGCGTATCTTCATCAGATACGCCGTTGGTTTTTATTTATTGTTAAAGCAATCAGGCAGCGGCTTTCTTGCTGCGGGCGCTGACCTCGGCGAGGATCTCTTTTTGCTTGTTCTTCTCGCCGATCATCTTGTACCAGCCAGATAACTTGCGCAGATCCGGCAGCGTGGCCTTCTCTTCCACATCGTACGCGCTGAGTTTATCGCGATACTCTTCAAAGATGGCGATACAACGGCGTGCCCACTCACCTTCCAGCGCAGAGCCTGCCACGGCCCGCGGACGGCGTGGTAAGCGCGGACGCAGCGGTTTGCTGGCTTCTGGCGCGGACTCATCCACATACGCGAACTTGATCGATACTACGGTTCTGCCCTGCTTGACCGGCTCCCAGACGACGGAGATGTCGGTGTTGGCGTTGATCCGGTTGATCGTCGGTTCAAGCAGCTTCTGGCGGAAGTCACGATAGTCCTCGTATTTGCCCGCCAAACCGGCCTTCTCGCGCATCCAGTTGAGATCCAGGGTCACTTCGATGGCTTTGCCGCTGCGACGCCCGTAGAGGTTCTTGGCTTTGATTAACCACCCGTAGAGTCGCACGGAGAACGGCGTATCCAGTTTGGCGATGTTCGCAAAATTCAGTTTGGTAAAAGATTCTTTAAGTTCATACAGATACGGCGCAACGTCCTGGCCGAACCGCAACACCACTGCACTGTGATCGTCACTACTCACATACTCGAGACGTGAGAACCAGGATAACTGGACGGTGCGAACCTTGCCGGTTTTGACATCGGGTTTGTAGATCGTCACCGGTTTTTTCATCAGGCTTTCCGCCGCTTCACGCAGCTGCCGGTGGCTGCTGGTCGGGTTCACCCCGTAGATCCGCTGATAATCCTGCGGGAAGAGGCGATACAACGTGTCTGGTTGCGGTTTCCTGCTATCAATTTGAGCCAGAGCCAGGTTCAGCAGGCGCATTTCATCCAGAGTGACGCTGTAAGCGCCTTCCAGAAGATCGTTCCCCTGAACTACGGTCAGTTTATTCAGTTCCATGTAGCAGGATCCATAGGTGGAAAGTAGGTAAATTATTCCACATAAAAAATGCCGACGTAAAGTAAAAACAGGGGTTATTTATTCATTTAATTTCAATTAATTAGCAAAGGATCCGAAAAGCGTGATCAGGAAAAATCTCCACATATTGATTTCAGAACAGGCAAGGATCCTTTTTTTAACATGTTGGATCATCACTCTTTTTACAGGAAATAACTCCACATAAGCACACGTCGGTCAACCCGCCAGATCCCCGAGACTTTACGCCCCAACACCTGAAATCCGCCCCGTGACTACAGATAATCTTTCCACATTAGCGTTTGCTCAGGTGAATAATCGTACGAAATCAATGTGTGACCCGTCTCTCACTTCATACAGCCCCGGCGGATCGCCCTCCTCCCTCCCCTGAACAGGAAAAAACTCCACATATGCGTCGTCGTGGGATCAGATAATCTTTCCACATGTATGGCACAGCGATCATCAGACAAGGAAATGTCTCCACATTTGGCGATTCCGGGGATCACAGGAAAAGTTTCCACATAAAGACTGTGAAGGGATCAGGAAATCTTTCCACCTGTCTGATAAAACCGGCGCTGGGGAGCACGCTGTTCAGCACTCATTGCGCGTGAATGATCAGATAATGTCTCCACATATCTTCGTGTGACATTGTCACTTATAATCTAACCCATTGATTTATATGAGGTGAGAAATACGCGAGTGATTAACACATGCGGGTTAAGATCAGATAATCCTTCCACATATGGTCCGGCAGGGATCAGATAATCTTTCCACATATGCTCATTTGCTGTGAAAAATCTGATGCCGATCCCCTGCCGCTGCCGGTAATGGGATCCAAAAGTGACATAAAAAGGGTAACGTGACGCTGTCACAGGAAATTATTCCACATATGCGGGATTGTGCGGGGATCAGGAAATGTGTCCACCTTTGAGGAAAAACGCTTTCTGGCAGTCAGTTAGCCGGAGAAACGTTAGAATGAGCGTACGCACACCTGCCACAGCAAGATATCAACAGAAAATCTCTCCACGCTTATAATTATCTGATCCCTAAAGAAATTATCCACAGGAAAAAACTCTACATTGATCATGAAAAGGATCCACATCTAACAGGAACGATCTCCACCGCAGACAGGAAAACTCTCCACGATAGCGCTTGTAACCTGCTAATTTATATAGTGAAAAACATGTCTTAAAGAGAAAGATCTAAACTTAAAAAAGAAACAAAAGACTATGTGATCTTTGGATCTTCTAAACCGTGCAAAGGGGCTTCAGGAAAGGATAAGGCGGAAGGGAAAGTGTCATTCTGTCAGTGGGTTGAGAGAGGTTCTGCCAGAACGGATCTTGTCGCAGACCCGCTCCGGCATAAATCTTCAGATCACGAACGTTCGTTATTGATAAGCCAGCCCTGGATTAATTCCGTCAGCACGTCTTTCATTTCACGATCTTGCAGGAAACAGCTGGTCTTAAACCGGCGATGTAACTCTTCATCGATATTGGTTTGCAGTTTTTTCACTGAAGCGGGTGGCTTTGCTACGGCGTCCAGTGCGGTAGTCAGCTGTCTGTGCTGCCCAAGTTTCATTTTCATTTCAACAACTCCGTGATTTCTTTGGTCATAATTTCTATCTCACCCTTTGCGTTACCATCTGTCGTATCGAAAACGGTACCGCCATCCATCATGGTGCGAATGTAAACCTGGCGCTGAGTGGTGCCGGTGCGTAATGCAGGCACGCCAGTGTCAGCGATGGATGCTTTAAGGACTTCCAGCATTTTTGCCGAGGCGACTTTTTTGGTGATCAGGAAACGAGCAATGACGGGCTGAAGGTTTTCACGGGCTTCAACGACGGCCAGGATTGCGCCACAAGCTGCAAAATCTAAAGGTGACGGTGTCACGGGGATCAGCACTAAATCACTGACCATCACCGCAGCCGATGAGATTGCAGAAATTGCCGCTGCCCCGTCAATGACGACGTAATCATATTCCTTCAACTGCTTACGTACGGTATAGACTTCTTTCTCAGATGCTGCTTCGGCCAGATCGAACTGACATTTGCTATCATCGTACCAGTTACTGATGCTTCCCTGTGGGTCGGTATCGACCATCACGACCTTATGACCTTGTCTTGCAAGACAGGTAGCAATGTTAATGGAGGTCGTGGTCTTCCCTACCCCGCCCTTCCCGTTCAGGAAGGAAATAATTTTCGCTGCCATAACATCCTCTTGATGAAGCGTCGGTAAGTTGCTTGCATCCTAAAATGCTAAGATTTCAGGATTCAAAAATATTATAATCATAGGATTCTGAGATTTACTAATCCATGAATCACAGGATTGAGATGATACTATAAGGTTTGTATCCAGGGATTACAATATTTAAGGATTATCGAATTGTACCATCTCGTGATTACAGGATTATAGAATTCGAAGGTTTGCGCTCACGCGTAAGGTTGAAAAGAGATTTGTTGTTATCACAGGTGGCAAAGATTTTATGATGCAAGGATTTCAGAATCACAAAATCTCAGGATGAGATAATGCCACAATTCTCGGATGTTGAATGTGATCAGGAGTCTCCTTACTGTCACAGGCTATTATGTCCTAACCTCTAAAAATAGTCTGGACAGACAAAACGGAACCATTACGCTCTCACTATCTCACTATCTCACTATCTCACTATCTCACTATCTCACTATCTCACTATCTCACTATCTCACTATCTCACTATCTCACTATCTCACTATCTCACTATCCTGTGATTATTGAATGGCAGGATTCTTGAAGTGTGAGGATTCATTTATCCTGAGGTTTTATGATTCTGTGATTCCGCGCTCATTGAATCCAACAGCCTGTAATCTTGTGCTTTCATTCTTATGGGATGCCAGGATTGGGTTATCATATGATTCTGTGAGTAGCCTATCCTGGGTTTACAGCACATAAGAATCCTAAGATTTCAGGATTCAGGAATGCAGGGATACAGGGAATCACATGATAGTCAGGATGGCAGGATTCCGTCGCTACGTGATAATCCGGGGATTATAACATCCTGAGCACCAGTTTGATTATGAGATTCCAGGATGCTGATACCATCGCGTTAAACATAACCTCGAACGTAATCATGAGATTATATGATTATTCAATAATCCTGAAATCTTGGGATTGTTGCGTGATTATGAGATTTCAGGATTCTCATTACTTATGCATATCTGTATGTAATATATATATATTTATATTATCTGGTGTTGGAATTCAATGATCCTGGGATTTATTGAGGATTATAATATCCTGGGATGCAGTTCTGTGATTACAGAATCATGAGATTATTTTGCAGGTATGTTGGGATTACGGGATTCAGGGATTTAATCTCGGGATTTCAGAATCCTGTAACCAGATCGATGGTAGTATCCGGGGATGTGATGATTCTGTAAGTAAATCCCGAGATAATATCATCCTGAGATGATAGGATTTAAAGGTGTTTGAAAACGGTGGATTCAATAATCAAAGGATTCCAGGAGCATGGAATTAACATGGTTACAGAATTACAGAATTACAGAATTACAGAATTACAGAATTACAGAATTACAGAATTACAGGATGTTGAGATGTTGAGATGTTGAGATGTTGAGATGTTGAGATGTTGAGATGTTGAGATTATAGAGGTATCGGGATGATACCTCTATGGAATTAATGCGTGATGACATCAAGAGCACGAAGGTGCTCGGGTTGCCATGAAAGCATAACCTCAGTTCCCGGCTGCCATTCCGGACGCAACGTGGCGGCAGAAAGTTTCACCATGAAATTATCTTGTCCTGCCACTTCTGTGATCATACGGACGTGATCGCCTAAATAGATAAACTGTTTGATTCTTGCTTTGACCGTTTCCATGCCCGGCTGATGATCATTTACGGTGATGCGTTCAGGCCGAATCGATAGCAGGATTTTTCTGCCTGGCGAACTTGGGCGAATTTTGACTGCCCGTAACTCAGTGCCGTCATCAAGTGATGCGCGGTAAAAAATACCTTCTGCTGATGTATGCGTGGCGAGCAGGCTGTTATTTTCACCGATGAATTGCGCGACAAAAGCATTATCAGGTTTCTCATAAATTACGCTCGGGCTGTCCATCTGCTGGATAACGCCGTCATTAAACACCGCCACCCGGTCTGACATCGTCATCGCTTCACTCTGATCATGCGTGACATACACGATAGTGAGATCGAGCATGTGGTGCAGTTGCTTAATCTCCATCTGCATGTGTTCACGCAATTGTTTATCCAGCGCGCCAAGTGGCTCATCCATCAGAACCAACTTTGGTTCAAATACCAGCGCGCGGGCCAGCGCCACACGCTGCTGCTGACCGCCGGACATTTGCGCCGGATAGCGGTCAGCCAGGGGTTTCAGTTTGACCATATCCAGAATGCGGTCGACTTTCTCTTTGATGTCAGATTTGTTCAGACGGCGAATGGTCAGCGGAAACGCCAGGTTTTCAGCCACTGTCATGTGCGGAAACAGCGCATAATTCTGGAAAACCATACCGATATCGCGCTGGTGGGGCGGCAAGTTGTGCAAGGGCTTGTCTCGCAGAAGAATTTCACCCTGGGTCGGTGTTTCAAAACCAGCGAGCATCATCAGGCTGGTGGTTTTGCCCGATCCCGACGGGCCCAGCAAGGTGAGAAACTCACCCTCGTGAACATCGAGATTGAGGTTTTTAACCACCAGTTTATCGCCATCGTAGCTCTTCTTGATATTTTTGAAGCTCACATACGTTCTCATCACAGACACTCCACAGATAAAAATACGCGATTACGCGACAGCAGAAACCGGCATGGATTGTGCATAAAACATCCTCTGAAGGATCGTTTGCGCGGTGTTATTAAAAATCTTTACCACCCGTATCTGAGCCAAACAAGTCATTTCTGACAAATTAGCGCAAAAAAATAGCCTGAGAGAAATCTCGCAGGATTATGAATTTTATTGCTATTTTTAAAATGTGAATACTTTTTGCTAGCACGTTCACAACGACGTTATGCAGGATCAGGCAAGTTTGCGTCCGGTTCAGTTTTCACCTTCTCACCATGCCGGGTTGCACCTTGTCGTTGCAGCCTGCGCTTAAGACAGTCAACGATGTGTGCGAAAGCAGGCCCGATGTCCTCTTCCGGAACGCACCCGTAGCCCAGCAGCAGACCCCGCCGCGGAGCGGGGCGCAGGTAGTAGGCGGAGAGCGGTCGGGTGAGCACATTTTTTTGTTCCAGTTCGGCGCTTAAGGCCACATCGTCAATCGCGTCGGGCAGTGAAAGGATCAGATGCAGCCCGGCGTTACTGTTTTCACACACAAATTCCGGACCTAGTTCCTGTTCGATCAGGCGGGTCAGGGCGCTGCGACGTTTACCGTAAATCAGCCGCATCCGGCGGATATGGGCGGCGTAATGTCCATCACTGATAAATTCGGCGAGTGTCAGCTGCGTTAACCCGTTGCCGCCACGGTATAACTCGGAATGCGCGATTTTAAGGCGCGATGCCAGAGGGCGGGGCAAAACCACATAGCTGATGCGCATGGCGGGATACAGCGTTTTACTGAAAGTGCCGATATAAATCACTGGCGCATCACTGCTTAGCCCCTGCAGCGCAGGGATCGGGCTGCCGGAATAACGGAACTCACTGTCGTAATCATCTTCCACGATCCAGCTTCCCTGCTGCGCCGCCATTGCGAGAATCTTCTGTCGACGCGCCAGGCTCATCACCGAACCCAGCGGATAGTGATGTGACGGTGTCACGCATATCAGCTTCGGCGCACGGCTTTCCGGCGCGGATTCCGGCGGATTCATGCCGTTCTCGTCCACCTCAACCGGGTGCGTTTCCACACCATTCACCGACAATACGTTACGAATCCCCCAGTAACTCGGCTCTTCAATCCAGGCCACATCGCCGGGATCGCACAGCATTTTCGCCAGTAAATCCAGCGCCTGATGCGTCCCTGCGGTGATGAGGATCTGGTCCGGTGTGCAGTCGACTGAGCGTGCGACGCGCAGGTAGTCGGCCAGCGCCTGCTGCAAGGGCGGGCAGCCACCGTGGCGGGAGTAGGTGAGAAACTCAGGATGCAGCCGGCGGCTGAGGCGGTTTTGCAATTTTCGCCAGACATCATGCGGGAACTGAGTAACATCCGGCACGCCGGGCATGAACGCGCCCCACTGGTGCGAGGCTACGCCGGTTCGCGTCAGCAGTTGCGACCCCCGCCGGGAGAGCGTGACGTGGCTGCGAACCGGTGAACATTGGGTCGCCGTTTTATCGGCAATGACGCCGTCTTTCGGTAAATCGGCGGTGACGAACGTCCCGCTGCCTGTCCGGGTCTGAATATATCCCTCAGCCTGCAGTTGTTCATAAGCGGCGAGCACCGTATTACGCGAAATATCCAGTTCTTTAGCAAGGTCACGGGAGGCAGGAAGACGGCTGCCGGGGCTGATGCTGCCATCGAAGATAGCCTGTTGTAATGCCTGATAAACCCGCTTATTCAGGGTGCCGGGTAAGGCCGCTGAAATGCTGTTTAGCCGTTGCAAAATGAGGTCAGAAAGCAGAGAGCGCAAAAGTGGATCCTCGAAATAAACAGAACTGGTTCTGGATTATAGGGCCGCTGACAGGATAAAAAACAAGGGCGGATAACAAATTTCACATGTCCTTTACCCGTAACCTACAAAATATCAGCCTTCAGGCAGGAGCAAGAGATGAGTCACAGCGAACTGGAAAAACGCCGTAAAGAAGCGACACCGCGCGGTGTCGGCGTCATGTGTGATTTCTACGCAGCGAAAGCAGAAAATGCCACGCTGTGGGATGAAGAGGGCAGGGAGTACATCGATTTTACAGCGGGGATCGCCGTGCTCAATACCGGCCATCGTCACCCGAAAATTGTGGATGCCATCCGCAAACAGCTCGATCAGTTTACGCATACGGCCTATCAGATTGTGCCTTACGCCAGCTTTGTCACGCTGGCAGAGCGCATCAACGCCATTTCTCCGGTGGCTGGAAAAGCCAAAACCACCTTTTTCTCCACCGGCGCTGAAGCGGTAGAAAACGCGGTGAAGATTGCCCGCGCAGCCACCGGCCGCCCTGGCATCATTACGTTCTCCGGCGCGTTTCATGGCCGCACCCTGCTGACGATGGCGCTGACCGGAAAAGTGGTGCCGTACAAAGTGGGCTTCGGGCCTTTCCCGGCGTCAGTATTCCACGCGCAGTTCCCCAATGCGCAGCACGGTGTTAGCACAGAAGCGGCGCTGGAGAGCATCGAACGTATTTTCCGCAGTGACATCAGCCCGCAGCAGGTCGCCGCGATAGTGTTTGAACCGGTACAGGGCGAGGGCGGTTTCAACATCGCGCCGGAAGAATTCGTCAAAGGATTGCGCGCGCTGTGCGACCGTCACGGCATCGTGCTGATCGCCGACGAAGTGCAAAGCGGCTTTGCGCGCACCGGCAAAATGTTTGCGATGGAATATTACGGCGACGCTAAACCGGATTTAGTCACCATGGCGAAAAGCCTGGGTGGCGGGATGCCGATTTCCGGTGTCACCGGCCGGGCTGAGCTGATGGATGCGCCTGAACCCGGCGGCCTCGGCGGGACCTATGCCGGTAACCCGCTGGCGGTGGCGTCTGCGCTGGCGGTGCTGGATATCATCGAAGAAGAAAAGTTGTGCGATCGTGCTAACCGTCTCGGTGCTGAACTGGTTGAGGTGCTGGAAAAAGCCAAAGCCAGCTGCCCGGCGCTGGTGGACGTGCGTGCCCGCGGCTCCATGGTGGCGGCTGAATTTAACGATCCGGCCACAGGAAAACCTTCGCCTGAACTGACCAAACAGTATCTGCGCAAAGCGCTGGATGCCGGTTTACTGATGCTGAGCTGCGGCGTACACGGTAACGTGATCCGTTTCCTGTATCCGCTGACCATTCCCGACGCTCAGTTCAAAGCCGCACTGGCGATTTTGTCCCGCGTACTGGCTGAATGAGGGAACCTATGCAACTGAAACATCACAGGTTGCTGCGCCAGCAATGCCTGATCAACGGCGACTGGCTGGACAGCGAAAACGGCGAACGTGAAGACGTCATCAATCCGGCCACCGGCGCGGTGATCGCCAGCGTGCCGCAAATTACCCCGGCGCAAACGGCGCAGGCGATTGTTTACGCAGAGCAGGCGCAGGTCGGCTGGCGTGAAAAAACCGGCAAACAGCGCGCCGCGCTGATGCAGAAATGGGCGCAACTGATGGTGGAGCACGCCGACGATCTGGCCGCGTTGCTGACCGCAGAACAGGGCAAATCCCTTGCCGAGGCGCGGGGTGAAATCGTCTACGCCGCGTCGTTTATCGAATGGTTTGCTGAGGAGGCGAAGCGCATCGAAGGCAGCGTGCTGGCACCTGTTCAGGCCTCGCAACGTATGCTGGTGCTGAAACAGCCGATTGGCGTGTGCGCGGCGATCACTCCGTGGAATTTCCCGGCGGCGATGATCACCCGTAAAGCCGCACCGGCGCTGGCAGCAGGCTGCGCGATGATCGTCAAACCGGCGGAACAGACGCCGCTGAGCGCGCTGGCGCTCGGACAACTGGCGATTGAGGCGGGTATTCCGGCCGGTGTGTTGCAGGTGATCACCGGTTCAGCGCGCGATGTCGGCAAAGTGCTGTGCGACAGCCCGGTGGTGCGCAAACTTAGCTTTACCGGTTCGACGGAAGTGGGGCGCATTCTGATGGCGCAAAGCGCGCAGACGGTGAAGAAACTCTCGCTTGAGCTTGGCGGAAATGCACCCTTTATCGTCTTCGATGACGCCAATCTGGAGCGCGCCGTGGCGGGGATCATGGCGTCGAAATTCCGCAACAGCGGGCAAACCTGCGTCTGCGCCAACCGTATTTATGTCCAGCAGGGGATTTACCCTGCGCTGGTCGCCAGGCTGGTGGAAGAAGTGCAAAAGCTGAAGGTCGGCGACGGCACTGAAACCGGCGTTACGCAAGGCCCGCTTATCGATCATGATGCGATTGCGAAAGTGCGGGAACACATTGCTGATGCCTTGTCGCAAGGTGCCACGCTGCTCACCGGCGGCGAACCGCACGCGCTGGGCGGAACCTTCTTCCAGCCGACGGTGATCGGCAATGTGACATCAGCGATGAAATTTGCCCGTGAAGAAACCTTCGGCCCGGTCTCGCCGGTGTTCAGTTTTACTGACGAAGCGCAGGCTGTGGCGATGGCTAACGATACGGAGTTCGGGCTGGCTGCTTATCTTTTCACCCGTGACGCGGCGCGCCAGTGGCGGGTTCCGGAAGCGCTGGAATATGGCATGGTCGGCATTAATACCGGTCTGATTTCAAACGAAGTCGCACCGTTCGGGGGGATCAAACAGTCCGGGCTGGGGGGTGAGGGGTCACGTCACGGCATGGACGATTATCTGGAAATGAAATATCTGTGCATCGAGCTGGCGGAGTAATCCGTCACCCCGACGCAGATAATGGTTCAGATAACGTGCAGTGATGCACACAAGCTGTGCAAGGTTTAACAATAAAAAGAAACTGAGTGGTCATGAGGCGCAAAAAAAATACAAATTGCCTCAACAAAGCCTGTCCGTACGGCATTGCGCCTCGCGCGTAAGGCCGCACGGGCGGACTCCACAGGAATGGCATGGTTTATGCTTCATCATAAAATATGATGCATCATATTTTAACACGCCGTTTACTTTAGCGCTTTCCGCACTTTTTAAGTTAACCAGGAGTCACAGCATGTTTAAGAAGATTGCACTGACCACTCTCCTCGCCGGTATGTTTTTTCAGGCTCAGGCCGAATCTCTGACCGTGATCTCATTTGGCGGCCTGAATAAGGACGCGCAGGATAAAGCGTTTTACAAACCCTTCGCCGCTGCCGGAAAGGGCACCATCGAACCGGGCGAATATAACGGTGAAATGGCGCGCATTCGTGCCATGGTCGAAACCGGACAGGTCGGCTGGGATGTGGTGGAAGTCGAAAGCCCGGAGCTTATCCGCGGCTGTGATGAAGGTCTGTTTGAACCTCTGGACTGGAACAAACTCGGCGATAAAACACAGTACGTCCCGGGCGCGGTCACCGAATGCGGCGCGGGTATCTTCCTGTGGTCAACGGTACTGACTTATGACGCCAGCAAACTGAAAAAAGCGCCAACCAGCTGGGCGGATTTCTGGGATGTGAAAGATTTTCCGGGTAAACGCGCACTGCGCAAAAGTGCCAAATTTACGCTGGAAATTGCGCTGCTGGCCGACGGCGTCAAACGCGCAGACATCTATAACGTGCTGGCCACCCCGGCCGGTGTGGAACGTGCCTTCAAAAAACTCGACCAAATCAAACCCAATATTCAGTGGTGGGAATCCGGTGCTCAGCCGTTGCAGTGGCTGGTGTCCGGCGATGTGGTCATGAGCTCGGCCTATAATGGCCGCGTCAGCGCCGCACAGGCTGAAGGGCATGACTTCAAAATGGTCTGGGAAAACAGCCTGTACGACCTCGACAGCTGGGCGATCGTCAAAGGCTCGAAACACAAAGAGCTGGCCGAACAGTTTATCGCCTTTGCCAACAAGCCTGAGAATCAGAAAGTCTTTGCCGAAACCATTCCTTACGGCCCGACTGAAAAATCCGTCACCGGCATGATCGATGCAAAATACGCGCAGAATCTTCCGACGGCTGAGAAAAACCTGGCAGGCGCATTGCAGGTGGATACTCAGTTCTGGATCGAGCACGGAGAAGATCTCGAGCAACGGTTCAACGCCTGGGCTGCGAAGTAACTCCCCTTCATTTATCGGGCTGAACCGGCGAGACTCGCTGCCGTGATTCGGCCCGCACTCTCTTGTGCTCAGCACCTGTGAAACACGACATCAGAACACCCGCTGCGGGAGAAAAATATGAGCCAAACCGACATGCTGACCACACCGGTGCCGGACGCCGGGACATCGGGCCCGACCCTGCGTCAGCGCCTGCGAAAAACAGAGGCCGCTTACACCCGCCGCTCTTTACTGCTGATTGCACCATTACTGCTGTTTGTGATCGTCAGCTTTCTGTTTCCGATTGCGTCGATTTTAGTGAAAAGCGTCACCAACCCCGAACTGGGGGACACCCTGCCGGGCACGGTGACACAGTTATCACGCTGGGATGGCAACAGCGTGCCCGACGAAGCGACATTCAACGCCCTGGTGTCTGATCTGCGCAACGCCCGCAGCAGCGGACAAATGGCGGCGATTGCCAAACGTTTAAGCTACGAAGATAACCGCTACCGCAGCCTGATCACCGGCACGTTACGTCATGTACCGGCAGGCAGCACCGCGGTGCGCGAAACGTTAATCCAGAGCCTGCCTTTGTGGGGCGAAGTCAGCACCTGGCAGACCCTCCGGCGTGCGGCAAAACCCGTCACCTCTCTCTATTTGTTGTCAGCGTTTGACCGCAAGGTCGATGTCGATACCGGTCATATCGTTGCGCTGCCTGCGGATCAGGCGCTGTACGTCAATGTGCTGCTCAGAACACTGTGGATGGCGCTGGTCGTGACGCTGTGCTGCGTGCTGCTCGGGTATCCGCTGGCCTACTGGCTGGCAAAACAGCCCGCCGGGCGCGCCAATTTACTGATGATTTTGGTGCTGCTGCCGTTCTGGACGTCGCTGATTGTGCGCACCGCCAGCTGGATTGTGCTGTTGCAATCCGGCGGGCTTATCAACCGCGCACTGCTTGGCACCGGCATTATCGATCAGCCGCTGGTCATGGTTTTTAACCGGCTGGGCGTTTACATCTCGATGACCCACATCATGCTGCCGTTTATCGTGCTGCCTTTATATGCCGTGATGAAAGGCATTTCACCTAACTATGTGCGGGCGGCGATTTCGCTGGGCGCGCATCCGTTTTCTGCTTTCTGGCGGGTGTATGTGCCGCAAACCTATGCCGGTGTCACCGCAGGCGCATTGCTGGTGTTTATGATGGCGATTGGTTACTACATCACTCCCGCGCTGCTCGGCGGGCCGGGCGATCAGATGGTCAGCTACTTTGTGGCATTCTTTACCAACAGCACGATGAACTGGGGAATGGCCGCGGCGCTGGGCACACAGTTGCTGGTGATTGTGGTGTTGCTGTACATCGTTTATATCCGCGTCACGCGCACCAAAGCGGAAGTTGCCGCGCATTAAAGGAGCCCGAAAATGAAACATCAAATGAGACAGAAAGGGGCGTTGTTACTGCGTTTATGGCGCTGGTTTTTCAACTTCTACAGCGCGGCGATCCTGCTGTTTCTGATTGTGCCGGTGCTGATCATCGTGCCGCTGTCGTTTAATGCCGGGTCTTTTCTCAGCTATCCGCTCACCGGATTTTCGCTGCGCTGGTATCACACCTTTTTTCATTCGGATGAATGGCTGAGTTCGCTGGGGAACAGTCTGCTGATTGCGCCGCTGGCGACCCTTCTGGCGACGGTGCTGGGCGTTCTGGCCTCGGTCGGGCTGGTGCGCGGTGAGTTTCGCGGTAAATCACTGGTGATGGCTGTCCTGATTTCGCCGATGATTGCGCCGGTGGTGATCATCGCGGTCGGCATGTTCTTCTTTTTTGCACGTATTTCGCTGCTCAACAGCTACCTCGGACTGGTGCTGGCCCACGCCATGCTCGGCGTGCCTTTTGTGGTGATCACCGTCACGGCGATTCTCAAAAACTACGACCGTAATCTCTCGCGGGCCGCAGCCAGTCTGGGGGCTTCGCCGCTGACCGTGTTCCGCAAAGTGACCCTGCCGCTCATCGCCCCCGGCGTGTTCTCCGGTGCGCTGTTTGCGTTTGCCGCGTCGTTCGATGAAGTGGTGGTGACACTGTTCCTCGCCAGCCCGCGCCAGAGAACGCTCCCTATCCAGATGTTCGCCGGTATCCGCGAAAATCTCGATCCGACCATAGCGGCTGCGGCGTCACTGATGGTAGGCGCCTCACTGATTTTACTGGTGGTGATGGAACTGCTGCGCCGTCGCGGCGAACGTCTGCGTCACTCCGGCGCCACGCATTAAGCCACTTTTTCATCAGAGGACTTTACAGGTCCTCTTTTTTTGATTATTCCTGATGCATCAAATATCAAAAGCAACCGAGGCAATCACCATGACCGAAAAAAAGACATTGTTACTGACTGGCGCGAGCCGGGGTATCGGGCACGCGACGGTCAAACATTTTTACGCGGCGGGCTGGCGGATTTTTACGGCCTCGCGCCAGAACTGGGTGGATGAATGTCCGTGGGCAGAAGGTTTTCTGAACCATATTCATCTGGATCTGGAAGATATCGACAGCGTGCAGAATGCCCTGCCGATGATCAAAGAACGTCTCGGAGGCAGGCTGGATGCGCTGGTAGACAACGCCGGTATGTCACCCAAAACGGCCACCGGCGGTCGCCTCGGCGTGCTCGACAGTGATTACGCCACCTGGCTGAAAGTGTTTAACGTCAATCTTTTCTCCACCGCAATGCTGGCCACCGGCCTGTTCGATGAGCTGAAAGCGGCGCAGGGCAGCATCATCAATGTCACCTCGATTGCCGGCAGCAAAGTGCATCCGTTTGCCGGTGTGGCTTACGCCTGTTCTAAAGCGGCGCTCTCGACGCTGACCCGCGAGATGGCGCACGAGTTCGGGCCTCACGGCGTGCGCGTAAACGCTATCGCACCCGGCGAAATTGATACCTCCATCCTCTCGCCCGGCACACAAGAGATTGTGGAACGCAGCGTGCCGTTGCAGCGTCTGGGCAAAGCGGAGGAAGTGGCGTCACTGATCTATTTCCTCTGCACCTCCGGCGCTTCTTACGTCAACGGGGCGGAGATCCACGTCAACGGCGGTCAACATGTCTGAGACGTCTTCATTGCTGACCACAGAAGTCCCGCGCGTAACGCCGTTGCAGGCAGAGAAAATTGCGGTGCAGGTTTACGGGCTGGAAGGCACGGCGGAGATCCTCGGCGGCGAACGCGACAGCAATTTTTGCCTGACCACGCTTTCAGGCCGGGCGTACATGCTGCGTTTTGTTAACCCGGCGGAAGTGCCTGCCGAAGTGGATTTTCAGACGGCCATCCTCAGCCATCTGGCGCTGCGCGACAGCGCGTTGCCGGTTCCCCGGTTGCAGGAGAGCCGCGGTGGAGAGCTCACGCCACAGGTGAACGTCAGCGGGCAAAATCTCACCCTGCGCGCGGTCAGTTATCTGCCGGGCACGGCGCAGTATCAGGTACCGCGATCCAAAAAACTGATGCAGGTGCTGGGCGATACGCTGGCGCGTCTGGATATCGCACTGAGTGATTTTGAACATGCGGGCGCGCACCGCAATTTGCTGTGGGATATCACAGATCTGTCACGGATGCAGGGCTGGGTGGCGCACCTGACTGACGCGGAGCAACGCCGCACAATCGCGCGGGTGCTGCAAACGCATCAGCAAAAGGTGGTTCCTGCCAGCCCTTTGCTGCGCAGACAGGTGATCCACAACGATTTGAACACGCACAACGTGCTGGTGTGCAGCGCCGATGCGCAGCGGATCGCCGGTATCATCGATTTCGGCGATGCCCTTCACGCTCCACTTATCAATGAACTGGCGACCGCTCTGGCCTATCAGCTGGACAGCAACGGGGACGACCTTTTTTTGTATTGCCGCCCGCTGATTGCTGCCTACACCGCCCGGCAGCCGCTGACCGACGCTGAACTTCAGCTGTTGCCGGAACTGGTGGCATCGCGGCTGGCGCTGAGTTTGCTGATCGCTCAGCACCGTGCGGTACTTTATCCGCTGAACCGTGACTATATTCTGCGCAATCAGACGCACGCGTGGCGCAGCCTTTCACGGCTGATGCAACAACCCTTCTCGCAGACAGACGCGATTTTCCGTCAGTCCTGCACTTCATCACTGGTGTAACGGGAGGCCAGCGGATGCTGACTCAGCAACAGGTTTCAGAAGGCCGCCAGCAGTGGCTTGGCGGCGGTTATCGTTTGTTTTATCAGGAGCCGCTGCACGTGGTGCGTGCAGAAGGTGTCTGGCTGTATGACAGCGAAGGCCGTCGGTATCTCGATGCGTATAATAACGTGGCGTCGGTGGGGCATTGTCATCCGGCGGTGGTTGAGGCGATTGCGGCACAGGCCGCGCAGCTCAACACACATACCCGCTATCTGAGCGATGCCATCGTCGAGTTTGCCGAAGATTTTCTGACCGAGTTTCCGCCAGAGTTGCGCAGCCTGACCATGACCTGCACCGGCAGCGAAGCCAACGATCTGGCGCTGCGCGTTGCACGCCTGGTCACCGGCGGGCAGGGCATTCTGGTGACCCGCTGGGCGTATCACGGCGTCACCAGCGCGCTGGCTGAGCTGTCGCCTTCGCTCGGCGAAGGATTTATGCAGGGAAACACTGTCTGGCTGATTGACGCACCTGACACCTTCCGTCATCCGGGCGCGTTCGGCGCGGGTGTGGAAAGGGCGCTGGAGGAAATGAAGCAGGCAGGCGTAAAACCGGCGGCGCTGCTGCTGGACACCATTTTTTCCAGCGACGGAATATTCAGTCCGCCGCCGCAGGAGATACAGCGCGCTGTGGCACAGGTGCGCGCCGCCGGAGGATTATTCATCGCCGACGAGGTCCAGCCGGGGTTTGGCCGCACCGGCAGTTCGCGCTGGGGATTTGCCCGCTACGGCGTGCTTCCCGATCTGGTCAGCCTCGGCAAACCGATGGGTAACGGGCATCCGGTGGCCGGACTGGTTGGCCGACCGGAACTGTTCGCGGAGTTTGGCCGTCGCCAGCGTTATTTCAATACCTTCGGCGGCAATCCGGTGTCATGCCGGGCGGCGCATGCGGTTTTGCAGGTGTTACGGCGTGAGGCGTTGCAGCAAAACGCGCAGACAACCGGCGCATTGTTGCGTGAAGGATTGCAAAAACTGGCAGCGCGTTATCCGGTGATCGGCGATGTGCGCGGCGAGGGGCTGTTCATCGGCGTGGAACTGGTGAGCGATCAGCGCAACACCCCGGCACCGGAACAGGCCGCGTACGTGGTCAACGCGATGCGGCGTAAACAGATTTTAATCAGCGCTACCGGCCCGTCGGCCAACGTACTGAAAATACGCCCGCCGCTGGTCTTTCAGCCGGAGCACGCGGCGCTGCTGCTGGAAACGCTGGCAGAGGTCCTCGGGGAAGCCGTCCATGATCCTGCGCAATAAGTCGCCTTTGCAACGTTCGGGAAAAGTTAAAATGGATGAGTTCATCAACTCATTCATTATTTTCTGTGCGGGATCTGTCTCAAAAAATATCTGAGATGAAAATAATAATTCCATTATTTTCTGTATAATAACTTCTCCGGAATAGTTAATGAAGTATTCCTTATTCAGTTTTTCTTATTTAGCTATATGTTTTAGCTATGTTGCCAATGAATAAAAATAATTGTGTGAATGTATATTTTTAAAAGGAGAGAGAAATGTCTGTTCAGGAGTTTAATCGTTTTCGCTGCCGTCAGTCCGAATTACAAACTCAGGGGGGATTTTGCTGCGGGCTCAGTGTGGCTCTGGTGTCGCATATTCTTGATTGCGCTGACGGGGAAGACACATTCCTGACGCCCAGGCAAGTATTTGATTACGCTGAGGAGTATCTGAGTGCGGTACGGGCGTCGGGGAATATTTTAGATAATACCGTCCCACCAGGGTTTCAGGATTTTCGTCAAAGAATTTTTCATCTGCAAAGCCAATATTCGCGATGTATTCTTCCCGAGAAACCCTTTGTAAGGGGATGTGGTCTGGTATTACTGGTTTTATCTGTCGGAGAAATTAACAAGCGCAGAGATAATTGCGCCTATTTAAAACGCAGCACATATCCGATGAATCATATGGGCATCGCATTTTATGGTACCGGCGATGAAATCTTTATTTTCGATCCAAATACAGGCGGAATGATAATTCGCTGGAATGAGGATGTGTTTACGCCAACGGTGATCCACGCTGTCGATAATGGTTTGCAGAAAATGTACAAAATGTATGACCGTTTACAGGGTACGCGTACCGCCAATGTGGTGCTCACAGGAATGCTTTCCGAGCACCACATGCCTTACGGAGATCTGTTGTAACCGCTAAATCAGCTCGCTGATCGCGGTGCTGTTACTCAAACCCTTCACGACTGGCCGCCAGGAATTCGACCATTTTCTGGCTGCCGTCGAGAATATCTTCCTGAATCGCCCGCTTCGTCGCCGCGCCATCACCTTTACGCAACGCCAGCAAAATCTCCTGATGATGCTCGATAGCCATACGCTGGGAAAAATGGGCGTAAGCCTGAGCAATCAACGGGCCGGTGCGCATCCATAAGCTGTCGATAAAATTACTCAGCAACGGCATCCGCGCACTTTCTGCCAGCATCAGATGAAACTCGCTGTTGAGGCGCAGGGCTTCGGGTAAATCTTCGTTGCTGATGGCGTTGCGGTTGGCCTCAATGTTTTGCGTAATGCGCGCTAACTCATAGCCGGTCACCGACTGCGCCGCTTTCTCCGCGCCGAGGCCTTCGAGCTCGAGGCGCAACGTACGAATTTCATGATATTGCTGCTCATCAAGCTGCGGCACGCGGATATCTTTTGGCGTGCGCATTTCCAGCGCCTGCTCTTTTGCCAGCTGTAAAATCGCATCACGCACCGGCGTGACGCTGGTGCCCACCTGCTCAGCCAGTTCGCGGATGCGCAGACGATCGTTAGGTTTCAGACGGCCGGTAATCAGGGCTTCGCGCAGCGTGGCATACACGCTGCTGCCCAGGTAGGCGTGGTTAATCGAGCTGATGGGATAATTCAAATGTTCACCGTAGCAATAGAGTGCGCGCACCCGGAATAGAGGAGAAACCGTCGGCGATGAGTATACAACATGATGCATCAAATGTGATGGATGTGAGGCAGCTTCTGCCTCATCACCTATTTACTGCGGATTTGCCCCAGTTTCATTTTCACCCGCTCAGGCATTTCTTCCAGATTATCCTCACGTAAACCCATTACGACGTTATATCCCATCAGTAACCAAGGGTCGCCGAGACGTGGCAACGGAGCCAGTTCCATGGGAATAGTGAGTGTCAGGCTGGCGTCATAATCACACCCCAGGTACACGCGTAGTAGTGTAAACACATCCTCCCGCAGTTGGCCGCCGGGTAACCAGCTTTTGGCTTCCGCCGGATCTTCTGTAAACATCTCCACGCCAATGCAGTAGTTGGCATCGGATGACATGCTGCCAAGTACCAGATGATCCCCCAGCCGTTGTTGTTCTGAAAAAGAGAACCTTGCCCGTTTTCCGGCGGGCATCCGCGTGACCTTATGCGGTTTAACAATGACGCGAGTGTTGGGAGCCTGCGTGCGGATCACGCTGACTATGCCTTCCGCTGTGCGGGTGGTTCTGACCAGCGGTTGAAGTAACGCCAGTAACCGCGAGGCGGGCACGTCGCCGCTGTCGGTGATGCCGGTCAGGGCCATCAGGCTGCGCGACGTTTTGTCTGTACCGCCGTCTTCAAAGGTGGCGGGATAATTGTACTTTCGCCAGATGCGGTAGAACTGCGTCATCATCCGATGGTTGAAGATGTCTAAAAAGGCTTCCATCGCTTCATGGCCTTCGCGCCGCTGGGTGATGTCATCGATATAACTGGTCGGGAGCGGCGAATCCACGCCGTACAGTCCCATAAAGGTGGTGCGCACCGTCGGCGGCGCGTCCGGGCGTTCCGCATTCGTCTCCACCGCTTTTAGCTCGCTGACCGGAAAACCCATCCCCGGATGCGGACGAAAACGCACCGCGTCGTTTTTCGGCGAAAAGGTGCTGCCGATCGGTTTGTTATCCGAGAGCTGTTTCTCCAGCAGCTGGCAGAAACGGTAGAAGTTAAACGCATGCGCCCGGTCGTTGCCTTCACTGTCTTGCCAGAATTCTTTCAGGCGCTTTTCGTTATCTTTCATCATCAGAATAAAATCCGGGTTAAGCGTCGTTCCGGCCATGCCCATTGTGTCCCGGACTGACTGAGCGTCACCGTCAGCTGAATGAACCGGCGGATATCGGCGTACTGGGTGTAGAACTGCTCCAGAATTTCGCAAAACAGCAGGGCATCGCCCGAACCACAGAACTGATGTTCATCCAATGTCACGCGGATGGCCACGCCGTGCCAGCCTTCGGCAGGGTAGTGAGACGGCTTATATTCAACGTGCGTAATGCCCGCAATACGCCGCGCGTTGTCCGGGTCATGCGTCCAGTCCAGCAGGCTGAGCGCGTGACGCAGCGTGTCGATTTCCATCAGACCGGCGATGGCCTGCGGATGCAGCAGAGACAGCACCTGCCACTGATAAAGTTCAGCGGTCGGCGGGTAATGCGGCATAGTGGGACGCAAGCGGGTTGAACACTTCAGTTCAAGATTACCCAGGGCGGTTTCGCCGTCGAAAACGCTCTCCTGCAACGCCATGCGCGGCCAGGCGCCGTTGGTGCAGGTCATGTTCAGCCGCATTTTCAGGCCATTCTGCTCTTCATGAGTGCGTCCCCCGAGCATTAGAATGGTCTCGTTCAGTCCGGACGTTCCGCGGTACATGCGGGTGTGGTAATAGCGGTCAGGCCAGTTTTTCTTATACTGGAGCATCCCGCCTTTTTGACGAAACTGGCTGTAGGGCACGTAGCTGAATTCAGCGTTGTCTTCGGCGACCTCTGCCACGTCATTGACCGCATAAATCTCGGTATGGCCGTCGCTGAGCCGGTGCGGCCGCAGGCGGTAATCGCTGACCGCGGTGGTTACGCTCAGCGGCTGGGCCAGCAGGCGGAACAGGTTAATCACCGGCACACAGTGCATGCGGATGGCGTCCGGCGGCACGGCCAGATCGTATGGCCAGCGTTCGCTGAGCGTCACCTCGATATCAAAGGATGTGGTGTCCGGCGGGAAGGTCAGGGCCTCGAGCCCGCGCAGCTGCATAAAGAAATAACGCGCCGGTGAAGTGAAATATTCCAGCCACGGGCGCACCTCGCCGCACAGTGCCGGGCTGTCGCTCTCCGGCCAAAGCGAGGCGTCGTTTTCTGCCTGCCAGCGCGGCAAAAATTGCACGTCCACCGGCGTCAGCTCGGTCGATTCCTGCCAGAACCGCACATTCACCCGTTTCACCTGACGGCTGAGGGCCAGATACAGCGCAGACTGCAGCACGCGGTCGCCGTTGAGATACAGGCTGATGTTCTGCCAGTCGGCGGGGCGAATTTCAATCAGTGCGGGAAGTGAGAATCGCAGCCGTAGTGCCTGCTGGCCTTCCTGCAGGGTGAATAACGAGACGGTTTCCAGCGAAAATGGATGGATTTCCAGATCCCGTACTGTGCGATACGCACAACGCTTGCGATCATTGCCGAGCTGTTGTGTAAAGAGCTCGCTTTCAGCGGGCAGCAGCTCTTTCCGCACATGCAGATCCGGCGCGGCCGGTGTCAGTTCGACGATGGCCGTGGAGGGCAGGGTGCGGTTAATCACCGGCAGCAGATGCGAAAGCAGCGGCTCGGTCAGATCGGGAATGTCATCGTCAATCTTCTGCCGCAGTTTGGCCATCATCAGCGAAAAACCCTGAAACAGCCGTTCGACGGAGTCATCGCGGGGTACCGGAGTGCCGTCCAGGCCTAAAGCACGTCCCAGCTCCGGGAATTCTTTCGCAAACTCCAGCCCGGCTTCCTTCAGATAGCGCATTTCGCCGTCAAAATATTTTAAGAAATTGTCTTCCATTACTGACTTTTCCTGAGCTGCAGCCGGTTGTCATTGAGCTCAACGATCCGGTCTTTACTGTCATCGAGGTCATTACGTTCGAGAACCAGCCGCCAGGTGTTGTTTGTGACATCCGGTGCCATAAAGAGGGCCACCACGGCGACAAACTTTGCGTCGGCATGCAGCGGCACGGCCACCGTCGCCTCTGCGTCCGGCATCACCTGGACAACCTGCCGGTCGAGCAGGTCTGTGGCCAGCACGGTGTTGTCCTGCCTGAGCAGGGCGGTATAACTGGCCGTATCAAAGGTTTTACGGTCTTTGAGCTGATAAACGCGCACCACCGTCGGCAGCGCCTCGCCGCCTTCATTGCTGTTGAGCGCGGCGCGGGAGGTCAGCTTCAGATGCAAGATGTCTATTTTACGGTAGAGCACGGCATCTGCGACCGCAGAAGCGCCGTTTCCCACGCGCTGCGTCAGGCCGCAGCTGCTTATCAGTAAGGGCAGTAATAACAGCACGGTGCCGCGTCTTACTCGCTGGAAATTATTGGGCGTCATGGCGCGTTGTGTCCTCCGCATTGTCCGTGGCCATGCCCGGAGAGGTAAATATTTGGGCCGGCAGTTTAAAGCGGCGCAGGGCGAGCAGTTCCAGCGGGCCGCCGCCGCTTTGAGTGCGTAACACCACGTTCAGCGTCTCTTTGGTGGCGGTTTGCCAGCTCAGGCGATAGCGGCTGCTGTCGAGCTGTTCAACCTGCGCCTTATCGAGTAAACGCAGCCAGGCCCAGCCGCCGTCCGCCTGAAAATAGCTCTGGAAGGTGTCGGCGCTTTTCCCTGATGCCGCGACCGGTGAGTACGTCAGGGACACCTGCGGGTGTAAGCTTGCGGCGTCTGGCCAGCGTAACGTCTGCCAGCCCGGCAGCTGGTTAAAGTACTTCAGGGTGGCGTCGTCTATCTGCAGGTCAGTTTCTACCACGTTGCGGGTTGGGCGGATCTGCAGCTCAAAGGTCACGCCGGGTTTACCCTGCGGGAAGACGCGGCGGCCGAGCTGGCTAAGCTGGTTAACCGCGCTGAGGAAGTCCGGGTTGATACTCATTCCCTGGGTGTTGAGCGGATTAGGTACCCAGCTGTCACCCTGTTTTTCCAGCACGCCGGCCAGTTGCTGGGTAATAAACTGGTCAATCAGGCCGGTATCCGGCGTCAGGTAGTGAGCCAGCTGGGTGAAGTCGGCGTCGTTTTTGGTGTTATCGAACGGGTAACGTCCGGCAAATTCCGCCTGCCACGGATTCTGCACCTGTACCTGCCATGCATTGTTGATCCCGTGCTGCGCCGGAGCCATCACGCCGTTCCACGCCTGTTCCAGCGGCTGAATAAACGCGGCATCGGCAAAGCTGCTCCACTCTCCGCCAAGGCTGGCCGCCAGAAGCTGTGCGTAGTGGCGCCCCTGCGACAGCGTGGTGTCAACGTTGCTGAAGGCAGATTTGACCAGGCTTTGTGCCATCGCCTGCGGGTCGGAGGCATTGGCCACCTGCATCAGCTGTAATCGCGTTTGTGACACCTGCAGCAGGTAGTTGCTGAGGGAAACGCCGGCGGTGTTTTGCGTAGTCTGCGTTTCACCTGCCGCCGGGCTCTCCGGCGGTAACACGGCCAGCAGCGGGGCGAAGGTCTCGCTCAGCACGCGGGTCGGGTCATTGCGCCCGCCGGCAAATCCGGCGTCCGGCGTGGTTTTCGACACCAGTTTTTGCGCCGATTTCAGCAGGGAATCCCCCATCGCTTCGCGGTGCTGGCCGGCGGCGCCCTGATAACGCAGGGTGCGGCTCAGGGCCAGCAGCGGCGACTGACGGGCATCGGCCAGCTGGGTCAGCTGATCGAGGGAGGTGCTCAGCGAGTCGCTGGTGTTCCAGCGGATGCTGTTGAGGAAATTAAGCCAGGCACTGGTGTAATCGGCAAAGTAGCGTTCGGTCAGGCGGAACTGCAGCTGGTCTTTGGTCAGGAGCTGCTGTTCGCCTTTATCATCCAGCACCCAGTCAGAGGTGACGTGGCGTGCCGCCGCCGCTTTATCAATCGCGTCGCTGACCTCTCCCTCCCAGGCTTCACGGGTGAACATGCCGGGCAGGGTGTTATCGGTGGAGAACAGCTGACCGCCAGCAGACTCTCCAAGCAGGCTGTCGAGCGTGACGTCGGCATAGTGCGGCGACACGCTCAGCAACACCTGCTGATACAACGCGTTTTCGCTGTTACTGATGCCTTTCTGGCTGCGCAGGATGGTACGCACGTTGGCAACCAACTGGTCATCGGCAGGCAGCTTCCACTGCGGATGGCGCGGCAGCTGCTGCAGGTAAAAGCCGAGCAGCTTGTCCGAACGGGCCAGCCATTCTCCGGGCGCCACGCCGCCCGGCGCCGTCCACAGAGGAGACAGCACCGGCTGCATAAAGGCTGGGTCGGCGTGTTCAGGATGCAGCAGCATCAGGTAGGCTTTCAGTTGCTGATAGGCCACTTTCCCGGCCAGACGTCGTTCGGCAGAGCCCGGCGGCATGGACACAAACTCCTGCAGCCGGTCTTTCAGCGCGTCAACCACCGGCGTTATCAGCAGTGCCTGACTTTGCCGTGTATAGGCGGGCCACAGTGCGTTGATCACCGCATCGCGCTGATCGAGGCCAAAGCGGTGCAGCCACGGCGAGCCGTTTTGTTGCCACCACAGCAGGCGGTCAATGTTGTCCTGCAGGGCGACGCTGCGGGTCAGCGTGTCGGACATCGGGGCCGGCGTGCGGGTCGCCTGCAGCAGCGCCTGGCTGTCGGCGATAAGCGTGCGGTTGGCACAGGCAGATATTCCCATGCCGAGCACCCACAGCCCCGCCAGCATCAGCGTGCCGATGGCCAGCTTGTCACCAGTGGACAGATGGTCGCGGCGACCCTGCTGCGTCCGGCTTTGCGCGATAACGCCGTTCCAGGCGGGGGATAAATAGCAGGCGTGGGAGTGTTGCTGAACAGAAGCCGATTCAGGGGCAGCAGGCATAAAGAAGATGCCGCCGGCCAGCACGCGCTGATGCTCACCGAGCCACGGCTGAAAACGCTGCCTGAGCAACGCGCCGGTGTGGTGTTTCAGATCCCCTGACAGCTGCAGCAGCCAGGCCCAGTGTTTTTTCTCGTTCAGCTGCGCAATGCCCTGTGGAATGAGCGTGGCGGCAAGCTGACTGAGCTGGTCATCAAGTGAGACCGGCGTGCCAGCCGGCCAGTGACAGCCGATACTCTGCACCGGGCGGTCGTCCTGTTCCCACTGCGGTTCACTCAGGCACACGCCAAACACCGGCGGACGCCAGCTGAGGGTGCGCCCGAGCGCGATAAACTGCCGATAGACGGCGTCGCTGTTGTCCGCTGGCAGCGTCTGATTAGGCACCGGCTGCCTAGTCCACTGGTATTGTGGTTCAGCCGTCACATCGGTGACCCACAGCACGGCATTAAAGGCGCGGCGTCCGCGCATGTCGCGCAGCTGCGTCACGGCGGCCAAATCCAGCGCATCGGCCTCACCACACCAGATAAGGACGGCATTCTGGCTTTCCTGCCAGAACGCCTGCGTCAGGCCGGGGGCGATTTTCTCCACCACCGCCGCCTCACCGGTGACCAAAAGCCACGGCTGTTCGTGCTTCCAGTGCCAGCCATAGCGGTGACGCAGGGTGAAACGCAGGGTATCAAACGCCGTGATGCGCGCGTCGTCCTGTGCCTCGGGCGGGCGGTTAAAATCGAGCAATTCCAAGGCGAAGGCGTAGCGGGCCAGCAGAAAATAGCCCAGCAGGATGACGCCGGTTGCCCACCAGGCCACGCTGTGGGTGAGGGTTTCCCCGTCCGCGTTCAGCCACAAGAGGCTCAGTGCCAGGGCGAGCATCACCACCAGCATCAGATGAAGGCTTTTAGTCATGACGTTGTTGTTCCAGCAGGTGCCATTCCACATCGAGCCGCTTACGCCATAAGCGCAGTGCCAGAGGGACAGAGAAACTCAGTAAGGCCGCAACCACCATCAGCCCGCCGCCCAGCCAGGGCAGCATGCCCATCTGCGTATCACGGTCGGCGGGGAGTAATATCAGGGCCAGCATCACAGCCACAATTCCCGCCAGATAGGCCAGCGGATAGCGTGAAATCGTATCGACAGGCATTTCCACGGGAGCAGCAGGCTGGGTGCTGAGCTGAACCAGGCTGATGGACTCCCCGGACTGTTCGGCGACCAGCTGGCCGCGCTGGCCTAAATCGCATCCCTGCGCCGCGAGGCACAGGGCAAGCCAGAAGGAGGCCGGGCTCGCAGGGCCTAGTAACAGGGACAGATCGTGACGCCCCTGGGCCGGCAGCATCACGTCGTGTTCATCCAGTAAGGCCAGCAGGGCGCCGCGCTCCCGGCTGTGCAACCCGGCATCCCACAAATGGCTCAGACGTTTGGCCTCGGTTTGACCGGCGGCAAGAAATCGCGGGAAGTCCGCATCGAGGTCGTGCGACTGTGTCACCAGCGGGCGGAACAGGTATACCGGGCGGAAAGGCGGGGCTTTTATCACCGGCCCGGAAGACCTCTGGAAGAGCAGGGCGGAGCTGCTGGCACTGGCCAGACTTTTGCCGTCAAGCAAATGCAGGGCAATCACCAGACGCGGGATGGAAATGTCTTCATCACACCAGTTGTCTAGCAAAGCGGCGTCCGGGGCAATGCTCTGCCAGTGGATGTTCTCAGTGGGCAGGCGTTTTTTTAATTTGGCAGACCAGTACTGTTCGACCGCGCTCCTGGCCTGTTCTTCCGGCGTATTTGCATACAACCATATTTCGATAGAGGACTGCGTGCGCAAAGTCTCTGACAGTGGTTCGAGCGTCTGGGAGAGAATATCTTTCAATGGGGATTCGCCCAACTGCAAGGGTTGAACGGGGATGATTTCTGCCGGTTTCGCCGGGGCCTGCGGCGGCTGACCCTCCAGACCCAGTTCCCGGCTGGCGATATCCGGTTCCGGCGTCAGGCAGTGAAATGCTACCAGCCGCAGACACCGGCGTCCCCAGTGCTGCCAGTGGGCATATTTGCGGTCAATAAACAGATGTCGCCAGTCAGTCTCACGCCGGACCTGTAAAGCCGCACTGAGCACAAAGGCCATCACTGCGCTGGAAACCAACACCGGCAACAGTAACAGCCAGAACCAGAACCGCAGGTTGGTAAATCCACGCTGAACCGGCCAGGTGAAAAACAACGCGATAGCAGCGAGTGCGACACATGCTGACGGTATCGCCAGCCACCACCACCAGGCAGGAAGTTTGGACAGGGTTTTGCGGTCCATATCCGGGAGGCTCCAGTTCATCATTGTGCTCCGGCGTTCGGCAGAGTTGTTTTGAGAATGCAACCACACTGCGCAACACAACCGTCAACAATCACAGCTTTGCCGTTCATTTTCCAGGTCGGATGCCCCTGATTCACAGGCACGGTGCCATGTTGAGAACAGCTGACGGTATCACCGGCTAACATCACCGGTTTACCCTCAAAGATGGCACCTGACGCTGAGCTGACTTTGCCACCGTGCGTATGGGGATCGCCTAAGCGAATGACACCTTTCATAAGACAGTCCTTTATCTTTAATAAAGATCGGATTCAATCTGGGAATCAGTAAATATGGAACCTAAGTAAGCCAGTCCATATTTAGCTGCTAATTTATTAGCCGTAAGTTTTGCCTCTATCAGATCGTCATGTGAAAGCTCTTTTCTGACTTTCTCTTTCTGAGGAACTCTTTTTACATTCAAGTAATTCGCCAAAGAATACCAGGCATACGCAGTTTTACTGTCCTTTGCCACTCCGGTACCATTGTAATAAATGTCACCTAAGGAAATTCTGGCCTGCAATGCACTATCACAATAGGTAAAGCTATGACCATCTTGATGACGACACTTTGAGGCTTTCAGATACCAATCTATGGCTTTTACGTCATCTTTCTTCACATACAAACCGTTGTAATACATATTTCCGAGATTTAGATTCGAGGGGGACGGGTCATCGTTGTCAATGGAGTTTGCTGATTTCAGATACCAGTTATAGGCAGCCTCATAATTGATTGGTGTGCCACGGCCAAGATAATTAGCATTCCCGAGATTAAATTGCGCAGCTGCGTCGTTAAACTTGGCCGCCTGCTCGT
This sequence comes from Rahnella sp. EDr1-12, assembly GCF_049206505.1. Classification (NCBI taxonomy): domain Bacteria; kingdom Pseudomonadati; phylum Pseudomonadota; class Gammaproteobacteria; order Enterobacterales; family Yersiniaceae; genus Rahnella; species Rahnella sp. EDr1-12. Next base: position 462,714 of record NZ_JBLZNY010000003.1, read on the forward strand.
AAAGTTCGAATGCCTTTGCGTAATTGGGAGATGTGATGGTGTAAAAATCATTACCTTGTTTTACATGGGATGCACCATCCGATTTAAAATTTTGGCTCTCCATATTTGTTAAGTACATGTCGCCTGTTTTTGATTGTTTTTCTTTTAATACACTTTCCTGAGGCGCATTTGAACTGCGTTTAGCTGAATGGTAAATATCAACTGGAAGCATAAGAGTATCAGCGACAAAAGAAAGAGGCAGATCAATCAGCGCTAAAGGAAAAAGTGGGGAAGGTATGACAGCAATGTCGTAAGCAGCTCCAGGATAGACTGCAGGCGGCGTTGCTCCAAGGTTAGTATTGCGTGCGATAACAGATGCACAACCGTTTATTAGCAGTGAATTTAACGCTACAAAAATTAGTAATGCTAACTTAGAACGATTCATTAATATTTATCCCGGTTAGCGTAGGTGGTAGTTACCGTCTGCGGGAGATTATTGGATATTTTCTCTACACCAAAAACAGCGGACTGGAATCCTGCCATGTATAGAATGACCAATGGGGTATCAATTTTTTGTTCTGTCATATAATTTTGTGTGCCAGCACTGACACTGTACTTAGCATCTTTGTTTGAAGGCATAAGAAGTCCGAGGCCTTTTATCATGACTGTACACTCAGAATAATTCTCATCTTTAAGCGCTTGCCTGGACGGGACTACCACTGGCAAAAACTCAGGGGACTGCTGTTCTGACATCATTAACGCCAGATACTCGCCACTGGTCTGTTTCTGAATGTAGAAATCTGCCACATTTTCAAACTTATAACTCCCCTGAATATCAGGACAGGCTTGTATAGATTGCAAGGATGAGGCATTACAACCCGCCAAAAGTAATCCTATCAAAGGTAGCGCACACTTCCATTTTGCGAAATTCATTTAGTTCCCTCTTATACGACTCTAAAAATGTTATTTTTTGCCTAACGCTTCGATGACTTTCGCGGGAAGCGAGGTTCATGTTTTATTCACACCCATCACGTCATCTGGCGAATCTTGATTTCATTTATAGCTTTCATTCCGTTGTAATTCCTAAATTCGGGTCACAGCGCATATGATCCCAGCCGGTATAGTTTTTGACTTCGGGGACTTTATTAGGAATATTCTGCCAGTTAGGTTTAAAGGCATCGATAACCCAGGGTTTAGGGCTATTCACTGAATTCCAGGATAAATACTCTCTGCCCCAATCTAACCCAGAATTACCTGGCATTAACCGGTCTTGTTTTAAGTTCCCGCGGTGATCAAGAAAAGTATATGCAATCCCGCTTCCGCCAGGTGAGAGACGTGGGTCATCAAAGGGCTTAGAGCTCATGTAGATATCACCGGCTTTTGTGAGCATAAAGCCCTGATCGTTGACGACGGTGAATGATTCAACTTCGTCTTTAGTTGGACCGGAAGAACCGTATCTTTTCGCACCCCCGCCAGGAGAAAACCGGGCCCTGTCCCAAGTTTCCCCATAGTCTTTTGAGATTAAAAAACCCGAAATATCGTTGTAAGCTACAACTATGTAACGTTCGGAAGGATGAATATATGTTTTGGTAAAAAGTCTGTAAAACTGGGAAGTTATTTCAGTATGAATATTCCTACGAGTATCTTTGAACCAAAGAGCACCTTCACATTCGAAGCCTTTCAATTCAAGATAACGGTGATCATCAAATCGATAGACAACTTGCGTTGGAGGGGACTGAGGTGTGGCCTGACATGCACTGATTAAGCCCGCCATAAGGCCTATGCCAGTTCTTTGAATAAGCATCATTTTGAAGCCAATCCTAAATTCGGGTCACAGCGCATATGATCCCAGCCGGTATAGTTTTTGACTTCGGGGACTTTATTAGGAATATTCTGCCAGTTAGGTTTAAAGGCATCGATAACCCAGGGCTTAGGGCTATTGACTGAATTCCAGGATAAATACTCTCTGCCCCAATCTAACCCAGAATTACCTGGCATTAACCGGTCTTGTTTTAAGTTCCCGCGGTGATCAAGAAAAGTATATGCAATCCCGCTTCCGCCAGGTGAGAGACGTGGGTCATCAAAGGGCTTAGAGCTCATGTAGATATCACCGGCTTTTGTGAGCATAAAGCCCTGATCGTTGACGACGGTGAATGATTCGATATCTTCGCGTTGCGGACGATCGTCTTTGTATCTTACTGCTCCACCGCCAGGAGCAAAACTTGCTCCCCCCCATGTTTGCCCATAGTCTTTAGAAATTGCGAATCCTCCACCTTCATAAGAGGTAATTGCAATATAACGTTCAGACGGATGTACAAATTTCTTGGTGAAAATACGGTATCCGTCTGAAACATCATAAATCTGATAATGGATATTTCGCTGAGTATCGATATACCGTAGTCCTCCCTGACAGTTGAATCCTGTCAGTTCCAGATAACGATGATCATCAAATCGATAGACGACTTGCGTCGGTGGAGATTGAGGTGTTGCCTGGCATGCACCAACTGAACTGGCCAGAGTAAGCATTACTGCGATCTTTAACGTTTGCATATTTCTTCCCTGTCAAACCTGAGGTTTAGGCATATCCCACTGTAATATTTGAACGGGTGTAATTTCACTATCATGCTGATTATTAGGCTTAACCGTTAGTCGTCTTCCATAATCGTTTATTACACCAAACTCTTTTCCTATAGGCATACCCTTGTCGAGCTCTGGCTTATTCATGAATTGCTTTATATGTTCTAAAGGAAGAATACCTTCTTGATAATATTTTCTTTCGTCAGCAATAGGGTTTTCTGCTCTTCGCCAATCAGCACGTAATAGCAATCGATCCCAAAACTCCTGATCCTCAAACGCTTCACATTTCCCTATCGCCAAATCGTAGGCCATAGACAAGGCCGGAGCTTTTAAACTCGCAACAATGGATGAATGCTGGCTATACACCGAAGGAATCTCAGCTGCCGCCTTTAATTCTTTTTCTGTCATCCTGCGAGTTAATGTTATGTTTTGTCCTTCACCTCTCTTCCCAGATACCTCAGCGTGCAAAATTTCCCATTCCGGGTATTTTTCTTTTACTTCAATCATTTGTCCTGGCTTTAAATTGTCGCGGTCAAACAAATTCCAGAATTGCGGGCTGTTAGGTACTTCAATTGAGCTATGAACAAGCCTTTCAGCTTTCATCGCTGCTTTAGCGATATGTTTGTCGTTATCGCCTAACTTGTCTGTATATCCAGTATTGCTTTTACCCATAAGGTCAAAAATGAATGGCGTAGGCAGCAGGGGGGCATTAATAATCACATCTTTAAATGAGTAGCCTGTATTGGGCGAGTCTCCTGACTTACGTGCTGGCATTTCAAAGTGAAATCCGGTTTTATCTCCGACCCAATAATCTCTACAAAATACCCGCTGATAGAGGTTGTTACCCATTTGATTTTTAGCTTTCATTTCATCAGGGATACCTCGCCAGCCAAATCCCTGGATAGGGGTCATCGATACGACCTGATCGTTCGGGCAGAAATAGTTGTAGACCATGCCGAAGTTATTACGGCTGTATAGCGGATCGTTCCATAACGTCTTATGAGCATTTTTTGACAGGCAACCGCTGTCTGTGAGTTTTTGAGTGTAGTCGCCTGTATGGGGGACATTTCCCATCTGATAATGACTATTTTTTGCCATCAGTTGGCAAAAGTGTGCAAATGTTTTCTGGCGTGCGGCATCACTTTGCTGATGCCCCGGCAACATGTTCTCCATCCAACGGTTTTCCATTGAATAAGGCGAGTGATTGAGGATCACACAATCCGCAGGGTCGAAGCCTTCAGCATCCACCCACATGTTTGCCAACATGGTGATAATCGTCCCCTGACTGTGTGCCACAACATTTATAGTGTCATATCGGGTGTCTGGGTTACGCCTGATATCCAGGATCAAATCCGCCAGTCTCCGTGCGGCATAAGCCTGGTAAATACGGTGCGGGTTTTGATAAATAGGGTGACTCCAGTCCTCATCGCTCATGATACCCCCACGCGACTTGAGGCGGGCGACCATCTCAATGATCATGCCCTGGCCACCAGGGCCAAACATATCAGGAATATTGGTCGTGGCGTTGGCGAACGTACCGCCCCCTTTAGCAGAAGAAGGATCTAACCAGTTGTTTAGATTGTCAGTGTTTTCTCCATCATGGTTTTTAATTTTTGTTGCATCGAATTCGCGATAGGTATCATAGGGTAAATCGGCATCATTGCCTTTTTTGGCAAGTTCAGCTTTGTAGCGAGTCTGGTCGGCTTTCCAGGTATCATGATCAACGGGCTTGTATCCCCAATAAAAAGGAATAATGGGGGAGCGGTTGACTACCCCAATGCAGGTTTGCTCCTGCACGGCACAGGTTTTTGTTGTGATATTGCCGTCTGTATCCGAAATGCTGAACTCTTGTACTTTCCAGTCATGCGCGTGCATGTCCTGGCGACCGAGGCGAGTGTTTAAGCCCAAACAAAGCCCTTTATCCTGATTTTCATAAGCCTCACCTACATCATTGACGCCGTGTACCAGAATCACAATGCAGGGCAGCGGAGGTTGCACGCCACAAAGTTGCACACTCATTGGCCCGGAGCCTTTAGGACGCCCGGTATCACCTTCTGACAGGATTGTTGGAGTACGTATGTTGTTAGCCGCCATTATTTCACTCCCTTGATAATCTCAATTACTGCATTTTCCAGCTCATGCATCTGTAACAATGACGATTCACCCTGCTCATCAGTGACCCCTTCCGTGACAGAGCCGTCCTGACGACGGATACGGAATTTTTGATTTTTCATGACGTGCGTTGGGTCGCCATTAAAATGGAGCCGATATTTGAGTTCAAATGCACCGCTTTCAAATGACGGCATCGCCTGCTTCACGCTATCCCCGCCCTGATACTCCAGTACCGGCGATTTTTGGGTAATACGGGTAGGAGCAAGCTCTTCGATCGTTCCATCCTTAATGCGGATCCCAGCCCCGCCACACATCAGCAGCAGCTCTTTTTTGGCGTTAAGCACGATGCGGCCGTTGGTACTGGTGATCTGCATGTCTTCAAAAGAGGTCAGCTCCATCTGATCTTTCTGTGCCTGAAGCTGCACCTTTCCTGCAGCGGCAATGAGCTTGATGCCTAACTTATTCGCAAATACGGAGAACAGTTCACCGGCGGCAACTGAGAAGCGACGGAATACGCTGAAACTGGCATCCTGGCCTGCGGTGGCCACCAGATTCTTACCTGCAGTTTGTTGGATCGTTTTCGGCGTGGTGTGCGCAATTCCGGCATCGCCGTAAACGACGACGCCGGGTTGAGCGAGTTTGGTGAGGTCTGTCTTGAGCAGCTCCTGATCGGTGGTTTCTGCCGGAGACGCCTGAGCGATATCGGCGGTACTCTTCAGGGTTTTGGCCAGAGCCAGGGCTTTTTCAAGCTGCGCAATGGCGGCATCCATATCCAGCTGCTGCCCCTGAGCACTGTTCTTCGGCTCGGTAGAAAGCAGCACGCCTTTACCGCCGCGAACGGCAACATAGGCATCAGTTCGCAATTCTGCGCCTTCACCGCGCTGCTTTCTGGCACTGTCCACCAGGTGTCCCAGACTGAGCTGGCTCTTACCTGAATGTACCGTGCTGATTTTTATATGTTCTTTGCCGCGTTGATCCTCAAGTCGAATCTTATTTCCAGAAGGAGTGCGGATGACGTTCCGCTTGTAATTCGGTAACGCCACATGATCCGGGTGCGTTGAATCATGCAGTGCATAGGCAATATAAGGCCGGTCAACGTCGCCGTTCTCGAAGGCAATCGCCACGCCGGTGGAATCCAGCAGCGGCATATGGAAGCCGTAGGTGTCACCGGAATAGGGTTTAGCCAGGCGCAGCCAGCAGCTCTCAAAGCCTTTCTGCCATTCGGTGCGGTCGAAACCAAACTGGGCGCGGTACAAACCGTCGGCGTTGATGTGGGCGTAAGGTTCGTCCGGATGCGCGCTGGAGATGCGGGCAGGCAGCGTGCCGGTGACGGTCGGCCACGGCAGCAAGGCAGGGCGGTACGGATGCTGTGTATTGCGCGGAACCGCGGTAAAGGTGACGAAATACGCCGTATCGCGGGCGACGTTTGTAGAGGTCGTGGAAACTATCAGCAGGCCCTCCGGCGCTTCCGGCCAGTCTTTACCGGGCGTGGTGATGACCATCCCCGGACGCAGCGTCATGCAGTTGGACTTGCCCTCAAAGGTGATTTGCTCACTGAGGTAGCGCTCCTGACGGCGCTTCGCGTACCACATGCCCTGGCCGGGCTCGCTGCTGAATTCCTTGCCCGGCTCAGGATAATACTCACCCCAGCGGTAATCTTCGGCAACCAGCGCCGGATAGTCCGGATTGGTTTCCGTCGTGCCGGTCATATCGTTTTGTGCCGCGGGGTAATAGTCGTCGTTAACCGTCACAGATTTCGGGATAGATTTACGGCTGACCGACATCTCCCACACTGATTCCAGGCCGCCGTCGAACATGCCCGCCGGGTTGCGGAACGGGATGGCAACGGATTCAGGCCAGGCGTATGAATGGTCGGCCAGCACCATGACGTCGCAGTTGTTCTCTTCGTCATATTCGAAGAAGTAGGAGATACCGCTGTCTGCCAGGCGGCGCGCAATATGGGCGTATTCGCTTTCGCCGAACTGCATCATGAATTTTTTCAGCGGATACTGATCATTGAGCGCAAACCGAAAATCCAGCCGGTCCATGTTGTAACGCAGGAAGGTGTTTTCGGTCATGCTGATGACGCTGTCGTTCTGGTAAATCGCGTTATTGCTGCCCTGATTTAACCGGGTGACGCGGTGTTCAAGCGTGACGGTGTAGCGGGTTTCATCAGCAGAGGTTCCACACTGGCGGAACTGCGTTATAACGCCGGGGATAATACGCGGTTTAACCGATTCCCACGGCTTGCCGTCGGGGTACATCAGGAACAGCGCGGAATAGTTGATGATGTGCTGAGCGGGAATGTCTTTCACCGCGCTGGTGAACTCAATTTCATAGCGCAGAATATCGCTGATGGCCTCGCTGCCGCTGAACTTGAGCACCGAAATATCGATGCCGGGCTGCTGAGATTCCAGCCGTTTAAATCTTAACTGGTAATGGTTGTGGATCGGTAATTGAGTGCCTGCAAGAATGTAATCCTGAATGCTCATTGTTTTAAGTCCCTTTTGAACAACTCATGTTGAATCCGGCATAGACAAAAATCCTTGTCCCCCGAGAATGATATGCTTCATTAAGTGAAATTTATAGAAAGAAAAGTCGGAAAATCACGAGTGGCAAAGATTAGTTGGTTGCGGTGATCTCACTGATTAAGAGGGGATATAAATGGAGATGTTTACGTAATAAAAACTTTATAAATAGGAAGGCGCGTCCCTGCGCCGCTAAAAACGGATTAGCTGCCCGACGCCTCTGGTGCGGGTTCGTCCTGTAAGTTCTTTTTAAAATGTTTCTCTATCTGCTCCAGCGTTTTGCCCTGCGTTTCCGGGGCGAAAATAATCGCAAATATCCCGCCTGCGACGCCGATGGCGGCAAAGCAGAAGAAGGACATCGTCAGTCCGATGTATTCCAGCATGATCGGGAACATAAAGGCGATGGAGAAGTTGGTCATTTGCATGGCAAATACCGAAACTCCGTTAGCCATCCCGCGGATGCGCATCGGGAACATTTCTGACAGCAACAGCCAGGTCACCGGCGAAAGCGCGCCCTGCTGGAAGCACAGGAATACCAGCATGCCGCCCAGCACCAGATAACTGCGCAGGGTATCCGGATGACCATTTACCGTTTCCGGCATCAGCCAGGTGATAAGGCCGATCGCCAGCAGGGTACAGGTACAACCAATCTGACCGGTCAGCAGCAGCGGACGGCGGCCAAAACGGCTGAGCAGCATGATGCCGACAAACGTCATGATCACCGAGATTACACCGTTGGCGATGGTGGCGAGCAGCGAGGCGTTGGTGCTCAGCCCAGTGGCCTGCAACATGGTCGGCGCGTAGAACATGATGGTGTTCACGCCGGAAAGTTGTTGCAACATGGCGATACCAATCCCCAGAAACACCAGGCGCTTCATCCACACAGAAATGGTTTTCTGGCGGCGGGAATGCTTCTCGCTTTTGGAACTCATGGAGCTGCGGATTTCGCTCAGTTCTTTCTCCACTTTGCCCGCTTTACGGGTGCGTTCCAGCACGTCACGCGCTTCGCGATAGCGGCCATGCATGGCGTACCAGCGCGGTGTATCCGGCAGGAACAGCATCCCGACCCACAAAATGACCGCCGGGACGCAGGCGACACCCAGCATCCAGCGCCAGGTGGTTTCTCCGCCCCAGACTTCGTTAATCGCCGCATTACTGGTGTAAGCGATCAGCTGCCCGGAGACGATCATCAGTTCCTGCAAGGTCACAAACTGCCACCGGCGGTTTGAAGGTACGATTTCTGCGATATAAATCGGCACTATCGCCGCCGCACCGCCCACCGCCAGGCCCAGAATAAAGCGGAAGGTAATCATCAACACTACGTTCGGCGCCATGGCGCAACCCAGAGAGCCGAGCATGAAAATCAACGCCATCGCGAGGATGATTTTCTTGCGTCCAAACCGGTCAGCAACCCGTCCGGCACATACGGCTCCCACCGCCGAACCGAGGATCAGGAAACTGGTGACCATCCCGGTCGTTAACGATGTCAGATGCAGATCATGCTTCATGAACAACAAGGCACCGGCGATGACGCCGGTATCGTAGCCAAACAGTAACCCCCCTAATGTGGCAATAAAGGCAATCACTTTCACCAGTGGTTCAGTGGGTTGCGAGGCTTTCGCCGCCTCATTCCCGCTGCCGCTGTTTATTTTCTCAATCACAGACGCTCCCTAATCAATACTTTTATTATGGTTATTGTGTGACTTAGATCACACGCTATAAATCTAACTCAAAATCAGAATTTTGCAGGAAACCGGTGAAATGAATAAAAACGGGGAGTCGCTGGCGGTTTTTGGGCGGTCAAAGATGTCACTTTTTTGTGATGAAACATTCGTCAAAATTATGGGTTCAAATTAAAGAATCACCCTCGAAAATGTTCATCAGCAGGAAAAGATAATGGAACCAATATTCTTACTCAAAAGTGAGTATCAGTGTGCGTTAGCTTGACATCCCACAAGGATGAATTTGCGTTAAGTGTGGGATGATCTTTTCCTTTTTGAGCCAATGTTATGAAAAATAAAGATAGTTGTGACGTAGTGTCAAACGTTACCCGGCGCGACTTCGTCAAGATCAGCAGCATGGTGGCTGCGCTTCCTCTGGTCGGATTCAAATTCAGCCACGCAGCCGGTCAGGCTGCGGTTACTCCTTCTGAGTTATCCTCTCCGGCGGTCAACGTCGTCCCGACGTGCAGCACCTTCGACTGCGGCGGGAAGTGCGATATCCGCGCGCACGTGCAGGACGGTGCGGTCATTCAGATCACCACGCGGCCTGATGCCGAGCTGGACCCGGCCATGCCGGTGATGCGCGCCTGCGTCCGTGGCCGGAGTTATCGCAAATTCGTCTACCATCCTGATCGCTTAAAGTATCCGATGAAGCGGGTGGGCAAACGTGGCGAAGGCAAATTTGAGCGGATCAGCTGGGACGAGGCGACAACGCTTATTGCCGACAATCTGCAACGTATTACCGAAAAATACGGGCCGTCATCGCGCTACGTCCATGTCGGGACGGCGGTCAGCGGCGGTACCTTCTCCGGCGACACCATGGCCCGCCGCTTGCTGAATCTGACCGGCGGCCATCTCGGTTATTACCATTCTGTCAGTATGGGCAACACCGGTGCCGCGACGCCTTATACCTATGGCACGGCGGCGAGCGGTAACACGCTGGATACGCTGGCCGATACGCCGCTGGTGATCCTGTGGGGGCATAACCCGGCAGAAACCGTTTTCGGGCACACCAACCACTATTTTCAGCAGATGAAGCAGAAGGGCACGCGTTTTATCGTGGTCGATCCGCGCTATTCAGACACCGCGTCTTCGCTGGCGGATGAATGGATCCCGCTGCGTCCTTCTACCGATAACGCGCTGATGGACGCGATGATGTACGTCATCATCAGCGAAAATCTGCATGACAAAGCCTTCATTGAGCGCTACACGCTGGGCTTTGACGAAAGCACAATGCCTGAAGATGTGCCTGCCAACGAATCACTGGTGTCCTATCTGAACGGGGCAAAAGACGGCATCGTGAAAACCCCTGAATGGGCCGAAGTGATCACCCACGTTCCGGCGCAGACCATTCGCCAGCTGGCGCGGGATTACGCAACCACCAAACCGGCAGCGCTGATCCAGGGCTGGGGGCCGCAACGGCATAACTGCGGCGAACGCACCGCGCGCGGCTCCACGCTGCTGGCCACAATTACCGGCAATGTTGGGATCAAAGGCGGCTGGGCGGGCGGTTACGGCGGCATCGGCAACCGTAAATTCACCACAGGGCCGGAAATGCCCGACAATCCGGTAAAACAGAAAATCTCGGTGATGAACTGGGTGCAGGCAGCGGATGACGCGAGCCTTGTCACGCCCCAGGACGGGCTGACCGGCGGCGAAAAGCTCGACAGCAATATCCGCATACTTTTCTCGCTGGCGGGAAATTATCTGGCTAACCAGAACCCGGACATCCATCAGGCCGTGAAGGTACTGGAGGATGAATCCAAAATTGAATTTATTGTTGCCAGCGATCTGTACCTGACGCCAAGCGCTAAATATGTCGATCTGCTGCTGCCGGAAACCAGCTTTATGGAACGCTGGAATATCGGCGAAACCTGGGGCACCGGCAATTACCTGATGCTGTCTGAAAAACTGATTGAGCCGCCATTTGAAAGCCGGTCGGATTACGACTGGTTGCGCGAGGTGGCGGCGAAACTGGGGGTTGAAAAGGAATTCAGTCAGGGACGTAACGAGAAAGAGTGGATTGCGCATATCTGGGAAAATACCCGTCTGGCGATGCCACAGGAGGCACTGCCGACCTTTGAACAATTGCAGGTGACCCGCCGCCATCTGTTCAAAAGCGCGCCGTACGTGGCGTTTGAAGACAATATCCGCGATCCGAAAAATCATCCTTTCCAGACACCTTCCGGAAAAATCGAGATCTTCTCCCGCAGGCTTTATGACATGCATCATCCGGAAATCCCGGCGCTGTCGCACTATGTGCCCGCCCACGAAGGGCCGGAGGATGTGCTGGCGGCGCGATTCCCGTTGCAGCTGATCACCTGGAAAGGCAAAAACCGCGCCAACTCCACGCAATATGCCAACCCGTGGTTGCAGGAAGTGCAGACGCAAAAACTGTGGATCAATCCCGCGGATGCCCGGCGTCGCGGTATTGCGCAGGGCGACAGTGTGCGGATCCACAACGACCGTGGCGTGACGCAAATTCCGGCGGAAGTGACCCAGCGGATCATGCCCGGCGTGGTGGCGATGCAGGCCGGTGCCTGGTGGCAGCCGGATGCCAGCGGTGTCGATCACGGCGGTTGCGCCAACGTACTCAGTTCGGCGCGAATTACCGCGCTGGCGAAAGGGAATTCCCATCAAACCATGCTTGTGGAGGTTGTTAAGGCATGAGTCAGTTTATTGATTATCCACCGGTCAGTGACCGCCAACTCGGTTTCTTTATTGATTCCTCCCGTTGCTCCGGCTGCAAAGCCTGTCAGGTTGCCTGCAAAGATAAAAACAATCTTGACGTCGGCAGGCGCTTTCGCCGCGTTTATGAAGTGAAAGGCGGCGGTTTTATCCCCACAGGGCAGGGCGGAGTGACGAATAACGTGTACGCCTACACGCTGTCTATTTCCTGTAATCACTGCAAAGACCCGGTTTGCACCAAAAACTGTCCGACGACGGCCATGCACAAACGCCCAGGCGACGGCATTGTGCGGGTGAATACCGACAAATGCGTTGGCTGCGGATATTGCGCATGGTCGTGCCCTTACGGCGCGCCGCAGCTCAATGAGCAGACCGGGCAGATGTCGAAATGCGATTTCTGCGTCGATCTTCAGGCCGTCGGGCAACAACCGGTGTGTGTCGCAACCTGTCCGCTGGGGGCGATCAAGTTCGGCCCGATCGATGAATTACGGGCGAAATACGGCAGTCTTTGTGATGTGCAGGGGCTGCCAGATTCCGCACTGACTCACCCCAGTCTGGTCATCAAACCGCACCAGGGTGCAGAAAAAGGGAGTCTCTAATCATGCAGGAATGGCCACTGATCGTCTTTACGTTGCTGATCCAACTTTCCGTTGGCAGCACCGTTTTCACCACATTCACGCTGGTGTATGCCGCTGATCGTCTGCACGTGCAGGAAAAATGGCGCGTCGCCGCACCGGCTATGTTGCTGGCTTTCATCGCCGGTGCGCTGGGCCTTGTCGCGTCAACCGCGCATCTGGGCTATCCGCTCAATGCGTTTCACGCGCTGAGCCACATCGGCAGTTCCTGGCTGAGCAGGGAAATTGTCTTCGCCAGCCTTTATCTCGGCGTACTGGGGCTGACAACGCTGATTGCGCTGGTGTCAAAACGCGTGGTGACATCGCTTCTGCTGCTCGCTTCGCTGCTGGGTCTGATTGATCTCTTTTGCATGAGCGCGATTTACGTGCATGCGTCTGTCGCCACCTGGATGCACATCAATACGTACGTGATGTTTTACGGGAGCGCGCTGAGTCTGGGCGCGATCACCGCGCTGTGGCGGATTTCGCGCTGCCCATGGCTGCCCTGGCAACGGGCGCGGCGGATCGCGGTGTTCTGCGGTGGCATACTGATCGCGGTTACCCTGGCGCGCCTGCTGGAACAACCGGTGTATCTGGCGTATCTGAACGGGGTGAGCCGTGATGCGGTGACCTTCCCGCATCAGCCGCTGGTTGCCTTCGCGCAGTCCGGCACGTTGCGCCTGGTGGCGTGGGTGATACTGACCGCGGGCACGGTCATCACGGCGCGCAGCCTGCAAACCCACCGCATTGGCCGGTTGCAGCTGCTGACGGGTGGCGCGGCGGTGTTGCTGGCAGAAATCATGCTGCGTTTTAACTTCTTCAGCATTCACTGATGAGTGTGTTTTTGCCTGATGCCCGCCCGCACCAAATCAGCGCCGGGCGGGCCTGCGTGCGCAATACGGTGAAAAACAGCCGCTGCGTGGCCTGCGCCGACGTCTGCCCGACCGGTGCGGTTACGCTGAACGCAGAAGGCACGATGGCAATCAATCCGCAGGCCTGTATCGGCTGCGGATATTGTCTTTTCAACTGCCCGACCGGTTCTCCGGAGGGCATTACTCCGGCTACGCGGCATTATCGTGGTGACCGGCTGGTGATGCCGCTGAGTGCCGTCGCGCCATGCCCTGAAGAACTGCTGATCTGGCACAGTGAAATTGGCATCCGTTTTGTTGAGATGGACGCGAACAGCGCGGCTGGCTGGTTTCAGGCCGTCGCCGCACTGAACGTTCGTCTCAGACACATGCAGGAACCGCCGTGGAATGTTGTTCCGCCATCCCCGCAAACGCTGAACGGCGCACGCCGCCGCTGGCTGCATCTGAAAAATGAAGGCGTTTCAGCGGGCAGCGTACCCGTCGGACGCCGCGCCAGACGCGCCCGTTTTACACAATTCAGCGAGTTTCGCCCTGTTATCGCAACAGAACGCTGCTCGCTGTGCGGTGCCTGCAGCCGGGTGTGCGCTGAACAGGCCATCCGGCTGGATGCGCAGGCGTTGACGCTGGACCCGGTAAAATGCACCGGCTGCGGCAACTGTGAGGCGGTGTGTTTCGACGCTGCGTTATCCGTGCAGGAAAGCAGCGAAGGGACGTCAGAGGTTTACCCGCTTGAACACGCCGAATGCCGGGTGTGCCATCGCCAGTTTCCCGCCTGGACTGCGCAGGAAAAGGCATGCCCGGTTTGCCACCGTCATGCTTTTGGAATGCGTGAGGCGTGAAATGAAAATCCCGCCGGAACTGGGTTACACTTCAGGGATCACTTTTGGTTCACTTTTTAGGCTTTTGGCTGAAAACGAGCCTGTTTTCACTTCAGAGAAGTCTGTTTAGCGGGCGATGGAGCGTCAGGTTTTGCCTGAAACGGCGCAAACCTATATTCTATCGGCCAATTTACTGAGACAGTTGCAATGAGGTCTATATGATTATCAAACCACGCATCCGTGGCTTTATCTGTGTTACTGCCCATCCGGAAGGTTGCAAGGCGAACGTTAAAGAACAAATCGACTACGTTACCGCTCAGGGCAAAATTGCCGGCGGTCCGAAAAAAGTCCTGGTGATCGGCGCTTCTACCGGTTACGGCCTCGCTGCCCGCATCTCTGCTGCTTTCGGTTCTGACGCTGCCACGCTCGGCATTTTCTTCGAACGTGCTGGTGATGAATCCAAAACCGCAACCGCAGGCTGGTACAACTCCGCCGCCTTCGAAGAATTTGCGGATGCAAAAGGTCTGTATGCGAAAAGCATCAACGGCGACGCGTTCTCTGATGAAGTGAAGCAAAAGACCATTGAGCTGATCAAACAAGATCTCGGTCAGGTTGATCTGGTGGTTTACAGCCTGGCTGCGCCGCGCCGTACCCATCCGAAAACCGGTGAAGTTTTCAACTCCACTCTGAAACCAATCGGTAAGCAAGTCACCATTCGCGGTATCAATACCGACAAAGAAACCATCAACGAAACCACGCTGGAACCGGCAACGCCTGAAGAAATTGCAGGCACCGTGGCCGTTATGGGCGGTGAAGACTGGCAGATGTGGATCGACGACCTGAAAGCCGCCGGTGTGCTGGCTGAAGGCGCGAAAACCACTGCCTTCACCTATCTGGGTGAAGAAGTGACGCAGGACATCTACTGGAACGGTTCTATCGGTGAAGCGAAGAAGGATCTGGACAAACGTGTTCTGGATATCCGCAGCACACTGGCAGAGCAGGGCGGCGACGCGCGTGTTTCCGTACTGAAAGCCGTGGTGACTCAGGCGAGTTCTGCGATCCCTGTGATGCCGCTGTACCTTTCCTTGCTGTTCAAAGTGATGAAAGAGAAGGGCACTCACGAAGGTTGTATCGAGCAGGTTTACGGTCTGTACAAAGACAGCCTGTACGGCGCTGAGCCGCTGGTGGATAACGAAGGCCGTCTGCGCGCTGACCTGAAAGAGATCGCGCCAGAAGTACAGGACGAAGTGGGCAAACTGTGGAATGAAGTCACCAACGACAACATCCCGGAACTGACCGATTTCGTCGGCTACAAAAGCGAATTTATGCGTCTGTTCGGTTTCGGCCTGAACGGCGTGGATTACGCTGCAGACACCAATCCTGACGTGAAAATCAAACATCTGATCCAGATGTAATTTGGTTTTACGCTAAGCGATGCTGAAAGCCCATTCCCGCTGCAAAGTGGGGGTGGGTTTTTTTATGGCAGCATAAAAAAGGGCGCATCCTGCGCCTTTCCTTCATTTCTTACACATTTCCCGGCAAGCCGTGCAGCCATTCTCAAACATCAGTCATAAGCCAGTTTATGGTTAATATTGTAAACAGTGGCGGTAGCCGCCATGACGTGTTGCTGATCTTTACCCGGTTTGTGCGATTCCACATTGGTAATGTGATAGCCGACCGCACCCGCCGCTAACGCTTTTTTAACAAACGCGTTGTTGAGTTCTTCCATGGACGTTGCCCACGACACCGTTGTCACCCCTACAGCCTGCAGTGAGGAAATTTCACGATGCGATAATCCTGAGCGGATTAAGACAGGTTTGACATCCTTGGGAAAGAATATAGACAAGACATCATTTACTAAGCCTTTCATGATTTTATTCCTCATTAGTTCATCTTCAGGTTCGGGCGTATAGCCGTGCTACTCATTCATTTCGTAACTTGCGGGAATAAGAATTCGAGCGGGCACAACCCTAAGAAACACCTTTTCATGTAACGACGTTTAGCTTTAATTGCTAATTAGTTGTTAAGAAAACTTCCGTCACAATTAACGCGATGTCTAAAGAGGATGCTTTCACTTAGTTACAGGTTCGGTACTTTTGACATGAGCACTGCAAAAGGCAATTACGGTGGCCGGAATGATAATAACCAGACAGTTTCCGTTCTCTTGAAAATATGGACAGATTTTTGTCCGAAGATAATTCAGTTCATATCGAGGGTTACATGAATTTTTCAAGAACTGTCCTCAGTTGATTCAGTGCTTCTGCGTGTTTATTTGCTGGCATATTCGACAGATTTTGTTGTTTCCAGCGTACTGCGGGCAACTTATCTATGTTATCCAGGCCCAGCAAATTCCAGTCAGGATCTCTGTTTTTGAATGACAGTAAAAATGTTCTTTCATCTGTAGTCATTTCAGCATGGACTTGCTTAATCAATTGTTTGCGCACGGCGAGCAATTCATCCAGCGGAACATCTTTATCTGCCATGCTGCGAAATTCACCCTCATAGATCCCGGCGATGTCTTTTAAATGTGGCCGCAGTAACTCGGCGATAGGGCGTGAATGACTGATGATATAAACCATCAAAGCTTTACGCAGTAACGGAGTGAGGCCCTCATTGTCGAGTAAGAATTTGATGTCAAACAAATCTCTTGGATGTTGACGGTCGAGCGCCGCGCAAATTTTTCCGGCATAGAGATCAGCAAATGACACCACTGAAACCTCAGCAAAGCCAAACTCATTTTCCACCGTCTCACAGACAGGGAGAAGGGTCGGTTCAAATACGGATCCTCTTAATACCGGTGAGAGTTCAATCTTTATCATGACCCCGTTACGTATAACCGTCAGCCGCAATGCATCATCTTTATCTTCGTAGGACTTACGAACTTTGCTGCCCGGGAGGGTAACGAGTATAGAATAAGCAATATTATCTAATGCAGACTTGATACCCCTCAGGGAAGCATCCCGCTCCAGTACGGGCAAATACACGAGATCGATATCAACAGATAAGCGGGGAAAATCACGTATAAAAAGATTGATTGCCGTCCCCCCCTTAAGTGCAAAGCAATCGTGTTTGGCAATAAAAGGAAGCAGTTGTAACAGCAACTTCACCTGTTTGTAGTAAATACTTTCCCTGTCCATTCTTGATTACATATCCTTGGGTACGGTGATATTCCAGGTGGTGTCCAGTCTGCCGGAATGAGCAATCACCCGCTTTCCGCTGCCTAGCTCATACTGTTCAGGATTAAGGTATTTTAACCAGGCGTGGTTATGGCGCTCTGCCAGCCAAAGGAAGAGACGTTTTGATTTAATACTGCAGTTTGCCAGTAACAGCGGTTCAAGTTTGCGGGGAGAGAGGGTGAAAAGCCCCTGCATGATTTGGTCCACATGTTCAAAACTGATGTTTTTAGGTACCTCTGCGAGAAGTTCAATTATGGCTCTTTCTGGCCCGGAATAGTGCAGCGGCGGCAGTGATTGTCGCCATTGGCTTTCGCGGAGATATGCTGCATTTTCAATGATGCTGTCGGGCCATAAACGGCGTGTGCCGCGCCATTCAAAATTCGCGCAGGCAGTGATTTTGTTTAACCATGCCGGTGGCGAACCTGCAGAATAAAGGCTGACAGGTACGATCTGATTTTTAATCTGATAGTGTGCTAAACCTTCCAGATTCAACGCCGTAATTCCACCCACAGTGATGAACGCAGGTTGCATACGCTGAAGAGAAGATACGATGCCTTGCCAGCTTAGGGGTGTTTCATCACAAACATACACACCCGGAACGAGCATCCGCAATGTCCTGCTTTTAACCGCATTATCGATAAAATGCAGGTCTAATCCTTGCTGTTGAAGCCATGCTTTTGTAGCCACCAAGCCTGAGGGCAATAACGTTTTGAGTCGTTGTCTCGCATCGGTATTAAGCATACAACCTCTTTTGTTTATGAAATCCACAATTCACGGCGATTATTGCCGTAAATTTTATAATATGTAAACCGAATGCGATTCAATTTTGTTCTTTTTGGATATTGCGGGCGGACTGTAGCTCAGCTTAAGTCGCTAAACCAACTGGCTAATGATGGAAGTAAGAGATGCTTTCCAGAGAAATTTTGTGTGTTGCAGCGGATTACATCCGCCGTCGCCTCAGACAGCTTTAAGCAAAACGGCAGGTAATTTGACGACATCCGCTAACGATGGCCATAAAGGGACATATGACCAGTGAGCTTTCAGCAAAACCCTGTTAACTGCCTTCCAAAACGGATTCAAATATATTCCCTCCTGTACTAATTGCGACTCAGTTCACATCATCTCTTGTTAGTGATATATATAAAACATCAGTCCAAATAAAAAGAAACAGCGGTTCATTAATTTATCTTCACATTATACATGAGCAGTGATGAGTGCGAATGTTGATTTTATGTGAATTTAAAGTTTTTTAAAAATAACAAGTGCCGCAATTTTCAAACAATAAAATTCAATACAAGAGGGGAAGATGGATATATTTCTGAGTTTGGTTAGAACGCCTGCGGTGATAATTGCGATTATTGCTTTTCTGGGGTTGCTGTTTCAGAGAGCATCCGTATCCAGAATAATCACGGGGACGGCGCTTTCTTTCATCGGATTCACCATGATCAAAGTCGGTGGTTCAATCCTGATGAAAGTGTTAACGGCGTTTAGTACGTTGTTTTCCAGTGCTTTTGACATTGTCGGTGTGGTGCCCAGCAACGAAGCGATCATGGCCGCAACCATCGATCAGATTGGTTCCACCGCAGCGATAATTTTGCTTTTCTCCATGGTGATAAATATTCTTCTGGCCAGATTCACCCGCCTGAAATTTATCTATCTTTCGCTGCATCTGGTGCTGTTTATGTCCTTTGCATTAACCGCTGTACTGATGCAGTTGGGCTACAGCCATTATCCAATCATTATCATCTCGTCGATATTTATCGGCTTCTATATGGCAGCCTCACCGTTCTTTCTAAATAAATTTAGCCGTGAAATCATCGGCTCAGATGAATATGCGATTTCCCATGCCGCGATCTCTTCTTACATTATTGGTTCTTATATGGGGAAATGGTTCGGCAATAAGAAAACCGACACAGAACATCTCAAAATCAGTAATAAATTCGACTTCCTTCGTGAACCCAATATCGCCACACTGCTGACGATGTTAGTTCTGCTGTTGATCTCCTGCGTTTTCGCCACGCAACCGCAGATCAAAACGGCCATGACGCTGGTGTACGGGGCGGGCGCAGCAGATAAGAATATGGTTATTTTCATTCTTGAACAGTCAGCCGTGTTTGCCTGCGGACTTTATTTAGCGAAGGCGGGCGTTAACTTATTTACGGCGGAAATCGTACCGGCCTTTAAAGGATTTTCCCGAGTCTTCGCGCCCGGCGCTGTGCCGGCCGTTGATGTGATGGTGCTGTTTACCAAAGCGCCGAATGCCACGCTGATTGGTTTTCTGGTGAGTTTCTCAGTGGAACTGGTGTGTATCCTGATTTTTCCGTTTATCGGATTGCCGATTATTGTCCCCGGCATCATGGCGAGCTTTATTACCGGCGGCGCTGCGGCCATCTTCGGTAACGCGACCGGCGGGTTCCGCGGCGCGGTCATCGCCAGCGGCATCAACGGGCTGTTGTTGTGTGTTCTCCCTGCGCTGACCTTGCCGCTGTTTGCTCATCTCGGCGCTCAGGGTGTCACTTTTGCAGACCCGGATTTCACCCTGTCTTCACTGCTGTTAGATCATCTGCTGCGTCTGTTTAAATAACAGGATGTAAAGAAAAAGCCGCCTCAGGCACTGAAGACGGCTTTTTTGCTATGCGGAAAACCAATGAGGCGCTGATGAAAAAGCCGGTCAGCTCCCCCAGCGACTTTTCAGATAACGAACCGCTTCCTGCGTCTGCGGCTGGTTGAGATAGTTCTCTCTGAAGAGAATGGTGCCCTGAATTTGGGGTACAGCGTCGTTTAAATCCAGCTGTTTTTTCAGTTCCGGCACGCCGCCGTTAACCATCCAGTCGGGTTCATTTTTTGAAGGTTCCCCGATTTTGTACAGCGCGATGCCAATATACAGGCGCGTGTGTGTCGGTTTGACCACCTCAGCCCACCAGCTTGCCAGTACGTCATAACGCGCGGCTTTGCGCGAGAAAGGCCAGTACAGCTGCGGGGCAATGTAATCAAGTAATCCCTGCTGAACCCAAAGGCGGGTATCGGCATAAGCTTCGTCATAGGCCGCTGCGCCTTGCGTGCGGGAACCGGCCGGATCGTGCGACTGATTGCGCCATACGCCAGCCGGGCTGACGCCAAATTCGACGTCCGGTTTGAGCTGTTTAATGGTGCGGGAAACCTGCTCGATCAACTGCTGGGTATTGTGTCGCCGCCAGTCCGCTTTAGAGGCAAACCCTTTTCCATATTTTTGGAACGTCAGGTTGTCGTTGAGGCTGGAGCCAGGGGATTCCGTATAGAAATAATCATCAAACTGCACACCGTCGATGGGATAACGGGACACCACTTCAGCGACAATGCTGGTGATCCAGTCACGTGCATCGGGGATGCCCGGGTCGAGCACAAAGCGATCGCTGGCGGTGCGGATCCAGTCACGATGCAGAACAAAGACACTGGCCGGGTTCAGGGTCAGGGTATTATTGAGTTCCGCCACGGTGGAAGGTTTGGTGTTAACCGAAACCCGATACGGATTAAACCAGGCGTGGACTTTCATGCCACGCTTGTGCGCTTCATCAAGCATGAACTGCAACGGATCATAGCCAGGATCCTGACCAATTTTACCGGTCATCATGTCTGACCACGGCAAAATTCTGGACGCCCACAGCGCAGTACCATCAGGTTTTACCTGGAAAAATACGGTGTTGATACCCAGCGTTTTCAGTTTATCAAGCTTATCCGTCAGCGCTTTTTTCTGCAGGCTGATGCGCAGGGCGGGGCTGCTGACATTGACGGAGGCCACCGGTGGCCAGTCCAGGCGAGAAACTGTGGTCAGCCAGACGCCGCGTACCGGTTCCTTATCGTGGTTGGTTTTACCCGGCAGGGGCTTGGTACTGACCGGCGGAAGTGGCGTAACCAGAGACTTCGGCGGTTTGGAAGAACAACTGGCCAGCAAAAGCATGGCAGCCACCAGTGCAATGCCATGCTTCACTTGTTTGAGGGGTAGAGCGCTGAGAGAGCAGACGATGGTAGACTCCGATTCTGTAAGGTAGTCGCTCGAAAGGAGACATTGTCTGTTTATGCCGCGTAAAGTCAATATCTTAGACACAGGGGTCACGCCCCCGCCGTGCCACTCAGTTATCCGAATCTCTTTTTAAACCTTTCCTTGCTGATTTTTCTCTCCATTTTGCCATTACAGCCTGGGCAAAAATGCTGCTTTTTCCCTTCTAATTCCCATGTGTAATATTTGCGTTTAAACGCGATATTGCACACATCGCACCGTCTGGGTTTTAACGCCGCGATAATGAATGAAATCAGAATCACCGCTCCAACTATCCATACAGACGTTTCCATAATAATGTCGGTTCCTTAATCCATGATGAAAACAAGAGATAAAACTGCGCCATAAACCTTACAAGAAAAGGGGGTATCTGTAATTACTCATCTTACTCACCTCTTTTGACTTCATACCTCGCCTTTTACCTGGTCACCATTGCGCACCCTGAGAAAGAATCGCCTATGTTTAACGTTCTGTTATCAGTTTTACGCTGTCCCGCAGGAATAACGCTTAAGCGGAAACACAGGATGGAAAGGCTATGCTCAGAAAAAAAACCAATGCCAGGCTGGACGAAGATATTTCGGTGCACATATTTACCGCGTCGGCGGGAATGGTTGGCGTATGTATTACGGTCATCGGGATTTTTCAGGTTATTACCACTCTCAGACGAGAAGGGACGCTGGGCGATGATTTGCTGGCAATTAACGCTATTTTGTATCTGGCTACCACAATCATGTCTTACTGGGCGCTGAGAACCCGCGGGCAGCGTCGTAATGTGGTGCTGGAAAAAGTCATCGACATTCTTTTTCTGGTCGCGCTGACCTTCACTACGGTCGTCGCGGGTGTCATTACCTGGGCGATGACCTTTACATGAAGCTCTCTCCTCTGATCCTGTATCCGTATTAACATTACGGCTGGCATCAGAGGTAAAACGTTTTTTAGATAAATCATCAGAACAGAGTGGTGAAATATCTGACACGCTGATCAGGGATTTATCTGTTTCATTCAAACCGGTTATTGGCTGCTGATGCCCGCAAAACGGCAGAGAGCGAAAGGATATAATCACAGGATGCTTCCATCCTGTGATTATTGGTCAGGGCGGGGGATGACGATTACTTGCGGTCGGTCCAGACGGTTTGCACGTTACAGAATTCACGTAAACCAAAGTGTGAAAGCTCGCGGCCATAACCACTTTTCTTCACGCCGCCGAACGCGACACGCGGATCCGATGCGCTGTAACCGTTGATAAAGACTCCGCCGGTTTCCAGCTCGCCGGTCATCTCATTTGCCAGATCCAAATCCGACGTGAAGATCGTCGCACTCAAACCAAATTCGCTGTCGTTTGCCAGCTCCACGGCATGCCGCGCATCACGCGCCACGGTAATGGCGGCGACCGGACCAAACAGCTCCTGACGGAACGCCGTCATCTCCGGTGTCACGTCGCCGAGAACCGTAGGCGTATAGAAGTTACCTTTACCGGCCATCTTCTCTCCGCCGAGCAGCAAGGTTGCGCCCTGCGCCAGACTGTCCTGTACCTGTTGATCCAGCTCATCGCGCAGATCGTAACGGGCCATCGGGCCGATGTAGGTGGCCTCGTCCAGCGGATCACCTGTCACCAGCGCCTGCGTTGCGGCGACAAATTTCTTCGTAAAGGCATCGAGCACGCCCGCTTCGACAATCATGCGTTTTGCGGCGGCACACACCTGCCCGGTATTTTGATAACGGCCTGCGACCGCAGCCGCCACCGCCGCATCCAGATCTGCGTCGTTAAGCACGATAAACGGATCTGAACCGCCGAGTTCGAGCACACATTTCTTCACCGCTTTACCCGCCAGTTCTGCAATGGCAGCCCCGGCGCGCACGCTGCCGGTCACGGTGACGGCGGTAACGCGACGATCGGCTATCAGCCCCGCCACGGCGGGCGTATCAACATTAATGACACCAAACGCACCGGCAGGGAAACCGGCTTTCAGCATCGCCTGCTTCAACCTATAGGTAGTGCCCATAACGTTCGGCGCCGGTTTTAGCAGAAACGTATTTCCGGCGAGCAGCGCCGGCACTGCGCCGCGAAGAATCTGCCATACCGGAAAATTCCAAGGCATGATCGCCAGAATCATCCCCGAGGGGCGGTAATGGATGTGCGCTTCACCGTTATCGACCTGCGTGGGTTCCGGTGCCAGCATGGCCGGGCCATGTTTGGCATACCATTCACACAGGCTGGCTGACTTCTCGACTTCCGCGCGCGCCTGTTTTACCGGTTTACCCATTTCAAGGGCGATCATGCGGGCGATGTCTTCACTGGCAGCCCGCAATTCAGCGGCCAGTTGCAGCAGATGCGTGGCGCGATTGCTGATGTCGACATTACGCCAGTGTTTAAAGGCGTCGCTGCCCTGAGAAACGGCGGCTTCCAGCGCCTGGGGTGAATCATAGGCGTAGTCAGCAAGGCGTTCGCCGTTGAACGGATTCAGTGAAATAGCGTGAGTCTGGGGAGTGGCCTGGGTCATTGATTTTTCCTCATCAGGAGTGATGGAGAGAGAATAACGGCTTGCGCGTTTCATTAAAAATGAATAAAAATGAACTTTCCTTTCATTTTTTGAGAATGGCTATGAATCTGTCACAACTGGAGATGTTCCGCGCCGTGGCCCAAACCGGCAGTATCAGCGCCGCCGCGCAGATTGTGCACCGCGTACCCTCCAATCTCACCACCCGTATCCGGCAACTGGAAGCCGAACTGGGCGTGGAATTGTTTATCCGCGAGAACCAGCGGCTTCGTCTGTCACCGGCTGGCCGGAATTTTCTCAGCTACAACAATCGTATTCTGGATTTGGTGGAAGAGGCGCGGATGTCCGTATCCGGCAGCGAACCGCAGGGCGTATTCGCGCTCGGGGCGCTGGAAAGTACCGCAGCGGTGCGCATTCCGCCGCTGCTCACGCGTTATCACCAGAAATTCGGCAAGGTCGAGCTGGCGCTCAGCACCGGTCCTTCCGGGGAGTTGCTGGAGAAAGTGCTTGAAGGGGAGCTGGAAGCCACCTTTGTTGATGGCCCTGTGCTGCATCCGGTGCTCGACGGTGTGCCGGTCTATCAGGAAGAGATGGTGATCGTCGCGCCACACGACCATCCGCCAGTGACCCGCGGTCAGGAAGTGAACGGCGAGATTGTGTATGCCTTTCGCGCCAACTGTTCCTACCGGCGGCATTTCGAAAGCTGGTTCAGGGAAGATGACGCTGCGCCGGGCAAAATCTATGAAATGGAGTCTTACCACGGGATGCTGGCGTGCGTTATTGCCGGTGGCGGGCTGGCGCTGATGCCGCGCAGTATGCTGGAAAGTATGCCCGGCAGCAGCACGGTCAGTTGCTGGCCGCTGGCGGAGAATTACCGTTTTCTGACGACCTGGCTGATATGGCGGCGGGCAAGTCTGACGCGAAATCTCTCGGAATTCGTGACCATGGCGTCGGAGATCAGCCCTCTGCTACCTGCAAAATAATTTGCCAGTCCAGCGCGAGTTTGAACATCAGGCAGCCCGCAAAGACGTAAAACAGGGTTTTGTACATGGTGAAAGGAACGACTCTTATGTGATTTGCGTCACATTCTAAGTCGGGAGATGTGAACTCTTCCAGCGGATTTTTCGCACATTCTGTGTTTAACATCTGGAAAAGGGGACTTTTTCCGGAAGCGGGGTTAAAAAGATAAACTCTCTGCGGAGAATGGCGATATAAGCAACATTATATCGGGCGCATCATTCACTCTGCGACACTATTAAAACTAAGAGTAAAAATTTCACTTAATGGAAATGTCAGTTAATACAAAGAAACAAACAGACAGAATATTGCGTAACAAGCTGTAATATTACGCTGGCGCAATTGATATAGTTATTTGTTTGTGTAGAATCAGACGCACTTTCAAAAAATAAACTCTCATACTGGCAGGAACATCATGGACAACGCATTAAACGTTTTGAATAATATCCGTACACTTCGCGCACAGGCACGTGAAATGCCTTTAGAAACACTGGAAGAAATCCTCGAGAAGTTGACGGCCATTGTTGAAGAATCTCGCGAAAATGTAAAAGCAGTGAGCGCTCAACAGCAAGAACGTAACGAGAAATTATCTAAATATCGCAAAATGCTGGAAGAAGACGGCATTGATATCGATGATCTGGTCACGCATCAGGGCACGAAAGAAACCACTAAAACCAAGTCTAAACGCCAGCCACGCCCGGCCATTTATCAATACAAAGATACCAACGGCGAGCAAAAAACCTGGACCGGTCAGGGCCGTACGCCATCAGCAATTAAAATTGCTCTGGATGGCGGTGCGACGCTGGAAAGCTTCCTGATCGCGCGTTAATGATACGACCGTATTACTGATGTTTCTGGGATTTCCTGTTTTGTTAACGCGAAACAGGAAGTCACGGATAACAATATTGCTCTTTCCTTACCCGTTTTTATTTTCAAAAATCCCAGTCTATTGAGTCACCTGATAATACTTTTCCTCTGCGCGTTGCGATCTTTTAAGATCCTTTCCCGTCTCTGAACACATCTTCACCAGTAAAGTAAATGTAAGTTTTTCACTGCCGCTTCTGCGTTTGCCGGATATTGTTATATGTGAATGATGACGAACTGGCTGAAATTTTGCATCCCTGTAGCCAGTGGGGTTTATTCAGAGAATGTGCTTTATATTATTAGGGGATAAGATAAGGATCGAAAAAATAGCCCGCTACGGGAACGGGCATCAGGAAAGAATTAAGCGTTCTGGCGGTTGTTCTGGTACACACAAAGATGGGTATATGCCGCCTGTAAAAGCGGAACATTTATTCCCACACGAATTGCGCGTTCTACCAGATCGCCGACAATCTGGTCTGCTTCTACCGGGTTACCCTGCGTCATATCGCGGTACATGGAGGAGGTTTGTTCAGAGAGTTTGTCGGTGACGGCTTCTTTGACTTTCGCCACTGCCGCCGCGCGTTCTGCATAACCGAACGCTTTCATGGTGGTCAGCGCTTCATTAACGATGCCTGTCGCAAACTCCGTGCCGCCCGGCGCAGACGCTACCTGACCGATATTGCCGTGCATGGTGCAGGTGATCGCGCCAAAACTGCAAAGTAAAAGCCATTTCTCCCACAGATCGGTCATGATCGTTTCAGACAGGAATGCGTCGAAACCCGCCTCTTTGAACGCCTGATCGACACGCTGAATGCGCGCGGTTTTTTCACCGGAGAGTTCACCGTAATAAATCTGGTGCATAGGGGTCATCTGGTGGATATGGCCGTCGGCATCCAGGGTCGCGTTGATTTTGCATAAACCGCCGAGGAGGGCGTGTTCGCCAAAACGCTGGCTCAGCGTTTCTATATGCTTCATGCCGTTAAGCACCGGCAGGATCATCGTATCTTCACCTACCACCGGCGCGATGTCCTTAATCGCCGCTTCCAGCCCGAAGCTTTTCACTGTCAGCAGGATCAGGTCATAAGGTCCGGTGAGTTGCGATGCCTGTAATACTGACGGCTGGAAATGGAAATCACCGTGCGGGCTGTGCACGGTCAGCCCGTCGCGCTGAACCGCAAGCGCGCGCTTTTCACGTAAAAGAAATGTCACATCCTGCCCGGCCTGCGCCAACCGCGCACCGAAATATCCGCCGGTCGCGCCCGCGCCCACAACGAGAATCCGCATATATATTCCTCCTGTTATAAGTCATTCAGCAATAAACCTTTGGTTTTAAACTACGGGAGGACGGCAGCGGGAAGCAAGTATTGCAGGGAGAAATAAATAATGTGGGGGATTATGGTCGGAGGACAATCTGCATCCCCGCCCGCAGGCGGGGATAACACACCTGGCGCTATTTCCCCCGCGCCAGAACTTTGCGGTACAGCACCGGCAGCGAAATCACCACGATCAGCATCGCGCCGACAATCACCGACATCACAATTCCCGGCACATTCAGCAGGCTGAGGCCGAAGGTCAGCAGGCCCATCAGGAACGCGGCGATAATCACGCCGGTCATACTGCCGGAGCCACCGAGCACGCTGACACCGCCGAGCACCGCCATGGTGATCACGCTCAGTTCCCAGCCGAGCGCCAGCGTCGGACGCGTGCTGCCGAGGCGCGAGGTCAGCAGCACCGACGCCAGCCCGGACATCACGCCCACCAGCACGAACAGCGTCAGGTTATGGCGTTTGACGTTAATGCCTGAATACCACGCGGCGACCGGATTGTTGCCGATGGCGTAAGTGCGGCGGCCAAAATTCGTTTTGTGCAGCAGGAAATAAAACACCGCGCCGAGCACCAGGAACAGCGCGAATTCAAACGACAGCGGCCCCCAGACATAACCCTGACCAAACCATGCAAAACTGGCCGGATACTGGTTGAGCGACTGGTCACCGAGCAGTACATAAGTGATGCCACGGAACAGGCTCATGGTGCCGATGGTGATGACGATAGACGACAGATTCAGCCGCGTAACCAGCAGCCCGTTGACCAGCCCGCACAGCAATCCTACGCTCAGCCCGACGCCGACCAGCGCCGGCGTGGGTAAACCCGCCTGCGCGCAGAACCCCATCACCGTTGAGCTCAGCGCCATGGTTGAGGCGACTGACAAATCGATTTCGCGGGCGATGATCAGCATCGCCATCGGCAGCACAATGATGGCTTTTTCGGTGAAGTTAAAGGTCGCGTCCGACAGATTCCAGATATTGAGGAAGTAGGGCGAAGCGAGGGCATTCGCGCCAAATACCAGCAGCGTGACAACCAGCAAAAAACCTTCCCAGCACATCAGGCGGCGGAAAAACGGCGTGGCGGCCAGGGTGGTTTTTTCTCCGGCGGCGGAATGCGGCGCGGTGCGCGATGCTAAGGTCTTGTTCATGATCTTACCCCGGTTTCAGTTCGCACAGGCTGGACAGCAGGAGAGTGACGCAGGATCAGCCGTCCTTTACGTTTATTGGCGCGTTCATTGAGGATCACCGCGATCACAATCACGCCGCCGGAAATCGCCATCTGCCAGAACGGCGACACTTCAATCACCGGCAGGGCATTGTTGATAACGCCGAGGAACAGCGCACCGAGCAGGCAGCCGACCACTGAACCGATGCCGCCCATGGTGCTGATGCCGCCGATAACGCACGCCGCAACAATCTGCAATTCAAAGCCGTTGGCTACATCGACATAAGCCACCGCGAAGCGTGAAATCCACAGATAGCCGCAGAATCCGGCCAGCGCGCCGGAAAGACAGAAGCTGACGAACTGCATTTTGCCCGCATTGATGCCGGTGTAATACGCCGCCGTCGCGTTGCCGCCTGCGGTATATAACGCGCGACCGGTGCGGCTGTAACGCAGGAAGTACGCCACCAGAATCAGCGCGGCAATCGCGCACCAGCCGAGCAGCGGCAGGCCGATAAAGGTCGCACGTGGCAGGCTGAGAAAATCCGGGCTCATCTGATGGGCGTTGATCCAGCCACCGTTGGAGAGCAGAAAAATGATGCCGCGATAAATGCTCATGGTGCCGAGCGTGACCACAATCGGCGGAATACCGACTTTCCACACCAGCAGGCCGTTAACCGCGCCCATCACCAGCCCGAGCAGCGTCGCCAGCACCACCAGCGACCACACCGGAATATCCGGGTGATGGAAGTTAATCAGCGCGACGATCATCCCGGTCAGTGCCAGATTCGCCGCCATAGATAAATCGATGCCTTTGGTCAGTAAAACCATCATCTGCCCGAGGGCGAGGATGATCAGAATCGAGGTATCGTTAAACATCTCCAGCAGATTACCGATGCCGATAAACTCCGGCGAACGCGCGCCCACGGCGAGCACCATCAGGACAATCACCACCGCCAGCAGCAGCTCGCGGTATTTCAGCAGGTTTCTGATCATGCTGCCTCCTCGCCCGCGCCGCTGGCGGCGCTGACAATCATTTCTGCGCTGGCTTCACCGGCCCTGAATTCCGCCACCATCAGCCCTTCATGCATCACGATGATGCGATCTGCCATGCCCATCACTTCCGGTAATTCGGATGACACCATAATCACCGCCAGCCCGCGCCCGACCAGTTCAGACATAAACTGATGCACCGCCGCTTTGGAGCCGATATCAATGCCTTTTGTCGGCTCATCGAGAATGATGATGTCCGGTTTCGTGGCCAGCCATTTGGCAATGACCACTTTTTGCTGATTCCCGCCAGAAAGCGTGCCCACCGCCTGTTTCCAGCTCGATGCCTTGACCTGCAACCGCCGGGCGTAATCATCCGCCAGCGCCCACTCTTTTTTGTCATTGAGTACGCCACGCGGATTGAGCTGGCTGAGCTGCGGCAGGCTGATGTTCTGGCTTATGGGTAAATCAATGATCGCGCCCTGTTTCTGGCGCTCTTCCGGCACGTACACAATCCCCGCCCGGATGGCCTGAGAAGGGCGGGAGAAATGCTGTTCTTTACCGTTGATCAGGATCTTGCCGCCGCCCGGTTGCGTAACGCCAAACAGCGCCTGCATCAGCTCGGTACGGCCAGCGCCCACCAGCCCGTAAAAGCCGAGGATTTCGCCTTTGCGCAGCGAGAAATTAATGCCTGAAAATTCGGTCGGATGGCTGAGGTTTTGCACCTCAAGCACCGTTTCACCCGGCGCGCAGTTCACTTTCGGGTAAGCCTGACTGACTTCGCGGCCAACCATCATGGTGACCATTTGCTGCTCGCTGATGTCGCTGATTTTGCCGGAACCGACATAGCTGCCATCGCGCAATATGGTGTAGTAATCGGAAATAGAGAAGATCTCGTCGAACTTGTGCGAGATAAACAGGATGGCTTTGCCTTCGTGTTTCAGGCGTTCCACAATCTGATAAAACTCAACGATTTCATGCTGAGAAAGTGCGGCGGTCGGTTCATCGAGGATCACCACCTGCGCATCAAACGACAGTGCGCGGGCGATCGCCACCATATGGCGCTGCGCAATGCTCAGGTCTTTCAGCGTGGCGCGCGGATCGATGTTCACTTCCAGGCGGGTCAGAATGTCGCGCGCCTGCTGATGCATCGCCGGCCAGTTCAGGCGTTTGAACAGCCCGCCGTAAACGTAGTGGCCGACGAAGATATTTTCGGTAACGGAAAGCTCGTCAAACAATACGGTTTCCTGATGAATGGCGGTGATCCCGACTTTGTGCGCGGATTCCGGCGTCGGCAGTTTGATCGGAATGGCTTTGTAACGCAGTTCACCCTCTTCCGGCTGATAAATTCCGGTCATGACTTTCACCAGCGTCGATTTCCCCGCGCCGTTTTCGCCAATCAGGGCGGTGACTTTTCCCGGATATAAATCCACATGCACATTGTTCAGTGCCCTGACGCCCGGAAAGACTTTGCTGATGCCTTTAAGTGATAAAAGCGGTGTGGTATCGGTCATAGATGTCCCCTGACGAAGCACAACAAAACGGCTGACCGCAGACCGGCCAGCCGCATTCAGGATCAGAATATTTTAGAGAATTTGTCGATGTTGCTGGCGTCGTAAACGAACGGTTCTGCCATTGCGCCGCTGCCGTCAGCGTCCAGTTTGACTTTGCCTAAACGGCCCATGCTGGCTTCGGTTTTGGTGGCGGTGCCTTTGACTAAATCGTCAGCCAGATAGGTGGCGGCGTAACCCAGATCGATCGGATTCCAGATGGCGAAGCTTTTGGTCGCGCCGGATTTCACGGCACCGGCCATTTCAGACGGCAGCCCCAGGCCGGTCACGTACACCTTGCCGATTTTGCCCTGATCTTTCACTGCCTGCGCCGCCGCCACGATACCCACGGAAGACGGAGAAATAATCACTTTCAGATCCGGATAGGATTTCAGCAGGCCGATGGTTTCACGGTAACTTTTATCTGACAAATCATCGCCATACGCAACGGTCACCAGATTCACCGAAGGGTATTTCGGCAGCACCTTTTTCATCTCCGCAATCCACAGATTCTGGTTAGTGGAGGTTGGGGTGGCGCTCAGGATAGCCACGTCGCCTTTTTCGACGTTCAGGGCTTTCAGCGCGTCGGCGGCCAGTTTGACGTTGGTTTCGCCGATCAGCGCATTGTTAGACGGATTCAGGTGGATCTGACGGCCGTCTTTGGCGACACCGGAATCCCACGACACCACTTTAATGCCGCGCTGCATGGCTTTTTTCAGCACCGGCACTAACGCATCCGGGTCATTGGCGGAAACTGCGATGGCATCGACACCCTGCGCGATCAACCCGTTCAGCACTTCGATCTGCGCTTCGGCGGTGGTTGTCGTCGGGCCGGTATAAATCACTTTCACGTCGCCCAGTTCTTTCGCGGCCTGCTGTGCGCCCACGTTGGCCGCTTCAAAAAATCCGTTGCCCAGTGATTTCGCGACCAGTGCAATTTTCACTTCTGCCGATGCCGCGCCTGCCAGCAGGATACTGCTCGCCATCAGGGTAAGGCTCAGTACGTGTTTTAATTTCATTGTTTGTACTCCGCATAGAGTTTAACGACCAAAAGTTGCCGACGCGCCAGGCGCATGATCACGACTCTAGGAGGTTGCTGATAAACTGACCTTTCCGCGAGTGCCAGTTCTAAGCCAACTATGGCAAAGGTGCAAAGGTTTAAGAGAACAACCTCACAAATTGATAACAATGTTGTGGCGGGCAACGCAAACGGTCAGAAAAACACAGGTTTTGGATGCAGAAAACCCGCACTAAAATCAGGCGTAAACCTGCGTCGCACAGCGGATTTCGCAGGATCAGAGGCAGAAAGAAAGGTTTTGTTCAAAAGCGGCTGATGGGTCACAGTTTCAGCCTGATGCGAGGGGGCAGCGACGACTAAGATATTACGATAATGTTAATAAGGAGTCGCAAATGACCGTGTTACGCAGTAGCGAATATTTTGCCTCAGGAGATTTCCCGGTCGCCATTGAACCCCGTTATCCGCAGGAGACGTTTCCTGAACATCATCATCAGGATTTCAATGAAATAGTGCTGGTCGAACAGGGCACCGGCACCCACGTTTTTAACGATCAGCCGCTGCTGCTCAGCGCGGGCAGCGTCTGTTTTGTGCGCCACCGCGATCATCATCTCTACGAAGACACCGACAACCTGCACCTGACCAACGTGCTGTACCGCAGCCCCGAGGCTTTCCGCTTTCTGAATGGGCTTGGCGATCTGCTGCCGCAGGAAGTCGATGGCATTTATCCGGCGCACTGGCGTATCAATCCCGGCCAGATAGCGCAGGCAAAAACGCTGATCGACCTTCTGGCGCGCAAACCGGTCCGAACGTCACCCGAGTCTCAGGCGCAGCAGGAACTGTATTTTATGCAACTCTTACTGCTGCTGCGAAAAGGCAGCCGTGAGGTGGGATACAGCGGGCAGGGCGGTGACCTGAATAATTTACTCGACTGGATGAATGAGCATTACGACGAAGAGATCGACTGGCCGGTGCTGGCAGAAAAGTTTTCGATGTCGCTGCGCACCCTGCACCGGCAGATGAAGCAGCAAACCGGCTGCACGCCGCTCAACTATCTCAACCGACTGCGCCTGCTCAATGCCCGCAACCTGCTGCGATTCACCGACAGCTCGATCACTGACATTGCGCATCAGTGCGGCTTCTGCGACAGCAACTACTTCTCCACTCTCTTCAAACGTGAATTCGGCTACGCTCCCCGCAACGCGCGTTTATGATCCGCAGTCGTTATCTCCAATTTGCAAAAATGTTACGTCGGGCAGTCCGACCATGACATTTTTGCCATTTCCCACGCCGTACTGGCAGTGACGGAAAGGTAAAACCCGGTCGGATAGAACAGGCTGTTAAAACTTCACAAAAAAGAACTTATTTTTTAACAACTCGTTCATCACCTCTATCCGTACTTTGGAGACTCCAGCTATGGGCACAGTTCAGAAACGTATGTACATCAACGGCGAATTCGTTGAAAACACCGGCGGAAAGTGGATTGACGTAGTGAATCCGGCGACAGAACAGGTGATTTCGCAGATCCCTGAAGGCTCGGCAGAAGATGCCAAAAGAGCCATTGATGCCGCTGAAGCGGCGCAGCCGGGCTGGGAAGCGCTGCCTGCGGTGGAACGCGGCGTGTGGCTGCACAAAATCGCCGCCGGTATCCGCGAACGCGAAGCCGAGCTGACACAAACCATCATTGCCGAAGGCGGTAAAACCTACGGCCTGGCACAAACCGAAGTGTTGTTCACGGCGGATTATCTGGATTATATGGCGGAATGGGCGCGCCGCTATGAAGGCGAAATCATTCAGAGCGACCGGCCAAACGAAAACATCTTTGTGTTCCGCAAAGCCATCGGTGTGACCACCGGTATTTTGCCGTGGAACTTCCCGTTCTTCCTGATCGCCCGCAAAGCGGCACCGGCGCTGATCACCGGTAACACCATCGTGATTAAACCGAGTGAAATCACCCCGAACAATGCGGTGATCTTTGCTGAGATCATTCACCACATCGGCCTGCCAAAAGGCGTGCTGAACATTGTCACCGGCTACGGCCCGACCGTCGGGCAGGAACTGGCCGCCAACCCGAAAGTTGGCATGGTCAGCCTGACCGGCAGCGTGGCGGCGGGTATCGCCACCATGACCGCTGCGGCGCAAAACGTCACCAAAGTTTCGCTGGAGCTGGGCGGCAAAGCGCCCGCCATCGTGATGAACGACGCCGATTTAGATCTGGCGGTAAAAGCCATCGTCAGCTCGCGCGTCATCAATACCGGGCAGGTGTGTAACTGCGCCGAACGTGTCTATGTGCAGCAAGGCGTCTACGACGAGTTCATTTCGCGCCTCAGCGCTGCCATGAAAGAAGTGACCTTCGGCAACACTGCGGAGAAAAAAGAGCTGGATATGGGGCCGCTTATCAGCGCTGCAGCATTACAGCGCGTGGAAGACAAAGTGGCGAAAGCTGTCTCGCAGGGCGCGAAAGTGCTTCTGGGCGGTAAGCGTGAGGGCGGCACCGGCTTCTTCTACCCGCCAACGTTGCTGGTGGATGTGAAGCAGGAGATGCCGATCATGCACGAGGAAGTATTCGGCCCGGTGCTGCCGGTCGCGACGTTCAACACGCTGGAAGAAGCCATCACGATGGCGAACGACAGCGAATACGGCCTGACGTCGTCGATTTACACCAGCAATATCAATACGGCGATGAAAGCGCTGAAACAGCTGAAATTCGGTGAGACTTACATCAACCGTGAAAACTTTGAAGCGATGCAGGGCTTCCATGCGGGCTGGCGTAAATCGGGTGTCGGCGGCGCGGACGGTAAACACGGCTTGCAGGAATATCTGCAAACCCACGTAGCCTATCTGCAATTCCATTGATCATTTAACCCTCTCCGCCGGAACAGGATCGCCTGTTTCCGGCGTGAGGTGACTTCTACCAGACAAGGACACGCCATGCGCCGCAGCGATTTTCTGACCGCCATCCGCCAGCATAAATTCATTCACGCGCTGTTCCCGGCGGAAGATTCGCAGCCCGATCCTGTGCAGGCTTTTGCGCGCGCGCTGACCCTGAGCGGCGGCATCTGGGATGATCATTTTTTGCAGACACCGCTGACGGGCTATACTACGCTGAACGCTTACCTGCACGAACTGTACCCGGCAGATTCCCTGTTTTGTTCCGCGACACCGGAGATTATCGCGGACATCGATTTTGACGCCCGTACCCCGGCGGCCGCGTTGAAAGACGCGGATGTCGGCGTGGTGCGCGCCTGTTTTGGCGTCGCCGACACCGGTGCGATTTTTCTCAGCGACCCCGCGCTTGCGGTAAACACCCTCAGCGCAATGGCGAAAAACCTGGTGGTACTGCTCGACGTCAAACATATCGTCGCGCATCTGCACCTCGCCCACCGTCAGCCGCAGCCCTTTAATGCCCGCTACGCCATTATGATCACCGGCTCCGCCGCGACAGCCGACAGCGAAAGTGCGCTGATGCTGGGAGCAAAAGGGGTGACGAATCTGCGGGTGATCGGGATCTGACCTCAAAAAACCGCAACATCACCTGTCCTGCCCCGCTCAAAATAACTCCCCTAAATAAAAGAAATCCTATCTGATACAATCAGTAAATCGATGTACATCGGGCATGCCCTGAATATTTCCTGTGAGTGAGCGCGACAACCATGAGCGTGATACAAAGCCTTATCAAACAAGCCTTTGGCACCGGCAACGGTCACGAAGCGGCCACTTTCCTCGCCAGCGCCTGCAACCGCATGAAGGCGATGGATAAAATATCCATCGCCCGTGAAGTGGAAAGCGCGCTCAGAGGCGTCAGTTTCAGCCGTGCCGAGGCCGATAAAGCTAAAGTCAAAACCGTTTTTAAAGATACGGCTGTCACCGTCGAAAGGCTCGCCGCGCTGGAAAAACAGGTGCGCAGCCTGACGCATGAACTGGCGGTGGCGCGGAACAAAAGCGACGGTGGCAGCCCTGAAGAGCTGGCCCGGCTGCAAGGGGAGTTGTACCGCCTCAACACGCGGGTCAGTGAACTTCTTAACCAGTCTGAACGCCTCAAAAAACAGCACGCCGATGAACTGGCGCTCATGCGCTCACGCCAGCGCGCGGCGGGCAATTCCACCTCGGCAGAACTTGACGCCGCCAACAGCCTGATTGCCTATACCGGCAGCCAGATGTCCGCCATGGCGGCGGCACGCGACAGCCTGCAACAGCGGTTAACCGCGCTGGAAACGGAGTCTGAACGTCGCCTGCGTGACGAAGAAGATAAACGCCATGCCGCCAACCGTCGTGCAGACGGTAATTACGCACTGCTGGGCCAGCAAAAAGAGCTGACCGCCGAAGCCAACCGTAAAATCACCCAACTGCGGGTGAACCTGAAATCACAAGAGTACGAAGGGCAATCGGCGAAGAGCGAGGCGGCAAAACTCAATAAACAGATCGCCGAACTGATCAGCGAAAACAACCGCTTAGCGGCGCAATCTCAGCATCATGAAGCGCAGTGCGAA
Source organism: Rahnella sp. EDr1-12 (assembly GCF_049206505.1). NCBI lineage: Bacteria > Pseudomonadati > Pseudomonadota > Gammaproteobacteria > Enterobacterales > Yersiniaceae > Rahnella > Rahnella sp. EDr1-12. The sequence goes on from NZ_JBLZNY010000003.1 coordinate 498,743, forward strand.
AGCCTGAACAACGCGCTCGGGCGAACTCAAAAAGAGCTCGCCGCCTGTAAAGCACAAAAAGGACGTTTCACCCGCTGGATCCACATTCCCAGCGCCATCATGGGCCTCGCCGTGGTCGGCCTGGTGATGTACACCGATGACCACACCGGGCATCTGTCAGACAGCCTCACCCCGGCTGCATTTTTGGGGTGTGTGGTGTATGCCCTTTCGCTCATGATTGCTTTCACCCGCAGGGCGTAGAGCGGGGGAAACCTTACTTCACCCCCATTGCCGCCTGCTCAATCAGGGCGGCCACTTCTTTCGGATGTGATTCATACACTGAATGGCTGGCACCGGCGATTTCGACGGTGTGGCTGTGTGCGCGTTTGGCGTACATCCGCTCTAAATCCGGGTTAATGATTTTGTCGGACATGGCCACCATGTACCAGCTGGGTTTCACTTTCCATGCCGGGTCAGAAATGTTGGCGGTGAAGACGCTGGCGGAGGTCAGCATCTGCGCCTTAGCTTCGAATTCCGCCTGTTTACGAGGCAGGTCGGCCGCAAAGTCGGACGGGAAAACCGCCGGGTTGATGTAGAGGAATCCGTCCGGCGTTTTGACAAACGGGTGCGCTGAGTTGGGGAATTTCTTACCGTTGGTCGCTTCCGTTTCACCATTATCCAGCGCGTGCGCCGCGATATACACCAGCCCCGCCACGTGCGGGTCATTTCCTGCTTCCGTAATGATCGCGCCGCCGTAGCTGTGGCCTACAAGGATCGCCGGGCCATTTTGCTGATCCAGAATGCGCCTGGTGGCCGCCACATCTTCCGGGAAGGAAGTCAGCGGTTCCTGCACCAGCGTCACCTTATAGCCATCGTGCGTCAGGATGTCATACACCGGACGCCATCCCGAGCCGCCCACAAATGCGCCGTGCACCAGCACGATATTTTTTACCGGAGCCGCCATCGCCGCCTGAGAAGCGAATGCCGCCGCAGCGGCTACTATTAATGTTGAAGCTAAACGAAAACGCATGGCAATACCTCATGGAGTTTCTGAAACCGGGGGTGAGGTGCCACTGTGGGCGTCTGGCTCTGTCAGGGGAGTGACGGGCGGATGACAAAAACGACATTGATTGCCGGTTGTTTCCATCTGCGCAGATAACAGGCTGCCGCGCGCGCAAAGATCGCCCGCCATGTACCTTGCGTGCGGAATTTTGTTAAAAAGTTATATTTGTAAAGTTGCGTATGTACTAACAGGAAGAAAATAACTATAGTTAGCGCCTTCCTGATTCTCCATCAGATTGATGGTTTTTTGTCTACTCCTAAAGTCTAAAAGTGAGATGTGCATCGTATTTTAACGCGGCTCTCCGCTCGCACTTTTAGCTAACAGAAAAAGAACGCCTAAAGTGAACGCCAAAACCTCTGCTTTTATCATCACCTTTTTGTCATTTTGTAGCCCGGTTTCAGTCAGTTACGCACTCTCTGCTACCGATACGCCGAAAAGTGACACTGACGACGCCTCCGACTCATCTTCACTGATGATCATCAAAAAACAGGGCACCGGTGGCCTGTCCGAGCTGGACACCCCGGCAGCGGTCAGCGTGATCGACGGCGACGATTTCAGAAACAGCAAAGCGCAGGTCAATCTCTCCGAAAGCCTCGGCAGCGTGCCGGGTTTACAGGTGCAGAACCGCCAGAACTATGCGCAGGACCTGCAACTTTCCGTGCGCGGGTTCGGCAGCCGTTCCATGTACGGCGTGCGCGGCGTGCGGATTTACGTTGATGGTATTCCGGCGACCATGCCGGACGGGCAGGGTCAGACGTCGAATATCGATCTCAATTCCGTTGAGCGCGTTGAAGTGCTGCGCGGGCCTTTCTCGGCGCTGTACGGCAATGCCTCCGGCGGCGTGGTGAATGTGGATACCCAGACCGGTTCACAGCCCGCGAAACTGGAAGCAGGCACGTATTTCGGCAGTTACGGATCTTTTCGTAACAGCGTGAAAGCCAGCGGAGCGACCGGCGACGGCACCCACGCAGGCGATGTGAATTACCTGATCTCCGGCTCCCGTTTTACCACTGACGGTTACCGCGACCACAGCGGTACACAGAAAAATCTCGGCAACGGCAAACTGGGCGTGCGCATTGATGATGACAGCACCCTGACGCTGATGTTTAACAGCGTCTCCGTCGATGCCAACGATCCGGGCGGCCTGACAGAATCTGAATGGCACGATGACCCGAAGCAGGCCAAGCGTGCCGATCAGTACAACGCACGTAAATCGCTGGATCAGACACAGGTCGGGTTGCGCTATCAGCGTCAGATGGGTGAGAACGACGAATTCAGCCTGATGACCTATCACGGCGAGCGCCACACCACGCAATACCAGACCATTCCGGCCGCCTCGCAGAAAAATCCGCTTAATGCGGGCGGGGTGATTGTCCTTGAGCGTAAATACTCCGGTGTGGATACCCGCTGGAAGCATGACGATCAAATCGGCTCGGTGCCGTTCTCGGTCACCGGCGGGCTTGATTATGAAACCATGACCGAGCGTCGCTTCGGTTATGAGAATTTCGACAGTCAGGGCGATCTGGGCGTGAAGGGCAACGAACGTCGTAATGAAAAGAACGTCATGTGGAACCTCGACCCGTATCTGCAAACGACGTGGAACCTGACGCCGCGCTGGACGCTGGACGTCGGCGCGCGTTACAGCACGGTCAGTTTTGATTCGCAGGATTACTACGTTACCGGCAGCAATCCGGATGACAGCGGTTCGCGCCGTTATCACAAACTGCTGCCGATGGCGTCCCTGAACTATGCCGTGACCCCTGCGCTGAACACCTATATTTCAGCCGGTCGTGGTTTTGAAACGCCGACCATCAACGAACTCTCCTACCGCACCGACGGCAACTCTGGCCTGAACCTGGGGCTGGAACCTTCCACCAGCAACACCGTGGAGCTGGGCAGCAAATGGCGCGTGGGCAACGGTTTAGTCACAGCGGCAGTCTTCCAGACGGATACTGATGATGAGCTGATCGTGGCGCAAAGCGTCGGGGGTCGTTCAAGTTATACCAATGCCGGTAAAACCCGCCGTCGCGGTCTGGAACTGTCTTTAGATCAGCAGTTTGAAGAAAACTGGCGCGTCAAGATGGCCTGGACGCTGCTCGATGCCACCTTCCGTAATGAAACCTGCGGATCCGGCGACTGTACGCCAGCGGGCAACCGACTTCCGGGTATTGCCCGCAACATGGGCTACGCTTCACTGGAGTGGGCACCGGTTGATGGCTGGCACGCCGGCGCCGATGTGCGCTACATGAGTGACATTGAAGTGAATGACGAAAACAGCGAGCAGGCACCGGCTTACACCGTCGCCAGCGTGAATGCGGGTTACCGCTTCAACTGGGACAAAGTGACCCTCGACCTGTTTACCCGCGTTGATAACCTGTTCGACAGAAACTATGTCGGTTCGGTGATCGTCAACGAGGGCAATGGCCGTTACTTCGAACCGGCACCTGGCCGTAATTACGGTGGCGGGGCGACGCTTTCTTACAGTTTCGAATAAATTCAGTTTGTAGAACCACGCAGTGCTGCCCGTGACCTGCACTTTTTGAAGTCGGGCAGCACACGCAAGGAATGACACCCGGTGAGAACCGGATGTTCTTGAAGATTCGGCTTACGCCTGAATCGACGATTATAAAAAATCAGTAAGGTCATCAACTATGGAAACGAAAGCCTCGTTATCACGCATCGTCGTCATAATTACCGCTTTGTTCGCCGCGTTAAGCGGGATTTATCTTCTTGTCGGCGGTATCTGGCTGGCAAAATTAGGTGGTTCTCTTTATTACATTATTGCCGGTGTTATCTCGCTGGTCACCGCGTGGCTGTTGTACCGCCGCCGCTCTTCCGCCTTATTGCTCTACGCGATTTTCCTGTTCGGCACCACGGTGTGGGCCGTATGGGAAGTGGGCACAGACTTCTGGGCACTGACGCCGCGTTTAGACGTCACCTTCTTCTTAGGTCTGTGGATCCTGCTGCCGGTGGTGTACAACCAGATGCTGGCGAAAAACGCTTTCGCACGCGGTGCGCTGGCGGTATCCCTGCTGTTCACCGTGATCGTGCTGGGTTACTCCATCTTCAACGACCCGCAGGTGATCAACGGCACCCTTAAAGCGGCGGATTCTGCGCCGGCAAAATCTGAATCCGACATTCCTGATGGTGACTGGCCTGCTTATGGCCGTACTCAGGGCGGTACCCGTTACTCGCCACTGAGCCAGATCAACGATAAAAACGTCAGCAAGCTCGACGTGGCCTGGACTTTCCGTACCGGTGACCTGAAGACCCCGAACGATCCGGGCGAAATCACTGACGAAGTCACGCCAATCAAAATCGGCGACATGCTGTACCTGTGTACGCCGCACCAGAAGCTGTTTGCTCTGGATGCCGCGACCGGTAAAGAGAAGTGGAAATTCGATCCGCAGCTCAACTCCAACCCGACGTTCCAGCACGTAACCTGCCGTGGTGTGTCTTATCATGAGACGACGCCAGCGGCGGAAGGTAACGCCGCGAATGGCGCAGCGCCTGCTGTCTGTTCACGTCGTATCATTCTGCCGGTCAACGATGGCCGTCTGTTTGCGCTGGACGCTGAAACCGGCGCACGTTGCCCGGCATTCGGTAACAACGGTGAGCTGAACCTGCAAGGCAACATGCCTTACGCGACACCGGGTCACTACGAGCCAACCTCACCGCCAATCATCACTAAATCAGTGATCATCGTGGCCGGTGCGGTTACCGATAACTACTCAAACCGCGAGCCTTCAGGCGTTATCCGTGGCTTTGATGTGGAAACCGGCAAACTGCTGTGGGCCTTCGATCCGGGTGCGGCTGAACCGAACAAAATCCCTGCGGATGGTCAGCACTTCACGCCGAACTCCCCGAACTCATGGGCGCCTGCGTCTTATGATGACAAACTGGATCTGGTTTACCTGCCTATCGGCGTGGCAACACCGGACATCTGGGGCGGCAACCGTACGCCGGAAATGGAACGTTACGCGAGTGGCCTGCTGGCGCTGAATGCGACCACCGGTAAACTGGCGTGGTTCTACCAGACTGTTCACCATGATCTGTGGGATATGGACGTGCCTGCACAGCCAACGCTGGCAGATATCACTGACAAGAGCGGCAACAAAGTTCCTGCGATTTATGTACCGACCAAAACCGGTAACATCTTCGTGCTGGATCGCCGTGACGGTAAGCTGATTGTTGAAGCCCCTGAAAAACCTGTTCCGCAAGGCGCAGCGAAAGGTGACCACGTTTCTCCGACTCAGCCGTTCTCCAAACTGACTTTCCGTCCGGAAGCGAAACTGACCGGTAAAGACATGTGGGGCGCAACGATCTACGACCAGCTGATGTGTCGTGTGATCTTCCACAAACTGCGTTATGAAGGCACCTTCACACCGCCATCCGAGCAGGGCACTCTGGTGTTCCCGGGTAACCTCGGTATGTTCGAGTGGGGCGGTATCTCTGTGGACACTGACCGTCAGGTGGCTATCGCTAACCCTATCGCACTGCCATTCGTGTCTAAACTGATCCCGCGCGGTCCGGGCAACCCTATCGAGCCAGATGCGAACGATAAGGGTGGTTCCGGTACTGAAACGGGCATTCAGCCACAGTACGGCGTGCCATTTGGCGTGACGCTGAACCCGTTCCTGTCTCCGCTGGGCTTCCCTTGTAAACAGCCTTCATGGGGTTACATCTCCGGCGTTGACCTGAAAACCAACGAAATCGTGTGGAAAAAACGTATCGGTACCGTGCGCGACAGCTCACCGTTACCGCTGCCGTTCAAAATGGGTATGCCGATGCTTGGCGCGCCGATTTCTACCGCCGGTAACGTGTTCTTCATCGCAGCGACCGCAGATAACTACCTGCGCGCATTCGATATGAGCAACGGTGACAAACTGTGGGAAGCCCGTCTGCCAGCAGGCGGCCAGGCGACGCCGATGACATATTCTGTGAACGGTAAACAGTACGTTGTTATCGCCGCAGGCGGTCACGGTTCGTTCGGCACCAAACTGGGCGATTACATCATCGCTTACGCACTGCCAGACGCTGACGCGAAATAATCAGCCGTCATACGCTTTGAAATGTGAAAGGCCGCGAAAGCGGCCTTTTTTTATGGGCGGTCAGGCATAAAATAAGGGATGATTCGCAGAGTATTCCTGAGTGAATCCCGTCAGCACCGCCGACTTTCTGAAAGAGTTACACCGCTTAACATTCACCCGGTCGCACTTTGCATGGAGACATTTTCGCTCTGCGCGCGCACTGCCGCTCACCATGAGGCGGCGGATGCGGGTTTGTGTCAGTTTTATATAAGTTTTTTATAAAGGTGATATTAATAAATTTAATCTATAAAAATCATTTCCCGCCTAATTATATTTTCCTGATATCAATTTATTCACGCCCACTGAACAGTATGCGTATTTTAGACTGGCAATCTTTCACGGTTTAGCTATAACTCTTAAGGCAAATTACTTAAGAATCTTCTTAGATGCTCATCATTTTTAGTGACATGTCCGCATGCCGTTCAGGCATCTGAATTGTTGCAGATCTATTTCGCGCCGGGCTGTGCAGGGTGCGGGGATATATTTTATTACGTGAAAAAATTAAAACCTCATGGATAACAACTGAACTTATACAGGGCGAGAGAATTATGCTAAGCACACAACATGCCGTTATATCCAACAAGAGAAAACGTGAGCTAAAAGATTATTCCTTAAACAAACTCTATATCGCCCTGAAGATCATCATCATCTCGTCCACGATAGGCATGCCAAACGCCTACGCTGTCGATTTGCCTTCGGCGGATGCAGGCTGCGACACCGGCACAGTCACCTGTACGGTGACCAGCGCATTGGGGACGGATTTTACGGTAACCAGCGATATCACCGCATCGGTGAATGCGATTGACGCTGATGCCACGGTGACGGGCAGTACGTTCACCGTCAATAACGGCATCAGTGTGATCGGGGGTGCAGGAGGTGCCGGGTTCAATTTTGCCACCGGCAGCAGCAACAACACGGTGACCAACAACGGTACAATTCAGGGCGATTTTGGTATTAATTTCAATGGTGGTAGCGATTTTACGGTTATTAATAATGGTCTGGTGAACAGTAACGGGGGCTTGTCATCTTACGGGCTGGGGAATTTCGGCAGCGGATTTACCCTCACCAACAACGAAGGCGCGACGATTTCGGCCGTTCATACCGTTATTCAGAGTTCGGAAGACAGTAATGGTGTCACCATCAATAATGCCGGGGCAATAACCCCCGATGATGGTACCGGTGGAGTGGCGATAAAATTATACGGCAGCAATAATATTCTTAATCTTAATACCAGCTCGGCCATTACCGGTGATATTCAGTTTGATGTGAATCAGGTCAATAACTCCATCAACCTGCTGGGCGGAAGCCTGGACACCGGTACCTTCAGTAATTACGTGAATAACAATACGGTTAATTTACTGAATATCAATGCGCCGGGTAAAACCTGGGATATCTCCGGGACCTTACCGGTCGCCGGTGCGATCCAGTTGCAAAGCGGCAATGTCGTGGTGACCGGCACCTTAAGCAACTCGGGGCAGGGCGGAACAACCATTGCCAACGGCGCCTCACTGCAGATCGGTAACGGTGGTCTGACGGGCAGCCTGAACGACGACGTCATCAACGACGGCACCCTGACGTTTAACCGCGCTATTGCCAGCACCTTCAGTGGAAATATCAACGGTAACGGTAGCGTGGTTCAGGCAGGCTCTGGCATAACAAATCTTGCCAGTCTCGGCACCTGGAGCGGCGGTACCCAGGTCACTTCCGGCACGCTCAACGGTATGGGCGCTACTGATGCGCTCGGCAGCGGCGCCATCAGCGTCACCAACGGCGCGATCCTCCAGCTGGGCGATACCTCGACGTTTACCAACTACAATTTCTCCGCCAGCGGGCTGTCGCTGGAAGCGTCGACCTTGCGCATGTACGGTTCGCAGGCCACGGCGCTGCCAGCGGAGGTGAGTTATCTCTTCGGCAACCTCACCGCGCCCATCGCTCTTTCAAACTCGACGTTGCAATTTGATCAGTTTGCTGCGGCGAACATTATTTTCGACGGCGACATCAACGCGTCTAACACCAGTTCGCTGAACTATGTCGCGGATAACGGTGCCCATACGCTGGCGATGAACGGCAACCTGACCGGTTCCGGTACTTTCAGTATCAACATGTCCGAGAACAACACGCCGGAGTCGCTCGGCCTCTCGTTTAATGGCACCGCAAATAATTACACCGGTACGATGAGCCTCAACGGTGATGCTTACATTGTGGACGTCAATACGCCACTGGGGCAGGCCTCCTGGTCGGTGACCGGGCCGCAAACGCTCAATTTCAACGGTGCCAATACCCATGTGGTCACGGCGCTCAGCTCCGCCGCCAACAGTATCGTCAATATCACCGACGCGGGCACCACGCTGCAAGTGGGCGCGGGGACGGTCAACGGCGCGATTGGCGGCTCGGGCAGCCTGCTGAAAACCAGTACCGGCATTCTGGCGCTTGATGGCGTAAACACATACCTAGGCAGTACAAAAATCTCCGGCGGGACGATCAACCTGGGCGTGGCCGACGCCATTGCCGCCAGCAAATCGGTCGAAGTTGACGTGAATACCACGCTCGGCATGAAGAGTTTCGATCAGGTCTTACAGGATCTGACCGGGGCAGGCACCATCACCATGGGGTCGGGTGACCTGACGGCGCAAAACACGGCGGACACCCTGTTCACCGGTAAAATCAGCGGCACCGGCGATCTCATCAAAACCGGTACCGGCGTGCTGACGCTGTCCGGCCTGACGAACTCGGTCGGCGCGACCTCGGTCAACGCGGGCACGCTGCACTTTGCCCAAATTGGTGATTTCGCCACGACCGGCCTGACGGTGAACACCGGCGCGACGGCGCAGCTTGCCAGCACGGCGCAGGTGGTTTCCACGGGCGCAACAGATATTGAAGGCACGCTGGATGTGACGCTCGGTGGCTCAACGGCCAAAATTAATTCGGATACCGCCACGCTGGGCAGCGGCTCGGCGCTCAGCGTCACCGGTTTTAACCCGGCCGCCGCCACCAAAGCCAGCGATCTGAGCACGGCGCGCACCGTGATCATCCAGACCACAAACGGCATTACCGGGGATTTCGCCACGGTCACCGGCCTGACGCCGAGCGGCGTAGATTATTACTTCAACGACGCCAAACTCTCAGCGGACAGCAAAACCTACAGCCTGGGCAGCGAGCTGGCCTGGACCTCCGGCACCGCACAGGCGACCGGCAATTTCACCCTGACCGATGCGGGCGATGCATTTAACGTTGACGTGGCGCTGGGCGATGAAACCGCCAACGGTGCAACCTGGGACGGCAAATCGCTGACCAAGCTGGGGGCGGGTAACCTGACCTTGTCGGCGGCGAATACCTACACCGGCAGCACTGACATTCAGGCGGGCACGCTGACCACCGGCACCGACAACGCCTTTGCCACCAGCAGTTCGGTGAATGTGGCCACCGGCGCCACGCTGGCTCTCAACAATTTTAACCAGACGGCACAGGATCTGACCGGCGCGGGCGCTGTCACGCTCGGCACCGGCACCCTGACCGCGCAAAACAACAACGACACCACGTTTGACGGCACTCTCACCGGCACCGGCGGCATCACCAAAACCGGCACCGGCACGCTGACGCTCAGCAACAGCGGCAACAGCGTGGGTGCGGCGGACATCGCCGCCGGTATTTTGCATCTGACGCAAACCGGTACGTTCAGTGCGGCCAGTTTGCTGGTCGATACCGGTGCCACGGCGCAGCTCGACAGCAATGCACTTATCGCCACCACCGGCACCTCGACCGTGAACGGGACGCTGGATGTCACCCTCGGCGGCAGCGCACCGATGCTCACCGCCGCAGACGCCACTCTGGGCAGCAACGCCGCGCTGACGGTCACCGGCTTTACGCCGGTGGCGGCCACCAAAGCCAGTGATCTGAACGGGGCGCGCACGGTGATCATTCAGACCACCGGCGGTATCACCGGCGACTTCGCCACGGTCAGCGGTATCACGGCGAGCGATGTCGACTACATCATCAACAGCGCGCGTAAATCCGCCGACGGCAACAGCTACAGCGTGGGCAGCGAGCTGACCTGGAATGCCGGGCCGACGCTCTCTTCCGGCAATTTTACGCTGACAGACGCCAGCGACACCTTTGACGCAGACGTCGTTCTGGCCGATCAGAGCGCCAGCAGCACCGGCTGGGACGGCACATCGCTGACCAAACTCGGCGCAGGCAACCTCACGCTGTCTGCCGCCAACACTTACACCGGCGGGACCACTGTGCAGGCCGGTACGCTGACCACGGGCATTGAGAACGCGATTGCCACCAGTGACACTGTCACCGTTGCTTCAGGTGCCACGCTGGCACTGAATAATTTCAATCAGCTGGTTCAGGATCTGAGCGGCGCGGGGATTATCACGCTGGGCACCGGCACGCTCTCTGCGCAAAACAATAACGATACGACGTTTGACGGGCAACTCACCGGCACCGGCGGACTGACCAAAACCGGTACCGGCGTACTGACGCTGTCCGGCCTGACCAACTCGGTCGGGGACACCAGCGTCAGCGCCGGCACGCTGCATCTGACCCAAAACGGCATGTTTAACGCGGCAGGTCTGAATATCGACAGCGGCGCAACCTTACAGCTGGATGCGAATGCCCAAACGACGGCCAGCGGCAGTGCGGTCATCGACGGCACGCTGGATGTGACGCTGGGCGGCACGGCACCGTTGCTGACTGCCACCGATGCCACGCTGAACGCCTCCAGTTCGGTGCTGAATATCTCCGGCTACACCAGCGGTCCGGTGGCGAAAGCCAGCGATCTGGACGGTGCGCGCACCGTGGTCATTCACACCACTGATGGCATCACCGGTGATTTCGGTTCGGTGGTCGGCGTGGGGGCGGGCAGCGCGGATTACATCATCAACGACGCTAAAAAATCCACCGACGGTCTGGATTACAGCATCGGCAGCTCGCTGGCATGGAATGCCGTCGCACCGCTTTCCTCCGGGACCTTTACCCTGACGGACGCCAATACCTTTGACGTTGACGTGGTGCTGGCCGATCAGGCGGCGAATGGCACGCTTTGGGACGGAAAATCGCTGACCAAAGCGGGCACCGGCACGCTGACGCTTTCCGCGGTGAATACCTACACCGGTGCCACGCATTTAACCGGCGGCACGTTACAAACCGGCATCGCCAACGCGCTGGCTGACAGCAGTGCGTTAGCGCTCAGCAGCGGAACGACGTTCGATCTCAATGATTTTGATCAGCAGGTGCAGAACATCGGCGGCAGCGGCGATATCACGCTCGGCAGCGCCACACTCACCATGCAGAACAATAGCGATTTCGGGCTGAGCGGGGTCATCAGCGGCACTGGCGGTCTGGTGAAAGAAGGCACCGGCACGCTGACGCTGGCCGGGGTGAATACCTATTCTGGCGGAACGGTGATCAATGCCGGGCGACTCAGTATCTTCAATGAAGGCGCACTCGGCGCGTCTTCCGGCGGTGTGACCATCAACAACAACGCAGCATTTGATATCGGTGTACCGGGGGAATTTGACCACAACATCACGCTGGGCACCGATGGCGGCACCATTATCGCTACCGCAGGGGCGAATCTCGCTGGCGTGATCGACGGCACCGGCCACCTGACCACGCAGGGCATTATCGACGTGACCGGCGAGAACACTTATACCGGCGGCACCACCATTAACACCGCGTCAACGCTCTCCCTGGGCCGTGGCACCACCACCGGCAGCATTGTGGGGGATATCACTAACAACGGCATCCTGGCACTGACCCGCAGCAATGATTTCACCGTCGCGGGTCTGATCAGCGGCAGCGGCAGGGTGGATGCGCTCGGCGCGGGCACCGCGACCTTAACCGGTGCGAATACCTACACCGGCGGTACCAACGTGTTCGGTGCGCTGCGTCTGACCGGTGACGGCGCGCTCGGCACCGGCGGGGTGTCTGTCGCCTCGCCAGGCTCTTTACATATTGATGCGCCGAACGGCGGCAGTTACACCTTCACTCAGGCGCTGACCGGTAACGGTACGCTGCTGGCGAATCTGGCTGCCACCACTGACACCTTCGCGTTCGGCGCAGCGACCGGCAGCGCCTTTACCGGCACGGTCGAATTAGGTCAGGGCCAGTTCTCACTCTCAGGTGATAACACCACGGCGCTGACACAGGCGACATTGCAGCTTGATGCGGGCAACGTCACCACCGTCGCCCCAGCAGATCAAACCATCGGTAATTTAACCCTTAACGGCGGCACCCTGGCCTGGAGCGGCCAGACACCGCCGGGATCGCCGCTCGGCATCGTGAATGTCACCGACCTGACGCTCACCAGCGGCAACGTGCAGGTGGATGTGCCGGTGACCAGCGGGCTGCCTAATCCGGTGCCTTCGCCGGGCGTCAACCTGCTGGCGCAGGATGACGGCGAGATCCAGTCTCAGCTGATCGCCGCCGGTGGCACCGTGACCGGCGATGCTTCCTCGCTGACGCTGACCGACAGCGCCGGGCAGGTGGTGAATAATCCGCAGACGCTGGCGATCACCGAAGGCGGCACCACGGTTGCCAACGGCAGCTATGATTTCATGCTTTCTACCGGGGCGAACAACGACGGTCTGTATCTCGGTTACGGCCTGAAAGGGCTGGATCTGCTGAGCGGCCAGACGTTGCATCTGGCAACGGACAGCGGCTCGGCGTCTACCGGCGCGGTGCTCAACGCACAGCTGACCGGCAGCGGTAATCTTGACGTCAACGGCAGTGCCTCTGCCGGCCAGACGCTGACCCTCAGCAACGCCGGCAACAGCTATACCGGCACCACCACGGTCAGCGGCGGTACGCTGGTGGCGGGCAGTGATAATGCCCTCGGCGCGACCTCTGAGCTGTTATTGCAGGATACTACCGGGTTCGATCTCAACGGCAAAACCCAGACAATCGGCAGCCTGAGCGGGGCGAGCGGCTCCACGCTGAACATTAATGGCGGCAACCTGACCCTAAGCCAGGGCGGCCAGAGCGACGGCACGCTGTCCGGCGCCGGTAATCTGACGGTCAACGACGGCACCCTGACCGTGAATGGCGCGAACAGTGGCCTGAGTGCGGCGGTGATCCTCAATAATACCGCACAGGCGCTGCTCAGCGACGTGGCGGCGCTCGGTACCGGCAGCATCAATCTCAACGGCACCACCACCGGCGTTCAGCTTGACGGCGCAACCGGCACGCTGGCGAATTCGCTCAGCGGTAACGGCGTGGTCGGGATTCAGGGCGCGTCGGCGGTGACGCTTTCCGGCGATAACAGCGGGTTTGGCGGCACCTTTACGACCGATATCAACAGCAGCCTGACGGCAGCCACGGCGCAACATCTGGGCACCGCCGCCATCAGCAACGACGGCGCGCTGGTGCTCGACACCGCTACCGACTGGACATTCAACAACGTGGTCAGCGGCGGCGGTACGCTCGAGAAATCGGGCACCGGCAATCTGTCCATTGGCAGCAGCAATACCTACACCGGCGGCACTACCGTCAGCGCGGGCACACTGACGCTGACCGACGCTCAGGGTGCAGGCACGGGCACGGCGACCATCGCTGCACCGGGCACGCTGGCAGTCAATCTGACCGGCGGTAATTTCAGCAATGCCATCGATAACAGCGGGTTACTGACCCTCAGCGGTGCAGGTAACACCCTGAGCAGCGCGATCACCGGCAGCGGCACCAACCAGATTTCAGCCACCGATCTCGTCATCAGCGGCGATAACAGCGGATTTACCGGCGTGTGGGATCTGGCCTCCGGCAGCACTTCCACCGTCGCGGCTGAACAAAATCTTGGTGCGGGCAGTGTGCTGCTCAACGGCACGCTTAACGTGGCACCGGCAAGTGGCGATTTTGTATTTGATAATGCGCTGACCGGGCAGGGCGCGATGAACGTTGCGATGGCGACAGCCGTTGACCGCTTCTCCTTCGGCGCGGACAGCGGCACGGCCTTCGCCGGGCTGGTGAATCTCGGGCAGGGCGCGTTTACCTTGTCCGGCACGGACACGCAGGCGCTGACCAGCGCCACGCTGCAAAACCAGTCGGCCAATATCGTGGTCGGCGCGGGGACGCAGGCCATCGGTAATCTGGCGCTGAACGGTGGTACTGCTGCGTTTGACGTGCTCACCAGCACGCTGATCACCACCAACCAGCTGGCGCTGAACGGCGGTGAAATTCGGGTTGCCGGGCTGGAAACGCAGCCCGATCCGGCCAACGCCATCGGCGAACCTCTGCTTCAGCAGGATGACATCATTGGCGATCCGCTGATCCTCTCGCAGGGCAATACCGGGTCTTCTGCCAACCTGACGCTGACCGATGCCCTGGGTAATGTGCTGGCACCGACCACCGCCGATGTGTCGCAGTTCGGCAACGTGGTGGGGATCGGTACCTACAACTACGGCCTCACCGGCAGCAATCTGCAAGGGCAGACCGGCCTGTTCCTTTACTCCGGCCTGGTGAAACTCGATTTGCTGGCAGGCCAGCAGGTTTCTCTGGTGCAGGATGCCAGCGCGCCGCTGGGCGGTAACGAGATGCACGCGCTGATCACCGGCGCGGGTGGGCTGAACGTGGACGTGGTGACAACCGCCACGCTCAACAACCCGCGTAACGATTACACCGGCAAGACCACGGTCACCAACGGCACCCTGCGTCTGGGCTTTGATCACACGCTGGGCAACACCTCTGCGGTGGATCTGCTGGGCACCAGTCAGCTGGATCTGAACGGCAGAACGCAGAGCATCGGCGCACTGAACAGCGCGGCCGGTACCACGGTGAATCTCAACGGCGGTACCCTGACCATCACGGACAGCCAGCGTACGGCGGGCGATACCAACGGCGGCACCGTCACCGGGCGTCTGACCGGCAGCGGCCAGCTGATCGTTGATCCGAGCGTGCTGACCGTTGATGGCGCGAACCCGAACCTGTCGGCGGCTACGCTTATCACCGGCGGCTCGGAAGTGCGCCTTAACAATGTGCAGGGTCTGGGCACCGGCAGCATCACCATGGATGCCGCCAATGACCTGCTGACGTTCGACACCTTCAACGGCCAGACCGCCAGCGGCTCGCTGGATAATGTGCTGACGGGTGCGGGTTCCGTACGGCTTCTCAGCAGTGAAGTGATCAGCCTCGGGGCGGATAACAGCGCCTTTAACGGTAATTTCACCGTCGGCAATGACGCCACGCTGGTCGCCTCGCAGGCGGCGAATCTCGGCACGGCGGGCATCACCGACAACGGTTTGTTGCAGATCGACAATGCCGCCGACATGACGCTTGCCAACAGCGTGACCGGCACCGGCGGTTTGCTGAAAACGGGCGCAGGCGCTCTGACGGTTTACCAGCCTGCCTATTCCGGCACCACGGCGATCAACAGCGGAGCGCTGATCGTCGGTAACGGCACGCAGGCCGGGGCAAAACTGGGGGCGGACGGGGCCGGTGAGGTCAGCGTGGCTTCGGGCGCAACGCTTTCCGGCGACGGCACCGTGAGCGGCAATGTCACCAACAGCGGAACCGTTGCAGCCCTTAACAGCCTTTCGGCTTACGGCTCGGCGGCAGCCAGCGTGCTGAACCTTAGCGGTAATCTGACCAACAGCGGGCTGCTGCAACTGGCAGGCGGCGCGGTCGGCAACACCTTAACGGTCGGCGGCAATTACATCGGGGGCGGCGTGCTGGCACTGCAAACCGTGCTCGGTGGCGATAACTCGGTGACGGATAAACTGGTGGTGGCGGGCGACACGTCCGGCACCACGCAGGTGACGGTGAAAAATGCCGGAGGCAGCGGCGCGCAGACCACTACCGGGATCCAGGTGGTGGATGTCGGCGGGCAATCGAACGGGGTGTTCAGCCTGAATGGCCGTGCGGTGGCGGGTGCGTATGAATATCAGCTGGTGAAAAACAGCGCCAACGGCGACTGGTATCTGCAATCCGGCACCACCGGACCGCAGCCGCCAGAGCCACCGACGCCGGAACCGCCAACACCGACGCCGTCTTCCAACACCTATCGTCCTGAGCCGGGGGCCTATCTGGCTAACCAGCGGGCGGCACAGAACATGTTCCTGCACACGCTCTATGACCGTTCGGGCGCGGCGCGCAGCAGTCAGGATACCGACACGGCCAAAGGCTGGGTCCGTCTGGGGGGCGATTACACCAAACAGAAGAGCAACGGCGGGTTGTACGATGAGAAAACCCACACCACGCTGGTGCAGCTCGGCAGCGATTTGTATCAGCTTGACGGTGTCAACGGCGACCAGATCAATGCCGGTCTGATGGCGGGATACGGGCATTCCAGCAGCAACGCCAGCGTGAAAAACAGCAACTACGAGGCCAAAGGGCAGGTTAACGGTTACAGCATCGGCGCTTACGGCACCTGGTACGCGCAGGCCGACCGCGTCAGCGGCGCGTATGTAGACAGCTGGATCCAGCACGCCTGGTACAAAAATGACGTCAACGGCGACAGCCTGCCGCAGGAGTCTTACGACAGTCAGGGGACGGATGTCTCGCTCGAAACCGGTTATGGCTTCGCGCTGAAACAATCCGATGAAGTCCGCTGGGTGGTCACGCCTCAGGCGCAGCTGGTCTACAGCCACTACGAAACCGACGGACATACTGAACAAAACGGCACCCGCATCAACGCCAACAGCGACGACGGCATCAGAACCCGTATGGGTGTGCGCCTGAGCCGCCAGAACACGGTGAAACTCAACAGCGCTCAACCGTTCGTCGAGGTGAACTGGTACAACGGCAAACCGGCATCAGACAGCGTGGACTTCAATCAGGTTCGCTTTGAAAATGCCACGTCGGTTAACCGCTACGAAGTGAAAGCCGGGGTGACCGGTTCCATCAGTCAGAAATGGCAGACCTGGGGACAAGTCAGCAGCACCTGGGGCGACAATAACTATCAGGGCTATCAGGGGATGGTGGGCGTGAAATACCAGTGGTAAACCGCTGAGCAGAAAAAAAGCCGGGAGCGAATGCCCCGGCTTTTTTATGTGTTGTGAACGGTTATTTGCTGCAACCGTCCAGTTGCGGGTAATTACGGCACACCAGCATGAGTTTCTTTTTCGGTTCGAAGCCATTTTTCAGCATGCATGCCTGCAGTTGTTTGGTGTGTCCGATGTCCGGCATCGCCAGCCGGGAACCCAGCGGTTTCGGATAGCCACACTGGTACATCACCGGTAACGCAATCGCATCATTTTCCGATGAATGGGAAAAATGCAGCGAGGCACCGGCTTTACGCCAGCTGATGAGCTCGTATTCCCTCGTGCCTGAATCGGGTTTGATCGGGTGTAATCCGCTGTCTGCGACAAAAGGCAGCGATTCGATTTCCTGGTTCGTCAAAGGGCGCCCAAGCTGTTTGGCCCGGCAGGCGGGTGTGTCCTGGTAGACATCACAAATGTGAAAACCATGTTTATAGGTAAATCCTTTGGCTTCCATGCACTGGTAATACAGCACTGATTCGTTATCGGTAAAATCAGGTTCCGGCCCCGGCAGCGGCACCCCGCATTGCCCCATCGCCACACGCGCATCATCTATCGTGGAGTGGGGGCGCTGCCACTGGGTTAAATCCGGTGGCGGCGGGCAGCCGGTAAGCATAAACACCGAGCCGACCAGTGCCGATCTGAAAAGCAGAGACGAGATGCGAGGCATAAAAAATCCCTTTTAATTATCATGTTATAGATTTCTCAGCCGCCCTTTGGCCGACGGGCGCGAGGTAAGAATACCGTTTATGACATGCTTTCTCAGGGATTGCGAACGTTCCGAACATTCCTATTTCAGGGTTATCATTAGCTTGCTAATATTAATGCTTGCTCAAATAGGGAGGTTGATATGGCAGAGAAAGACGCATATTCGATTTTACTGGAAGCTTCTCATGGAAAACTTTGCTCAGCAGACCTCTATAAAGGGAAACCGATCAGTTCGGTGATTAACGTGGCGCTGGATGCCATTATTGATTTAGAAACTGAAGTGAAGAGATTGAAATTTTTGCTCAGGCAGCGAAACATTGAATACTGATCGCTTCAGTCAACGCCGGGCGTCACGTGCCCGGCGTCATTCATCCCCTCATTCATCCCCTCATTCTTATTCTCCCTACGAAGCACACCCTGCCGGTTTATAAACCCGCGTGGTTGACGCCGGGTTATTTGCCAGTTTATTGGCGGGTCTGCGCGGACGGGCCACCAACTCTCCGCCACAGTTAGGGCAGACTCCGTGAAGTTTCTCTCCCGCGCAGGGCACGCAGAACGTGCATTCAAACGAACAAATTCTCGCATCAGCGGCAGGTGGCAGATCGGTATTGCAGCATTCACAGTTAGGTCTGAGTTCCAGCATAGAATTTATCCTTTAACGGGTGGCGGTTTTCAGCCATTTTGCAGGTGAGAAGCGGTCTTTCGCAAGCGAGTTACGCTTAACACCATCGCCAGCACCGTGGCGATCACCGCCACCCACAAACTTAGCTGTACCGCATGGGCTTCCTGGCTCAGGTTAGTGGCGGCATAGACTGACAGAATGACCCCGACGCAGGCGGCACCGAGACACTGACCGAAGGTCCGCATGATCGCCAGTACGCCGGAGGCATAACCGCTGTTTTCCCGCGAGGCATTAGAGAGCATTTCACGGTTGTTCGGGCTCTGGAAACAGCCGAAACCAATGCCGCAAACGAAGCTGCGCAGGCCGATATCCCACACCTCTGGTTGCGCAGGAAGCCGGGCCAGTAACAGTAATCCTGCGGCAAAGATGGCCAGCCCGACGGTTGAAATAATCGCGGCCGGATAGCGGTCGGCGAGGCGTCCGGCGTGCGGCGCGGCCAGAATAATCCCCAGCGGCCACGGCGTGAAAAGCAAGGCTGAAACAAACGCGCTGTAACCGTAAACGCTCTGAAACAGGAACGGCAGCGCGACAAAAGTGATCCCCTGGCTGATAAACGAGGCCAGCGACGTCAATGCCGCCAGCGTGAACGGGCTGGAAGCAAACATGCCAAGCGGCAGCAGCGGTTTTGGCGCACGGCGCTGACGCCAGATAAAAGCCACACCGGAAACGATGGCGGTCGCGCCATAGAGAAGGGCAATGATCAGGTCATCTTTATCCGGACGCGAGAAGACGTCTGCAGCCATGATAAGAGACCCCAGCGCAATGGCCGATAATATCGCGCCCGCCACATCAAAAGGCTGACGGGTTAACGCCGGGTTAGAGGGGACAACGCGCAGGGTCAGGATCACCGCAATAATGCCCAGCGGTATGTTGATCGCGAAAAGCCATTGCCAGCTCAGGGTAGACAAAATAGTGCCGCCAAGCACCGGTGCGACGGCGGTACTGGTGGCGATCATCAGGGCGTTCAGCCCGAGAACCCGCCCGAGCAGGCGATTAGGAAAAACAGAGCGTAAAATCGCCGGGCCGATACTCAGCGTGGCCGCCGCGCCGATACCCTGAAGCACGCGCATGATAATCAGCATATCCAGAGAGCCGGAGAGCGCACAGCCCGCCGACGCCAGCGTAAATACGCTCAGGCCCGCGGCAAACAGCGACCGGTAACCTATGTGGCTGGCGAGTGCGGCGAAAATCGCCAGCGTCATGGACGCCGACAACAGATAACCGTTCGACACCCACACCGCCGCCCCCGCTGAGATGCCCATCTCTCTGGCAATCTGCGGCAGTGCGATATTCACCATTGAGCCGTCAAACACCGCCATGGTCGCCATGGTCATCACGGCGGCCATCGCCAGCCCGCGTTCGCGGCCTGGTAATCCTTCGTCGCCCGGTTTGTCGGAGAATAATTCCATCATGCTTGTGCTCTCAGTTATGTGTAGTCGGGTCACTATAGCCACCGGCGACAGCGTGCGGAAGACGCAGCATCTGCACTTAATACCTGCACCAAACGCCTTCTCTCCTTTTTACGGCTGCGTTAGTATGGCGGAATGAATGAACCCGATCTGAACTTACTCATTGCGCTTGATGTGCTTCTGGCTGAAGAAAGTGTAGCCGGTGCTGCCCGACGTCTGGGATTAAGTGCATCGGCGATGAGCCGCACGCTCAGCCGGTTGCGCGCCACCACCGGCGATCCGCTGCTGGTGCGCGCCGGGCGAATTATGGTACTGACACCCTACGCCCAGGAGATACGCCAGCGGGCCCAAAACGCCAGCTTTGAAGCACGCGCCTTGTTGCGACCTTCCTCCGCAGACTTCAACATCGCCAGACTTGAACGCACGTTTCTGATCCGTTCCAACGATGGTTTTGTGGTGGCGTTTGGTGCCGCGATGATTGCCGCCGCGGCGAGCGCTGCGCCTGACGTGTGTTTGCGGTTTATGCCAAAACCCGAAAAAACCTCAAGCGCGTTGCGCGAAGGGCGGGTTGATCTTGAGATTGGTGTGCCAGGCGACATGGGGCCGGAGATCCGCTTACAGACCTTGTTCCGCGACAGGTTTATGGGGGTGGTGAGAAAAGATCATCCGCTGGCGCTCAGGCAGATCAGCGCGGAAGATTATGTGTCGTTCGGGCACGTTGTGGTTTCACGCCGTAACAACACCTATGGCCCGGTGGATGACGCGCTGGCGGAAGTCGGGCTGAAACGGAAAATCGCAGCCGTCGTGCCAGGCTTTTCCGCCGCGCTGGCGATTGCACAACACTCCGACCTGGTGGCGCTTATCCCGGCGTCATTCCTGATCGCCGGACCTGACCCGCTGTATACCTTTGAGTTACCGGTGAAAACCCGCGAAATCACCATTTCCCAAATGTGGCATCCGCGTTCAGAAGTGGATCCGGCACACCGCTGGCTGCGACAGCTGGCGCTGAGTGTTTGCCGGGAGAAGGTAAAGAATGCGGGGTATTGTTCATGAAGGGCCGTGTTGATTATTTCGGCAATTAATATTAAGTCTGTAATGTATTAATGCCTTATTTATAAATATGCGATATATTTAAATTTATAATATATATGTACTTATCGTTCTTTTATTTGTATAGGTGAATATCTCTAAGTGATATGCTTATTTAGATGAAAGTGAAGATCACTTCCTGTCAGATTTAAATACCTCGTATTTAGAGTGGGCAGTTCACATGTTATATAATAATAAATAAATTTATATAGTAATGAAAACAGGTAATGTAATAGCATCGCGGATGTGGAAATTATTCACTACGCATAAATACACAAGGAGGGAAACTCAATGGCCAATTACAGGATCGATAATAAATACATATTCAATGAGTCAGCAAAAGAAATAAGAAAATTATATACCAATAAAAAACTGAAACTGACGTGTATGCGTTCACAATGCCTCGCCTATATACTCTTACATGCTAATGATGAGGTTATTACTAAGATTGAAATGTCTCAGGCGATTTGGGGGGACAGAAGTCAGTTTACCAGTGAAGCCAGTTTGACCCAGGCCTTGTATCTGATCAGGCGAGATCTTAAAACTATCGGCATCGATGATTTATTTATTACTGTGCCAAAAAAAGGTGTGGCCTTTAACAAGACGCTGATCATCGAAGATTTAGGGAACGGTTCAATGAAAATGAGTGTAGTGAAAGAAAAGCGTGTTCTTCTTTTTGTTTCTGCGTGTATTTTGATGTTAGCGGCACTTGTTGCATTTAATTTTTCCTGAATGGTCTTACCGAAGGGGTAATTTAACCTGCGGGTTTTGTAATAGTGTAAGTTATGACGCTGCTTTAAGGATTTCCGTAAAAATAGGGCATTGAATTTATGAGGATCATGATGCATTTTTTCTAATTATACTGAGGTTGATTTGTATAATGAGGTAAGAAATGGTGAGCGGTAAAACAGATGAATTTGATTATAATCTGATCAAAACAATGAACGAAGTGATTGTCTCAGGAAATTTATCCAGGGCAGCGACTAATCTGAATCTTTCGGTTTCTGCGGTAAGTTCATCGCTAAAAAAACTACGACAGCATTTTGGTGGAGAACTTTTCTATCGTACTGTCAATGGCCTTAAACCGACCCGCGCAGCGCTGGAGATAAATGATTCCTTTTCGAAGGCGATTTTCATTATTGAAAGTGCGGTAAAGAATAAAGAATTGATACAGTCCGGCTATTCGACGTTGAAGGTGATATGCCCGGATGTGCTGGAAAATTACTTTGGGGCTGACAAAAATGACAACATTGAATTCGCAGATCATGGGTATAGCGATCATGATGATGTGATTCAACATTTCTTGCATAAAAATATCGATATCCTTGCGGGAAATATTGTTCTACACCATGAAAGAGTGATCACGCAAAAACTGGCAGTATTTGACGATTTTGTCATTGTGTGCAGCGCAAGCAGTATTTTAGCCAGCCAGGATAATTTCACCCTGACACAGTATTATACGCTGCCACATGTATGTTATTGCCACAGATTGCTGGGGCCTGAGAAAGCCCCGTTTGGCGGTAAAGTGTATATTGATGCACCTTATTCCGGAAACATCAGAACAGCCTATATGTCGTCCTCTATTAGCGGGGTCATTCATGCGCTGGAACACAGCAATATGCTGGCTGTCTTGCCCCGGAAAATTGCACGTCATTTTATCCATGATCGCCAGTGCCCTCTTGTTGAATTTAATCTTCCAGACGAAGTGAAGATTATTTGCCCTCCTCTTTATGTGAACTATTTGTTCGATGAAGACAGGGGGGTGGATATCAGTGAACTCATTAAATATCCTGTCTGATGCTATCAAAGTAAACCCGATGGTTAACGTTTTTAATAGACATCATTAGCCTTGCCGAGTGCGTGATTATCTGTAACTCCTGGAATATGACATACTAGCAGGATTTCTGGTTCTTCTGATATGTCATATCTTTATTGTTCGATGAAGACTATTGTTCGATGAAGACACAAGCGTGTCATTTAATCTGTTGAGGAGGTTATTTTGACCCTGGCGGGAAGTGATCAACCCAGTCCGCAATTTTCTTTCCTAAAATATTCAGAATAGGGCCAGAGAACACACCGCCTAATCCGGCAAATACTAATACCCGGTTATCGCTGATATTTTTGTTAATCAGGATAATACTCAGCATCGCCCCGCAAAAGCATGAAACGATAATCTGCAACAAACAGTTAATAATGTCCTGCATTAAACCACGATTCACCCTTAACATGATGTACCGAACAATACCGCCCCAGCCAGACATCAGCAGAATGGCGAATATGATTTCATGGTTCATCTGCAATATATTATTAGCACCTTCAGCTACGCTCATACTGCATTTCCTTATGAGTGATGTCGGCTTTCATAAATGAAAGCCGATGCGAAAATATTACTGAATGAAATCCATGGCATCATAAGGGGCACGTTGCCATATAGGGAATGTTGTTCGGTCAAGAATGGGCAGGAACAGGGTGCTGCCGGCCAGATTAATGGCCGAACCGGCCGCCGTGATGCTGGCATTCTTGACGTCTCCTGCCCTGAGATAGTCCACTGTGTCTTTGGCAAAGCCTCTGAATTCACGAAGCGACGCCGCTGACTGGGTTCTTTCACCCGCATACACCCGTGCGAGATTATCCGAAATACTTTCCAGTGAGTGTTCACTCAGCCCGATATTGTGGTTTTGCAGGAACGTGTTCACGAATTCCACGCCCTTAGGATAAATGGAATCCTCGCTATAGTTTTTCGGGATACGTGACCCTAAAAGCTTTCTGCGCACCATGCCCGGATTTTCAGCCATCGCCGGATCAGGAAGAGGCATAATCTCCTGAGCGCCAGAGGGGAGTTGAATTTCAGGCGGTGCGATGCTTTGTGCAGAACCCGCTTCCGGCGCTGCTTCGTGCAAGAACCGCAGGGCTGAGGACTTGGTTTTCTTAAGTATACTTTCCGAAACCTGAGTGGCACTGGTACTGGCAGATTCCGCCTCCAGGGCACTCATGCTGGCTTCCTGGCGGACGACTTTAGGGACGGCGTTGAGTTCCTCTACGGAATCGAGAACCGTATTCACAGCCGTGAGTATTTTCCTGAAGAGTGCATGCCCGCTCGGATCCACGTTATTGACCGGATCCGCTTCGCAATAGACATAGGCATTGATCCCGCCTTTACCAAAGGGGCTGAGGCTGTCGGGGCAGGAAAAGCGCATTAATACCGGGCTGTAGGCGCGATAACCATTCCCTAAATGACTGCTGCCGGTCAGCGGGTCATGACGTTCACCATTAAAGCCTGGCGTAGTCTCGTGCAGATTATTCGTGCTGCCTGAAGGGCCATAATGCAAAGTCTGTCGGGCTTTTCCGTCAGTCGTTAATAACGTGCATCCGGTCGGGCTGGTGCCTGTAAGTTTTAATGACATGTCGATATTCCTTTAAAGAAAATGAACGGGCTACTCCTCCTGCCACCAGGCTGGCGTCATAGCCCAGGGGTGACGCAGGATCATTGCGCCTGCGGTGCATTTTTAAAGTGAGCTGATTTGTAGGATTTCTGATGCAGGTCGCGGTTATTCATGCCAAAAATTCCCGCCGCCTTAATCATCCCGTTTTGGCTGTCATTTTCGGCTGAACTTTCAGATGACGCCGTCTGATTAATTCCCTGTGCGTCAGTCTTTGTTTGCAACCGGGAAGGGTGGTATCCCATAGACTGAAGATAAGTGTTCCGCGCAGGCGTGCCCTGTATACCGGTCGATTTACGTACATCGGGTGTCTGAACTGAACGGGAGGCCCGGTTAGTGTTGAGCATCAGTCGTGAACCACTCACATTCATGTCCGTGAGATAAAGCGAAGGCTCCACGGCTGGCGAATAGGCGTTCTGCGCAGCCATGGCTTGTTCCAGCGCATAATGGGTAGAGACGGACATTTCCGCCGTGACGGTTTTGGCATTTTCGGCCAGTTTTCTGCCTAGTTTGGTGTAGAAAGAGGCGGCGATGCCTCCGTATTCCACACCCAGCCCTATCGCCACTTCGGCCACCGTAACCGACGATGTTTGAATTGCCGTACCTATCGCGGCATTGACAACCCCCAGCGTTGCCGCGCCCTGCAATCCTGATAATCCCGCGGTGCTTCCGGCTACGGCGACTGCGCTGGCCACTTCTGCACCTGCTCCTACGGCAGTACCCACTCCCGCGAAAGCCGCTGAGGTTGAGGCCGTCGCCGTGGCGGCTGCGAATTCTGCTGTCGTCATGGCCGCACCCGTCCCGACGGCTGCACCCGCCGCCGCACCCGCTTCAGCACCGGCCGTCAATCCCGCTGCCGCGCCTGTGATGGCAGCGCCTACGGTTTGAATGGCAGAGGCAGCAAGCGAGGAGAATAAAGACGCGAAGAAGGTGATCAGGAAAAAGTGCCCTGACGGGTCAGTGTGGTTAATGGGATCGGATCCGCAATACACATAAGGGTTGATCCCGCCTTTCCCAAAGGGGCTCAGACTGTCCGGGCAGGTAAAACGCATCAGCACAGGACTGTACGCGCGGTAGCCGTTTCCCAGATGATTCACGGCGGTGAGGGGATCATGACGCTGACCGTTAAAACCCGGCAGCTCTGCGTCTTTTTCGCTGGCCGTGCCCCAGGGTGAATAATTAAAGCGGGTGGTTTTCCCCTGCTGTAACGCGCATAAGGGCGTACCGCTGAGGAAATTACCTGTTAATTTCAACATTGTGTTCTTCCTTAATAAAATCTGTGTGGCGCACCCGTCATGTGCCGGGTGCGTGAGAAACACTCAGAAAAGCCTGCGGGAGCCCCGCTGGCCGTGCTCTTAACTGGCGAAGCCGTCTTCGCTGACTGCCGCACTGCCGCTGTTTCCCGGAATAAATCGGGTGATTTTCTGGGTTTTGCTGCATGCCTCATTGACCAGACGTTCGCCGGTATAGAACAACTGGCGGTCATCACCGGTCAGCGACTGCATGACCAGCTTATTCAGCGCATCGTAGTGGTAAGTGCTGAGCGGCTTGTTACTGGCATCACAGATGCGGGTCAGACGCCCAAGGGCGTCGTAACTGAGCATCCGGCCCGCTTCGTCCCGGGTCATGCGGCCGTTGGCGTCGTATTGCAGAACAATGTGCGCCGGATAACAGGCCGTCAGTGAATGCTTCACTTCTGTCAGTTGGGTAGGATCCTGAGAATTGGTAAAGAGGAAGGTGGCAGTATCGGTACCGCCGCCCGCAATCACCGTCACGCACCGGGTGATGTTGCTCAGTGCATCGAGGGTGAAGGTCTGTGATTTTACCGGCTGGCCATAGCCGTCAACCGTCGGCTCACTGCCACTGCATTCGTATTTAATCAACCGGTTACGGACATCATAAGTGAACGTCTCCGAGCGGATGACGGTGCTGGCGTCAGAAACCTGACGCGTCGCGATCAGATCACTGGCGGTAAAGGTTTGCACGATGCTCAGCGCACTGGCACCGGAAGGCGAAATCACCCGTTTTATTTCACGGTTAAAATCATCCCAGGTCAGCGTGGTCAGCAGACGGGTGCCGTCTTTCGCGAGTGCATTCTGCGAACTGACGCGGCCAGCGGCGTCATAAGCGATACTCACGGTCACTTGCGGATCGCTGATGGTGATCACCCGGCCATAATCGTCGTAATCCAGCGTTTGTTCGTTGCCTGCCACATCAATGTATTTGAGCGGCTGACCTTGCAGGGTCCAGGCGTAGCCTGCCGTGCGGGTCTGTTTGCCCGGCATAAAGAACGTTTCCTGCTGCAATTCACCGGTTGGCCACCAGCTCATGGTTTTGCTGCGGCCATTGGCTTCATGCGCTTCGAGCATTTTTCCCGTCTGTGTGGCGTAAATAAAGCGCTGATCGATATCGCCGCTGCTGCTTTTCACCGACGCCACGGCATCATCAAGCTCGGCAATGTAGGCATAATTGAGCTGATTTTTCATGTTGTCGCGCACGGTCGCAGGGGAGGCGCATGCCCCTGAGTAGGTGTAAGTTTGGGTGCGGCCACCGCTGACACTGGTGGTCAGACGGCCCAGGCCATCAAAGGTTTGGGTGCCCAGCAGCAGGGCATTGCCACCTTTTGGTGTGACGCTAACCGAGGTGATCAGTGTGTCGGTCGAGTTCGGATCGTAGGTTTTTGTCACCACGGTGCCATCCGGCAATGTCTGGGTGAGCATGCGGCCAAAGACGTCCCAGGTGTAATGCGTCACATTATTCTGCGGATCAACGTGTTCACGCACGCGTCCAAGCCCGTCGTGGCGCAGTTGCTGTGTGGACATCTGCACGCCAGCGGCAGTCACTTTGGTGATTTTGTCAGCCAGGTTCTGCTTGTTATACAGCGTGTTCTGAGAAGCCAGTTTCAGCGTACTGCCACGGGTGACCTGTAGCTGTTCGATTTTTTCACGGGTAATCGGGTCAAATTGTTGCTGTTGCTGCTGGCCGGAACTCAGCACTTTCATGTAGTTCTGGCCCCAGCTGTCAAACAGGACATTTTGCGCAATCAGCATTTTGGAACTGGTGTCGCCTGGGGTTTTGTAATCTGTGTCCTGCGTTTTAATCAGACGGCTGGAGGCATCATAAAGATGCTCTTTGATCTGATAGAAGGTACCGGCGCTCTTGTCTTTGTCGTTCAGCCATTCGGTAAGAACACGGCCCATGCGGTCAAAATGTTTGCGGTGCGCGTTCCCTTCATTATCGGTGTAGGTGGTGGTGATTTCGCTGGCCTGGCCGCCGCTGGTTTTCATCGCATAAGCGATTTTCAACTCATTACTAAAGCCGTTATCCGGATTGATGACGCGGCGGACGAGGCGTCCGAGTGAATCGTAGTTCAGCGCGGTTTTTACGCCTTGTGAATTGATAAATGCCCGCAATTTATTGGTGAAACGTGAATGCTCGCGCTGAGTGGTTTGCGTGGTGGCGTCATGGCCGGTAAAGGTGCGGGTGTGGATCAGTGATTCGCCGGATTTCACATAGGTGAACGCGTTTTCAGACGTCGTTTGCACCCTGTTACCCACGCGTACCCGGGCCTTTTGAATTCGGCCATAGCTGACTTTATCCGACGCGGTGGCGTGATAGCTTATCTCGCGCACCAGTTGGCTCACGCCGTCGTTCAGGCGGGTCATTTTCACCGGGACAATATGGAAAGCCGCGCTGGTGCGATCGAGGGTCGCCAGCTTGTCGAATTTGCTATAGGTCAGTTCAACCGGCGCGTCAAAGCTAGTAGGGGCGGGCGTGACCTTGCGGCTTTTCTCAAAGCGCACAAAACCGTGCGGACAGGCAGGGCAGCCGGTATCCGCCGTGGTTTGCGATTCGCCCGAAGCAGGGTAATAAACGATTTCGGTCAGCGCGCCGCCGGGATCAACCTGTCTGGTCAGATTGCCGCTGGTGTCATATTCGGTGGTGGTGGTTTCCGAATATTTTTTGGAGCCGCTGTTAATCCAGGTAATGGCCTGTTTTTTCAAACACTGCAGTTGCACGGGCTGCATGTCGAACGATTTGCCGGCGTCTTCGTAGTAGGTCATGGCGGTTTGCTTGTTGTCGTCGCCCTGTTTTTCCTCTGATAACGTCATCAGGTGGTAGTGGTTGTAGACGCGGCGGGTGGAAAGTGCGTTCGGTGAGGTGTTATCCACGACCTTTTCAGTACTTTCGTACACATAACTGCCCGGCAATGAATAGGTGTAATCGCTGTCTGCATTCCAGGCGGTGCTGCCGCCATAGCCAAGATAGTTATTGCTGCTGTAGGTATAGGTACGCACCAGATCTGGCTGGCCCATACCCGGTTGGATCGTGTAACTGACCACGGCGGGTAGCGCTTTCTGGCCGGAAGAGGCCGGGAATTTCATCAGATCCTTCTGGTACACCACCGATTTTTTCAGCCCCAGCGGCGTGGTCATGCCGGTCAGGATCTGGCTGTTAATCAGTCCTGCGGTATAAGCAAGGCTCCAGGTTAAGGTGATGTCGGCACTGGAATGGCTGAGGGCGGTGAGGAAATTATTCTGTGTGGTCAGCGTGATGTCATATTTTTCGCTGTTGTTTGGCGTGAAATGGAAAACCGTGTTGGCCAGATAGTCAACGGCGCAGTGAACGTCATTGTCCATATCCACGACTTTTGTCAGGCGTGGCGTGCCGTGTGTGCCATCCCAGGTAAGCGTAAGATAATGTCCAAAAGCACCAATGATTTTTACCGGCAAATAGAGATTCTGGCACACCAGCCCCAGCACTTCGGTAACACCACTTTTATGCACCACCTGATAACCAGAAGACGTTTTCGTCATGACAAAGGTTTTCAGTTTCATCTGGCGCACGCTTAACCTATTGCCATTTTCATTGATCACATAATGTTCACCGGTATTCAGCGTCACGCGTTTCTTCTGACTGTCATACATCGTCATGCCGGTCGTAAAACCCAGACCAAAACCGATATTGGTTTCTGATGTGGGGGAATAGCTGATGGTAAAGGGAATTTCAGGTCCGTTGCCGTTATTACCGACAATGTTTCCCAGGCTCAGGCTTGCACTGTAAAGGCCTGTGCGTGGATCCACTTCATCATTCACTGAACTCATAAAGTTCTTCGTCTGTGTATAATAATTTTCACTCATGATTCATTCCTTTTTTTCATATAACGTCATTGTAAAAACAGCTATCCGTCAGGAACTCGCCCTGTTTCTAGAAATTAAACTGCGTTGTGACTAAATGGCAGAGTAATAGTTTCGGCGTATAAATCATGTCATTGCGTCTCATTTTGTTTTTAATCCGTTTCGACAATAATTGTGAAGCGTGAAGTGATATAAAAAAATATCAGAAAGAAGGGCTTTGATACGCAATGAGTTGTTCATCCCTGCTGTTTCGCTATTGTTTTTCCCGTCGCCACTCCTATCGGTGGTGCGTCATTTAATTAATAAGGATAATGATTATGTCTGACACAGAGAGCAACAATGAGTTTAGCAACGACGTACTGGATAATAGCAACCGCGTATTGGATGGCTATGACTTGGCCAGCAGTGTGTGGGCCAACTTTGATCACTTCGAAAAACTGGAGCTTTTCTTAAAATATAACGATGAACAAAACGGGCTCATCAATTATAATCTGAAAAATAAGACACAACTGACGGTTAAAGTCAGAGCTCGTGCTGTTGATAAAAAAGGGAAAACCTTACCCCTCACGGTCGCTGATTTAAAAAGCGTTGCCTGTCTGTGTGTGTATGAATCAGACAGTAGTTTCTATCAGAATAATGGTTCGTGGAAGCTTTACCAGAAAAGCGATGGCTCTGATTACCAGCCAGTATTAACAGAGAAATTATCGAATCAAAATACCTATGATATTTACGGGGTAGGTAAAGAAACCGGCGATGCAGAATGCGATCTCTATATTGCACCTAATGGCACCGCCTTTGACCTGGTGAATATTGCCGTCCATCTGGATATCCCGGGGCACGGACGTTCGGGCACGGCGAAAGGCAAAGCCACTGGCGCTTATCCCGAGTGTTATATCTCTGTCAGAGGGATAACCAGCGTATGGGATGTCTGCGAGAGTATCTCGAGCCTCGCAATTTCCTATGCGGAAAGCACCAATTCAAAATCTACGCTGTATGCCAACGGCCGTAACCAGGCTCCGGCGAAAATTTCAGTCTCTGCGGTGGATGCCCAGGGGCATTACCTTAATCTGATGGTCAGTGATTTTATTACCGAGTATAAGAAACAGTATTCAACTCCACGCCTCGAACTGATTAACACCCACAATAATGATGATGTGCTGGTTTTTAATGGGACAAAAGGTGCGTGCTATACCTTTACCGCCAATGAATGGAATAACCCGGTTAATTATGCTTCCGGACCCCGTGTCATTGCGTCAGCGGATAACGGCATTTGTGATATACCGGTTTATATTTACAGCCATACTGCCAGCGCAGGAAAAGATATTTCTGTACGCCTGAATATTCCGGATGTTGCCTGTATCACTACCGCGCTGACCTCGACAGGGCAATGGTCATCTTATGCTTCGTCTAAAGTGACATTGACATTTTTAGCAAAAATTGATTATTCAGATGTTTCAAAACTGACGATTGTCGAGAAAGGCTGGAGTACGCTCTGTGACACCGTGCATATTACTTATCATGCCAATAACTGGGGTGGGTCAAGTCATTCGCAAAGTAATGCGGTTGTCAGGAGTAAACAGGTTTTAATTAAGCCTGATGTCGGAAATTCTGAGGTTAAACTTCTGAATGAAAAAACCGCTGTTCTTAACCGAACGCATTGTGCGCCATACAACACAAAAGAGAAAATCGGGATGTACGGTTATAGCTCAGCACATTCAGCAGATACTTATGTACAGTCACTTCTTGATTATACGCCAGAGCACGGCGGGCATATTGTTGCCTGGGCCGTGGAAGTTCCGCCTGACATGAAGAAATTCGGTTTTCTGTTTACTTCAGGGCATGATTGTCAGGATGAAACCAATTATGAGCCGTATGCATACCACTACATGCTGGATATAAACGAAAACTGCGGGAAAAGATCCTGGATCGTTTCACCGGCACGTGTCGAAGGCGTGGTCACGCTTCATGCATTGGAAGCGTCTCACAGTATCGACAATTATTGTCACCATTTGCCGGCATGGACACCCAAAATCAATCCGGTAAAAGTCACGGTCTGGGATAATTTCGGTAATACCGGTACCTTCCAAATCTCCTGGGATCAGCGCACTTATACGCCGACGATTTCCGGTTAATCAGGCACTTTATTCCTTCTTCAAATTGCCCTGGCACATTGTGTCAGGGTTTTTTATCCCTACATTCCCTCCGCCTACTTCCTGTACAGATCACACTTCTTCCTGCTTTCGTGAAAATGCTCACATTCCCCCGTGCGGATGCACAAACATACGGCAAAATTTTCGGCTTTTAGCCGTGGAAATGTGCAAAAAAAGTGGCTAACTTCAATTATGAAACGCTATTTTATTAATGTTGGATTGCGGTTTTAACGAAGTGTGAGTGCGCTCACAAAGCCGATGGAACGCGCAATTTGGAGCACCCTGACGGGTGTTAACTCTCTCAGTAATGGCAGGTATCGCTGTGAAAATACGTTCTGTTGAAGTTTCTGTTTTTACTTATCCGACTCGCCGTGTTTCCGACAGCGCGGGTCATTCGCATCCGGGTGAAGAAAGTCTGGCAAAAATGGCGATGTTAACCATCACCACCGATGAAGGCGATTGCGGGTATTCATTCGCGCCGCCGGAAGTGGTGCGTCCGCACGTCGTCAACGCCTTTTTCAGAAAAGTGCTGATCGGTCAGAACCCGTTTGACCGTGAACGCCTGTGGCAGGATCTGGTGCACTGGCAGCGCGGCAGTGCGCATCAGCTGACCGAACGGGCGCTGTCGTTTGTCGAGCAGGCGCTGTGGGACCTGATTGGCCGCAAACTGAAGATGCCGGTGCACAAACTGCTGGGCGGCTTTCGCGAGAAAGTGCCGGCGTACGGCAGCACCATGTGCGGCGATGAGCTGAAGGGCGGGTTATCGACGCCGGATGAATTCGGCCAGTTTGCTGAAAAACTGGTGGCGCGCGGTTATCAGGCCATCAAGCTGCACACCTGGATGCCGCCGGTGGCGTTTGCGCCAGACCCGAAAATGGACATCAAAGCCTGCGCCGCCGTGCGTGAAGCGGTCGGGCCGGATATCGAGCTGATGCTCGACGGTTATCACTGGTACAGCCGCAGTCAGGCGCTGACCATCGGCAAGGCGCTGGAAAAACTCAACTTCGCGTGGTTCGAAGAACCGATGGAAGAAGAGAGCATGGCGTCTTACGCGTGGCTGGCGGAAAACCTTTCTATTGATGTGATCGGGCCGGAAAGTCTCGGCGGCAAACATCACAGCCGTGCGGACTGGGTGAAAGCCGGCGCCTGCGACATTTTACGCGCCGGAGCCAACGGTGTGGGCGGCATCTCGCCGTGCATGAAAGTCGCCAGCCTGGCCGAAGCCTTCGGTATGGACTGCGAAGTGCACGGCAACGGCGCGGCCAGCCTGGCCGTGGTCGGCGCTATCCGCAACTGTCGCTGGTACGAACGCGGCCTGCTGCACCCGTTCCTTGAATATGACGAACCTGCTGCGTACCTCAACAGCATCGTTGACCCGATGGATGAACAGGGTTTTGTTCATCTTTCTGACCGCCCTGGCCTCGGAGAGGACATCAATTTTGATTACATAGAAACCCATACCGTCAGCCGAGACTGACCTGCGGGCAGAAAAAATAATAAACCTCTGACTCTACCCGGAAGGTACATCATGAACACAGGCACACCCTTCGGGGCGTGGATCCTCGCGCTCCTGCTTACGGTGAGTGGCGGGGCGGTGCAGGCGAAAACGCCGCCCGACCAGCTGCTTATCGGTATGAACATGAACAACCTGCTGACGCTCGATCCGGCCGCGATGACCGGCAACGATATCGTCGGCATTGTGGTGAATCTCTATGACCCCCTCATTGAGCTCGATCCGCAGGAACTGACGAATGTCCGCCCGGCGCTGGCGACCTCATGGGAGGTCAACGACGCCCGTAATCTGATCACATTCCATCTGCGCGAAGGCGTGACATTCCACTCGGGCAATCCGGTCACCGCAGACGATGTGGTGTGGTCGATGCGCCGGATCCTGCATCTGAATCTGGCGCAGGCATCGGTGTGGAAATCTTACGGCTTCACCAAAAAGAATGTCGATGAGATGGTGCGCACGCCGTCACCGGGTATTGTCGAAATCCAACTGCCAAAACCTAACGATCCGAAACTGGTGATTTACTCGCTGGCCGCACTCGGCAGCGTGGTGGCGTTAGACCGCAAAACCGTGCAGGCGCATGAAGTGAATGGCGACTGGGGTAACCGCTGGCTGACCACCAACGAAGCCGGTTCAGGGCCGTTCCGCCTCGACAGCTGGCAGGCAAAAGACGTGCTGAACATGAGCCGTAATCCGCAGTACTGGCGCGGTGAACCTAAATTGTCGCGCGTGGTGTTTCGTCACTTTCAGGAATCCCAGACCCTGCGTCTGATGATTGAAAAAGGCGATCTGGATATTGCCAATAATATGGCGGTGTCCGATGTGACGGCCCTGAGCCACGATCCGGCAATGACCGTCGATACGGTGAAAAAAGGCACCATTTATTACGTGGCGATGAGCATGAAAGAGCCGCATTTCGCTAACCCGAAAGTGCGCGAAGCGGTGCGCTATCTGATTGATTATCAGGGTATCGGCAAGGCGCTGATGAACGGTTATGGCATTGTGCATCAGCGTCCGATTCAGGTCGGTATGCCTGCCACGCTGCCGGACCCCGGTTATACGCTGGACATTCCGCGCGCCAAAACCCTGCTGGCAGAGGCCGGTTATCCTGACGGTTTTGATACCACGCTGCGGGTGCTGGCCGATCAGCCGTTCCTTAATATCGCGATTGCGGTGCAGTCCACGCTGATGCAGGCGGGCATTCGCGCCAAAATCGTCACCGGTACCGGCAACCAGATTTACGGTGCGATGCGTGAACGCAAATTCGACATGCTGGTCGGTCGCGGCGGCAGCGGCGTGGAACCGCATCCGCACTCCAGCCTGCGCGCACTGGTGTATAACCCGGACAACAACGATGCGGCGCGGCTGACCAATTTTCAGGGCTGGCGCACCGGTTTTTATGACAAACAGCTCAACACGGATATCGATCAGGCGCTGCTTGAGCGGGATCCGGAAAAGCAGAAACAGGATTACTTCGCCATTCAGGAACGCTACGACGCGCTGATCCCGGCGCTGGTGCCGCTCTCACAAATGGTCGATTCCATCGTGGTGCGCAAGGACGTCAAAAACTATCTGCCGCATCCTTCTGCCACCACGTTCCTGCGTGACGTCTACAAAGACGATACCGCCGACGCTCAGCCAACCGGAGGTAAAGGGTTATGACCATGCAAATTCCGGCTCCTGCTACTAAGCAAACTGCACGGATGTCATTCCCCGCCGGGCGAATTGGCAAACGTCTGGTGCAGGTAGCGGTGACGCTGTTTGGCCTGCTGCTGCTGACGTTTTTTATTGGCCGCGTCATGCCGGTGGATCCGGTGCTGGCGATTGTCGGCCCGGATGCCGACCACAGCACCTATCAGCAGGTTTACCATCAGCTCGGCTTTGATAAACCGCTGTGGACACAGTTCGGCATCTACCTTTCCGGGCTGGCGCACGGTGATTTTGGTAACGCGCTGCTGACCGGTAAACCGGTGACGCAGGACATTCTGCGGGTGTTCCCTGCCACCATGGAGCTGGCGACGCTGGCGATCATTCTCGGCGCAGGCGTCGGCATTCCGTTAGGCGTGCTGGCGGCGGCGAAGCGCAACAGCGTGGCGGATTACGTGGTGCGTATCATCAGTCTGGCCGGTTATTCCACCCCGATCTTCTGGGTAGGGATGATGGGATTGCTGGTGTTCTATGCCTGGCTCGGTTGGGTGGGCGGCGCAGGGCGTCTGGATTTCAGTCTCGACGGCCAGGTGACGCGTCACAGCGGTTTTATGCTGATCGACTCAGTGATTGCCGGAAACTGGGAAGTATTTCGCAACGCGCTTAATCACCTGATCCTGCCTGCCTCGCTGCTCGGTTTCCACTCGCTGGCGTACATCAGCCGCATGACCCGCAGCTTTATGCTGGCGCAGCTTTCACAGGAATTCATCATTACCGCCCGGGTCAAGGGGCTGAGCGAATGGGATGTGCTGTGGAACCACGCATTCCGCAACATTCTGGTTCAGCTTCTGACCGTGGTGGCACTGGCGTACGGCTCACTCCTGGAAGGCGCGGTGCTGATCGAAACGGTATTTTCCTGGCCGGGCTTCGGTTCGTATCTCACCAGCAGCCTGATGCTCGGCGACATGAACGCGGTGATGGGCTGCGTGCTGGTGGTTGGCATGATTTTTGTGGTGCTGAATCTGCTGTCTGACCTGCTGTATCAGGTCTTTGACCCGAGGACAAAAGTATGACCCTTTCCCTCGATTCTGTAACGCTCAGCGCGGGCGATGAAAAACGTCAGCGCGTGAAACGGGCGTTTGGCCGGGTAGGCCATTTTCTGTGGCAGATGGCGTGCAATCCGCTGACAGCCATTGGTGGCGCGATTGTGCTGGTGCTGATGATTGTGGCGATTTTCGCCCCGTGGATCGCCCCGTTCCACCCGCTGGTGCAGGATTTAAATAACGCGCTCAGCCCGCCGTCGGCGGCGCACTGGTTCGGCACCGACGAGTTTGGCCGCGATATTTTCAGCCGTCTGGTGTATGGCTCGCGCATCACGCTGTACATCGTTCTGCTGGTGTCGGTGACCGTTGGCCCGCTCGGGTTGCTGCTCGGTGTCACTGCCGGTTATTTCGGCGGTAAAACCGACATGGTGCTGATGCGCGTCACCGACATTTTCATCTCCTTCCCGAGTCTGGTGCTGGCGCTGGCATTTGTTGCCGCGCTCGGGCCGGGGCTGGAGCATGTGGTGATCGCCATTACGCTCACTGCCTGGCCGCCGATTGCGCGTCTGGCGCGTGCCGAAACGCTCTCATTACGCCAGGCCGATTTCATTTCAGCCGTGCGCCTGCAAGGGGCAAGTCCGGTGCGGGTGCTGTGGCGTCACATCGTGCCGCTGTGCCTGCCGTCGGTGATCATCCGAATCACCATGAATATGGCCGGGATTATCCTGACCGCCGCCGGGCTGGGCTTTCTCGGCCTCGGCGCGCAGCCGCCGGACCCGGAGTGGGGCGCGATGATTTCCAGCGGCCGTACGTACATGATGGAGTGCTGGTGGGTGGCGACCATCCCCGGTCTTGCGATCCTGATTAACAGCCTGGCGTTCAACTTTTTAGGAGATGGCCTACGTGACATCCTTGATCCCCGGAATGACTGACGCTCCGGCGTTACTCGACGTGCGCGATCTGCACGTCAGCTTTGTGAATGGTCGTCAGGTGACGCAGGCGGTGCGCGGCGTTTCTTTCCAGCTCGGGCGGGAAAAACTGGCTATCGTCGGTGAGTCGGGCTCCGGGAAATCCACCGTCGGGCGCGCTTTGCTGCAACTGCACCCCGCGAAAGCGCGGATCACCGCGGAGCGGATGCAGTTCGGTGATGTTGATTTGCTTAACGCCACGCCGAAGCAAATGCGTCAGGTGCGCGGAAAACGCATTTCGATGATTATGCAGGATCCGAAATACTCGCTGAACCCGGTGCTGTGCGTCGGCGACCAGATTGCCGAAGCATGGCGTTCGCACCACACATGTTCCTATCAGGAGGCCAAAAGCAAAGTGCTGAACATGCTCGATGTGGTGCGCATCCGTGAACCCGAACGGGTGTACGGCCTCTATCCGCACGAGATTTCCGGCGGGCAGGGGCAGCGCATCATGATCGCCATGATGCTGATTACCGACCCGGAAATGGTGATAGCCGATGAACCTACCTCAGCGCTGGATGTGTCCGTGCGTTTACAGGTGCTGGCGCTGCTCGACGATCTGGTGAAAACGCGCGGTCTGGGGCTGATATTTATCAGTCACGACATCAATCTGGTGCGCAGCTTCTGCGACCGGGTGCTGGTGATGTATGCCGGACGCGTGGTCGAATCTATTGCTGCCACCGATCTGGATAACGCGCAGCATCCTTACACGCGCGGCCTGCTCAATGCGTTGCCGGACATGGATAACCGCCGTTATCCGCTGCCTGTGATGCAACGTCAGGCCAGCTGGCTGACCGACTAAGGAGCCAATATGACAGCGAAAACCATGATTGACGTGCGTAACCTGAACCTGACGTTTGGCGAAGGGGCGAAAACCACGCAGGTGCTGACAGAGGTGAATATTGCCGTGCGCGAAGGCGAGATTTTCGGGCTGGTGGGGGAATCCGGATCGGGTAAAACCACGGTGCTGAAATGTCTGGCAGGGCTGTTTACCCACTGGAAGGGTGAACTGGAAATCGACGGCCAGCAGCTTGAACACCGGATTGGCCGTGACCGCTGCCGGCTGGTGCAGATGGTGTTTCAGGATCCCTACGGTTCGCTGCATCCGCGCCACACCATCGGCGATATTCTGGAGGAGCCGTTGCAAATCCACCGTATTGACCAGCGGGATCAGCGGATCAATACCATTCTGGAGAAAGTCGGCCTGAACCGGGCGTTTCGCAGCCGGTATCCGCATCAGCTTTCCGGCGGCCAGCGCCAGCGTGTGGCCATTGCGCGTGCGCTGATCCTCAAACCGCGCGTGCTGTTGCTCGACGAACCGACGTCTGCGCTGGATGTGTCAGTGCAGGCAGAAATTCTCAATTTGCTGTTCGATCTTCAAAAAGAGGAAGGGCTGACGTATCTGATGGTGACGCACGATTTGGGCGTTATCGCCCATCTGTGCCAGCGTGTCGCGGTGATGAAATTCGGCAGGATCCTCGAGACGCTGGAAACCGATGC
Organism: Rahnella sp. EDr1-12; assembly: GCF_049206505.1. Taxonomy (NCBI): domain Bacteria; kingdom Pseudomonadati; phylum Pseudomonadota; class Gammaproteobacteria; order Enterobacterales; family Yersiniaceae; genus Rahnella; species Rahnella sp. EDr1-12. The sequence continues at coordinate 537,132 of NZ_JBLZNY010000003.1, forward strand.
ACTGCTGCGCGGGGATATTCGTGATGATTACACCCGCGTGCTGGTGGATGCCAGCCGGGATTACAGCCGGGAAATGGCGGCGAAAGTGATGTTGTAAGGGCGCGTGTTCTGTCGTTCCGGTCTGAATGCCGGAACGACAGAGAAAGTCATGAGGTTATTTTTGCAGTGATTTTTCAGGCTGGCGCAGTGCGGTCATCACGTCAGCCATACAGCGGTCAACCAGCATTTCTACGGCATCACTGCGCGACGTCTCCACCAGCATCGCCAGGCGGTCGATTTTTCTCACCACCGACATGCGCAATGACAGCGACACTGTCTTTTTCTTTTCTTTATCCAGCGAGACGTGGCTGACCTGCTCTTCGGTTTTGAGATCGCCACTGGAATGTAAAGCCTGAGCCATCTGACGCAAGGTCTTTTTATCCAGCGAGCCCGCGTCGGTCATCTGATAAGAGTGCGTGGCTTTGCTGTATTTGATCTCAGCAGAATAGGTTTCGCGTAATTCCTTTAACGCCCGCGTCAATGTGGGTTCTGAACAGGCAAGCCGGGTGATGACTTTTGTCGCCGACACCGGTTGCCCGGTACCGAGCAATTGCGCCAGTCGGAAAATACGTGCTTGTCGTGTGCTGAGTTGCATGGTTAGTCGTTGCCTGTCGTCGTGTTATGGGCGATGGTGCATAGAAAATGTCAGTACACATCCTGTATCTCCTTCCCGTGGTACTTCCTTTCCTTGGCGCCTGCAGGGCCAAAAATCCTATCAGGTCTTTCCTCAACATCAGCTAAATCAATCTGTCGCAATGGTGTTAGTTCAGCTGGTTGGCCGTGAAAAATCTGACGCCGTCCTGTGTCTCTTCTTGCGCAATGCCGTAAATCTGTGCCTGTTCAAGCACGCGTGCGGCCCAGCGACGGTGAGTTGCGGGTTCACACATTGCGCCCTGGGATTTAAACACGGCCTGACTGGAGTTGAGAATCCGCAAAGCATCGGCGTGATCGGCGGATGTCACCATCAGCGCACGCTCAATTTTGGCGATCTGATTCGGATGAATGGCCGTTTTTCCCACCAGACCGTGCGCCATGTCCAGCGCCAGTTCTTTTTCCATCACGTCGTGATCGTCAATATGTTCGCAAACCGGCGACGTCAGGGCGAAATCCCGTGAGCCGAACACGGCAACCAGCATCTTGATCACGTAACCCATCGGGCTGTCGTACAGCGTCAGGTTGCGGGGACGGCGCAGCGAAATAACGTTCATCAGGTCATTGCCGCCAATACGCAGGGCGATAATGCGTGAGTGACACGGATGGGCGAGCAGTTCGACGGCGAGTTTGCGCATTTCAGTGACGTCAAAAACTTCTTCCGTTTCCAGCGTTGGCATCATGCACAGGTGAGTCTCTTTCATGATGTCCCACCATACCGGCAGAGACTCCAGCGTGAACTTCGGCAACACCAGCCCGTCAACCGGCGTGAGATCTTCCGTTGCGGTCAGGAACTTGCCCATTCCGGGATGACGCGGACGGATAAACACCAGCGGCCAGTCAGCGCCCGAACCCGCATCCTTGGCGGCTTTCAGCGCGTTCAGCACCTGCTTCAGATTTTGCAGCGCGGCGGGAACGTCGGCGTCGCTGACCGCATCTTCCAGACAGATGACGATCGAGCGCAGCCCGTCAATTTCGTTGTGCAGAATACTGCCCGCGATGTCGTTGCGGGTGGCGGGCATGTAAAGCGTGGCGCCCAGCCGGTATGGCGATAGTCTCTTTGTCATCAGTGAACCTTTTTAATAATGGTGACGGCACGGTATTGGCCGATGCGGTCACCGACTTCAGTGATGGTGATGTTTTTTTCACGGGCGAGATAGACCAGCAGGGCGACGTCCGGATCGTTCACCGAACGCACCAGAACGTGTTCCGGTACGCGACGCAAAACGGCGCGGGTGGCCTCGGCAATGCCCGGTTTAATCCGGTTAATGCTGGAAATGTCATATTCGGCGGCCAGTGAGGAAATCACCTGCTCGCTGCGTATTTTCAGATGCACATACTCCTGCGGCACCCACGGGCTGGCCGAAATGGTTGCGAGATCCAGCGAGCGGCGACACCCGGCCACGGTATCCACCAGCAGGCGACTGCACTCAAATTCGCTCAGGTGATCGCACTTTACACAGCCGTGCAATCCTTCTGAAGACCAGATCGATCGTGAAATCAGACCGGAAACCGGCGCACCCATGATGCCAAACGGGATCAGCCAGTCGTCGTCGCTGGCGGCCAGCCAGGAAACGCCGCACGGGTCGGCGAGCACCACGAGACGCGGATCCTGAGGATAGCCCGCCCGATTTTCCAGCGAACGTCGCAACTGGCCGGTGATCGCGCCTTTTCCGGTCCAGCCATCGACAAATACGATGCCTTCGGTGCCGTGTTGCGCTTCGATCCAGTCCATTGCCGTGTCGTCAATGCCACGGTCACGGATGATACTCACGCCGTAGTGGTGAGATGTTTTACCCATCTCCCGCAACGCCTGATGCAGCATCACGCCCAATGGCACACCGGCGCGCACCAGGCTGACGAGGATGACCGGCGTATCGCCGAAGCGGTCGGCCAGCGCCTTCGCCAGCATCACCACTTCTTTCGCCAGACGTTCTGCGCCTTGTTCCAGCGCACGGGCAAACAAGTCCAGATGCCAGGCGGTCGGCTCAGGTTCCTGACTCAGCATCTCGGAATAATGCTTTTCACCGGACTGGATCAGCTGCTCTTTTTGCTCGACAGGCGTCATTTCCATTTCCACCGGCTTTAACAGAAAGTGCACGTCCTCTGGCAAATATGAGCCGGAAAAAGGGATAAAAGGCTGCATGTTATTTCTCTCCGAAAATGTGCTGGCTGATGTGTTCAGCAAACTGACTCTGCTGTGGCATGCCAAACCAGTTACACAGTTTCATAAAACGGTGATCGCTCAGGCTATCGCCCAGACCGATGACCGGGAACACGCCGCGCTCCGCCCGCAATTTTTTCAGTAAGTATTGCGTGGCGAGGCCTTTTTCAACCGGCAGCGGCAGCCAGGCAATGTTGTTGCTGTTGCGATGAATATAAAAACCTTCGGCAGGGAACAGGGCTTCGATCTCTTCACCGAGGGTATAGAGTTCGTCGAGGCGGGTGCTGTCGGTGTGCTTCATCACCAGATAGATCGGGGTGTCGCCGTATTCATAATTAATACGCGCCCAGCCGTTGATCTTGCGCTCCGCCATCAGCGCCGTGATGCCCTGCTGCATGTTCAGCAGACGCTCACGAAAAGGTGCCAGGCTGTCGAGAATATGGGCTTTCCACTCTGCATCCGGTTCGCCCTGGGGCGTCAGAATGACCGCGCCGTGGGTGGCGATCGCCCAGGAGTTGAAAGGAATGGTCACGCGGCTTATCTCTTCGGTACCGCGGGCGGTGACCGGAATAAAGTCAGCGTTTTCAAGCAGCCAGTCCACCAGCATAGATTGTTCTTCGGTCATAAAGCTGCGCGCAGACATCGAGCGGTCTAAGGCCCCCGGACGGAAAGGCTCGAGGTCCAGTTCATCGACCATCTTACGGCGCGTCTGAAACAGAGTATCGTCCAGATCGGAAAGAATGACCGGCTTATTCATACACAACAACCTCAACAGTATTCGCCACGTTTTTCAGGGCATCGAGCAGGGAAGGATCAACGCTGTCGGCAGGGGTTTCAATGCACAGCAGAATGCGATCAAAATGCTGATGCGCGACGTTATACACGAAATTCGGAATGCCCAGACCGTAGTTGTCGGTGAACGCAATGGCGGATTTGATGGCGTAACCGGTAGAAATCGGTGAGCGGGTGGTGCAGCTGAATTTCACGTCAGCCCCGGTTTTCTCCAGGCGTTCCGCCAGCAGAAGAGGTTCCCAGACAAATTCCCCCGAACCTAACACCAGCACTTTTTCGCCCACGGCTGCCGTGAGGTGCTTACCCAGGTCGCGCGCCGGGATCGCCATGCCCAGACGCCCCCAGCTCTGTTTGCCGGTGATGGCGACGCTGCCGGTGGCGGTCACGTTCACCGCTGGCATTACCGGCACTGGCGCATCGGGTTTCATTTCCCAATGCCAGTCGCCCTGAACCAGCGACACGGGCGTGACCGGCAGCGGGCAATTGGCTTCAATCGCGTTACCGCTCCAGTCTGTCAGTGTGACCGTGACCACACGTTCGAGTTGTGAAAGCCCGGCATCAGCGCGCAGCGCTTCCAGCAGATTAATAAAGGTATTGCCGGTGGTCGCTTCGTCATCGATCAGCACCAGACTGCGGGCATCCCGTACGCGGTCGCGCAACACCGGGTCCGCCGGATGGTAGATCAGGTGGTCTGTGGCATGGCTGTGATTTTCTTTGAATTCACACAGCAGATCGCCCTCAACCGGATGACGTGTTGATGTCAGATACACTGAATTCGCATAGCGGCCTGACGCCTCATCATAAACCCCCGCGCCCAGTCCTACGGCCGTCTCGGCCATGCCGATAAACAGCACCGGCTCTGGCAAATCGGTGGGGATTTGCACGGCCAGCTGGCGGTAAGCGGAACGCATAACCGAAGGGGCAATCGGAATATGACGGCCGAGCACTTTGCTGACGAACAAAAACGCGCGCTTCGGATTGCGGCGTTCAGCGATATCAAATAATGCATCCAGCGAATGTGTGCCGCCGGTCGGGGTCACGGTCAGCGTACCGCCGGAAAGCTCACGGCGATAAACAGAAGTGGCGTGGGACATACTCATGCGTTTCCTTGGCCTGAAGACAGGTTGTCGAGCGAAGTGGTGTAAGGGATGACATCCGTCATAGAACGTACAACCGCAGGAGAGAAGCTCTCCGTAGCCGCGTTCATGGCCTGCGTTTCGTTGAGCAAACCCAGTTTGCGGGCGGCGAACAGGCCGGGCAGATTGACGCCGCTGTGGCGGGTATAACCGATACCGCCGGAGGGCCGCATATTAATTTCCAGCAAAACTGGCTCGCCGTGATCGTTGTTGCGGGTCTGAACATTCACCAGACCGTCGGCCTGCATGACTTCAGCGCAACGCTTGCCCAGTTCATAGGCTGCACCCGATTGTTCGAGATATTGCAGCGCACCTTCTTTGCGGCGCGCAACGGCCGCGATGACTTTACCGCGTTCCACCAGCATATCGACCGAATATTCGGGGCCGGGCAGGTAAGGCATTAACACCAGCGGCTCGAAGATTTCCTGCTGTTCCAGGGCGTGCAGATACATATCCGGACGCACTTTGCGGCTGTCAGGATGGGTGAAAGCGGCCATATGGCCCACATTGTCATCAAAACGCCAGAATCCCATGCCATAAATACCGACAACGGGTTTCACGCACAGCATGGTCGCACCGGACCAGGATTCGGCGCTGGTATTGTCAGCCAGATGCCCGCGTAATTCCTCTGCCGATTCTATGCGGATCGACGGCACAACCGGCAGTCCGTGTTGTTGCATGGCGAGGGCGAAATCCACTTTATCGTCGGCCAGTTCAAACATGGCATTGCTGACAGCGCCGGTGGTCAGCGTGACGCCCGACGCAACAATGTCTGCCCGGTGGGTTTCAAACCACTGGCAATTACGGCCAGTGTGGATGGCATTGACACCGTACTGCGCCACGGTTGCGGTGATAAAGGCCAGGCGTTCTTCATCTTCTGCCGGTTCGATGAGCGCGATGTCCGCCAGAGAAAGAATTTCATTTCTGTGATGGCGATGGGAGGCAATGACGGTGACATCTTGATTTGAAGATTTAAAAAAGTCTTTGATGCCCAAAATAATGTCGCGCTGTGACGACAGACCTTCCATTAACCAAATTACGTGACTCATCGGCGTATATATTCCAGAAATGAAGAGGGGAAAAAGAATTATTTGAGAGTCTATGCAGGGATTTTAACCATGTCAATCATAACATGATTCATATCTGGATGTTATCAATTTGTCTTTTATCATACGTTTGGCAACGTCTGTTTTCGTCAAAAAACGTAAATTATCAAAAAATAAATATTTAATATCAAAGAATTAACTTTTGTTAAGGAAATTAGTGTCAAAATGTAGCTTGTGCAACTACTTCGTCATGATATGATTTTTCAGCACATGGATTTCTGATTCGAAAAAATAATGATTTAACCTATCTCTGAAGGAATAACTAATGGTTTCATTAAGCAAGAACCAAACTGTTTCACTCAGCAAACAAACGTCTTCGTTGAATCAACTCCAATTCGGTTTGGGTTGGGATCCTTTGAAAAAGAAAAAAGGGTTCCTGGGTGGTCTTTTAGGCGGCGGCAGCGATTCAATTGATTTAGACGCGGGATGCGTTCTGTTAGACCGCACTGGCCAGACCATCGACACCATCTGGTTCCGCAAGCTGAAGTCAAGCTGTGGTTCCGTTGTCCATTTGGGTGACAACCTGACCGGTGAAGGCGATGGCGACGACGAAGTGATCACCGTTGACCTGACCCGCCTGCCTTCTCAGGTAGAGTATCTGGCCTTCACGGTGAACAGCTTCCGTGGTCAGACATTTAATGAAGTCGATAACGCATTTTGCCGCGTCGTCGATCAGTCCCGTAAGGAACTGGCCCGTTATCAGCTGACGGAGCAGGGTTCTCACACCGGTATCATTATTGCCTCATTGTCCCGTAACAACGGCGAATGGGACTTCACCGCACACGGTAAAGCTTCCACCGGCCGCACTATTGACGATATGCACGCAGATATCGTGGCAACGGTGGTGCGCTAATGACGATGACGCCGGGGGGCAACGCCTCCATTCCTTCACAGGTATTGACGGTACGCGTGCTCTCTGGCGTCGCGGTCGATGCCTCATCGTTTCGTCTCTATGCTTCAGGCAAAGTGCAGGGCGATCCTGACATGGTGTTTTACGGCCAACCCGTCAATGACGATGCGTCCGTAAAACTGAGCGGCGCAGGCACGGACACCGCCTTTACGGTGGATATCAACCGCCTGCGGCCTGAAGTGCAGAAGCTGGCCTTTACCGCCACCTGCGACGGCAATATGACGCTTTCAGGCCTGAAGCGCCTGACCATTCAGGTGGAGCAAAACGGCAATGTCCTGCTGACCGGTGACGTTGATGTCACAGGGCGTCAGGAAGCCGCGCTGATTTTGGGCGAAATTTACCGCCGCAATGCGGAGTGGAAATTCCGCTTCATTGCTCAGGGCTTTAACGGCGGTCTGAAACCGCTGGCAGAGCACTTCGGGGTAGATATTTCGGATGCTCCGGCACCTGCTCCAACGCCTGCGCCAGCACCGGCACCGACCCCTGAACCTGCTAAAATTAGCCTGAGCAAAGTGTCGCTGACCAAAGAAAAACCGACGATCAGCCTGGCGAAGCGGGATAACTTTGGCGAAATCAAAATTAACCTTAACTGGAATCAGCAAAGCAGCACCGGTTCTGGCGGCGGGATGTTCGGCGGCATGTTTAACAAATCCAAAGGTATCGATCTGGATTTGGGGGCATTTGTCGAATTGCAGGACGGCACTAAAGGCGTGATTCAGGCACTGGGGAATACCTTTGGTCGTCTGAATGCAGAACCCTATGTTCAGTTGCAAGGCGATGACCGCACCGGTCAGGTGCGTGACGGCGAGTGGCTGCACATTAATGGCCGCGAGTGGAAGAAAATCCGCGAAGTGCTGATCTACGCGTTCATCTATGAAGGCGCAGCGAGCTGGGATAAAACGGACGGAGTGGTCACGATGCACATTCCTGAGCAACCGCCGATCGAAACGCGCTTAACCGAAGGGTCGAACCGCCACAACATGTGTGCGATCGCCCGTCTGGTCAATGACAACGGTGCGATCAAGGTGGAACGTCTGAACCAGTTCTTCAGCGGTCACAAAGATATGGATAACGCGCTCGGCTGGGGCTTTCGCTGGTCTGCTGGCTCTAAGTGACAGTGATTCACCACATAATTTTAATTATCTGAGGGCAGAGAAAATGAGTTTCTTCGACAAAGTGAAAGGCGCCTTTAACAGCGGCCGTGACGAGCTGACCAAACAGGTTGGCCGTTTCAAAAACAAAAAATTCATGCAGGGCACCGTTGCTGTTTGTGCACGCATCGCCGTCTCAAGCAATGGCGTGAGCTCTGAAGAAAAGCAAAAGATGATCGGCTTCCTTCAGGCTTCTCCTGAACTGAAAGTGTTTGAAACCAAAGAAGTCATTGCGTTCTTTAATGAACTGGTGACCAGCTTCAGTTTCGACTACGAAATCGGTAAAGGCGAAACCATGAAATACATTCTGGCGCTGAAAAGCCAACCAGAAGCGGCACAACTGGCCGTTCGCGTCGGTATTGCCGTAGCAAAAAGCGACGGTGATTTCGATCAGGACGAGCAAACCGCCGTACGCGAAATTGCGCTGGCACTGGGCTTCACCCCGGCCGAATTCGGTCTTTAATTTCAACACTCTGGCTTAAGGGCTATTTATGGTATCCACGCATATCGGTTTCCCGGCTGAAACCGTCACGGTATTTGTTGTTCTGGCTATTGGGGCGATTGCTGTCGACCTGTTCATGCATCGTCATGACAAGCCGATTTCGCTGAAAAGTGCTTCGCTCTGGACGGTCTTCTGGATCGTTGTGGCGATGGCTTTTGCCGGTTTCCTCTACATTCATCACGGTTCTGAAGTGGCGAGCCTGTTTATTACCGGTTATGCGCTGGAGAAAGTCCTGTCAGTTGATAACCTGTTTGTCATGATGGCTATCTTCTCGTGGTTTGCCGTACCGGATAATCTGCGCCACCGCGTCCTCTATTGGGGCGTTATCGGGGCGATTGTTTTCCGCGGCATCTTCGTTGCCATCGGGTCGAGCCTGTTAACGCTGGGGCCTTGGGTCGAAATCGTCTTTGCGCTGGTCGTGTTGTGGACGGCAGTCATGATGCTCAAAAGCGGCGGTGATGATGACGAGATCGAAGACTATTCTCAGCACATTGCTTACCGTATGGTAAAACGCTTCTTCCCGATTTGGCCGAAACTGAAAGGACATTCCTTCCTGTTAAGCCAGAAAGAAGTGGATGCTGAACTGGCGAAACCTGAAAACAAAGACATCAAAGTGGGCCGTGTAGGTAAAGCTGCACTTTATGCCACGCCGCTGATGCTGTGTCTGGCCGTGGTGGAATTGTCCGACGTGATGTTCGCGTTTGACTCCGTGCCTGCGGTAATCGCTGTGAGCCGTGAACCGCTGATTGTTTACAGCGCCATGATGTTTGCGATCCTCGGCCTGCGTACCATGTACTTCGTGCTGGAAGCCATGAAACAGTACCTGGCACACCTTGAGAAAGCGGTTATCGTGCTGCTGTTCTTCATCGGTGTGAAACTGGGTCTGAACGCCACCGACCACCTGTGGCATCACGGTTACAATATTTCTGCTAACGCAAGTCTGTTTGTTGTTCTGGGCGTACTGGCTGTGGGTATCATCGTCAGCGTACTGTTCCCGGGCAAATCGGATGCTGAGGAAGGCAAGCAGGGCTAAGCCCTTGCCTTCCCCCTTGAAAATAAACGTTAACAATTGAGGATATAATTATGGGCGTTTCTCTCTCTAAAGGCGGCAATGTTTCTTTAAGCAAAGAAGCACCGACAATGAAAAATGTGCTGATCGGTTTGGGTTGGGATGCCCGCTCAACCGACGGCCAGGATTTCGACCTTGATGCCTCAGCATTCCTGCTGACCAGCGCCGGCAAAGTGCGCGGCGATACCGACTTCATTTTCTACAACAACCTGAAATCCACCGACGGTTCTGTGCTGCATACCGGCGACAACCGTACCGGTGAAGGCGATGGCGATGATGAAGCTCTGAAAATCAAACTGGATCAGATCCCGGCTGACGTTGATAAAATCGTCTTTGTGGTGACCATCCATGACGCCACTACGCGTCGTCAAAGCTTCGGTCAGGTGTCTGGCGCATTCATTCGTTTAGTGAATGACGACAACCAACAGGAAGTCGCGCGTTACGACCTGACAGAAGATGCGTCAACCGAAACGGCCATGCTGTTCGGTGAACTGTATCGCCATAACACCGAGTGGAAATTCCGCGCGGTGGGTCAGGGTTATGCAGGCGGCCTGAGCTCTGTCTGCGCACAGTACGGCATCAACGCATCGTAATTTCACACGATTTTTTGAAACCCGGCAGGCGACATACTGTTGCCTGCTGTAATGAACATGACTTATTACAGGAGTTTTAAATGGCAGTTTCTCTGATTAAAGGCGGCAACGTATCCTTAACTAAAGAAGCCCCAACCATGAATGTGGCTATGGTCGGCCTCGGCTGGGATGCACGCGTAACTGATGGCGCTGAGTTTGACCTCGACGCTTCTGTGTTCATGGTCGGTGATGACGGTAAAGTTATTTCCGATGCGAGCTTCATCTTCTTCAACAACAAAACCAGCACCTGTGGTTCCGTGACTCACATGGGCGACAACCGTACTGGCGAAGGTGAAGGCGATGACGAGCAGGTTAAAATCGACCTGTCTAAAATCCCCGCCGAAGTGAAAAAGCTGGTATTCGCCGTGACTATTTATGACGCAGAAGCGCGTAAACAGAACTTCGGTATGGTCAGCAACAGCTTCATGCGCGTATTCAACAACGATAACGGCACTGAAATCGCCCGTTTCGACCTGTCTGAAGATGCGTCCACCGAAACGGCAATGGTGTTCGGCGAACTTTACCGTCACAACGTTGAGTGGAAATTTAAAGCCGTCGGTCAGGGCTTCGCAGGCGGCCTGTCTGCACTGGCCTCTCAGCATGGCGTGAACATCTAAATCACGCATAATTCTGACAGCCCCGTTGGTTTCCATCGGGGCTTTTTTGTATCTGCAGGAAACGCGGCCTGAAGAGCCGGTGTTTCCCCTTAAACAGGATAGCCAAAATGGAATTGCAATCCGGACAGAACATCGCGTTAAACCAGCCTCTCCTCCGTATCACTCTTTCATACCCCGTAACAGCCGCCTTTCGCAGTGAAATCGATGCTTCAGCCTTTATGTTGTCGGCGCAAAATAAGGTCAGAGGAGATGCAGATTTCATTTTTTTCAATCAACCCTCTGCGCCAAATGGCAGCCTGAGCCTCACTTCTTCAGCTGGAAGCAGCCAGTTTTCGCTGGATCTGAGAAAGGTTGATGCCGACATCGTCAAAATTGCTCTCACACTGGTGATTGACGGCCCGGATTCTGTCTCGGGTCTGCAACGGATCCAGATGAATGCGGAAGGTGTGGCGACGTTCGACATTCCTCTCGCCGGGCGGAGTGAAAAAGCGCTTATTGTCGCCGAAGTCTATCGCCACAACGGTAACTGGAAACTCAGGGCGTCAGGGCAGGGGTTCAACGGGGGGCTGGAACCGCTGGCAGTTCATTTCGGCGTGGATGTGTCCTCGCCATCCCCGGCGCCAGCACCAGCACCGACGTCAACGACAGTCAGTCTTGAAAAACGGATACAGGAAAAAGCGCCGCGCCTTATCAGTCTGGCAAAAACCGTCACGGTCAGTCTGGCCAAACATAACCTCCAGTCAGTGAAAGCCAAAGTGGCTTTCGTGCTGGATGCCTCCGGTTCTATGACCGGCGAGTTCAAAAAAGGTAACGTGCAGGCTGTGCTGGATCGCATCGCGGTTCTCGCCGTCCAGTTTGATGATGATGGCGACATGGATATGTGGGGATTTGCCGAAAAACACCGCAAATATAAAGATGTGACACTGCATAATCTTGATGGCTATGTCGCTGATATCCAGAACTCTGCACGGCGCGGGCGGTGGGAGAATTTACCAGGATTGGGCGGTATCAATAATGAGCCACCCGTGCTTGAAGAGATTATCGATACTTTTAAGCACAGTGATTTGCCCGTGTACGTTGTTTTCATTACGGATGGTGGCATCAGTAAAACCAGAGCAATTAAAGAAGCCAATCGCCGCTCAGCGAACTACCCGATTTTCTGGAAGTTTTTGGGTCTTGGTGGCAGCGGCTATGGCATCCTCGAGCAACTGGACACCTTCACAGACCGTCGTATCGACAACACGCATTTTTTCGCGATCGACGATTTCGCCACTATGAGTGATGAACGTCTCTATGACCTGTTACTTGAAGAGTTTAAGGACTGGACCGTAGCCGCGCGAAAAGAGCGGATTATGCGGTAAATGCGGTGTCCTGAGCGCGGGGCTGTTGCACAGAAACGATATCCTCAGCCCCCGTTAAACCTCTTTATAGGATACGGCTGTGAACCGTATCCGATTGACGCGGGCAGTGGATGCGGATAGATTATCAGCATACGGCTATCAGCCGTACCATGAAAAGAGGTCATTATGTCTAAAGTCGCGACATTCCCTGCAGAGGGTCGAAACATCAAAACCGCCAGAGTTGAATTAAAAACCAGCCCGGATCTCAAAGATATGCTGCGTGAAGCCGCCGCCGCCGCAGGGCTGGATTTAAGTGCATTTATCCTAAATGCAGCCATAGAACGTGCTGAGAGCGTATTGGATAATCAGCGTCGAAGGGAACTGACAACGCAGGGTTGGCAGCAGCTCAATGAGCTTCTCGCTGAACCTGCAGCACCAACGTTGGCACTACAGGCATTAATGCGGAGAAAGAAAGATGGCAAACCTAAAGAATGAACATGATGGCCTTATGGTTTGCAGCTACCAGTCTGATATTTCCTATCCAGGTAACAAGCATTTTGACTGCGGCAATATTGTACTGAATGCATACGTTCGCAATTCACTCAAGAAAAGCGTCAGAGACGGAAACTGCGCAGCAAAAGCACTGATAGATACCCAGACAGGTGAGTTGCTTGGGGTGTGTACGTTTTCTGCATACTCTCTTGAGCGGGCGAAATTGGCCGGAGCCGTTGCGGGATCACTGCCTAATGACATCGGGGTTGTACGGCTTAATATGCTTGGCATCGCCAAAAAAGAACAAAACAAAGGTTACGGGCAGGATTTGCTCTACGAATTTTTTCAGCATATTAAAATTATTCATGAAGCCTTACCGATCAAAGGCGTTTATCTGGATGCCGATCCTGGCGCCGTCAATTTCTACACGCGATTAGGTTTTGCCGAACTTACTGCACCCCCAAATGCCTTTGGCGCAATACCCATGTTTCTGGGAATTCAGCACATCCTCGCAGCGTAATGTTAACGGTAAGAGTATCGGATATCTTTTTTGACCTTTTTGCCAGAGCCAGCCCAGGCAGATCACTGTCTTATTAGCGCTGAGTCTTTTAATCTCCTCAGCGCTTTCGCAGTTTCAATTAAAAAATATCAGTGCGGAGCTTCTCATTCTCCACGTATTTATTTTCAGGAATATACAGAAAACCCGATAAATTATTCACAACGATTTAGAACGTATAACCCAAACCTACACGAAAGCGGGTTTGTCTTTCATCACTGTTGCTTCGAACTGAAACATTCCCGACTTCAACAAAAGGGGACCATGCGCCAATAATATAAGCGGTTCTGAAATTGTATTCATAGTTGTATTTGCTGTTATTATAGAGGTCATACTTATCGGCTTTTTTATAAATACCCTCCAGCGTCCAGTCAAAGTTATTCCATTTATATCCCGCCCAGACATCCATACGATTTACCGTATCGTCTTCACGGGAGTCGGATGAGCGCCGCGTATACTCGAAACGATATCGGGCACCCAGCCACCATGATTCATTAATCGTCCAGGTTGAGCGTAAATAGGGTTTATAGGTTGAATAGCCGCTGCCTGTTTCCAGCACAAAACCGGGCTGCCAGGCGACAGGGCCACTGCTGAACTGGTAATTCACCGTATATTCGTTGCCCTGTACTTCGAGATCGTTAAACGCTTTGTTCGTGTCATCTCCTCCGGATTTTGAAATGGCTTCAACTGCAAATCCAAAGCCATTACTAAACCGGTTGGAAATATAAACACGATCGTAGTTGGCTTTACTGTCATCAAGATATTCATGACGTACATCCATATAGACGGCATGTGCATTGGTGACGGCCAGAGAGAATGAAAGTAAAAGGTATTTTTTCATGTTAAACCCATTTTTAATAATAATTAACTAAGAGGGGTGCTTAAGGCTGAACACGAAGTTATGCTTAATGAAAAGCTGTTTCAATATTTTAAATTGGTTTTTTAATAAAATTGAATATTCATCACAAGTATTCAAATTAGCGGGATTTTTGGATTACATTCAGGCGGTGATAAATATATCGGAAGTGTGAAATAAAAAGGGGTGTTCTTGATTTGGCTGCCACTTGATGAAAATTTTTGTCATTATCATCAAGGCAATGAAACAGGAATGACAAGCGGGAAAACAGACTGGCCGGAAATGAAAATATCAACGAGAAGGCGGCAGAGCTGGCACACCTTCCCGTTAACTCAGCTTACTTACTGCGCAGTTGTTTAATCCGCGCAATGGGCGGATTGCGTTTCGCCCATGAACCGTGGAAATGTCGCCAGTAAGGTTCCTGTGCGGCAGCCAGCATTTCATAGTCGCCGCGCGTGTCGCCCCAGGCGCGCAGATGGTATGAGGAAAGCGGGCCGTACTCCGCTTCGAGTCGCTCGACCTTCTGGCCGCAGCGGCAGTTGTGGCCGCTGATGCGTCCCGTCAGTACGCCGTCTTTCACTTCTAAATTCGTGCCGATCAGGCGAATGCCCAGACGCTCTGCGAAAGGTTTAAGCACCATCGCCGGTGAGGCCGAGCAAATCGTCACGATGGCACCGGAATTTACCTGAGTAGCCACCGCAATCAGACCGGAAGGGCGCATCAGACGCTTCCAGTAACGCTCACAAAATTCCTCTGCCTTCTCTTCGACCCATTTAGCCTCGACGCCGGTCATAAATGTGTGGATCAGCACTTCCTTCAGTTCATCGCGTGTCAGCCTGCGGCCCATGCATTTCAGGGTAGGCAACACCAGGCGTACCAGGCGTCGGGCGAAAACGCGTTTACCAAAGGCAAAGCGCAGGAAGGGCACGAAACTGTCGTGCTTTGTCAGCGTGCCGTCAAAATCAAACACAGACAGGGAATCGCCAACATTAATTACATCGCTAACCATCGTTCAATTGCTCCTTCGGTTGTGCCCGCCGGGATCAGGGGGACAACATCAATCATCTCTGGCATTAGTGTAATCGGTTTAGGCCTGTTGATCATTGTTGTCTGCTGCTTTGTTAAGTCGCAGACGAAAAAAAGCCCGCCGGTTTACATCGGCGGGCGGGGTCTTTTTAGCGCTGACCTGAACTTAAAATTTACTTCGCATCAGGCAATGCATAGGCAATCACGTAGTCGCCACGTTCTGCGGACTGACGTGCGCCACCGGCGCTGATGATGATGTATTGTTTACCGGTTTTCGGTGAAACATAGCTCATCGGGCCAGACTGGCTGCCAACCGGCAGACGAGATTTCCAGATCTCTTTACCGTTTGCGGTATCGAACGCACGCAGATAGAAATCCTGCGTACCGGCGAAGAACAGCAGGCCGGATTGCGTTGACAGGCTGGCGCCCAGCGTTGGCATACCCACTTCCATTGGCATGCGCATTTTGATGCCCAGCGGGCCGGTGTCTTTCACCGTACCGACCGGCACCTGCCAGACGATTTTACCGGTTTTCAGGTTAACCGCCGACATGGTACCAAACGGAGGTTTCTGGCAAGGAATGCCCAGCGGAGACAGGAAACGCTCACGCACTGCGCCGAACGGCGTACCGTCCATCGGCACCATACCCATCTCAATCCCGCTTGCGCCGGTTGGCACTTTGGCACGCGGAACCATGTAGTTCGCCAGCCCCAGACGCATATCATTCACAAACATGATGGCGTTGTTCGGATCAACCGACACGCTGCCCCAGTTCATGCCGCCCAGAGAGCCTGGGAATTGCAGGGAACGATCGAGGCCCGGAGGCGTGTACACACCTTCGTGACGCATGCCTTTAAATTCGATGCGGCACAGCAACTGGTCCATTGGCGTGGCGCCCCACATATCAGACTCTTTAAGCGTCTGGTTGCCGATGTTTGGCATCCCGACAGAGAAAGGCTGTGTTTTGGAGTAGCGTTCGCCTGGGACGTTGCCCTGCGGGACTTCGCGGTTTTCGACTTTCGCGACCGGCTCACCGGTTTCGCGGTTCAGCATGAAGATCATGCCTTGTTTGGAGGTCTGCACCAGAACTGGCGTGCTGCCACCTTTGTCGTCCGGCAAGTCATACAGCAACGGCTGAGACGGCAGGTCAAAGTCCCACAGATCATGATGTGTGGTCTGGAAGGTCCAGCGAACTTTACCGGTAGCAACGTCAACCGCGACCACTGAAGAACTGTATTTGTCGTCAAGCGCGGTACGCGTGCCGCCAAAGAAGTCTGGCGTGGCGTTACCGGTTGGCATGTAAATCAGACCCAATTTCGGATCGTATGACATGGCCGACCAGACATTCGGTGTACCACGGGTGTAAGTCTGACCTTCCGGTGGCAGTTTGGTGATGTTCGGATTACCCGGATCCCATGCCCATGCCAGTGCGCCGGTATGAACATCGAATGCACGCACGACGCCCGGAGGCTCGCCGGTGGAGAAGTTATCCGCCACGCGACCACCGACCACCACCACGTTCCCCGCAACCAGCGGAGTTGAGGTTTGCTGGTAGTAACCCGGTTTGACTTCACCCATACCGACTTTCAAATCCACCACGCCGTTGTCTCCGAAATCAGCACAAGGCTTACCGGTGTCAGCGTTGATGGCGATCAGACGCGCATCGATGGTTGGCAGGAACAGACGACGTTCGCAGGTGCCGCTGACCGTACCGCCGGTTGCAGCCGGTGAGTGAGGTGCAGAGCTGGCAGAGGAGGTGGCTTCGGCAGCCGTTGAGGTGCTGGCTGTCGCCGTTGACTCCGCGACGGGTTGTGCCGCAGGTGCCGCCGGTGCAGAAGCATTCTCGTAATAACCCAGACCACGACAACGCTGCCAGTTAGGCGCGGTGGAGTTGGAATCGTAAGACCACAGCTTTTTACCGTCGTCCACGTTCAGGGCAATCACTTTGCTGTAGGCGGTACAGACAAACAGTTTGTCGCCGATCTGCAACGGAGTGTTCTGATCTTCCGCGCCGGAGCCATTGCTCTGCGGAATATCGCCGGTGTGGGCAATCCACGCGACCTGAAGCTTGTCTACGTTGGTCTTGTTGATCTGATCCAATGCAGCGAAACGGTCACCGGCAGTCGTGTTACCCCAGCTTTCCCAGTTTTTCTGTTCAGCACCCGGAGCCACCGGTTTTACCGGTGCCTGGTCGTTTTCGGCGCTGATGATTGGCGTCGGGACGAAGGTGTTGGCGAAAGCGGCAATCAGCGCAACGGCTACCACACCTGCCAGCGAGAAGCTTGGTCCTTTACGCGCCACCAGACCCGCGCGTGCTTTCAGCAGCGGGTAGGCCAGTGCCACCAGGAAGGCCAGAACGCCGAAGGTGAACAGGCGGGAGAACAGCGGCCAGAAGGTAAAACCCGCATCCCAGACTGCCCAGATAACAGAAAGCACAAAGGCCACGGCATAAAGCCAGGCACCTGAAGGCTTACCTTTGAAAATCAAAACGGCGGAAACGATGAGCGCCAGACCCATCAGCAGGAAGTAAACGCTTCCTCCCAATGTGGCCAGATACGCGCCACCGATGCCGAGTGTCAGGCCGATGACCAGCATCAGCGCACTCAGCAGCCAGAGGAGCCAGGTCCACTTGCTATTTGTTGTTGGCATGATTTATCTCACTGCATGGTTTTAGAAAACTGTTGATGAAAAGCGGGTAACACGTGGTGAGCACCCGTTATTAAATGAACCAAATAGAACAATTTCGCGCAAATAGTAATACTTCCCATCCGGGTTGTGAATGTGTAACGAAGAGTTTGAAATTAGGTAAATTATTATAGAAGAGATTATTATTTATGCAGGGAAATTTTACGCGTTGATTTTAAACAATAAAATAAAGTGTGTTATTCATTATTTAAATGTTTATTGAGATTAATATACATTTTTCATCTAACCGATCGCACCAAGTGTCCAATCATTTAGGACCATAAAACTGAAACAGACTATTTTGAACTCGCTGGTACGAAACGGGCGAACCTGATGGGGCGTTTTACAGATAGCCTTCGATTAACGTCTTCATTTCTTTGGTGATCTGTTCTATCAGACGGCTTTTCGGAATTTGCGGCGGGAACACGGCCAGATAGGCGATGCTGATGTCCGGAGTGAAAGGTTTGATCACCAGATTGCACCTGTGGCTGCGGGCTGTGATGAAATCCACCACGCCGACACCCAGATTATTCCCCGCCATGATGCAGCAATTGTTCAGCGACGTTTCGATAGGATTGTTCATATATAAATCCTGACGGCTCATCACCTGATCCAGCTGTTCCCGCAGCGGCGTTTTACGGCCCGGAATAATGGGGCGGTACAGCGTCAGATCCTTCGCGGTCACCACATCCTGTTTTGCCAGCGGATGGCGCGGCGACATCACGGCGACGGCATTCGCCCGCGCCAGCATCTCCGCTTCCAGCCCTTTTACATCGGGTTTACCAAAAACAAAGCCGACGTCGTACTGATTGCTGGTGACCACATCCATAATGTGCGTGGTGCTTTCGATATCCAGAAACAGGGAGATATCGTCAATGGTTTCAATGAGCGGCGGCAAAATATGCTCAACGCAAAGCGCAGACAACGCCGCCACCGTGCCGATGCGCAGAACGCTGCCTTTGGAATGGCGGATTTCATCGGCAATGCGTGAAATATGTTCAAGGCCGAGATACAAACGCTCCACTTCACGGTACAGCTTAATGGCGTCGTCGCGCGGGATCAGCCCGCGTCCGTCGCGATCGAAAAGCTTCAAATCCACCGCATATTCGAAATCACGTATCAGCCTGCTGACCGCCGGCTGGGTAATGTTCATCATGTTTGCTGCTGCTGTAATGCTGCCGGTGAGGATCACTTTGTGAAAAGCTTCTACCTGTCGGGGATTAATTTTCATAATATGTCCTCATGATCCATAACATTTGTTTATGGATGTAACACAAAATACAATTTTCAATTCAGATGTCCACCCCCTAGACTCCGGTTTACGATCTGACACACATTGCCTGAAAATCTAAAATAATTAAGGGTTAAATGAATGAAGAAGTCCGTTCTGGCAGGAGTGCTTTCCTCAGCACTGGCCACGCCTTTTGTATTACACGCCTCTTTTGTACAGGCTGCCGATCTTAAAATCGGTCTTGCCGCTTCAACGACGTCAATGGATCCGCAGTTTTACGTGGGCGGTGCGAACAGCGCCATGGCGCGTAACATTTTCGACGGTCTGGTCAATCAGGACGAAAAACAACATATTACGCCTGCGCTGGCGGTCTCGTGGAAAGTCATTAACGACACCACCTGGGAATTTGCCCTGCGTCCCGGTGTGAAATTCCACGACGGCAGCGATTTCACCGCGAAAGACGTGATCGCCAGCATCAAACGTGTACCGCTGGCTTCGAAAAACAGCCCGAGCGCCTACACGCCTTACGTCAATGACATCGCTGACGTCGTTGAAGTGAACCCGCTAACGGTGAGAATTATCACCAAAGCGCCAACGCCTCTCTTACTCAACAATTTAAGCCGTGTGGCTATTTTACCGGCACGGCTTGAAAACGTTCCGTCACAAACCCTTAACGAAGGGAAAGAGGTGATCGGCACCGGACCTTTCAAATTTGTCAGCTGGACGCCGGATGACAACGTGGTATTAGCGCGTAACGACCAGTATTGGGGCGGAAAAGCGCAGTGGGACAACGTGACCCTGCGTGTGTTTAAAAACCCCAGCGCGCGCGTTGCGGCGATCCGTTCCGGCGACGTCGATGTGATTGAAAGTGTCCCGACGGCAGATGGCAGCAACCTGGCGAAACAGGCCGGTCTGCACATGGAATCCGTCGCGGGTAACCGTATTCTCTATTTACACCCGGATCAGGATCGTGACGATTCGCCGTTCGCCAAAGGCCCGGATGGCAGCAATCCGCTGAAAAAGCGTGAAGTGCGTGAGGCGATGTCGCTGGCGATAAACCGTCAGGCCATCGTGGACAGGATCATGGACGGCCAGGGTGTTCCGGCTTCGCAGCTGGTGCCAAAAGGCTACTTCGGCTACACGCCGTCGATTGGCGCACCGGAATACGATCCGGCCAAAGCCAAACAGTTGCTGGCGCAGGCCGGTTATCCGAACGGCTTTACGCTGACCTTCCATGCGTCGAACGACCGTTATCCTAACGATTCGAAAATTGCTCAGGCCCTCGGCCAGATGTTCACCCGCGTTGGCATAAAAACCGACGTGGTGACCATGCCCGGCAGCGTTTATTTCTCACGGGCTTCTAAACGCGATTTCAGCCTGATCATGGGCGGCGCGGCGATTGAAACCGGTGAAGCCTCCGGTGTGCTGGGACCGTTGCTGGAAACCTTCGGGCCGAATGGCGGGCAGGGCAATCGCGGGCGTTATTCGAACCCTGAATTTGATAAAACGCTGGCGCAGGCGCGTTCGACCCTCGACGACGCCAAACGCGAAACACTGTTACAACACGCCACAGAGATAGCGATGAAGGATCAGGGCACCATCCCGCTGCTGTTCCTCTCCTACACCTGGGCGATGAAAACACCTTATACCTACGTGGGCCGTTCCGACGGCTACACGTTGCCGTACTTTGTGCATGAGAAACAGTAAGTAAGCGCAAAGTACATACCGAACCCACGCGGGAATAGAGCGCCATCACCAGGGTTGTTCTAAGAAAAGAGAGAGAAGCTATGACTTCTTTTAGCGGTGTATTTCCCTATCTGGTTTCCCCCGTTACTGACGGTGGCCAGATAGACAAACCGGTGTTAACCGCACTGGTTGAACACCTGATTGCCAGTGGCGTGCAGGGTCTGACGCCGCTGGGCAGTACAGGTGAATTCGCCTATCTCAGTGCAGAACAGCGCACCGCAGTGGTCGAAACGGTTGTCCACGCCGCTCGAGGCCGCGTTCCGGTGATTGCCGGTGTCGCAGCCACCACCATTCAGGACGCCATAGCGCAAACCGCTCGTTATGTCGCTCTGGGTGTCGACGGTATTCTGGCTATTCTTGAAGCCTATTTCCCGGTGCCCGATCAGGGCGTCGAGGACTATTTCCGTGCCATCGCGGCTGCCGCAGGTCAACTGCCGGTCGTGCTGTACACCAATCCACAGTTTCAGCGCGCCGACCTCAGCCTGCCGGTCATTGAGCGCCTGAGTCACGTGGAGAATATCAACTATATTAAAGATGCCTCGACCAATACCGGCCGGTTGCTGTCGATCATCGAACGCACGCAGGGGCGGATGCAGGTGTTTGCTGCGTCGGCACACATCCCGGTGTGCGTGATGATGATTGGTGGCGTCGGCTGGATGGCCGGTCCGGCCTGCATCGTGCCCAAGCAAAGCCTGGCGCTGTACGAAGCGGCAAAGCAGGGCGACTGGGCGCAGGCCATGGCGTTACAGCGCCCTTTGTGGCGCATCAATGAAATCTTCGCCAAATACTCCATCGCCGGATGCATCAAAGCGGCGTTGCAGTTGCAGGGGTTCGCCGTGGGCGATCCGCTGCCGCCACAGGTTCCCCTCGATGCCGCTGCGCGTCAGGAAATCGCTGAAGTCTTACGTTCCGTAGGTGCCCTGTGAAAACGCTGCCTGTCATTATTGATTGCGATCCTGGTATCGACGACGCCATTGCGCTGCTCAGCGCGTTTGTTGCGCCACAGCTGAATATTCTCGGCATCTGCGCCGTGTGCGGTAATCAGCCTCTAGCCAATACATTGCGTAATGCGCTGCAAATCACCGAACTCGGTCAGCGTACCGACATCCCGGTGTTTGCCGGTTGCCATGAGCCGATGTTCCGCGAGCCGATCCACGGCCAGTTCCATGGCGAAAACGGTCTGGGCAACACCGCGTTTCCCGCGCCGCAAAAAACGCCCGAAAAACTTCACGCCGTTAACTTCCTGATAAACCGTTGCCAGCAGGCGATCGATGATAATCAGCCGCTGACGCTGTGCGTGCTGGGGCCGCTGACCAATCTGGCAACGGCGCTGCGCATGAAACCCGACATTGCTGCCGGTATTGGCCGGGTGGTGCTGATGGGCGGCGCGTACCGTGAAGCCGGTAACCGCACCATGACGTCTGAATTCAACATGCTGGCCGATCCCCACGCCGCGCACATTGTGTTTTCCAGCGATCTCCGCATCACGGTGCTGCCGCTCGACGCCACCCATCAGGTGATCCTTACGCCGGAACATGTGGCGAAATTCATCAAAGTCTCAGGGCGGATTTCCGCGCCGCTGGGTGAGCTGATGGCGTTCTGGGATCGCAATGACGTACGCCGTTATGGCTCGCGTGGCGGGCCACTGCACGATCCGCTGGTGATCGCTTACGTGCTGGCGCCGGAGTTGTTTGGCACCGAGAAAGCGCGGGTGTTTGTTGAGTACGACAGCGAACTTTGTCTGGGGCAAACCGTGGCCGACTGGTACGGCAAATCCGGACAGACTGCCAATGTCGATATCGTCACGCGTGTGGACACTGCAAAAGTCTTCACCCTGTTTTATGAACTGTTATCACGCTATGCCGGGAACTGATCTTATGAGCCAGCGCATCATTATTGATACCGATCCCGGCGTGGATGACGCCATTGCATTGTGGCTGGCACTGGCGTCACCGGAGCTGGACGTGCTGGGCATCACCGTGGTGGCGGGCAACGTGGCGCTGAAAGACACCGTGCGCAACGCCTGTAAAATCGTCGCGCTGTCGGGCAAAACCGACACGCCGGTCTTTGCCGGTGCGCCCGGTCCGCTGGTGCGCGAGCAGGTTTACGGTAAATACGCGCATATCGGTGCCTTCAGCGACGAGCTGGTGCCGGACAGCGAACTGCAACCGCAGAAAGAACACGCGGTGGATTTTCTGGTGCGCACCCTCAGACAGGCGGCGCAGGATAACGACCCTGTCACGGTATGCGCCATCGGGCCGATGACCAATCTGGCGCTGGCGCTGGGAATGCATCCGGACGTGGCGCGTGGCATCAGGCACATCGTCACCATGAGTTGTGCCTTTACGGCATTGGGGCACCGCGTGCCCTGGGCCGAATTCAATGTGTACGCCGATCCCCACGCGGCGGAAAAAGTGTTTAACAGCGGCGTTCCGCTGGTGGTCATGCCGCTGGATATGACCTTTCAGGCGCTGATCGGTGCGGATGACATCGAGGCCATTCGTCAGGACGGCGGCCTGCCGGGAGCCTCTGTCGCGGCACTGCTGGGCGCCTTTGACCGCAGCGATCTCAGCCGTTTTGGTCGCGAAGGTGGCCCGGTGCATGATGCGACCACCATCGCCTGGCTGCTGCAACCGGGGCTATTCTCCGGCCAGAATGCCCGCGTCGGCGTGGCGGTGTCCGGCAAGACCGCCGGTTACACCTACGCCGATTTCTGGCACAAACTGGCGACGCCGCCGAACGCAATGGTGATGCAGAACGTCGATGAATACGGCTTCTTCAGCCTGCTGCGGCGCGTCTTTTCCCGCTACGGCGCACAGCAAGACGACGCGCGCGCATGAGCCGATACCTGCTGGGACGTTTCGGACAAACGCTGCTGACGCTGTTCGTGATGTCGCTGCTGGTATTTGGTGGCGTGTATCTGGTGGGCAATCCGGTGGATCTGTTGCTCAGCACCAGTGCGACGCCGGCCGAACGCCTTGACGTGATCCAGTCTTTCGGCCTGGATAAACCGGTGTGGGAACAATACGGCCTGTTCGTGATGAACGCCCTGCACGGCGATATGGGCAACTCCTTTATTTACAACCAGCCCGCCTTACACCTGATTTTCCAGCGCATGCCCGCCACGCTCGAACTGGCGCTGGTGGCCTTCGTGCTGGCGCTGGTGATAGGTATTCCGCTTGGCGTCTATGCCGGTTTACGCCCCGAGGGCTGGCTGTCGAAAACCATCATGACCGTCTCCATTTTTGGCTTCAGCCTGCCGACGTTTTGGATCGGGCTGATGATGATTATGCTGTTCAGTGTCAAACTCGGCGTGCTGCCTGCCTCGGGGCGTGGCGAAACGCTGGACGTTTTCGGCGTCCCCGTCAGTCTTTTCACCGCCGACGGACTGGCGCATCTGATCCTTCCGGCCTTCAATCTGGCGCTGTTTAAAATCTCGCTGATTATCCGGTTGACCCGCGCCGGTGTGCTCGAATGCCTGCAACAAGATTTCATCCGGTTTGCCCGCGCCAAAGGGTTATCTGAAAGCCGCATCGTGCTGGTTCACGTTCTGAAAAATACCCTGATCCCGCTGATTACCGTGATCGGCCTTGAGCTCGGTTCGCTTATCGCCTTTGCGGTCGTCACCGAAACCATTTACGCCTGGCCGGGCATGGGCAAGCTGATCATTGATTCCATCGCCGTGCTGGATCGCCCGGTGATCCTGGCGTATCTGATGATTACCGTGGTGATGTTCAGCCTGATCAATCTGCTGGTCGACGTGCTGTATGTGCTGGTCGATCCGCGCGTGCGGCTGGGAGGAGAGGCGTGATGCCACCGGATTCCGTTCACTCCCGCACTGCCGCCACGCAGACACCGCACACGGCGTTTTACAACACGCTCACCGCGCTGCTGCGTAACAAATTCTCGCTGTGCGGCCTGATTATTCTGGGCATCGCGGTGCTGCTCTCTGTGCTGGCCCCCTGGATTTCCCCGCAAAACCCGTACGATTTATCGCAGCTCGACATCATGGATGGCCGCCTTAAGCCGGGTTCGGCCAGCCTGAGTGGCCTGGTTTACTGGCTGGGCACCGACGATCAGGGACGTGATTTATTCAGCGCCATTCTTTACGGCATGCGCACCAGCCTGCTGGTGGGCGTATGCAGCGCGGTGATTGCGCTGACCATTGGCGCAATCCTCGGCATGACCAGCGCCTGGGCGGGCGGCAAAACAGACGCGCTGATCATGCGTATCGTGGATATCCAGCTGAGTTTTCCACCGATCCTGATCGCGCTTATCCTGCTGGCCGTGCTCGGGCAGGGCGTGGATAAAATCATCCTGGCGCTGGTGGTCACGCAATGGGCGTACTACGCCCGCACGGTGCGCGGTTCGGCGCTGCTTGAACGCCGCCGCAGCTACGTGGACGCCGCGCGCAGCATGGCGTTGTCAACTCCGCGCATTCTTCTGCGCCACATTTTCCCCAACTGCCTGCCGCCGCTGATTGTGGTCGCCACCATGCGTATCGCCTACGCCATCATGCTCGAGGCCACGCTGTCGTTTCTCGGCATCGGGTTGCCGGTGACCGAACCGTCGCTGGGGTTACTGATCGCCAACGGTTTCGATTACCTGATGTCCGGCGACTACTGGATAAGCGTCTTTCCCGGCGTCACATTGCTGGTGCTGATTGTCGCAATCAACTTAGTCGGTGACGCGCTGCGTGACATCCTCAACCCCAGGAATAAGGATTGATGATGCGCGATCCGGTGTTACAGGTCGAAAAACTCAATACCGCGTTTTCTGTGGAAGGCGAATGGCTGAATGTGGTGCGTGACCTGTCGTTCACGCTTGGCGCAAAAGAAACGCTGGCGCTGGTGGGCGAATCCGGCTCCGGTAAAAGCGTCACCGCCATGTCGATCATGCAACTGCTGGACCCGAGGCACACCCGCTATTCGGGCAGCGTCCTGTTCGACGGCCAGGATTTACTGACCCTGAACCCGCGGCAGATGCAGAGCATTCGCGGCAACCGTATCGGCATGATCTTTCAGGAGCCGATGACCAGCCTGAATCCGGTGCTCAAAATTGGTGTGCAAATCACCGAAGTGCTGAAACGCCACCGTGGGATGGACGACGCCACCGCCCGCGCCGAGGCGGTTCGCCTGCTGGAAAAAGTTCGCATTCCCGCCGCCGCGTCGCGGCTGAATGAATATCCGCTGAGTTTCTCCGGCGGTATGCGCCAGCGTGTGGTGATCGCCATTGCGCTGGCGTGTAATCCACGTTTACTGATTGCCGACGAACCGACCACCGCGCTGGATGTCACCATTCAGGCGCAGATCCTGGCGCTCATCAAATCTTTGCAGGAAGAAGAGGGGATGTCGGTGCTGTTCATCACCCACGATATGGGCGTGGTGGCCGAAGTGGCCGACCGCACGCTGGTGATGCACCGGGGTGAATCCGTTGAGCAGGCGACCACGCGGGAGATTTTTCACCGTCCGCGCCATGCCTACACCCAGGCGCTGCTGGCAGCGGTGCCGCGTCTCGGCGCGATGACCGGCATTGCCCTGCCGCAGCGTTTTCCGCTGCGCGACCTGCACACCGGCGAACCGCAGCCGGTGGCAGATTCCGTCAATACGCTGCGTGACGGCCAGCCGGTGCTCGAGGTCAAAAACCTCGTGACGCGCTTTGATGTGAAATCCGGTTTTTTGCGCCGGGTTTCCTCGCGCGTTCATGCGGTTGAAGATCTCTCTTTCAGCCTGCAACCGGGTGAAACGCTGTCGCTGGTGGGGGAATCCGGCTGCGGAAAATCCACCACCGGGCGCACGATTTTACGACTGACCGAAGCGACGTCCGGGGAGGTGCTGATCTCCGGGCAGGATATCCGCCGCGCCGATCGCAGCCAGCTTGCGGATTTCCGCACTCAGGCGCAGATGATTTTTCAGGATCCTTACGAAAGCCTGAATCCGCGGATGCGTATCGGCCAGGCCATTGCCGAACCGATGGTCAGCCTCGGGCTGCACGATAATGCCGGTGCGAAAATCCGCGTGGCGCAGTTGCTGGAGCAGGTCGGCCTGCAAAGCAGCATGGCGACGCGATTCCCGCATCAGTTTTCCGGCGGCCAGCGTCAGCGGATCTGCATCGCCCGCGCGCTGGCGCTGGAACCGAAACTCATTATTGCCGACGAAGCCGTTTCTGCGCTGGACGTTTCCGTCAAAGCGCAGGTGATCAATCTGATGCTCGATCTCCAGCAGCAGCTCGGGCTGGCGTATCTGTTTATTTCCCACGATATGGCCGTGGTAGAACGCATTAGCCACCGTGTCGCCGTGATGTATCTGGGCGAAATCGTG
This sequence comes from Rahnella sp. EDr1-12, assembly GCF_049206505.1. Lineage (NCBI taxonomy): Bacteria > Pseudomonadati > Pseudomonadota > Gammaproteobacteria > Enterobacterales > Yersiniaceae > Rahnella > Rahnella sp. EDr1-12. The sequence goes on from NZ_JBLZNY010000003.1 coordinate 564,152, forward strand.
GAAATCGGCTCCCGCGCCGATATTTTCGACAATCCGCAACATCCTTACACCCGCAAATTGCTGGCCGCCGTGCCGGTTCCTGATCCCACCGTTCACCGCAAACGCACTGTGATCCCGGATGAACTCGCCAGCCCGTTACGCCCGGCCACGTATCAGCCGCTTGCCCGCCATTATCGCGAAGTCAGCAACGGCCATTTCGTCCAAATTTCCTGATTTTCTCGCCCGTCTTTTCGCTCAACGCTTTAGCGTACCAACTTAGTTACAACATACTTCTATGTGGAGGGATTTCCTGATCGGGGGATCTGTATGTGCCCTGCAAATGTGTCAGCTCCGATCCCTCTGTAAGCCGCATGGCAGGCGGGGACTGGCTTAGTGTATTTCGCTATGGGTTATAACTTTTCGATCCTGAGCAAAAATCTTGACCGCGTGATGGTGATCACGTTTTATGGCAGCCGAACACCCGTTAATTCACCTGCTAAGGATAATAATAATGACTGAGTGCGCATCGCTGGACACCCGGCCACAGACTTCTGCTTTCCGCCGATGGCTGGCGGTATTTTCTCTCGCCTGCGGCACATTCGTGCTGGTTAACACTGAATTTCTGCCGATCGGCCTGCTTTCGCCGATCGCCCGTTCGCTGGGCGTGACCGAAGGCCATGCCGGGCTGGCGGTAATGTTGCCGGGGCTGGTTGCGGCGATTTCTGCTCCGCTGATTATGCTGTTTGCCAAACGTATGGATCGTCGCAGACTCCTGCTTCTGCTGTCTGCCACGGTGATCCTCGCCAACGGCATTGCGGTGATGGCGGACTCGTTTAACGTTTTGCTGATCGGACGCATTATTCTCGGCGTCGGTGTCGGGGGATTCTGGTCTTTTGCCATCCCCTCCGGGCGGCGTCTGGTGCCGGAAGAGCAGGGTGCGCGGGCGATTTCGCTGATCACCGCTGGCGTGGCGGTCGGTACGGTGGCCGGCGTGCCCGCCGGCGCCTTTATCGGCGATCTGTTCGGCTGGAGAATGGCGTTCACGCTTAATGCGGTCATGGCGCTGGTGATTTTTGTCCTGCAATGGATAGCGCTGCCGTCCCTTCCGGCGCAGCAGTCGATTGGGCTGCGCGCCATGCTGGGCGTGACCAAAGTGCCGGGTATCCGCTACGCGCTGATTATCGGCGTCTTTATGGCGGGCGGGCATTTCGCGGCCTATACCTATCTTGAACCCTGGCTGCGTTTTGATTTGCACCTCTCCGCCAGCAGTATTTCTCTCTTGCTGATGGGATACGGTATTGCGGGGCTTATCGGTACGCTGGCGTCGGAATTCACCGTGCGGGAATTCGGTGTGAAGCGGGCGTTTATGCTCAACATGTTGTTACTCAGCCTGTCGGTGCTGGTGCTGTCAACATTTCATGTTCCGCTGGCGCTGGCCAGTGCGCTGGTGATCCTCTGGGGCCTGGCGTTCGGCGCATTGCCGGTATGTCTGAATATCTGGACGTATCAGGCATCGCCCGCGCTGTTTGAAACCGGTTCAGCACTGCTGGTTTGTGTGTTCCAGACATCGCTGGCGCTGGGGGCATTGTTTGGCGGCGTACTGGCGGATAACGCCGGTGTCAGCAGCGCATTCCTGCTCGGTGGAGTGCTGACTTTGCTGGCGGCGATCACCATTTATCTGTCACGTCCGCAGCCGGTAAACGTGCAGGGTGGGAAGAGATAATCGCGTCAGTCATCAGGAAATCTCTCCACATAAGCACTTTCCCCTTATTCCCCACGCCCTCTGCGGTGGGGAAATTTGATATAAAATAGACAATTGGCAATTTTAATGATTTATTATTCGCCACAATTGCAGTCGCCTGCTACTTTTTTATAATCGGAGTGAAAGGACAGGAGGATGTTAAATGAAAGTGCTGAAAAACGAGACGGACTATATTACATGGATGTTCGACAACTACTTTCAGCTGTCAAAGGCAACGGTATCCCCGTTAATGAGTGATGGTGAGATTAAAGAGGTACTGACCGAATTGCACCCAGAGTCTTTCCCGTGTATTGGGTATTTAACTTTTTCTTCAACAGGTTGTAATTGCGAGGTAAATTATATTTCCCGTGACATGGTTTCCGAGTGGGCTGTGGAACTGGACATACATTAATCTGGCGAATGTTATAATCTGGCACGAATGTTAAAAGGGCCTGGACAGATCCACCGGCCCTTTTTTCTATTTGTTCTCCCCTGTCCCGAAGGCGAATTCTTCATCTGTTTTCATACACAGACCTGCCACCACAAACATAAAGTCGAATAAGAATATTCTTTAAATAAACCCTTTGTTCCCAATCTGTGTCTATTTCGGATCATGAATCCTGTGATCATATGATCCCAGGATTGCATTTAAATAAGATTTTTTGTTACTGAGTAATAAACCATCAGTGCCTGAAAAGGGCGGCATCGTTGCGGGATGAGCATCAGCGTCTATACTTAAGGTGAATGTTAAAAAAACCGGAGGAATACATGACCATTCATAAGAAAGGACAGGCGCATTGGGAAGGCGACATCAAACACGGAAAAGGTTATATCTCTTCTGAAAGCGGTGCTCTGAAAGACCAGCCTTACGGATTCAATACCCGCTTCGAGGGTAAACCGGGGACTAACCCGGAAGAATTGCTCGGCGCGGCACATTCCGCCTGTTTCTCAATGGCGCTGTCATTGATGCTCGGCGAAGCAGGGCATGTCCCTGAAAGCATTGATACCGTGGCAGATGTTTCTCTTGATAAAGTCGATGGCGGCTTCGCCATTACTAAGATCGCGCTCGACAGCACGGTCAAACTGCCCGGCATTGATAAAGACAAATTCGACGAAATTATCAAAGCGGCGAAAGCCGGTTGCCCGGTTTCCAAAGTGCTTAACGCGGAAATCACCCTGACGTACAAGCTGGAAAATTGATCGTCAAATTCTGATTCTTTTTCTCAGAACAATGAGCCATGCGAATTTTGCATGGCTTTTGTGTTTCTGATCCCAAATCTGTCATCCTTCTGTCCTGCCATTTGACAAAAAATCCCTGCCTGCCTTAACTCAATCATTCCCTTAAACCGAATGGTGCCCGATGCTGTTCGGTTTTTTAATGAGATGTTGAGGCGCCCCATGCTGACGTTACGCCAGATCCGCCATTTTATTGCCGTTGCTGAAACCGGTTCGATTTCCGCTGCGGCGCAGGCCTCCTTTGTGTCTCAGTCATCGCTGACGCAGGCCATTCAGCAGCTTGAGGTGGAAACCGAAGCGCGGCTGTTCGACCGCCATGCGAAAGGCATGACGCTGACCCATCAGGGGCACCAGTTTTTACGCCAGTCTTATCTGATCCTCGCCACTGTCGATAACGCCAAACGCAGCCTGCAAATGGGGACAGAAAGCGTCACCGGTCAGATCACGCTCGGCGTGACCAGCCTGGTGGCTGGCTATTTTCTGGTGGATTTGCTCAAGCAATTCAATGCGTATTACCCGAATGTTGAGGTCAAAGTGGTGGAGGATGAGCGTCAGTACATCGAACATCTGCTGGTGAGCGGTGAAATCGATATCGGCGTGCTGATCCTCTCCAATCTGGAAGATCGCGATGCGCTGCAAACCGAAGTGCTGACCCATTCCTCCTACCGCCTGTGGCTGCCGCCGCTGCATCCGTTGCTGGAGCGCGAAAGTATTTCGCTGGCGGATATCGCGAATGAACCGCTGATCCAGCTCAACGTCGATGAAATGGAGAAACATGCGCAGCGGCTGTGGGCACGGGCGGGGCTGAAACCCAATATCGCGATGAAAACCGCCTCCACCGAGGCGGTACGCAGCCTGGTTGCGGCCGGTCTGGGCGTTTCGGTTCAGCCGGACATGGCCTACCGCGCCTGGTCGCTGGAAGGCAATATGATTGAAGCCAGCAAACTGGAGGATTCCATCGAACCGCTGGATATCGGGCTGGCGTGGCGGCGCGGCAGCGCGAGGCCGGAGCTGGTTACGCCATTCCTGACCATTGCACGTGAAAACAGCGCCAAGCGCAGACCCTGACAAGGAGCATTCGGTTTAACCGAACGCAGACTTCAATAATTGCTATTTGTTGCCCTCAGAGAAATTACCTACTGTGAATTAGCAGGTTTGTTACTAACTAATAACATTTTTGTTAATTAAGGATGATTCTCTGAACTGAGGGCAGTGCAATGTCGGATGCAGAATTTGTTGCCAGTTTTTCTGAAAAGCATGTAATCAATGGCGACCTTCTGCACGGTGAAGGCGCGACGCAAAACATTTTCAACCCTGCGACCGGTGACGTGATTGCCGAGGTCGCCGAAACCTCTCTGGCACAAGTCGCTCTGGCGGTGAATGCCGCCAATGCCGCTTTCAGCCGCTGGTCACGCACCACGCCAGCCGAACGGGCCTCCGTGCTTTTGCGTATCGCCGACGCCATCGAAAAACAGGCGCATTCGCTGGCACAGCTCGAAGCCATCAACTGCGGTAAACCGCTGCCTCAGGCGCTGAAAGACGATTTACCTGCCGCTGTCGATGTCTTTCGCTTCTTTGCCGGGGCAGTGCGTTGCCAGCAGGGGCAACTTTCCGGCGAATATCTGCCCGGCCACACCTCGATGGTGCGCCGCGACCCGCTGGGCGTGGTGGCCTCGATTGCCCCCTGGAATTACCCGCTGATGATGTCAGCGTGGAAAATTGCTCCCGCGCTGGCGGCGGGCAACACCGTGGTGTTTAAACCCTCTGAACATACTCCGCTGACCATTTTGGCCTTGCTGCCCGCGTTGCAGGAGATCCTGCCGCCGGGTGTGCTGAACGTCATTACCGGCAGCGGTGAAGGGGTCGGTAATGCGCTGGTCAGTCATCCGCATGTCCGTCTGATTTCACTGACCGGCGACATCGTCACCGGGCAGCGCATTTTGCAGGCGGCGGTGAAAACGGTGAAACGCACTCATCTTGAGCTGGGCGGCAAAGCGCCGGTGATCGTTTGCAACGATGCCGACATTGATGACGTGGTGCAGGCGGTCAGCTGCTGGGGATATTACAACGCGGGGCAGGATTGTACTTCCGCCTGTCGCGTGTATGCACAGGCCGGGATCTACGAACGGCTGGTGGAAAAGCTGGGTGAGGCGGTATCGCAACTCTCTTTCGCCAGAAAGAATGACAGCGAAAACTTTATGGGGCCGCTTATCAGCGCACGCCAGCGCGATCGCGTGTCGAGCTTCGTCGAACGGGCGCTGAGTCAGCCGCATATCGAGCGTATCACCGGCGCGGCGTCCCATTCCGGCCCCGGCTTCTATTACCAGCCCACGCTGCTGGCGGGATGTCTGCAAAGTGATGAAATCGTCCAGCGCGAAGTGTTCGGTCCGGTGGTCAGCGTCACCCGTTTTGACACCGTTCAGCAGGTCGTGGACTGGGCGAATGAATCAGAATACGGGCTGGCGTCCTCGGTCTGGACGCAAAATATCGATCTGGCGATGCAAATTTCCTCCCATCTGCAATACGGCACCACCTGGATTAACACGCACTTTTCTTTAGTCAGCGAAATGCCCCACGGCGGATTAAAACGCTCCGGGTATGGCAATGATCTCTCGAGTTATTCGTTACAGGATTACAGCGTAGTCAGGCACATCATGGCGAAGTTCAAACCACAATTCTAATAACAGACAAATACGACGACAGGACAGGGGTATCCAATGAAAACATCTATTTTCAATAAAGAACCATCTGGCAGTAAAAAGTTATCTGCGGTTTGTTTAGGTCTGCTGAGTTTTCTTAATACGGCGGTGGCCGCAGACTTACCGACAGCGGTAGGAAAAGGCGAAGGACAATTAAATATCGTCGCCTGGCCGGGATATATTGAACGCGGCGAAAGTGACAAGAATTACGACTGGGTGACGCAGTTTGAAAAACAAACCAGCTGTAAGGTCAATGTCAAAACCGCGGCGACGTCAGATGAAATGGTCAGCCTGATGGCGAAGGGGGGCTATGACCTGGTCACCGCCTCGGGAGATGCCTCACTGCGGCTGATTTACGGTAAACGCGTTCAGCCGATCAACCCGGCGCTGATTGCCAACTGGAAGAATCTCGACCCGCGCCTGCTGAAAGGCGAATGGTTTAACGTTGCCGGAAAAGTCTATGGCACGCCTTATCAGTGGGGGCCGAACCTGCTGATGTACAACACCAAAACCTTCCCCACTGCGCCTGACAGCTGGTCAGTGATTTTCGTGCCGCAAAATTTGCCTGACGGCAAACCCAATCAGGGACGCGTGCAGGCGTACGACGGCCCGATCGCCATTGCGGATGCCGCGCTTTACCTGAAAAGCACCCAGCCTGATCTGAAAATCGACGATCCGTATCAGCTTAACGAAACCCAGTACCAGGCCGTGCTGAAATTGCTGCGCGGTCAGCATCCGCTGATCCACCGCTACTGGCACGATGCATCGGTACAGATGAGTGATTTCAAAAACGAAGGCGTGGTCGCCAGCAGCTCGTGGCCGTATCAGGCCAATGCGCTGAAAGGCGAAAAACAACCGATCGCCACCGTCTTCCCGAAAGAGGGGGTCACCGGCTGGGCGGATACCACCATGCTGGCCGCCGACGCCGAACACCCGAACTGCGCTTATCAGTGGATGAACTGGTCGCTGGAGCCGAAAGTGCAGGGCGACGTCGCGGCATGGTTTGGTTCCGTGCCGAGCGTACCGGCCGGGTGTAAAGCCAGCCCGCTGTTAGGGGCGGAAGGTTGCGAAACGAACGGCTTTAATAAATTCACCGCGATTTCATTCTGGAAAACACCTCAGTCCGAAGGCGGTAAATACGTGCCGTACAGCAAGTGGACTCAGGACTATATTGCCATCATGGGCGGCCGGTAATCCGCTGTCAGAGGTTGCGTTTAGCCCTTTTATTAAAAACCGAATCCGGGAGTCCGTTATGGCCGCCGTACAATTTATTAATGCTTCCCGATTATATGGGGAAACCAAAGCCGTCGATAATGTCTCAATTGACATTCAGGACGGTGAATTCTTTTCCATGCTCGGGCCTTCCGGCTCGGGCAAAACCACCTGCCTGCGTCTGATTGCCGGCTTTGAAACCCTGACCTCCGGCTCAGTGCGCATTCACGGCAAAGAAGCCTCGCAGCTCGCCCCCTATGAGCGGGACGTCAACACCGTGTTTCAGGATTACGCGCTGTTCCCGCACATGACCGTGCTGGAAAATGTCGCGTATGGCCTGATGGTGAAAGGCGTGGGGAAAAAGGAACGTCAAATCCGCGCGATGGAATCGCTGGAGCGGGTGGCGCTTGGCTTTACCGCGGCGCGCAAACCGGCGTTTTTGTCCGGCGGACAGCGTCAGCGCGTGGCGCTGGCCAGGGCGCTGGTGAATCAGCCGAGCGTCCTGCTGCTGGATGAACCCCTCGGCGCGCTGGATTTAAAATTACGAGAGCAGATGCAGGGTGAGTTGAAAAAGCTGCAACGCGAACTGGGCATCACCTTTATTTTTGTCACCCACGACCAGAGCGAAGCGCTGTCGATGTCTGACCGCGTGGCGGTGTTCAACAATGGCCGTATCGAACAGGTTGATACGCCGCGTGAGCTGTACCTCAATCCGCGTACCGCGTTCGTTGCGCAGTTTGTCGGTACGGCGAACGTCCTGACCGCCGATCTCTCCTTCAAAATCACCGGTGTCTCCGGCAGCCGTTCTATTCGTCCGGAACACATCCGCCTCGCGCCGCAGCCGCTGGCAGACAGCCAGGCGGTGCAGGTTAACGCCATCCTCAAAGACATCCATTTTCAGGGCGCGGCGACACGCTACGAGCTGGCACTGGAAGGCGGCGAGCGTCTGTTTGTCAGTGAGCCCAACAACCTGGCCGCCAGCGCGCAACACAACTTCCGGCAAGGTCAGCCGGTGGTGGCGAGTTGGGACAGAGATGCCATGGTCACGCTGCTTGAGGGCTAAAAGATGGATATCAGTATGACTCCTTATGAAAAGCGTGTGGGGCGTGGCCGCGCACTAGTGACTTACCTGCATCACAGGCCGGGATTTTATCTGGCGCTGCTGCTGGTGCCGCCGCTGCTGTGGTTTGGCGCGATCTATTTAGGTTCGCTGTTCGCGCTGTTGTGGCAGGGTTTCTATACCTTTGACGATTTCACCATGACCGTCTCCTCGACGCTGACGACGGCCAATATCCGCGCCCTGTTTGATCCGGTGAATGCCGACATTATTGTCCGCACGGTAACGATGGCGCTGCTGGTGTCTTTCTTCAGCGCGGTGCTGGCGTTTCCGATTGCCTATTACATGGCGCGTTATATCACCGGCAAAAAGAAAGCCTTCTTTTACATCGCCATCATGATGCCGATGTGGGCCAGTTATATCGTCAAAGCCTACGCGTGGACCCTGCTGCTCTCCAAAGGCGGCGTGCTGCAATGGTTCCTCGAACACCTCGGGCTGCAACCGCTGCTGACGGCCATGCTGAGCCTGCCGGGCATTGGCGGCAATACGCTGTCAACCTCAGGCATCGGGCGCTTCTGGGTCTTCGTCTATATCTGGCTGCCGTTTATGATCCTGCCGATTCAGGCCGCACTCGAACGTCTGCCGCCGTCGCTGATTCATGCTTCAGAAGATTTAGGCGCAAAACCCTGGCAGACGCTGCGTTACGTGATCTTCCCGCTGGCCGTACCGGGTATCGCCGCCGGTTCGATCTTTACGTTCTCGCTGACGCTGGGCGATTACATCATTCCGCAACTGGTGGGCCCGCCGGGGTATTACATCGGCAATATGGTCTACTCGCAGCAGGGTTCTATCGGCAATATGCCCATGGCCGCCGCGTTCACGCTGGTGCCTATCGTGCTGATTGCGTTGTATTTATCGATGGTCAAACGACTGGGAGCTTTCGATGCACTCTAAACGCGCACCCTGGTTACTCAAACTCTCCGCGTGGGGCGGGCTGGTGTTCCTGCACTTCCCGCTGCTGATCATCGCGGTGTATGCCTTCAACACTGAAGATGCGGCGTTCAGCTTTCCGCCGAAAGGTTTCACGCTGCACTGGTTTGCCGTCGCGGCAGGGCGTCACGACATTCTTGACGCCATCTGGCTTTCGGTGCAAATCGCCTGTTGCGCCACGCTGATTGCCATGGTACTCGGCACGCTGGCCGCCGCGGCGCTGTACCGGCGTGAATTTTATGGCAAAAACAGCATAACCCTGCTGTTTATGTTGCCGATTGCCCTGCCGGGGATCATCACCGGTCTGGCGCTGCTCAACGCTTTTCACGCGGCGCACATCGAGCCGGGCATGCTGACGATTGTCATCGGCCATGCGACGTTTTGCATGGTGATTGTTTATAACAACGTGATCGCCCGTTTTCGCCGTATCACGCACAGCCTGATCGAAGCCTCGATGGACTTAGGCGCAGACGGCTGGCAGACCTTCCGCTACATCATTTTGCCAAACCTCAGCACCGCGCTGCTGGCGGGTGGCATGCTGGCGTTCGCGCTCTCTTTCGACGAAATCATTGTCACCACGTTTACCGCCGGTCATGAACGCACGTTGCCCATCTGGCTGCTTAACCAGCTGGGCAGGCCGCGCGAAGTGCCGGTGACCAACGTGGTGGCGCTGTGCCTGATGGTGCTCACCATGATCCCGATTCTGGGCGCGTGGTATCTCACAAGAAACGGGTCAGATGTGGCCGGTGACGGCAAATAATAAGGAATAACTGATGCAAACGAACATGCTGATTAACGGTGAGCTGGTGGCCGGAGAAGGAACGTCACTGCCGGTTTTCAACCCGCATACCGGGCAGGAGATTGTCCGTCTGGCGCAGGCCAGTGAACAACAAACCCGTCAGACGGTCGATCTGGCGCACAGCGCATTTACCGACTGGGGCCAGACCACGCCGAAAACCCGTGCGGAACTGCTGCTGGCGCTGGCAGACCGCATCGAAGAAAACGCCGAAGCACTGGCCAAGCTGGAGTCGCTGAACTGCGGTAAGCCTTTTCATCTGGCGCTGAATGATGAAATTCCGGCGGTGGTAGACGTGTTCCGCTTCTTTGCCGGTGCCAGCCGTTGCCTGAGCGGATTAGCCGGCGGCGAATATCTCGCCGGGCATACTTCAATGATCCGCCGCGATCCGCTGGGCGTGGTGGCCTCCATCGCCCCCTGGAATTACCCGCTGATGATGGCCGCGTGGAAAATCGCTCCGGCGCTGGCGGCAGGCAACTGCGTGGTGATCAAACCTTCCGAAATCACCCCGCTGACCGCACTGAAACTCGGCGAACTGGCGCGGGATATCTTTCCGGCTGGCGTGCTGAACGTGCTGTTTGGCGACGGTAAAACGGTCGGCAGCGCGCTGACCCATCACGATAAAGTGCGGATGATTTCGCTGACCGGGTCTGTTTCTACCGGCGAGAAAATTGTCGCCCAGGCGACCACCGGCATCAAACGCACGCATATGGAACTCGGCGGCAAAGCGCCGGTGATCGTTTTCGATGACGCCGATATCGACCAGGTGGTGGAAGGCGTGCGCACGTTCGGGTTCTACAACGCCGGACAGGATTGCACCGCCGCCTGCCGCATCTACGCGCAAAAAGGGGTGTATGCGCAGCTGGTGAAAGCGCTGGGCGAGGCCGTTTCCACCCTCAAACTGGGCACCGATGAAAGCAGCGAAATGGGCCCGCTGGTGTCGGCGGCGCATTTAGAGCGGGTGGAAGGCTTTGTGCAGCGGGCGAAAGACGTCGCGCATATTCAGGTCATCACCGGTGGCGAACGGGTGCGCGGCGAGGGGTATTATTTCCAGCCTACGGTGCTGGCGGGTGCGCGTCAGGAAGATGAAATTGTGCAACGCGAAGTGTTCGGTCCGGTGGTCAGCGTGACCGAGTTTGATACTGAAGAGCAGGTTCTGGCCTGGGCAAATGAATCCAACTACGGGCTGGCATCTTCCGTCTGGACGCAAAACATTGGTCGCGCCCACCGCCTGAGCGCGCGTCTGCAATACGGTTGCACCTGGGTAAATACCCACTTCATGCTGGTCAGTGAAATGCCGCACGGAGGACAAAAACAATCCGGCTACGGAAAAGATATGTCGATGTACGGGCTGGAAGATTACACGGCGATCCGGCATGTGATGATAAAACACTGAGAAGGGGATAACTGGCTGTAATAGTTAACTATTCTATTCCGGCCAGTTTCTTATGGGGCATCTGCGGGGCATTGAAGTCGAGATTCTGATTGAGGATGGCGATTTGGTCGCCATTTTGTTCAGGCATCCATTTTCCATAAACGCTGAATACCATCTGCGCATTTGTGTGCCCCATCTGACTGGCAATAAAACTTGGGTTGGCTCCGGCACATATCAAATGCTCTTAGTCGGATGAACCCCGGTCACGGATGGATTGAAGAAAAACGTGTAAATATCAGTTCGATGCTTTCCATACACCCTTAGGTTCTCAACACCCTCCTTTTGCTCCCGCATGCGTGTGAATTGCATCTGGCTTTTCAGCGCATTTATTGCCGGGTGTGAATAGACCCAGGTTTCGTAGACACTTTTTTTCCTCATAACGGAGGCTTAATGAAGGAGTGTTTATGTCAGCCAAAACGTTCCCTGAGGTATTCACGCAGATGCTCAGGCTGTTCACGCTCGATGATCATCAGCGATGACCGGCTGGTTGTATCGCTCTTTGAAAGCAACGCCGCCCGCAGCTAAATCCACGTTGATTTTGTCCATTTAGTCTTTGGGCAGGTCAGCAAGATTGTATGACATTACTTTGCCTCAGAATCAGCGATGATTTGACGAATTACCATCATGTTGCCGCCGTTCGTGTTGAACATAAATCCATTTGACAATCGAGAGGCTATGGTTGCTTTCTGTACAATCTGACCACCATAAGAAATGGTCATTGTTTTGCCAATGTTCATTGTGGTGATTTCAGACAAGGGTTGAGAGCACGGCGACATAATCTCTAAATAAACACCACTATTGACCGTTTCTTCATTTTCATTATTTTGAACTTGCTTGATGCAAGAAGCTGGAATGGTGAGATGTTGACCCATTACCTCCAGATCAAAATCTTTAAGAGAGGCGGAAGACAGGGCGGGTATAAGCATTAAAGCTAATGGTGAAATACGCATTGAGATTCCTTTCAAATTTATATGCATCGATTATAGCATCAGGCTTCCGTGCCATAAGGGCTAAGATTCTTTGCGACAATAAATGGCTATGGGGTTGCTGATCCGGTCCTTATGCCGTGCTTCATATACAAACCCCTTGCCCGCGAAGAGAACGGGCAGTTTGCCTTCACCGCGTCACAGGTCAGTGGTGCGTTACAGGCGCTTCTTCATGATAAGCAGATTCAGATTGCGCAGCCGGATCAGGCTGCTGATCTCTCAGGTGAAGGGGTTAACGCCGTCTTGCTTAAAATGGATGACTTCCAGGGGCTGCTGGATACGCCAGCCGCCTTCGTGCAAAGAGCCGACGCCACATCAAAACCGGCTGACGACAGTGCTGCGCAGGACGAATTATTCGCCGCGCTGCAAAAGGAAAAAAATCAGAACAATCAGATGCCTGTCGAAACACTGATGAGTCGTTACGCCAGTCCGGAAACGCAGGTGACCCGGTTTGATATCACCTACGAGGGGGAGGAAAAGAACACACTGCCAAAGAAAAAGCCCTCAGCGGATATCACAGATGATGAATGGCAGGCATTTCAGAAATCTAACGTGGTCGTCTTTACAGAAAACCAAATGGCCAGTTATACGCTGGTGGATCTCGACGGGGATGGCAAACGGGATCTCATTATTGATGCCTATATCGGGGGCACCGGCATATTCACCTATACCGGGATATTGAAACGAGGAAAGGGCACCTTTTATTCAACCGTGAAGGCAGATCCGGATGCTTCGGTGCCCGGTTATTTGTATTCAACCAACGCACGTGGCGCAAATCAGGCAGGCTACTGGATCAGACTCAATAAGCAGATTTATCTCGCCTACCGGGTCAGCTATTTCGGCGTGGACAATATTTACCTGCTTCGCCCCTTCAGCCACAACGCCAGCGTGGCAAAAATAACGGTCACCTACCGCTATGCGCTGTCGGTCACCTCCCCGGATCCGCGGGATAAAGAAACGCCCTGGCTGACGTTATCGGATAAACAAAAAGTCAGCGTAGAGAAAAGTTTAGCCGCTTTGCAGGCGCATCCGTCGAATGCAGGCAGTTCTGCTTCGCCAGCCGTTTCGGTCTGTCCGGTGCCGCCGTCTCTGAGTCAACATGAAGCCGGGTTTTATGGCCGTTCGCCTGTGCCGGGCTATGAAGTACAGGCTATCGGCGATATTCCGGTGTGGATCGATGAGCAGTGTTATGTCGGCGGCGTGTACAGCCATTTTGGCGACTACTCACCGAAAGAGGGCGTAGACATTATGCTTTATGTGTATTCGCCGCAGCAGGATGGGGAGTTGAAAGGGGATATTTCAGTTTTCGGTAAACGGGAAGTCGTTGCGATCGAACGCGCCCGTGGTGTGGTGGAAGGGGATAACGGCAGGTAGGGAAACGAGGTGTTGATGAAGCAGGGAGTGGGCCGCTCCCTGCTGAAGCATCATCAGAGAGAGTTATTCTGCCGTGGCAGAGGCGATCTTTTTGCGGGCAATATCGATAAACAAAATGCTGGAAGCAAAAGAGATCCCCGAACCGATTATCATTGAAAGAAGATAGGAGGTGACGTAATTATATTCTTTGTCTATCAATGTAAGTTGCTCTGAAATTAAATCAATATTGTCAATGGCATATCCCCTGGCTGAATAGAGGCCAAACCATAATGCGCCGCAGACAATAAAGCAGGTGTAACAGACATAAGTGAATTTCTTGTCGATATATTCAAGGTAAAACTTAGGGTCGGAGTAAGCCATCTTAAGAAGACCTAAAAAACAGCCCAGATAAATACCGATCAACCACTTCATGACGTCCCAGTTCATACGTATCTCTGAATGTTGCCGCGCTTGGCGACGAATAATAAAAAGAAACCCTGTTCTGAACCGCGTTGGCCGTGAGAAAAACAGAGTCATTAAACGTTAATGGTATGATTTTACAGAGTATTTAAAGAATTGACGCGCGGTATTATCACACGGACGTCAACACTCTGGCAAGAATGTTCAGGCGAGAGTTCTGGCGAGGGATCACCGGGAAAATAAGGGCTGGCGACGCGTGCGCCAGCGTTACCCGTCTTACATTTTCTTCGCCAGCAAGGTGGCAAAACGAAGCTTGTAGCGGTCACCGTTTTCGTCACGTTTGTGCAATTCGCCAATATCCTCGTTGTATTTCATGATTTCCCAGCCACGATAAGCGTGGCGCAATTCATCGGGCTTAAAGGTAAACGGGAAGGGCAACGGGCAAGGATAATCCGGGCTGTCCATCGCAGCGACAATCAGGTTGTAGCCGCCGGTTTTGGTGGCCGCGTGCATGTCCTGGAGAATGTGCGGGATGCTGTCGCGTTGCAGAAACATCATGACCACGGTGGAGAAGATGAAATCGTATTCGCCGCTGAAACGGTGCGTGTTGAGATCCTGTTCGCTGATGGCGATATTGCGCAGAGATTCCGCCGCAATAATGTCATTCACTTTCGCCACGCTCATGGCGTTGTTGTCCCATCCCGTCACATCAAAGCCTTTCAGGTTGAGATACAGCGAGTTGCGCCCGCTGCCACAGCCCAGATCCAACGCTTTGCCCGGCTGAACATAACCGGCTGCATGAATGATTTCTGAATGGGTGCGGGTAAGGCCGTATTTTTCGGTGTAGTAATCTTCTGGCGCAGGTTGCTGGGTCATGCCCTGTGTTCCTTAAAGTGAGATCGATTGCCAGCGATTATCCTCCAAAATTTCCCCCGCGCCATGACTCTTAATGGTCAGCGCAACGTGCGCCGGTCGGTTTGCCGGTAAAGATAACTGCCCGTGCCGTGCACAGGGTCGCCCTCAAAACCGACTTTTTGCATCCCGATTTTTTCCAGAACGCGCTGGGAAGCCAGATGGTTTTCGCGCACGGTGGCGGAGATCCGCGGTATTCCCAGTTTCTCAAAACCCGTATTGAGCGCCACGCTGGCAAACTCGGTCGCCAGCCCTTTTCCCCACGCCGTGGTGGCGAAGCGGTAGCCGAGAAACACCCGGTGATTTTCGTAGCCTTCACGAACTCCCAGCCCGCCGAACCCGATGACCTCATCGGGTTTATGGTTCAGCGTAATCGCCCAGTGGCCGAAGCCGTGCTCCGGCCATTCGCGTAACCAGCCGCTCAGTTTTTCCTGTGCCGCCGCCCTGTCCGGCAACGGGCCGCGCGGGTTGAACAGATTGGTCTGCGGATCGCCGTAAATGGCAAAGAGGGAATACAGGTCAGCGTCTGCAACCGGACGCAGCAATAACCGCGATGTCTCAATGATCATAGTGACGTTTTTCCTCCTGTGAGATGACTTCAAGCTTAGCCGCACCGGGGCGCGTCGTCATCCGGCGCGGAAAAAATCACCCCGCCGGTCTGCGGAGAAATCTGCCGCACACTTTGGCGCGTGAGGAGCGTTCAGGGCTGCGGTGTTATTTTCCATCGTCAGTTATTTGCCCAAAATGTGAAGGGAGTCATAAGCAATGGTCAAGGAGAGACAATTTTTAACTTCTCAGAATTATCACCCGCTAAAGTGATGCCGTATACTCGACTCAAGCAGAGACAATTCGTATTACATCTTTTTTCGTTTAAATGCCCATTTGGCAGCAATGCAGGAACGCTTGTCTGGCCTGCAATCATAACTGGATATGAGGGTTTCATTATGGAAAAGAAAGTCATCTATTTGTTTTGCTCGGCAGGCATGTCCACTTCATTGCTGGTGACTAAAATGAAAGTGCAGGCCGAAAAATACGAAGTGCCGGTCATTATTGAAGCATTCCCGGAAACACTGGCCGCTGAAAAAGGGCATGCGGCGGATGTGGTACTTCTGGGGCCACAGATTGCTTATATGTTGCCTGAGATTCAAAAAGTATTACCGGGTAAACCGGTTGAAGTGATCGATTCTGTGCTCTACGGCAAAATCGATGGTTTAGGTGTTTTGAAAGCCGCCGTTGCAGCCATCAAAAAAGCCGCCGCCACTCAGTAAGCGTAAATTTTTAGCGATACCTTGTCCTTTTTTACATTGAATTACTTTAGTCAAAGAGAAATCCAGTCAAAGAGCGAATTTCATACCCTGGCCGCCGAAGGGCGGCATTAAAGGAACACGCGAATGAGTAAAGTTATTGATTCCCTGGAGAAGATACTTCTTCCTTTTGCCGTTAAAATTGGTAAGCAGCCGCATATTAATGCCATCAAAAATGGTTTTATTAAATTAATGCCGCTGACCCTTGCCGGTGCCATGTTCGTTTTAATTAATAACGTTTTCCTGAATTTTGGTGCCGGTTCTTTCTTCTATTCTTTAGGCGTGCGTTTAGACCCTTCCACGATTGAAACCCTCAGTGGTTTAAAAACCATCGGTATTAATGTCTACAACGGTACGCTGGGTATTATGTCGCTGATGGCGCCGTTCTTTATCGGCATGGCTTTAGCCGAAGAACGCAAAGTGGATTCCCTGTCAGCGGGGTTATTAGCCGTTGCCGCCTTTATGACCGTCACACCTTATAGCGTAGGTGAAGCCTATGCGGTAGGCGCGAACTGGTTAGGCGGTGCGAACATTATTTCCGGTATGTTGATCGGATTAGTGGTCGCCGAAATGTTTACGTTTATTATCCGCAGAAATTGGGTGATTACTTTACCCGCAAGCGTGCCGACCTCTGTCGCCCGCTCATTCTCTGCATTAATTCCCGGCTTTATCATTCTGTTTATTTTCGGTGTGATTTCCTGGCTGCTGGGATTATACGGCCACAACTTCCACCAGATTATTATGGATTCCATCTCCAAACCGCTGGCCTCTATGGGCAGTGTGGTGGGCTGGGCATACGTGATCTTCAACTCCCTGCTGTGGTTCTTTGGTGTCCACGGTTCTCTCGCGCTGACCGCGCTGGACAATGGCATCATGACCCCGTGGGCGCTGGAAAATATCGCGCTGTACACCGAATACGGTTCAGTGAGTGCTGCCATTGACGCAGGTAAAACGTTCCACTTCTGGGCGAAACCGATGCTCGATTCCTACATCCTGCTGGGCGGTTCCGGTGCGACGTTAGGTCTGATTATCGCCATTTTCATTGCCTCACGCCGTGCGGATCACCGCCAGGTGGCAAAACTGGCGCTGCCGTCAGGCATCTTCCAGATTAACGAGCCTATCCTGTTTGGTTTACCGATCATCATGAACCCGGTCATGTTTATTCCGTTCGTGCTGGTTCAACCCATTCTGGCAGCCATCACGCTCGCGGCTTACTCCATGGGCATTATTCCGCCGGTGACCAACCTGGCGCCCTGGACCATGCCGACCGGCCTTGGCGCTTTCTTTAACAGTAATGGCAGCATCGCGGCATTGTTAGTGGCCTTGTTTAACCTGGCGGTCGCCACGCTGGTTTACATGCCTTTCGTTATCCTGTCGAACAAAGCGCAGGAGATTATTGAAGAAGAAGAAAGCGAAGAAGATATCGCTGCCGCACTGAAATTCTAATCTGACCCGCAGAGGGCGGGCGCGTCCTTCCCTCTGCCCACTGGCTATCAAGGAGAGATTAAGATGATTGATTTAGACAGCATCGCGGATACGCAAGACGAGATGCAGGAACTCGAAGAAGTGGTCATGGGGTTAATTATTAACTCCGGACAAGCGCGCAGCCTGGCTTACGGTGCGCTGAAAAAAGCCAAAGAAGGCGATTTTGAGCAAGCCAAAGCGTTAATGGATCAGTCACGTTTATCGCTCAATGAAGCGCATCTGGTGCAGACGAAGCTGATTGAAGACGATATGGGCGAAGGCAAAATGAAAGTCAGCCTGATCCTGGTTCACGCGCAGGATCACCTGATGACCTCGATGCTGGCCCGCGAGTTAATCACGGAACTCATTGAGCTTCACGAGAAAATAAAATAACGTAGGGAGTGATAATGCAGCCACCGGTATTGAGCATGGAAATCAAGACAGCACGCGAAAATCAACTCTTCGACGGTCAGAATTTCCATATGTTCATCTACAACAAAGTAGAAAGCATTTCCGGGTTGCATGAACATGATTACTACGAATTTACGGTGGTATTGACGGGCCGGTATTACCAGAGTGTGAATGGCAAACGGGTGCTGTTAGAGCGCGGCGATTTTGTCTTCATTCCGCTGGGTTCGAATCATCAGAGCTTTTATGAATTTGGCGCGACCCGAATATTGAATGTCGGGATCAGCAAAGCTTTTTTCGAACAACACTACGCCTCATTATTACCGGCACATTTTATTGCCTCACAAGTGTACAAAATTAAAACTGAATTTCTGACTTATATTGAATCGGTGGTGGCTTCGCTCAATTTCCGCAACGGGGAATTTAATGAATTTCTGGAGATGGTGACGTTTTATATCGTGAACCGGTTACGTCACCACAGAGAATCAGAAGCCACAACGGATGCGCCAGCCTGGTTAAAGGTGGCGGTTGAGAGAATGCATGATAAAACGCAGTTCGGTGATAAAGCCTTATCGAACATGGTGGCATTATCCGGTAAGTCGCAGGAATATCTGACCCGCGCCACGCAGCGTCATTATGGAATGACGCCGATGCAGATTATCAATGAAATCCGAATTGATTTCGCGAAAAAGCAACTTGAAATCACCAATTACTCGATCACGGATATTGCCTTTGAATCCGGATATAGCAGCCCGAGTATGTTTATCAAGAACTTTAAAAAGCTGACATCATTTACACCGAATCATTACCGAAAGAAATTGTGCAGTATTAATTAACGCTCAGGTTTATTTTATATTTCTGTTTAAATTTGCAGTGCAATCACTTGCACGGGAGTCCCTATGAGCAAAAAACTGAAAGTCGTCACCATTGGTGGCGGGAGCAGCTATACCCCGGAATTACTTGAAGGCTTTATTAAACGTTACGACGAATTACCGGTTTCTGAATTATGGCTGGTGGATGTCGAGGCCGGAAAAGAGAAGCAGGATATTATTTTTGATCTCTGTGTGCGCATGGTGAAACGCGCCGGTGTGCCGATTGCGATCCACAAAACCCTCAACCGCCGTGAAGCGCTGGAAAATGCGGATTTCGTTACCACGCAATTGCGTGTCGGTCAGTTAAAGGCGCGCGAGCTTGATGAGCGTATCCCGCTGAGCCATGGGTATCTGGGGCAGGAAACTAACGGTGCAGGCGGGTTATTCAAAGGCCTGCGCACCATCCCGGTCATTTTCGACATCATCAAAGACGTTGAAGAGATTTGCCCGAACGCCTGGGTCATTAACTTCACCAACCCGGCGGGAATGGTCACGGAAGCCGTCTTCCGTCACACTCAGTTCAAGAAATTCATTGGCGTGTGCAATATTCCTGTCGGCATGAAAATGTTCATTCAGGATGTGCTGAAACTGACTCCGCAGGACGCGTTGTCTATCGATCTTTTCGGCCTGAACCATATGGTGTTTATCAAAGATGTGATTGTTAACGGTGAATCACGCTTTGCTGAACTGCTCGACGGCGTAGCCTCCGGCACGCTTACCGCCGGCTCGGTGAAAAACATCTTTGATTTACCCTTCAGTGAAGGCCTGATCCGCTCGCTCAACCTGCTGCCGTGCTCTTACCTGCTGTATTACTTCAAGCAGAAAGAGATGCTGGCGATTGAAATGGGTGAATTCTACAAAGGCGGGGCGCGCGCATCCGTGGTGCAAAAAGTTGAGAAGCAGTTGTTCGATCTCTACAAAGATCCTGAGCTGAGCGTCAAACCTAAAGAGCTGGAACTGCGGGGCGGGGCGTACTATTCCGATGCGGCCTGCGAAGTGATCAGCGCGATTTATAATGATAAGCAAACCGAGCAGTACGTCAATTTCCCGCACAACGGGCACATTGATAATATTCCGGCGGAGTGGGCAATCGAAATGACCTGCACCATCGGGCGCGACGGCGCGACACCGCATCCGCGTCTGACGCATTTCGACGATAAAGTCCTCGGGCTGATCCACACCATTAAAGGCTTTGAAATCGCGGCCAGCGAAGCGGCACTGAGCGGCAAATTTAATGATGTGCTGCTGGCACTGAACCTCAGCCCGCTGATCCATTCAGATAAAGATGCCGAAGTGCTGGCGAGAGAAATGTTGCTGGCGCATGAGGCCTTGCTGCCAAACTTTGCAGAAACGATTGCCGCACTGAAATAACCCGCCGCCTTCCCGGTGCGTAAGGCGATGCAAAAGGGAAAATCATGGATAAGTTACTCATTGTGAATGCCGATGATTTCGGACTTTGCAAGGCGCAAAACTACGGCATTATCGAGGCATGCAATAACGGCGTTGTGCGATCGACCACGGCGATGGTCACGATGGCGGCGGCGGAACATGCCGCCGTATTAAGCGCATCCCACCCGCATCTTGCCGTCGGGATGCATTTTGTCCTGACGCTTGGAAAACCGCTTTCACCGATGCCAGGTCTGGTCCGAAACGGTGAGCTGGGCAAATGGATTTGGGAAATGGCGGAGGCCGGAACGCTGCCGCTTGATGAAATCGCGCATGAACTGGAATGTCAGTTCGCGCGCTTTATCGACGTGTTTGGCAAAGCGCCGGTGCATATCGACAGCCATCATCACGTGCACATGTTCCCGCAGATTTTCCCGATAGTGGAGGCTTTTGCGAAACAGAAGGGCGTGCCGCTGCGCATTGACCGCGACGAAATCCGCAAAGCTGAGATTCCTCTGCGCGGCGCGAAGAGCACAGACGGTTTCGACAGCACGTTTTACGGAGAGGCGATTTCAGAAGCGCTGTTTCTGCAAACGCTGGACAACGCCACCCGGCGCGGCGACCGTTCCGTTGAGATCATGACGCACCCTTCGTTTATCGATAACACGCTTCTTGCCAGTAAATATTGTTACCCGAGGCTGGCAGAGCTGGATGTATTGACGTCGGCGTCGCTGAAATCCGCGATTACTCAGCGCGGGTTCCGGCTGGGATCATTTAAAGATTTATAAGCCCTGTAAAAACACAAAGGCCGCCGCGGGCATATTGCTCACGGCGGCCTTTTTGCGGGTTAATCACGCGTGATTATTTATCCGCGTCTTTATAGACAGTGGCGATGGCTTCAAAGTTTGGGCCTTTCTGCCCTGCTGCAATGATATGGTAATACTTACCCCCTTTCTCATCCGCTAACCTGGAAAGCTCTTCGTGCAATTCACTTGGAGAGCCTACCTGCCCGCCACTTTGTGACACGGTGACGTTGCCAATTTTTACCAGTTTGAAGTGAGTGACCTCTTCTTTAGAGACTTGGTCAGCTGCTAATGCACTGAATGAAAAGGCAGTGATAAGCAGAGAGGCAGCTAAAATGATTTTTTTCATTAACATCATCCTTTTTAGAGGTAAGAGTTTGCTTCACGCTGATTAAGTTTAGACCGGATTTTCACCTGTCACCAAAACATGCACGGATTTTTATGGCACAAAGCCGGGGAGGCTTATGCCCTCAGAACGGATCACAAGGATGAGTATGAAAACATCCTGCGCCCGCACCGGTATGTCTGTTTATTGCGACGAGAGAAACGACAGGCCGGGAAAAGGGGAACCGCAAAGCCCGCAATTCAAATGAACTGCGGGCTTTTTTACATCACGGACAAACGATCAGAACGAGAAACAGGAGCAGCCGAGTGCGCCCCAGAAGGCATTGTCATCGGATACCGGAACATCGGCCCCGCGGGCGAGGTCATGGCTGTGCTTATGCACACCGCATGGCCCGACGCACTGATGCATCTGCCGGATCTGCCCGACCCGTGCCGCTCCTTCTGGCGGAGCAGAACGGTAATGCCCCGGCACACGGGTGACCGGCGACCAGTCCGGCAATACCGGAATCGCCGGTGGCGAGAGCGGCGAGAAACTGCCTGCCGCGTAAACCACTTTACCATCGACCATGGTCAGTACCGATTCAATGCCTTTGATTCGCTCTTCCGCAACACTGAAGAAATCTTCCGATAAAACGGCCAGATCGGCCAGTTGCCCGGCTTTAATCTGCCCCTTTTTGCCCTGTTCGCTGGAGAACCAGGCGCTCCCCTGCGTCCACAACATCAGCGCCGTTTCGCGGTCGATTCGCGCATCGTCGTCATACATTGCCATGCCGCCGACGGTGCGGCCGGACACCAGCCAGTACAGCGCGGTCCACGGATTGTAACTGGCAACGCGGGTGGCGTCCGTCCCCAGCCCGACGGGTAATCCGGCAGAAAGCATTTTCGCCACCGGCGGCGTATGTTTTGTAGCTTCAGCGCCGTAGCGCTCTGCAAAATATTCACCCTGAAACGCCATGCGATGCTGCACCGCAATGCCGCCGCCCAGCGCTTTAACGCGTTCAATATTGCGTTCAGTAATAGTTTCCGCATGGTCGAAGAACCAGTGCAAACCGTTGAACGGAATGTCGTGGTTCACTTTTTCAAATACGTCCAGCATCCGGCTGATCGACTCGTCATAAGTGGCGTGCAGCCGGAAGGGCCAGCGGTGTTCCACCAGATGGCGCACCACGCGCTCAAGTTCAATTTCAGTCCCCGGTGGTAAGTCCGGGCGCGGTTGCAGGAAATCTTCAAAGTCTGCGGCGGAAAACACCAGCATTTCGCCCGCGCCGTTATGGCGATAAAAGTCGGTGCCCTGTCCGGGCTTCAGCATGTCGGTCCACAGTTTGAAATCTTCCAGCTCATGCTGCGGGCGCTGAGTGAACAGGTTGTAGGCGATGCGGATCGTCAGTTGTTTTTTCTGATGAAGCTCATCAATGATCTGATAATCCTCGGGATAATTCTGGAAGCCGCCGCCCGCATCAATGGCGCTGGTCAGCCCGAGGCGGTTAAGCTCGCGCATAAACTGACGTGTGGAATTCACCTGTTGCTCCAGCGGCAGTTTTGGCCCTTTTGCCAGCGTGGAATACAAAATCATGGCGTTCGGTTTGGCGATGAGCATTCCGGTCGGATTGCCATTGCTGTCGCGCTGAATTTCACCGCCCGGCGGATTGGGCGTGTCTTTGGTGTAACCCACCACCTTTAGCGCCGCGCGGTTGAGCAGGGCACGGTCATATAAATGCAGAATAAAGACCGGCGTGTCGGGCGCGGCCTGATTGATTTCATCCAGCGTCGGCATCCGCCGTTCGGCGAACTGAAATTCCGTCCAGCCGCCGACCACGCGAACCCACTGCGGGCTGGGTGTGCGCATTGCCTGATCTTTCAGCATTCGCAGCGCATCTGCCAGCGACGAAACGCCTTCCCAGCGCAGCTCCAGATTGTAATTCAGCCCTCCACGGATCAGGTGCAGGTGCGAGTCATTGAGGCCGGGGACCGCCGTGTGCCCCTGTAAGTCCACAACCTCCGTCTGCGCATCGGCAAACTGCATCACTTCATTTTCAGTACCGACGGCCAGAAATTTACCGTCTTTTATCGCCACCGCGTTTGCCCGTGGTTTTTCACGATCGACGGTGTGGAATTGTCCATTTATCAGGATCAGGGATGCGAAACTGTTCATTGGGAAAGCTCCTGTCATTGCGCGGAAGTGCGCGTCAGCCATGAATGAAAAACTCGGGTGATAACGGGCATCCACAGGAAAACCACCAGCCCGACAACGGAAGCGTCATTCAGGATATGGCCGCCTTCGGTGCCTTTGAGGTGCGGTAAAATCTGCCCCCAGAACCAGGGCACAATGTGGGTCGACGGGTAAATGACCAGCAGGGTCAGCAGATATTGTTTCCAGCGGGCAGGGGGTCGGACGTTGGCGGCGGGCGGTGTGAACCAGAATTCGGCACCGGGGCGCACTTCGGTATTGTCGTTTTGCAGTAACAGCGGGCTGACTTCTTTTACCAGCTCTTTACGCAGTTCGGAATTATGCCAGGCGTTGAGATTTTCCAGCGTATCGAAGCGCACCAGAATGGTGTAAGGATCGCCGCTGCGGCTCGGGCGGATCACATTCACGCCCAGATGCCCGTTAAAGCTGCCGGCCTGCGGCATAATTTTATTCAACCAGGCTTCATAGCGTGCTTCGCTGGCGGGTGCGATCCTGTGAGTAATGACGAGTGTTACATGTTGCTGATGGGACTGCGGCATACATCACCTCATTGAATTAAAGAATTTAACGAATCAATGAAATGATGTTAGTTGCCGGAACGGAGCAATGATAGGCGAGAATTTTGGGGTTCTTATCAAATTTTTTTGTGAATCATTCCCCGCCCACCACGCGCAGATTGCGCTGCTTCATCACGCGATGCAGATTTGATTCCAGCCAGTTAGCCAGCCCGGCAATCTGGTCTTTAACTTCGATACCCAGCGGCGTCAGCCGGTACTCCACATGCGGCGGCACCACCGGATAAGAGCGGCGGTCAATAAAGCCATCTTCTTCAAATGCCTGTAAGGTCTGGGCCAGCATCTTTTCACTGACGCCACCCACTTTGCGGCGCAGCTCGCTAAAGCGCAGCGTCTCCTCGCTCAGGGCGATCAGCACCAGTAATCCCCAGCGGCTGGTGATATGACGCAAGATCTCCCGTGACGGGCAATTAGGATCGAGTACCTCGCCACGCCGGATTTGCTCCGTGAGCGGTAATGCGTCAGCCGACTTATCGGACGATATTATTTTCATACTTACCTTTTAGTGCGTACTTACCAAAAGAAAGTATATCGCATAGGATGTTTCAACGGCGACGCATTTCGCGCCCTTCAGAACATAAATCTCGTGTCTTACACTTTTGGAGAAACAACATGATCGCAATTACCGGTGCCACCGGCCAGTTAGGCCGCCTCGTTATCGCTGCATTGTTGAAGAAAGTCCCGGCGAATCAGATTATTGCCGCCGTGCGCAGCCCGGAAAAAGCCAAAGATCTGGCGGAGCTGGGCGTGGAGTTACGTCAGGCCGATTACAGCCAGCCAGCGACGCTGGACAGCGCGTTCAAAGGTGTTGAAAAAGTGCTGCTGATTTCTTCAAGTGAAGTCGGTCAGCGTGAAGCGCAGCACGGCGCAGTGATTGATGCGGCAAAACGCGCAGGCGTAAAACTGCTGGCCTACACCAGCCTGCTGCACGCAGACAAAAGCCCGCTGGGGCTTGGCGTAGAACACCGCGCGACCGAAAAAGCCTTAAGTGAATCAGGCGTTCCCTTCGTGCTGTTGCGTAATGGCTGGTACACGGAAAACTACGCGGCGAGCATCGCCCCGGCTCTGGCGCACAATGCCTTTATTGGTGCGGTGGGTGAAGGCCGTATCTCCTCGGCAGCGCGTGAAGATTACGCCGAAGCGGCAGCAACGGTGCTGAGCCTGGATAATCAGGCGGGCAAAGTATACGAACTGGCGGGAGATGAGGCTTACACGCTGGCAGAATTTACCGCGCACATCGCGCAACTGTCCGGTAAAAAAGTGGATTACATCAACATGACGCAGGCGGATTTCGCAAAAGCGCTGACCGGTGCAGGTTTGCCGGATTGGCTGGCGGAGATGCTGGCAGATTCTGATGCAGGCGCAGCGCAGGGCGGGCTGTTTGATGATTCACATACATTGAGCAAACTGATTGGTCGCCCGACAACCCCTGCGAAAGAGGTGATTGCTGCGACGCTGAAGTCTCTCTGAGGCGTAATCGCGGTTTGTTATCATAAAGTTTACGGCCTGTTAGCATCGCTTAACAGGCCGTATTTTTATTTAAATCACATCATCCTGCGTGGACAACAAAACCAGCTCAAGCAGATTGCGGCAGGCCTGCTGATTACTGATGTTGGAATCGATTTCGATCTGGCGGATCAAACCTTCGATGATGGCTTTATTGCTTACCGGGAAGCGGCTGCACAACAGGCTGGACACCACTCTGCCCAAAATTTCCACTTCACTTAAGGTCTGGGATTCCTGCGGTTTGAAGTATTCGCTGATTTCAGTAACTGTTTGTTCTTCTTCGAGTTGCATATAGACCTCCTTAATACTTCGCATGGTAAATCATGACATGAGAAGTGTCTTTTGCGAGTGAGAAAACATAGTATTGTTTAGCAATGCTTCACAATTGGTTTCCCTGTTTCATCCCATGCCTTTTTTGCAAAAGAAAAAGGCCAGCATTAAAAAAAAGTTTTTGGAGGAGGGGAAATCCACATTCTCCTCCAAAAACCAGGCTGAATATGCCCGTAAATGACGGACTAATGATAAAGCAGGGGTGTAAAGAAGTTATACAAAGATTGCAGATTTGTACAGTTTTGGGTGAGAAATATCTTAATAACCGGTTGCTAGCAATCAAAAACAGCACGAATAGTCCTGTGTGATTAACGATCGATACATTCACAGATTGAGTTAGTTCATTTTGTAATGATCAGGTGAGTAGTGTTTTTCACCACGGGACTGAGTGAGTCTCGGTTTCTTAAATGCGGTGAGCACTTAACTCACTGCGCTGCCACACGAATGAGAACGAAATACTGCCACTGGCCGCGCTCAAAAATCACGCCGGAGGAGCGGTGGAAAACCGCGCGTCAGTGTGCGCGGGTTGTAACCCGACCGGAGGGCACCGCGCAGCGGCGGGATTTTGCGGCAATAGCGAAAGCCCCTGAAACATAGCCCGCGAGCGACAGCGCGCAGTTTAAAGACGCGAGAGATCCAAGAGAGGCCCGTCCTGGCCTCTTTTGGTCGGTTTCGGCGCAAAATGTTAAGCGATCACCGCACGTGAGAAACCGAAATCTGCCCGATCAACTGTCCATCCCCCCGCGCTGCAACAGCTTCCCCCCACGATGTTACCGGTATCACAGAAGCTAAATATCGTAAGAAATTTACAACATCTCGCAATTGTGACAGGCATTTAACCTCTCTATAACAGTTCTTCAGCCCAGCGGACGGACTGACTTTTTTGTTTAACCGGACAAAAGGCAGAACGAGTTATGAGTGGAAAATTATCCGTCAAAGAGAAAGTGAGTTACGGTCTGGGGGATATGGCGAGCCATATTGGCCTGGATAACGTCATTATATTTTTAACCTTTTACTACACCGACGTGGTGGGTTTACCGGCGGTGTTTGTCGGCACCATGTTCCTGGTGGCGCGCGTCGCGGATGCGATTGTTGACCCCGCGATGGGGCTGATTGCCGACCGCACGCAGACCCGATTTGGTAAGTTCCGCCCGTATATTCTGTGGCTGGCGCTGCCTTTTGGTGCCAGCTGCCTGCTGGTGTATGCCGTGCCGGAATCCCTGACGCTGGGCGGCAAAATGGTGTATGCCAGCGTGACCTACTGCGTGATGATGCTGATGTACACCGCCATCAATATTCCTTATTGCTCGATGGGCGCGATCATCACGCCGGATAATACCCAGCGAATCTCCCTGCAATCCTATCGCTTTTTCCTCGCCACCCTGGGCGGCGCGATGTCCACCTTCCTGATGATGCCGCTGGCGGAAATGCTGGGCGGCGGCAATAAGCTTGACGGTTATTTCGGCGCGATGGCGATCATGGCCTCGGTGGCCGTGGTGATGTTCCTGCTGTGTTTTCTCAACACCAAAGAGCGTATCAGCGCACCGCCGACGCATGAAAATTTCCTCTCCGATCTGCGCGATTTAGTGCGTAACGACCAGTGGCGCGTGGTCGCGGCGCTGATCTTCTTTAACATCTCCTTCGGCGTCGTGCGTCTCGGCGCGATGATGTATTACGTTACTTATTATCTCGGCAACGCCAGCTACTTTATGTGGCTGCTGGCCGCGCACATTATTGGTAAAAGCCTCGGCAGCCTGCTGGTCAAACCGCTGACCCGCAATCGCAGCAAACTGACGGCGTTCACGCTTTGCGCCATTGTGACCGGTATCCTGAGCGCGGCGATCTTCTTCGTTCCGGCGTGGATCTCCCTGCTGGTGGGCATGACGCTGCTGGTGTCCACCTTCTATCAGGTCACGACCACGCTGATGTGGGTGATGATGTCTGACGTGGTGGATTACGGTGAATACAAACAGGGCAAACGCATGGACGGCACCGTGTTCTCGACCTTGCTGGCGATCCTCAAAATGGGGATGGCGGTGAGCGGGGCGGTGGTCGGCTGGACGCTGGGCATGAGCGGTTACGTGCCGCATGCCGCCCAGCAAAATACCGCCGCGATGCTGTCGATTATTGCGCTGTTCTCGCTGGTGCCGGGCGTGTTGTCGATGTTCAGCGCGCTGTCGATGCGCTGGTACAAGCTCAATGACGCCACCATGAAACAGATCAACCAGTCCAAAATTTCTCAGGAACGCGAGCCTGAACGTCAGGCCATCTTGCATACACAGGAGTCCGCATGAGCGAATTAATCGCCGAAAAAAACCGCATCCTCTGGCATTTCGATCAGCAAACGCTGGTGATTGAACCCTGGGGCGAAAACAGTCTGCGCGTGCGCGCCACCTGCCGCCCGGCGCTGAATGATCATCTGTGGGCGCTGTTGCCGCCATCCACACAGCCGCAGGCTGACATCCGCCACGGCACCGAAACCCTTACGCTGCGCAACGGCAACATCACGGCAACGGTGAACATCAAAGGGCAACTGGCGTTTTATAACCAGCGCGGCGAGCTTATCCTCGAAGAGTTCTGGCGTCAGCGTTCGACCGTGGGGATCGGCGCGACGGAGAAGAGTCAGGATAAATACATCAGCGCGCTGAAGATGGATGCCCGCGAATTCAAAGCCATTCCCGGTGGCAAACATCAGCTAACCGTGCGTTTTGAATCCCGTCCGGACGAGAAAATCTACGGCATGGGGCAGTATCAGCAGAGTTGTCTGGATCTGAAAGGTTGCACGCTGGAACTTGCGCAGCGCAACTCGCAGGCCAGCGTGCCCTTTATGCTTTCAAGCCTCGGTTATGGTTTGCTGTGGAATAACCCGGCAATTGGCGAGGCGACGTTCGGAAAAAACATTACCCGCTGGGAAGCGCAGGTCACCGAGCAGATGGATTACTGGATAACCGCCGGTGATACGCCCGCTGACATCATGCACCAGTATGGCCGCGCGACCGGTACCGCACCGCACATGCCGGAATACGCCACCGGTTTCTGGCAGTGCAAACTGCGTTACCGCACCCAGCAGGAAGTGCTGGAGGTGGCGCGTGAATACAAGCGGCGCAATCTGCCGATTTCGGTGATTGTCATTGATTTCTTCCACTGGCCGAATCAGGGCACCTGGTGTTTTGATCCGGTGGACTGGCCGGATCCGAAAGCGATGGTGGCAGAGCTAAAATCCCTCGGCATCGAAACCATGGTATCGGTGTGGCCGACGGTGGACAGCCGCACCGATAACTATAAAGAGATGAAATCCAAAGGTTATCTGGTGAATACCGATCGCGGTGTGTCAGTGAATCTGGATTTCCTCGGCAACTGCACGTTCTTTGATGCCACGCATCCCGGCGCACGTCAGTTTGTCTGGGACAAAGTGAAACAAAACTATTTCGATCTGGGCATCCGCACTTTCTGGCTGGATGAAGCCGAACCGGAATACCGTGCGTATGATTTTGATAACTATCGCTATCACCTTGGCCCGGTGCTGGAAGTGGGGAATATCTATCCGCAGAAATTCGCCCAAGGTTTTTACGACGGATTGCAACAGGAAGGCGAAAACGAGATCGTCAATCTGGTGCGCTGCGCCTGGGCGGGCAGCCAGCGTTACGGCGTGCTGGCGTGGTCCGGCGACATCCACTCTTCCTTCCATGCGCTGCGCAATCAGATTGCTGCTGGCCTGAACATGGGGCTGGCGGGTATTCCGTGGTGGACGACCGACATCGGCGGTTTTCAGGGCGGCAACGTCAACGATCCGGCGTTTCAGGAGTTACTGATCCGCTGGTTCCAGTGGGGCGTGTTCTGTCCGGTGATGCGCCTGCACGGCTACCGCGAACCGCAAATTCAGCCGTCAGAACCCTGGCGTGAGGGCATCGCGCAGTGCAACAGCGGCGCACCGAATGAAGTCTGGAGCTATGGCGAAGAGAATTATGCCCTGATGAAAAGCGGGCTATTCCTGCGTGAAAAGCTGCGTCCGTACATCAGCCGCGTCATGCAACAAGCCCACGAAAACGGCGATCCGGCAATGCGCACGATGTTCTATCAGTATCCCGCTCAGCCGGAAAGCTGGGAGGTGGAAGATCAGTATCTGCTCGGTGCAGACATTCTGGTCGCGCCGATTTTGCATGCAGGCCAGCGCGAACGCGAGGTGTGGTTACCGGCGGGAGAAACCTGGGTGGCGCTTAATGGCGAACGCTATGAAGGAGGAAGGGCGGTGAGTGTCGCCGCACCGATGAGTGAGATCCCGGTATTCGTGCGGGAAGGGGCGGACCCGACTGCACTGGCTATCCTGTAAACCGGACGGTAACCGTTTCGGTTTCTCAAATGCGGTGGTCGCTCAGCGCGTAACGCCAGAGGATCACCGCAGAGAAGAAACCGAAACCTTCAACCCTTAGTACCTGAAAGCCGCGCCATGCCGCGGCCTCCTGCCCCCGACTTATCACAAAACTGTTAACTCTCCGCGAGGATTCCGTAATCCCTCGCCCTGTACTCTGGTGCCATCGACAGCAACCGCAACGGTGGCAACAATGATCAACAGACGTAATTTCTTGCTGGGCAGTGGCGCGGTATCGGCTGCTGCGGTGATGGGGCTGATCCCGTCACTGTTTTCCCGCAGTGCCGACGCGCAGGCGAAATCCGCTAAATTCGACATCATGCTGACGGATGCTCAGTGGCATCAGCGCCTGAACGACGATCAGTACCGCATTTTGCGCGAAGCCGGCACCGAGCGGCCTTATTCCAGCCCGCTGAACAACGAGCACCGGGCGGGGGAATTTGCCTGTGCGGGCTGCAATCTTCCTCTTTTCTCCTCAGCGACCAAATTTGACAGCCACACCGGCTGGCCGAGTTTCTGGAAACCCTTGCCCGACTCGGCGCTCACCAGCCGGGATACCTCGTTCGGCATGGTGCGTGATGAAGTTCATTGCCGCCGCTGTGGTGGGCATCTCGGTCATGTTTTCGACGACGGCCCGCAGCCGACCGGCCTGCGTTATTGCATGAACGGGCTGGCAATGACGTTCACCCCCAACGTTTAATCAGGCAGGAAGTTCACCATGAAGAAAATTACCGACAAAAGAGTGAAGTCGTTACGCAATTACAGCCTGATCGCCGGTCTGGTGCTGGCCTCTGCGTTTGTGTTTCAGAATAACGCCTGGTCATGGGGCGGAGCCGAGCCCGCGGTGGTGATCGCCGCCCCGGCAAAAGATGAACCGGCAGCCACGTCGCACAGCGAAACCGCGCTGTTTGCCGGCGGGTGTTTCTGGGGGATCCAGGGGGTGTTTCAGCATGTGAAAGGCGTCACCAGCGCGGTATCCGGATATGCCGGCGGGGCAGCAGGAACGGCAAATTACGAGGAAGTCAGCACCGGTGAAACCGGCCATGCCGAATCGGTGAAAGTGACATTTGACCCGACACAGGTGACCTACGGCGAGTTGCTGCATATCTTCTTTTCGGTCGGACATAACCCGACTCAGCTGAACCGTCAGGGGCCGGACACCGGCAGTCAGTACCGTTCGGCGGTGTTTACGTTAAATGCCGCGCAGGCCGCAGTAGCAAAAGCGTATATCGCACAACTCAATGCCAGCAAAAGTTTCAGCGAACCGATGGTCACAAAAATTGAAAACAACGCCCACTTTTATCCGGCGGAAGCCTATCACCAGAATTTCTTAAACGATAACCCGGACTATCCGTACATTGTGGTGAACGATCTGCCGAAAATTAAAGACCTGCAACAGGTGTTCCCGGCGAATTACCGCGAGCAGCCCGTGCTGGTGAACCCTGAAAGTAAGAATTGAGGCTACCGGAATGGCGGCTGACATGATTCAGAAAGGTGGAAGGCGGGGTTAAAGGTATTCACAGCAAGAGCAGTCATTCTTTGAAGTAAAAAATGACTGCTCGTCTGATCATGGCGTGGACGTTTTACGTATTACGCCCTTCAATCAGAAATCCAGCTCGGCACCTAAATACGCACCATCGATAATGCGTTCGTTAGGGTTACCCGCCGTGCCGTCAATACCGACATAACGATAACCGGCTTTGAGTTTCAGCGGACGGAACGGAACCCAGCTCAGGCCGCCATCGGCTTCAATGTAACTTTTGACACTGTTATTTAACGCGTCCGGTGCGACATAGCCTTCGCCGTAAAACGCCAGGCTGTCAGTGAACGGGATCGTGATGCCGCCGCCAACCGGGAACGCAACGCCTTCGTTATCAGATGTGGTGCCCTGCAAATAAACGCTTTTTGCACCCAGATTAATCATCGCCGGGCCAACAGGAATATTGAAACCTGCACCAATACCGCCAACCTGACGGCCATTTTTAGTGTCTTTAGCCCAGTTTCCGCTGAGGTATAAACCGGAGGTCTGACGGCCCATGCCGACATCCAGTTCGGTGAAATCACTGCCTGCTTTGGCACCCAGCTCAAGGGCCTGAGCCTGACCGGCTGCCGCCATCATCACCACTAAAGCACTTGCCGCGATGGCTGATTTAATTTTGTTGCTACGCATTTGTTTACCTAATTATGTAATGAGCAAGCTGCGGCTAACGCCGAAACTGCTTGCAGGTCGAAAGACATTTTGTCAGGGGGTATAAAACGTCAGACGACCTTGCCCATCAATTTATATCTGAAATGACCGCGTATATAGGTTTTTATAGGGGTAATTAATTCCCATGCATATTTTTATGCTGTATCGGTGCGTCCGCATCAGTACGCCGCGCAGACAAATTGCGGAGAATAGGTACTGCTGATCACGTATGCCTGGTCGCGAATTTTCTTCACGCCAATATCAATCGAGGCATTATCGCCGCTGTTTTCCAGCCACATCTGGTTAAAGTCGGAATCCGGGGTATTGCTAAGAGGTGACGCTGTCACTTTATCAACGGTAAAAAGATAGGTGTTTTTGTCGGTTTTTACGCCGTGACTGAGGTAAACCGTGCGGGCGAGGTAGGTCGATTTCCCTGCGGATGTGACGTCCCCCTCGTACTGAATAATGCCTTTATTTTTATCGTAAAACTGCACGCTTTCTATCACGGAGAAGATCAGCTGATCCTGGCCGATATCCATTTTAACCCTGGCAAACGCTTTGCATTTCAGTGGCTCAATCGCCTCCCGGGCGGGAAAGAACAGGAGGGCGGCGACTGACGCGAGAATGACGAAAGTGGCGAGATAGAATTTCGATTTCTTAATGACGATCATGGTCTGATCCACGAGTAATGATAGAAGTTGTCGCAGGAAAGAATTTCTTTCTTCTTACCTGTCGAACACAGCGAAAGTAAGGTTCTGGCATTATTTTTCGAAGAAGAGGAAAGCTCACTGCTGTAGATAATGATGTTTTCGTTGTTACAGGTCAGATGATTCTCTTTCATCACGTGACTCACCTGTGCAACCACCTGCGTCTCTTCGTCTGCGGGGATATCTTTCAGGTAGAGGATTTCACAGCCGATCTCAGGCCGTCTGATTTCAGTCACGCCGTTAGTGGCATCAATGTATTCCCACACCAGCGCAGCGCCCGCGCTGGCTGCCAGCAGAAATATCAGGCCGGGCAACGCTTTTCGCCACAGAGATCTCGCGGGCGGTGGTTGCCGACCTGCCGTGATTTCTGGCTCCGTCATCACGGCGTTCTTTTCTGCTGGCGCAGAAGGAAGCGCTGCGACGCTCACCGCAGTATTCAGTTTAAAGCCGACTTTTGGCAGCGTAATGATGAGTTCGTTGCATTCAAAGGTTGCCAGGCTGCGCCGCAGAATGCTGACGTACTGGTTCAGATTGCTGCCTGAAGCCTGCAATCCATACTTATCCCAGACGTTTTCCAGCAGATACTCGCGCGTCAGCTCATGCCCGCCGGAGGAGAGGAACTCTTCCAGCAAACGGGCGGCAGGTAAGGTTAACCTGATCACATCCTGGCTGGCGGGGTAGAACAGCGTGCCGTCATCGGTATTAAATTCTATCGTATTATCAATAAGATATTTCATCTGACCCTGTTTGATATCAGTAAAGCCCTGGTAAAACGTGTAAAAACAACCCCGTCTGAGATCCGGGTTGAAAAAGCTGGATCTTCCTCCGGTCATCCCTGCGGATGTTTTGACGGTGAATCATTTTGGTATAACACATCTGATTTTATTCGCTGTAAATTTGAATTTTAGCGAGATAAAAACCTATATATACGATGCTTTTATAATTAAATTGTCTGCCATGATAAATTACGTTTCCCTGTAGGTATCGTTCATTTATCCGCAGGCTTACGAGGTTGAAACCCTGACCGCTCCCTGCAGGGGAGTTTTTCTTGTACACCACCTTCACTCAGTTTCTGCTTGGCTTTTCTGCTGCACTTGACCTTCTGGATCCGGAAAAGGGCAATCGCGGTGCGCGCCGCGCCTGGATTGCGCTCAGTATTGCCCTTCATCGTCATCTTAGCCCACTGTCACAAAGACGCGTGTTTGTCGCCGCACTGTTGCGCGAAATGGGAAGAGGGCGCCATTCCCCGGTTGACTGCCACGCACTGATTAAAAATACGGCCTTGCTGGCTGACTGCGCAGATCTGATCACGGGAGATAATCCCCATCACCCGGAAAACCGTTTGCTGGATCTGGCCGACTCGCTGGATTTACTCACCTTAAACCAGTATCCGCGCGGCTATTACCCGGCGCAGGCTATCGAAACCTTGTGTGATGCTATCGGCTCACGCTACTCCCTCGATGATGCGATTGCTCTGCGTGAACTGAGCCTGGACAGTGAGTTCTGGAAAATCCATGTTTCGGTAAAACTGCCCGAAACCCTGCAAACGCTGTCGCCGCTGCCAGACCATCACCTCAATGATGACGAGTTATTAACGCTGTCCACGCTGCTGGCGCAGGTCATTGACAGCCACTGTCATCCGGGCTGTGCGCATTCTTTCTCCGTTGCCGGTTACAGCGCCACTCTGGCTGAGTTGTACGGGTTTTCGAAAAAAGGCATAACCCGTGTCCGCATTGCAGCGATGTTGCATGATTTAGGTAAACTGGCGCTGCCTGCCGCGTTGCTTGGCAAAAAGCAGCCGCTGACAGAATTCGAAATGAGGCAGATAAAAGTACACCCTCAGTTCACCTGTAAAATCCTTTCCCGTATCGACGGTATGCACGACATCATGCAGATGGCCAGCTTCCACCATGAGCGGCCAAACGGTTCCGGCTATCCTTTTCATCTGCGTTCACCGCAGCTTGATTTAGGTCCGCGTATTATTGCCGTGGCGGACAATTACGCCGCGCTGCGTGAAAACCGTTGTTACCGCTCTGCTTTGTCGCATGAACAAAGTATGAAGATCATGCAGGAAAGCGCAAATTCCGGCTGTCTGGACGCCGGTATCGTGGAGGCTCTTGCCAGCTATATTAACGCGAAGGCATTGCCGGTATTTTGATATTCCACAGTTAACGAATAACAACCGGATAATATGGCTCACCATTCAGGAGTAGATGTTATTTATTCATCAATAAATGGTTTTTATTTAATCACTTATTAACATGAAGGTGTAAATGAATCCTGTTATCTGGCACAGCGAAGGCTATTCACGTTGTCGGGCGGATATAGGCTGTTATATTCATGTTACTGTCCGGGTGTTATTTAAATGAGAAGCAATTCGCCCACAGTGTAGCCTTATGTTTTTACTGTCAGTCTTTTATACCTGAAGGTGGTCAGAATGTCGGAAGTTGCCCCATTATCTATTGCTGTCATAAACTATAATAATATCTACTTTTCAACCGGGCTGGCAGAAATCCTGAGCCGTCTGACATTAAGGGAAACCTCAGTAGTTCATATTGAGGATGGTGGACTGAATGAAGCCAGCAAAGCGGATGTGATCGTGATGAATATTTCATGTGGCAGAAATTCTATCTGTAATACCCTGCATAAAATACGAAAGCCAGACAGTATCGTTATCGGACTTGAACGTGACTCTGATGATCCGGTTACAACGACTTCTCTGTATTGTCATGCCGGGATGCAGACCCTGTCCCTTAAAAACTCTGTTGCACAATTCAGTCAGATGTTCGACAAAATCAGCAATGAAGAACAACATGAATTCACGTTTCAGTATAAGAACTGCTTTCATTGTAAACAGCTGACGCTCACACCCCAGCAATCCTATTTCAGTCATTTGTACCTTTCCGGCTGCTCGGTCAAAAAAATGGCCGGAGATTTAGGGTGTGATACCAAAACGGTGTATTCGCACAAACTCAAGATAATGAGAAACTTTAACATCAAAAGCGATCAGGAACTGTATGTCTTGCTGAGATTCAACCTCACAAGAAAATCAGACTGCCTTATCTATCCCGGTTTACACTTATAATCACCACCTTTACGTCTTTCATTATGAATGACGTTTTTTTTATTTCCTGTCAATATGTCTCGTCCGGACAAAGTCATCATTTTATTAAATAACATTCTCTTCGTACAGCCCCAGTTGCACGCCATTTCCATGGTCACAGTGAATTACCCTTCGTTCTGAAAACACCTCCATTAACAAATACCGAAAAGCACTATTCTTATGGCCTCTTGTATTTGGTTCGTTTAACAAGCGTTCCATATTAGGTGATAAGCTGACTTCGGTGAGATTATTCTTAGAAGCGGATTTTGCAGCGGGCTAAACGTTTAATTCCGGGCGATGAAGATAATCAAAAGAATAATGGGCTTTCAGGTGTCAGGAAAACAAAATAAGTCACTAAAATTAACAATAATTAAACATTGGCGGTCAGATGATGCAAATAACACAACATAATTAGCATTTTCATTTACACCGAAAAATCATCTTATCCTGAAATTAATCACCACAAATTAACAATAAGGCAGTATGTAAATCTAATTCAGTAACAAATGGCGGGGTGTTTCTCTAAATGACGGATTGTTTTTAACCCTTTCCTTAGCAAGGGAATAAAACAAGAATGTAATGGCTCGGCAGGGAGAACTTCTTATATCGCTTAATTGAATTCTTCTGCATTGCCGGGATTTACTTTAAATGGATGTTATTTTTCGAGAGATTCTTATGAATATTAAAAAACTGAGTTTGGTTGTTTCTGCTGCATTTGCTGGTGCACTGACAATGGGTTCTGCATTCGCTGCTACTACTGAATCAGTAGGAGGGGGTAAAATTACTTTCAGCGGCGCAGTCAGTGATGCGACCTGTAATGTTACCACAAATAACGGTTCAGATTTCACAGTGAACCTGGCGCCTATCGCGCTGACTGATTTAAGCAATACCGCCGGTGTCGTGACTGCAGGTTCCACACCTTTCACTATGGCTGTAAGCGGCTGTACTGGTTTTGATGCAACAAGCACAGTGGCTCAGCAATTAAAAATGAAAGTGTCAGGCGCTAATGTTTCTGATGATTCTACTTACCTGAAAAATGAAACAGGTACAGCGTCAGGCGTGGGTATTACCCTGACCACTGATGGCAGCACCGCCGTAGATTTGGCTAACTACATCTCTACAGGTTTATCAACCTCTGTCACTAATACTGATGGCACTGCTGGCACAGTATTCGACAATGGCGCAGAGGGTGATATCACTCTTTATGCAAACTACTACAACTATGGCGGCGCAAGCGCTTCTGTCGGTACCGTAGTGACCACAGCAACTTATATGTTCACCTACGAGTAATGAATACGGAGGGTGTCATGCACCCTCCTTTTTTTAATGCCAGTTTTCACCGGGGTTAGTTGTGAGGAATATCTCTCTTTTTGCTGTTTTGTTTTTTATTTGTTTCTCTTCTACAGCCAGCGTCGTGCTTAATTCCACGCGCGTTATATTTCCTTCTGAATCGAAAAGTGTCTCTGTCCAGTTGGTGAATAAAAGCAAGAATACACATCTTGTCCAATCCTGGATCGATGACGGCAGGGCGGAGGCTAAACCTGAAGAATTAAATACGCCTTTCATGATCAGCCCGCCGGTTGTGAAAATTAATGCCAATGACGGACAGACATTACGCATCAGTAAAAATACGTTGTCAGAAGCATTACCGAAAGATCGTGAAAGTCTGTTCTGGCTGAACGTTATTGACGTTCCGCCTGAACCTGAGAATGCCGCAGATAATGGAAACTATCTCCAGGTTGCTATCAGAAACCGAATTAAGCTTTTCTGGCGCCCGGCATCATTAAAAATATCAGCTGATAAAATCTCTGATCTTGTCAGCCTTAAGCGTTCAGGAAATGGCAAGTTGTGTGCTGATAACCCAACGCCTTATTACGTCACTGTTTCGCAGGTCATGAAATGGGATGGGAAAAGCCGGACCGTACAGAACAATATAAAAGGGAATCTGCTTGACGGCGCAATGACGCTTTCTCCTTTCAGCTGCCAGCCCATTAATAAGATGCCAGCGACACCAGGAAAATATCAGATGGTGCATGTGGACGATTACGGCAGCCGGGTTCCCTTTGTTGTTGAGTATAAATGATTTGTTAGGATTGGATTATGAACGGGAAGTCAGTCACCATTTCTGGAGTATTCAATAAGTCAAAACTCGTTTACGCACTTTTAGCCGCGCTATATTCCCAACAGGGGCACGCCGCTGCTTTTAACAGCAGCTTTTTAATGGGCGATATCGGCAGCGCCGACTGGAGCAGCGGCAGTAAGGTCATCTCCGCCGGTATTTACGATCTGGATGTGTCGGTTAACGGCGCATGGCGAGGGAAATTCCCCGTCAAGGTGGATGAAAAGAACAACATTTTTATGAAGCCGGACGTTTTCGGCTCTTTGCTGGTCAAGAAACCGGCGCAGATGAAGGACACAACAGAAGAATGGTTGCCCGCCAGCACCTTTTTACACGGCGGCAGCACGACATTAAATACCGGTAAAATGGAACTGAACCTGGTTATTCCTCAGGCTTTTGTGATCAGCAAAGATCAGCGCTGGGTGGCGCCAGAAATGTGGGATCCGGGCATTAACGGGGCTTACACCAGCTACAACTTCAGTTATTACAACTCACACCGCAAAGACGATGTGAGCGATGCCGATAATATTTATCTCTCAATGAGAAGCGGTCTGAATCTGGCGGGCTGGTCGTTGCTGGATAACTCGACCTTTCAGCGTAACCGCAGCAATAAAAGTGGCTACTGGACGAACAGCACCCGTTACCTCGAGCGCCCTTTGCCGGGGATGAACGCGTTGCTGAGGGTGGGGGACAGCTATACCGAATCGCCGTGGTTCGACAACATGCGTTTTCGCGGCGTGAGCCTCAGGCAAGATTTGCGCATGTACCCGGACAGTTACCGAACCTATATGCCGGTTATCCGGGGTATGGCGAACAGTAATGCTGTGGTCAAAATTTATCAGAATGGACAGATCATCCATCAGGTCAACGTGCCGGCCGGCCCGTTTTCCATTGAAGATCTGATGCCTACCGGTTCGCGAAGCGACTTTCAGGTCGATGTTGTCAACGCCGGTGGCTCGACAGAAAGTTTTATCGTGCCGTTTTCGACGGTCAGCGACATGCTGCGCCCCGGCTCCTCGGAGTGGATGCTGAATGCCGGTAAGGTGCAAATCAGTAATGTCGATTTTCACCCCGAATTTGTGCAGGGGAGTTATTCCTATGGGGTGAATAACTATCTGTCAGTGTACGGCGGGGCCACGCTGAATAATGATTACCAGTCATTATTGGCGGGCGCAGCCGTCAGCGTGCCGTATTTAGGTTCTGTGTCATCCAATATTGAGCGGGCCTCGGCAACGCTGAAAAATGGTCAGTCGTCAGACGGTCAGCGAATTAAGTTTTCGTGGAGCCGCTATT
Source organism: Rahnella sp. EDr1-12 (assembly GCF_049206505.1). NCBI lineage: Bacteria > Pseudomonadati > Pseudomonadota > Gammaproteobacteria > Enterobacterales > Yersiniaceae > Rahnella > Rahnella sp. EDr1-12. Next base: position 603,928 of record NZ_JBLZNY010000003.1, read on the forward strand.
TGCCGACCAAAACCAACATCAGTATTGCCAGTTATTATTATAATTCTGCGGAATATTTATCTTTTAATGACTTCGTTTATATCAACCGGCTCATTCAACAAGATAACAGCACGTCAGGTTATAAAAGAAGTAAAAAGACCTACAGCATCAGCCTGGATCAAACCCTTGATGATGGCTGGGGGCGTATTGCGCTTGATGCTTACTGGCGTGATTACTGGAATAGCAATCAGTCCACGCGGCAGTACAGCCTGACCTACAGTAATCTCTGGCGTGATATCAGCTGGAGTATTTCCGCGCGGCGGACACATTATGAATATGATGCGGACGATTCCAGCAACCAGTATGACGAAAGTCATTATGGCAGGAGCAGAAGCCAGGATGAAAATCGCATTGATCTGTCGATTACTATCCCGCTGAAAATATTTGATACCAATGCCAGCCTGGTGACCCGCAGCGGTATGAAAGACGGCAAATATGCGAACAGCGACATCGGGCTCAACGGCTCGACGGACAACGTCGATTACAACCTGAGTATGGCCGACGATAACACCAACCGCACCTCCACTCTAAACGCCTGGGGGGCGATGCGCACCTCGGCGGTGAAACTGACCGGGAATTACAGTGAATCAAACAACTACCGTCAGGCAGGCTTTGGTGCCAGCGGCAGCGCGGTGTTATGGAGCGGCGGTTTACTGACCTCCGGATCCAGCGGAACGACGTTTGTTATTCTGGATTCGCCCGGCGTGGCTAACGCGGTGGTCAATGGTAATCCGGCGATGAAAACCAATAAAAGCGGCAAGGTACTTTATCCGTATGCGGCACCTTATCGTATGAATAATTTCCGGCTGGAAAATAATGATGCCGATGCGGAAGTGAAAGGCAATATTCGCCACGTGGCTCCCTGGGCAGGAAGTATCAGTTATGTGAAATACAATACCGATACCCGAAAGGTCTTTGTGATTGAGGCGTACAAGAGCGACGGGCAACCTTTACCTTTTGGCGCTGAATTGCTCGATAAAAAAAATGCGGCGCTGGGATATGTTTCCCAGGGCAGCCAGATGTATATCAAAGCTGACGTTTTGCCGAAGTTTATTTTTGTGAAATATACGCAAGATGAAAAACAGCAGAAATGTAAAGTTACCAACCCGTCGGAGTCGCAAAGAAATATCTGCGTACTGTAAACAGGATTAACATGAAAAAAATAATCATTATTCTTTTGTCGTTAATGGCACCTGCCGCGTGGGCGGATTGCGTGAGGGTAAATGGCGGTAGCACTCCGACATTATTTTCAGAAAGTTTGGATCTTTCATCGTTATTTACCACCACAGACACAGCGACGGAATCGCGCAGTACCTTTGCCAATATAAGTCTGAACTGTTCGACCCTCGTTGTTGGGAGTTCCAGCGTTAACTACATCAGCCCGATGGCAAATGGTTACTGGGTGGAATACATCAGCCCCGCCGGAATTTCGCGTTGGGTAAAATTTGTGGTGTCCGATTTCATCAGCAGACAGGAATACGGCCCAGGCAATCAAACCTCAACAGCCGTCAGCTATACGCTGACGGCCACCTTACTGTCCGGTGTGCCCGGCGCAGTGAACGCTAACTTCAGTCAGAGCACCACCACGGGGGTCGCGACCCTGACCCCGTTGGTACTGGAGAACACCAACTGGGGAATTTTCGTCCAGATCCCGACGGTCGATCAGGTCGCCGCGATTGTGGCATCGAAAGCCTGGACGTCAAAATATCTGGCCTACAACGAGTTGACGGTGACCTTTAATCCGCCGGAAACCACCTGTGACATGCCAGATCAAAATGTCCATTTACCGAAAGTCTCATTAAGCGACTTAAAACTGGGAATGGATACCGGTTCAACGCCGGTTCAGCTGCCGGTGACCTGTTCCAACACGCTGGTCAATGCGTCCACCCGGGGAATTTCCGCCTGGTTGTACAGCGCAGATATCGTGGACAGCAACAATCTGGTGATGAGAAACGGTTCATCGACCTCCAGTGGGATTGGCATCGCGCTGAAAAACAGTGCGGGCAGTGATATTTCATTATCGGCTGCCACCACACAAAACACCGCGACGTCCATTTTAAACATTGTCAGAGGGGGAGACAGCAGTAATGTCGTGATAGACATTAACGCCTTTTACAAAATATTTGATACCCAGACTGCTTCGGCAGGCACGGTCATCGCCACCGCCATGCTTTATTTTAATTACGAATGACATTGCTTAATTCCATTATTGTCAAAAAGAAATAGAGTCAATCCACGGGGTTAATAGCCATTAACCCCGATTATTGAATACAAGACACGCCATGAAATACCAAAGTATTGATATCAACCGGTGTTACGCCCGGGTCATCAAAGAAATAATGCCTTTTTGTCAAACAGCCACTCCTGATGAAGTTTATAAAGGTAAGCGACGGTACAATTTTAATAAAGAAGGAGAACAGCTGGTTTTTGTTATCGAAGAGGGTGATTATTTTGTCAAGCGACGACAAGACGACAAAGTCATTGAACTTATTACCTCGCCTTCGGTGATCGGATTCTTACCCGCCTTACGTGAAGATTATCCGATTTATCTCGAGCGGATCGATTATGGCAAGATAAGTTACATCACGTTAAAAAACTGTATGCGAATTATTTTCTCTCATCAGATGATGGGAGATGTGCTCTATATTTTATCCCAGCGGTTTACCAATATGATCTATTTTATTTCAGATAATAATGGCGATGCCACCAAAGAGGTATGCAATGCGATTACGCGTCTGCAAAATTTGCCCGATCATATTAAAAAGAGATTTTCTGCCCTTTCACTGATCGGGCAAACCACGCATTTATCCAAAAGTTCGATCAGCCGCGTGCTGAAAAAACTTCAGGATGATGGCGTCCTGTCGCTCGATAAAGGGCATCTTCTTTGAAGGGCTGCCATCGCAAGCCATAAAAAAACCCTTTATTGTTCAGCCATTCAGCGGCGAACAATAAAGGGTTTTTTACAGACCGGCACGTCGGGGTCAGGCGTCAGCGCGGCGGAAGGAGGGCAAAACGTCTTTCCTTGTTGTTACCTGCGCCGGGCAGCGACCCGTTATGCGCAGATTTTCCCGCTGATGCACGTCACTGCATGGCCCCCGACATAGATATGGTCCCTGGTGATGCGCAGGACCAGTTTTCCGTCGCGCCCTGTTTTCTGACCTTGTGAGGATCTGACGATGCCGTCATCCGGCAATGCGACCTGATGATGGCGCATAAACGCCGCGATGCTGCCATTACCGCTGCCGCACACCGGATCCTCATTGACTCCGCAGGAGGGAGCGAATGACCGGGCTTCAATGTGCATATCTGACGCGCCCGCGTGTAAACCGTACAGGCAGATGCCGGTGATGTTCATGGCCGCGTCATGCTGCGCCAGCCGGGCAAAGTCCGGCGTGGTGGCCAGCACCTGCGCGGCGTCGGTGGTTTTTGCCACCACCCAGCGCGCGCCGACATCGACCCGTGCCGGCGCGAGGCTGCGGTCAATGGGGCAGCCGAGGATCTCTTCCAGTTCCTGCGTTTGCGCCGGAGTCAGGGGCGTGATCACCGGCTCAGGTAACCGGAATGAAATGGACATCGGCGCGGCGTCTGGTGCGGTAACCTTCAGTTCAATCAGCCCGGCGGCGCACTCCTGAATGAGAACCCCGTCGCGTGGCGTAATGCTGCCGGATTCCAGCAAGGCATACGCCGTGCCGAGCGTCGGATGCCCGGCAAAAGGCAATTCGCTGGCGGGAGTAAATATGCGTACCCGATAATCGGCCCTGTTATCCTCAGCGGGAAGAACAAACGTCGTCTCAGAAAGATTTGTCCAGCTGGCAATAGATTGCATCTGGCTGTCGCTCAGCCCGCGGGCATCCATAATAACGGCCACCGGGTTGCCCTTATAAGGCGCGCTGGTAAAGACATCAACCTGTTTGAAATTAATCTGCTGCATAATCTTATCTCATGATGATGTAACGGAATAACCTGCCGGAAGAATATCAGTGCTGAATTTCAATCTGGTTCCAGCCTTTATTCAGCATGCAGCTTTTCACCAGAATTTCGCGTTTATCCTGATTGATATCTTCGATGGTATAGCTGGTGTCGCTTTTTTTGGTTTTCTTATCTTTGGAGGTGTATTTATCGGTCACGATATTATCCGGTGGCAGATCCCGTAATGCGTTAGCCTGACACTCTGTTTCGGCCAGCAATTCCTGCTGGTCTGTGCTGTCGGCTTTGACCCATTTATATTCCACGCAACCGGTCAGTGCAAACAGGGTGACGATAATCATTAACATCTTCATTGATTTATTTCCTGGGGTTTAAAAAAGTATGGATTAATAAAAAACACTATCCGGCATCTGTGTGCCGGAATGAAAAGAACAGCGTATGTGCGCCATCAGGCGTTTAACGCGCGCGGTAATACGACAACGCGGCATCACGGCAGGCACCGAAATGATCTTTATATAAGGCTTTCGACTGACGGGTTAATTCCTCGCCTGCACGTTCCGGCGTGCCAACGCCAAATACCGGCTGAGGATGATATTCAATCGTCAGCTCAACCAGTTTTGCCTGATGTTCGCCACGCAACGCTGCCAGTACCCTGAGCGCAGCTTCAAACCCGCCGGTGGCCGGGCCCGCAGTCAGCAATTTGCCATCCTGAACCACCGCGCCGCCCGGCACCGCTTCAGCCCCAAACAGCGGCAGGCTTTCCAGCAGATGAAAATTGGTGGTGGCTTTGCGCCCTTTGAGCAGGCCCACGGCGCCTAACAGCAGCGCGCCGCCGCAGATTGCCATCAGGTACGGGTCGTGTTGCGACTGACGGGCAATGAACGCCAGAATGTCAGGGTTGCGGTTCATGTCTGCGGGCACCGCGCCCATGACCAGCACATCCAGCGGCGGGCACTCGTCAAACGTGGTGGTGGCGGCCAGAGGCAGGCGGGGCGAGGCCTCGATCAGATCTTTATTCTTCCAGAGGATATGCAACTCAACCTCCGGCGTCATACCGAATACGGCATGAGCGCCGAGCAGATCCATGATGGCAACCCCCGGACAAACGAGGATCCCAACCTGAAGTGGCGAATGATTTTTCAGTTCCATCACAGTCTCCCGGACCATAAATAAAAGTCAGCTGTATAAAGAAAGATGCTACACCCTTCAGAAAAAGGGGTACAGATACAGTATAAGTCTGAATCAAAGGACACAATAACCGCGTTAAGCCGTGCCATTCCGCGAGGAGGTCCGGTATTAAAGCCTGTAAAAACGCGGTAAACTGTGACCATTACGTTGTGGAGATTAAGCATGTTTACCTATGAAATTTTAGCCAAAGAGGTCGCCACGGCGATCACTAATGGTCAGTTACCGCCCGGTTCCCGTATCCGTTCCATCCGGGAGTACGCCAACAGCCACAACGTCAGCGTCAATACGGTGAAAACTGCCTACCGGTTGCTGGAAGATCGCGGGCTTATCGTCGCGCGCCCGCAGGCGGGCTATTTTGTGAGTAACAACATCCCCGTGCTTTCAGCGCCAGCGGCGCTGACCCACGCACCTGAAAAGCTGTCACTGAGCGGAATCAAACGGCTGCTTTCGGTGATCCTCGATAACCACGCCAAAGAGGATTTCCTCGATCTGGCGCTGGCCTGCCCGGTCGGTGAAGCCTTTTACCCGGCCACGCGGCTGCGCAAGCTCACCTCGCAGCTGCTGCGCGCCAACAATCACAGCCTGACGTCTTACGCACTTCCTCCGGGATCCGTTCGCCTGAGATCGCAAATTGCCCGCCGTGGCGTGCATCTGGGGATGGTGCTGTCCGCCGAGGATATTCTGATCACTCACGGCACCATGGAAGCACTCAGCCTTGCTGTGCGGGCCTCGACCCGCCCCGGAGACGGCGTCGCGCTGGAAACCCCGACGTTTTATAACCTCTACCCGATGCTCGAAGATCTCGGGCGACGCGTTATTGAAATCCCCACCCATCCTCACACCGGCATGTGCCTTGATACCCTGCAAAAGCGCATTGACGACGGCGAAGTCGCTGCGGTGATCACCGTGCCCAGCGGGCAGAACCCGCTGGGTTTCACCATGCCCGAGGAGCACCGGCAGCGTCTGGCGAAAATGGCCAACACCCATCACATCCCGGTCATCGAAGACGCCATGTATGCCGAACTGCAATACGGCGAACGCGCCGTGCCCAACATCAAAGCTTTCGATGAAGAGGGCTGGGTGCTGGTTTGTGCCAGTTACACCAAGACCGTCGCGCCGGATTTCAGGATCGGCTGGCTGGAGGCCGGGCGCTTCCGCGATGTCGTCCGTCAGCTCAAATTCACCTCGACCGTAGCGGAACCCGCCCTGCTGTCTGAAACCCTGGGCATGTTTCTGGAAAACGGCAGCTATGAACTTCACCTGCGCCACCTGAAACGGCTGTACACCCGCCAGATTGACACCGTGCGCGGCATCATCGCCCGTCATTTTCCGCAGGGCACCCGCGTCAGCCGCCCGGAATGTGGCTTTATCCTCTGGCTTGAGCTGCCGGAAAACCTCGATACGTTGCTGCTGTTCCACGCCGCGCTGGATGAAAAAATACTCTGTATGCCCGGTTTGCTCTGTTCCGGCAGCAAGGCCTACAGCCATTGCCTGCGTCTCGCGGTGTGTGTTGAACTTGATGACAGCCATGTTCAGGGGCTGGCGCGGCTGGGTGAACTGGCCTGCGCTCAGGCGGGCTGACCCCCGCCACCGGTTTTTCAACGCAATTCGACTTCTGCGGTAATGCTCACCACAAACGTTCCGGCGGCGGGCTGCTCGCCGGGGTTGCGTGTCAGTTCGGCGACATAGTCCGTATCATGAAACCGGGCGTTCTGCCCGGTGGCGGGCGCGCTGAAATCGACGTATCTCCCTTCCTCATTTTTCACCCGCAGACTGATCCCCGGCAAACTGGTGGCGATGTGCTGCGCATCCGGACGTGTGCCGTTAAAACTGAAATGGATGGCGAGGTTGTCGTAATCGGCTGCATTTTTACAGCTCACCGGCAGGTGAAAACTCACCCTTGACAGCACCGGCGCAGCGCTGATGACCGCGTCCGGAAACGTGACCCGCAGGTTTTCACGGGTCACGCTGCACTGGCTGACGTTCAGGCGCAGCGCACTCAGACCCGGTGCCAGCAGCGGGGCTCCGTTCAGGCTCAGCGTAAACAGCGCCGGCAGGTCGTAATCTCCCGCCTGCACATCACCGGTTTTATACAGCCGGATGGCGAAGTTTTTGATCCCCTCGCCCGCGGGATCCAGGCGGTAAGCGCTGCCGTTATGCAGACAACCGCTGCCTTCCTGCGTACAGAAGCTGAAGCCGATGCCCGGTATACCGGTGTGATAAATGCCCCGGTTTTCATTCCACACCGGATAGCTCATCGCGACCTGAAGGGCCTGCGCAGGCAGATTTACGCGGCTGAGCGGGGCAGCGGGAAAGGTGGCCAGCAGCGAACCGTTGGCCTGAATTTGTCTGACCGGCAGCGTACCGGCTTTGAGCATTAAGGTACGGGTCGCCGATGCGCTGGCCGCGACGAAAAACAGTAACAGCAGAAGGGCCGTCAGCCGCAAAGGCCGGGCGCGAAGACTTACATGCATGAGAGTTTCCACAGGTTTGAAGGGTCGGAGGCTGTCGACGGTTGCGGGATATGGCACAGCACCTGGCCGTTGAGCAGGGCAGTCAGCGGCCAGCGCACCGCGGTGAAATCCGCCAGCAGCACGCCTGCGGCGCCGCCGGTGCCCACCGGTTTTTGGCTGGCGTCCTGCACCGTCACGCCAAACGGCAAAGTGTGCTGGTGTTTATCGACAATACGGGCGAACCGGCGATCGTGGCGGATGGCATTAAACTCCGCTTCCACCACTGCGCCGCTGGTCGGCACCACGCGTTTGATGGTGGACGGCAGATCGATTTGCCGGTCGAGAGAGTTGGGATCCAGCTCGACATCGTTCACATGGTAAGGCACCGCATAGCTGATGACGGCGTTACCCTGCCTGTCGGTATAGACGTTCTGACTGTTCTCGATTTTCAGCCCGCGGGTCTGCGGCGTATGCACCAGCACCACGGTATCCCCCAGCGGCTGGCTCAGGGTCACGCCGTGGTGATGCATAATCACGCCGCCCTGCAGGCCGAAACTGGTTTGCTGATAGCCACTTCCCTGAGACAACCCGGCGCTGATAAGCCCGCCCGAGGCGCTGTAGGTGCCTGACATATTGCTGGTTTGCGGGCTGTCCTGCCCGGACATGTTCACGTCGTAAGTGAGCTGGTCATCATCCATAAATGCCCCGTTTACCGATGCCGTTTGCTGATGCCCCCCGCGGGAATCGCTGTTGAAGTTGTATCCCGCACGGTGCTTTTGATCGCGGCCCAGCGGAATATCGAGGCTGAACGTGATGCTGTTATCGGCCACGCCTTGCAGGTCATGCTGATGCGCGAAGAACACCTGAAACTGGGATTGCCAGTAATTCAGGCTCAGGCCAAAGCGGATGCTGTGCTGTTTGTTGCCCCGCCAGGTGTGGTCTTCGGTATAGCGCAGCATCAGGGTCAGGGCGTCGAAGCTCTGATCCAGCTGAAGGTTGTACCGGTCACGATAGCGGGCATTCGCCGGGCTGTTTTTCACGGCATTGACCGCGTCTGCGGCTTCCTGATAGTGCGGGTTGTAGCTGTGTTTCCAGCTCAGGTTCAGGGTGCTGCGGGTCTGATTCAGCGAACGCACGAACAGCGTTTCCAGCTGTTTACCCTGTTCCACACCAGGGCGGGAAGCCGCCCTGGACTGACTGCGTTTAAGCAGCAAAGACAACCCGCCGAGCACCGGCATATTCGCCACCACACCGCCCGCGCTGTTCTGGTAGCGGAAGGTGTTTTGCTGCGCCATCTGCTGACCGGCCAGCAGGGTAAAAGTGTTATCCAGCCCGTAAAACGCGCTGGCCTGATAAAGGGTGGGCTGCAGGGCGGTGTCAGGCGCGCCGCCGTTGCGTAAGCGGCCGCCCGACATTTCATAGTTGAAAACGCCGGGCGGCAGCAGGGCGGCGATGGTATTAAACGCCTGCGTGAAATGCTGCACGTTGCCGTCGGTTTCAACGACGCTGATGTCCAGATCGCCGGAACTGCTGGCGCTGTGGATGTCCGTGATCAGAAACGGGCCGGGCGTCACCCGCCGCTGGTCGATGACAAATCCGTTCTGACGGATCACCACGGTGGCATTTGTGCGTGCCGTTCCGCTGATGGCGGGCATGTAAAAACGCTGATTGTCCGGGCGCATCTCCTCGCTGGAATACAGCGTCATGCCGCGCAGCGACACCGATGAAAAAATCTTGCCGTCGGTAAAAAAATCGCCGCCGCGAAACGTGCTTTTCAGCCAGCGGATATCACGGGTGAGGTAACTGGCGCTGCTTTGGTAATGGCTGCGTTCGCGGCTGTTATCGCTGAAGTACCCGTCATTGCGCAGCCGCCAGTCGCCCAGATTCAGCCCGTTGTTCAGGGTCGAACTGAGGCTGCTGTCATGACGACTTTGGCTGCCGGTATTGCGTTGCATGTTCATGTTGTAGTTGATGCGGGCGGCATTGAGGCCGCGGGTCCAGTTCTGTTCGGGGGCAATATCGTCGGAAGGCGCACTGAATCTGGCCTGCGGTACGGTCAGCGAGAGCGTTTCGCTGCCCGCGTCGTAACTGGCTTTGGCGTTATCGACAAATGCGCTGAGAGGGTGCAGACCCGGCGGGGTTCGGTCTGCGAGAATGCCCCACATGCGCAGCAACGCCAACGTAAACACCGGCTGAACCGTCCCGTCGGTTAAACGAAACGGCTGCGTGATCTGACCGGCGTCTTGCGCATTGATCAGCAGATCGACCGGATAATCACCGGCTATCACCTGGCTGCCTTTTTCAAGCACGGACGCATCAATGCCCTGCAGATTGCCCATCTTCTCCATCAGATTCATATCGAACTCCTCGCTGTGGGCGGCACATGAACAGCAGAAAAAAAGCAGGAAGCGGGTGATGAAAGGCCGGGGGCGCGTCATGGGGCAAGCCGGAACCCGGACCTTGCGGTCCGGTAATGCCTGGCGGAGATGAGGTGAAGTGCGTCAGGCATTATTTCCGCACAGTTTATTTATAGGTGAAGGTAAACGTGGCTTTAGAGGCCACGTCGCCTGCTGTCACGGTGCTGGCCTCTTTGGCGTATTTGACGATGAAATCAAGGTTATCATTGCCATTATTCAGGCGTGACGCGTAGTCAGCAGACGGAACTTCGCTGTTATCCACCTTCAGCGCTGTTGCTGAACCATTCATGGCGCTGAACAGCTCAAAGCCCAGGCCCTTCGCCCCGTCGGTATCGGTGTCAGTATTGGTGAGCAGAGTTGGAGACGAAGAGTCTGTTCCCCCTTCAATTTTCAGGCTGACGTTGTTCTGGTTAATCTGATCCGGGCAGTTCAGATAAATAGAAAAGCGTTTTTCGCCTTCATCAGTGGCTGCGCCGACGGGAAGAGTGCTGATTTTATTCAGGTTAATTTCATCTAAAGGAACCGAGTGAACCGTCTTGCTGTCGATGGTGCAGGTCGGCGCTTTCACGGAACCCGTAAACTCAATCGTGATGTCAGTGGGTGCCGCATCCTCCGCCATAGCACAATGCATCACCGGCAAAAGACCGGCGGCCAGTAATCCCGCGTAAATACGTTTATTCAAAATCATTTTATTGCCTTTATTTCTTTACATCATGGATAACGACTTCCCGTTGACGGGAAGTTTTACTCAGAGCAACGTGACAGGCGTTAAATAACCGTTATTGCAAAGAGACGTGTTGTATTTCTGACAGCCCGCCGAAATCATTAATGATGTTGTAATAGACAGTGTGAACCGTCGAACCGGCCGGGACAGAAATCGTCAATGAGGAGAAGGGCGCCACCATATTGGCTGGAAGTTCATTCTTTGAATTATTGGCTGCATCCCGCCAGACTTTATTAAACGTAATATGGTAAGGCGAAGGATTAGTGACAATCAGTTTTCCGGGTTCGGCACGCCATTTCATGGTGGTAAAACTTTCGTGCAGCTCGGGGTCAATCCCTTTCGGACGATAGAAGATCTTGATCCGGGTTTTAAACGCCACCACCAGCTGCGCACCGTCGGCCACCTGACGCTGGGGGATTTCCTTGAGATTCAACCACATCATGGTTTCCCGATCCGCAGGAAGCCCGGTGTTGTCGATTTTCTCAATGCGCAAGGTGGTGACGTTATTGGCGGTAACTTTCGACAGCGGCGGGTAAACCGTGAAGCGTCCTTCCTCCTCGCCGGATTCATTTTCAATCCACGCCTGCGCAAGAAAATCGAGGCCGGAAGGGTTACTGACTTTCACCGATTGCTGCGGGGTTGACTCCGGATAGATTACCCGCGTTTCATCCAGCATCAGTGAAGCATGGCTGATAACAGGGCAAAGAAATAACAGGAAGGGAATGAAATAATTTCGGATGCACGTAGCGTTCATTATTTTCTCTGAAACCGGATCGTTGAATGAGGTTCTGCTGACTCAGGGCACGATAATAAATACGGAGGTTCAGTGAAAATTAAACAAAACCACAACGGCAGGGTGTGACTGGCGGAAATGTTATCATCATGAAAATAACAGCGCGGGAATGTAAAGACTCTGTGCAAATAAGAAATGTGGCGTGATGAGCTAAGTAAAGTGAATGAATAAATGCACTGAGATTTGCGTTTATTCATCCACCTGACGGCAACGTGTGGCGTGGTTCTCTGTGCTGTTGACGTGAATCACGTAACCGATGCTAAAAATTTCCCCACGCACGCCATGCATGCTTCCCGTTCTTCCACGTGCGGCATATGGCTGGAGTGTTCGAAAATCACCCATTCTGCCCCTTTAATGTGGTCGGCGAAGGGCTGCACAACTTCCGGTGCGGCTTCGTCGTAACGGCCTGATATCAGCAGAACCGGCACATTAATGGCCGCGAGACGGTCGATCACTGTCCACGCTTTCATGCTGCCAATCACGTGAAACTCGGTCGGTCCGTTCATGGCGAGGTACACCGTCGGATCGGCATCCATGGCGGCGAACGTGCGTTTCACCTCTTCCGGCCACGGATCGAGGCGGCAGACGTGACGGGCATAAAACACCTGCGACGCGGCTTTGTATTCGGCACTGTCGATCGTTCCGGCCTGTTCATGGGTGAGTAAGGTCTGCTGAACGTCCGGCGGCAGTTCGCTGCGCAACCTTGCGGCGGCCTGCAACCAGAGCGCCATCGACGCAGGCGAATTAGCGATAATCAGCGCTTTCAGACCGGCAGGTTGGGTGACCGCATGTTCGGCACCGAGCATACCGCCCCACGACTGGCCGAGCAGCGCGTAATCTTTTTCGATGCACAGATGGCGCAGCAGATTGTCCAGTTCCGCCAGAAACAGCGACGGTTGCCAGAAATCTGCCGGTTTATCAGGAAGGTGGGTGGAGCGGCCATTACCGATCTGATCGTAATGGATCACCGCCCGGCCGGTTTGGGCAATATCGCGGAAGGCATCCACGTAATCGTGGGTGCAGCCCGGCCCGCCGTGCGCGATCACCAGCGGCGTGACGCCGTTGTTCAAATCGCCGCAAACGCGGTACCAGGTCTGGTATTCCTGAAACGGCGCAAAGCCTTCAGTGAGCTTGACCATGTTGTTTCCCCTGTCGGTGAATAATCCTCACAGGGTAAACATCGCGGCGGCGCTGAACAGCTAGTAAAAAAGATAGAAAACGTGAAAGCTCAGCTGTCGAGCAGGCGGTAATGCATGGCGCGAACCACCGCCTGCACGCGGTTGCTGGCCCCCAGTTTGCGGCCGGCGGTGTTGAGATGCAGCGTGACGGTGGCGATTGACCGGTTCAGCTTACGGGCAATCTCTTTGGCGGTTAATCCCTCCGCCGCCCACGCCAGACATTCACGTTCGCGTTTGCTTAACCTGACGTGCTGACAGGTCAGCACGCTGCTGTCGAACAGCGGAAACACGCACTCCTGAAAGGTCAGCGCCAGCAGGCTGAAATCGCCCAGCACGTCATGAATATCCAGCTCGTGCCCGGCGCCGGTGTGGATCCCGGTCACCGTAACAAATCCGCCGTTGGGCAGATGCAGCGGCACGGTGGCGCCACTGGGCATATTGTTATCGCACATGTAATGTGTGACCGGTTTATTGAGGTCACTCAGACGGTTTTGCAGCGAGGTGTTGTCTGGCCGCTGATAAGACCAGACGAACGGCGCGCAGCTCTCCAGCGCATAATGCTGCACCGGGTCCACCTGATAATATCCGCTCTCCAGCCACAGCCGCTGCATATCTCCCGGTACATTGCACATCTGCAACAAGGAAGGCGTGATCAGATCCCCTTCCAGCGAACGGGGAACCGGCGTGAAATCGTAAATCAGGGCATCAAATCCCAGGCGCGATGTCTGGGCGAAAAGGTGGGCAAACGCGCCTTCCACGGTACTTTCCCGCATCCCCTGCGCACCCTCTGTCACTGCGAGTTTCATGAATTCATCTCCGCCATGCTTCAACGTAAAAACGGCATTTGCCCCTCCGGCACGGTTCCTGCGTTGCCCAACCTGTGCCTGAAAAACATGCAATCGCGGTGCCAGATCACGGTGATAGCAAAACTAGTATTTTTGCTAACTACCGGTGCGGCACCACTGCGGCTAACGTAGTGCGACAGGGCAAAAGGCCATCGCAGGCGTGCCGAAAAAAGGGGAGAAACGCCGGGGTCGGCGCAGCCACACTGCACCGGGCTGGTGCAAATGTCGCCCGCCACGTCCGTTTTTGCACCGTTACACGCCATGAAGGGGACTGCCATGCACCGTTATCGTTTTCTGCTCTGGCGACCGCTGCAACTGCTGCCGGTGCTGCTGGGGATCAGCATTCTGACCTTTATTATGGTCCGCGCCATCCCCGGCGATCCGGCGAGGATCCTGCTTGGGGTGCACAGTTCGCCGGAAGCCATCGCCCGTATCCGCGCCCAGTTCGGGCTGGATTTGCCGATATGGCAGCAATACCTCTATTTCCTGCGCAATCTGCTTAACGGTGAAATGGGTAAATCGCTGATTTACCGTGTCGATACGCTCAAGCTGGTCACCACCCGTATCGAACCGACGCTGTATCTGGTGCTCGGCAGCGTGTTGCTGGCGCTGCTGATCGCGGTGCCACTGGCCGCCGCGGCGGCGAGACAGCGCGGAAAACTGGCCGATCAGGTGATCCGTTTGCTTTCCACCGTCGGCCTCGGCCTGCCCGCGTTCTGGCTGGCGATCATGATGATTTTGCTGTTCAGCCTGTCGCTGGGCTGGTTTCCGGTATCGGGGTACGGCAGTGACGCGGGTGAACGCCTCCGTCATCTGTTTTTGCCCTGCCTGACCGTCGCGCTGGCGCTGTCGGCGGTACTGACCCGCAACCTGCGCGCCAGCCTGCTGATGGAATTACAGAATGATTACGTGACGGCCGCCAGGGCGCGTGGTCAGAACGAAAACCGCATTTTCTGGCGTCACGTGATGCCCAATTCACTGGTGCCCACGGTCAACCTGCTGGCGGTGAACATCGGCTGGCTGATCGGCAGTACGGTGGTGATCGAAAGCGTATTTGCTATTCCCGGCATGGGGCAGTTGCTGGTGAAAGCCATCATCAGCCGTGACTACATGGTGGTGCAGGGCGTGGTGCTGGTGTTTGCGCTGGCGACGGTCGCCGTGAATCTGATCGCCGATCTGGTGACCGTGGCGCTGGATCCGAGGGTGACGTTATGAGCATGACAGAAAAGTTAATCACGCAGCGGCGGGTGTACTTTCCTCTGCGCTGGCTGCCGCGCCAGCAGGCGCTGCGGCTGGGCATTCTGATGTTGCTGGTGTGGATATTAGTGGCGCTGCTCAGCCCGTGGATCGCGCCATTTGACCCGGTTGCGCAGGATGCATCCGTGACGTTGTCACCGCCTTCATTCGCCCATCCGTTCGGCACGGATAACTTTGGCCGAGACATCCTTTCCCGCGTGATGTGGGGCGCGCGGGTGGATCTGCAAATTTGTCTGATTGGCGTCATTTTCCCGTTCACTTTCGGCACGCTGGCGGGGGCGTTTGCCGGGTATCTCGGCGGCGCGGTGGACACAATCTTTATGCGGGTGATCGACGTGGTGCTGGCGTTTCCGTTTCTGGTGCTGATGCTGTCGATCATCGCCATTCTCGGGCCGGGGCTGGGCAGTTTTTATATCGCGATGGCAATGGTCGGTTGGGTGTCGTATGCCCGTCTGGTGCGGTCGCAGGTGCTGACGCTGAAACACCGGGATTTCATTCTGGCGGCGCGCAGCCTCGGTTACAGCCACCCGCGCATTTTACTTTTACACCTGCTGCCCAACGCACTGACCAGTTCGCTGGTGTTCTCGATGTCCGACTGCGTGCTGGTGTTACTCAGCGGCGCGTCGGTGAGTTATCTCGGCCTTGGCGTTCAGCCGCCCGTTGCCGAATGGGGCGTAATGGTTGCCGAAGGCCAGAGTTTTATTACCACGGCGTGGTGGATAACCACATTTCCCGGCCTGGCCATTGTGGTGCTGGCGATGAGTTTCAGCCTGCTGGCCGACGGGCTGGGCGACAAACTGGGAGAGCGGCCATGACGTTATTGCAGGTGTCCGGTTTAACCATTGAAGACCGGCAGGGCGTGGCGCTGGTGGACAGGCTCTCGCTGACGCTGAACGCGGGAGACATTCTCGGGCTGGTGGGCGAAAGTGGCTCCGGAAAAACCCTGAGCTGCCGCGCCATTATGCGGTTGCTGCCTGGCGAAGGGCTGAACATCCGCGCGGGAGAAATTCGCCTGAATGGCACAGATCTGCTGACGCTGAGTGACAAACGCATGACCGCCGTTCGCGGGCGTGAAATCGGCATGATTTTCCAGAACCCGGCCAGCCATCTGAATCCGGTGATGAGCGTCGGTCAGCAAATTGCCGAAAGCCGCCGGCTGCATTTCGGGGCCAGCCGCCGCGACGCGCATTTGCAGGCGGTGGAACTGCTGCGTCAGGTCGGTATTCCTGATCCGCAGCGCCGTGCAGATAACTATCCGCATGAGTTTTCCGGCGGTATGCGCCAGCGCGCCATGATCGCCGTGGCCCTGGCCTGCGAACCCAAAATGCTGATTGCCGACGAACCGACTACCGCGCTGGACGTCACCGTGCAGATGCAGATTTTGCGGCTGCTGCGCGATCTGCGCGACAGGCTGGGCATCGCCATTATTCTGATCACCCACGATCTCGGCGTGGTGGCGCAAACCTGTGACCGCATTGCGGTGATGTATGGCGGTCGTCTGTGTGAAACCGGCGAAAAACGTCAGGTGCTGGCACAGGCGCAGCATCCGTACACGCGCGGGCTGATTGATTGCCAGCCCGCCAGCGACGGCGGCAGCGGACGAATGATCACGCTGCCCGGCCAGCCGCCGGTGGCAGCACGTTTCCCCGCGGGCTGCCGCTTTCATCCGCGCTGCGCAAGGGCATCCGCACAGTGCCGTGCCGCCCAGCCCGCCATGGTTGCGGGCAGTCACGCGACGGCCTGCCACCATCCGCTGACCCCCGGGAGGGAAAATGAATCTGCCATCTGAACTGAGTTCGCAGCCGTATCCGCTGCTGGAAGTTGAGGATCTGTCCGTAACGTTTCCGGTTCCCGGATTTGGCCTGAAAAAGCGCCACGTTCAGGCGGTGAACGGTGTGTCTTTGCACATTCATGCGGGTGAAACGCTGGGGCTGGTGGGCGAATCAGGCAGCGGCAAAAGCACGCTGGGCCGGGCGATGTTGCATCTGGAAACGGCCAGTGCCGGACGGGTGCGTTTTCGCGGGCAACTGATCACCGACGGCGTCAGGCCCGATATCGCCCGTTTGCGCCAGCAAACCGCGATGATTTTTCAGGATCCTTACGCCTCGCTGAACCCGCGCCAGACGCTGGGTGAAAGCATCAGCGAAGTGTTGCGGGTGCATCAGAAAGTCGCTAAAGCGCACATCGCGGGGCGGGTGAGTGAACTGCTGATGCGCGTGGGCCTCAGCCCGGAACACGCCGCGAAACGGCCACAGGCGCTGAGTGGCGGACAGTGTCAGCGTGCCGGTATCGCCCGCGCACTGGCGATCGAACCGCGTCTGATCGTTGCGGATGAATGCGTGGCTGCGCTGGATGTGTCGATTCAGGCGCAAATCATTAACTTACTGATGGATCTGCGCGAAAGCATGGGGCTGGCGATCTTGTTTATCGCGCACGATCTGGCGATTGTGCGCCGCCTGTGTGACCGCGTGGCGGTGATGTACCTCGGGCGCATTGTCGAAAGCGGCCCTACGCACACGGTGTTTACTGCGCCGCGCCATCCTTATACCGCTGCGCTGGTGGCGGCGATCCCTGAAATCGACCCCGACCGGCCGCTGCCGGAGCATCCGTTACAGGGAGAGCCGCCTGGCCCGGTTTCTCTCCCTGCGGGCTGTGCTTTTCATCCTCGCTGTGCCTTTGCGCTTGCCGCGTGCAGGCAAGGCGCGGCACCAGAAACCCGGCATATTGCCGATCATGCTTTCGCCTGTGTGCTTGACGGCCACAAACGCGAAGGCGTCTATCCGATGACTGAAGGAAGGTGACATGAAGCAAAAGCATTTTAACGTTGTGGCCGCCGGGGTGCTGCTGGCGTTGAGCCTGGTCAGCGAAATGGCGCAGGCGGCGGGAGTTTTAACCATCGGTCGTCGTGAAGACAGCACCACATTTGACCCGATCAAGTCCGCGCAAAACGCGGATAACTGGGTGTTCTCCAACGTGTTCGATCCGCTGGTGCGGGTCGATAACACCGGCACCAAACTGCTGCCGGGGCTGGCGGAGAGCTGGACGATTTCGCCGGACGGCAAAACCTATACGCTGAAATTGCGCGACGCGAAGTTCTCTGACGGCACGCCGGTCACCGCTTCCGATGCGGTGTTCAGCCTGACGCGTATCCGCGATGATGCCGGTTCCATGTGGAAAGATTCCTACAGCATTATTGAAAGCCTCAGCGCGCCCGACGCCCGTACGCTGGTGATCACCCTGAAAACCCCGTCGGCGGCTTTTTTATCGCAACTGGCGCTGCCGAATGCCTCGGTGATTTCTCAGCAGGCCTTCACCAAACAGGGCGCGGATGATTTTGCCGAGCATCCGGTGGGTTCCGGCGCTTTCAGTGTGAAAGAGTGGACACGGGGCGAAAAAGTCGAGCTGGTGAAAAACCCGTATTACTGGGATGCCGCCAAGGTAAAACTGGACGGCGTCGAGTGGCTGACGTTGCCGGATGATAATACCCGTATGCTCAAGGTGCAGGCCGGCGAGCTGGATGCGGCGCTGTCGATTCCGTTCTCGCGTATCGCCTCGCTGCAAAAAGACCCGAAACTGAGCGTGGAGCTGGATACCTCAACCCGCGAAGATCATCTGCTGATCAACCATGCCCACGGCGATCTGGCCAAAGTGGAAGTGCGTCAGGCGCTGGATTTCGCGATTGATAAGAAATCCATCATCGACACCGTGACCTTCGGCTACGGCAAAATCGCTAACTCCTACATTCCTGACGGCGCGCTCTATCACTACGCCGCGAACCTGCAACGCCCGTACGACCCGGAAAAAGCCAGACAACTGCTGGCAGCGGCCGGTGTGAAAAATCTGACCCTGAAATACCTGGTCAACGCCGGGGATGAAGTGGACGAGCAGATCGCGGTTCTGCTGCAACAACAGCTGGCAAAAGCGGGCATCACCGCCAGTCTGCAAAAGGTGGATCCGAGCCAGAGCTGGGACATGCTGGTGGCGGGGGATTACGACATTTCGGTGATGTACTGGACCAACGACATTCTCGATCCGGATCAGAAAACCACCTTTACGCTGGGGCATGATTCCAACAACAACTACATGACGCACTACCACAACGAAAAAGTGAAAGCGCTGGTTGCGGCTGCGCGCGTTGAAATGGATCCGAAGAAGCGTGAACAGATGTATATCGATTTGCAGAAAATGGCGAAAGCCGACGTGAACTGGATTGATCTCTATTACAGCCCGTACCGCAATGTGACCCGTAAAAATATCAAAGACTTCCATCAGAATCCGTTAGGCCGTTTCACGTTAGAGGAAACGGTGAAAGAGTGATTTTTGCCACACCAGGGAAAATAAGTAGTACTTAAAAAAGTCAGTCTGTACCCCCCTTAGCCCACTTTCGAGTGGGCTTTTTCGTGTCAGGCATCTGCCTTTGCGCACCCTGCGCAGGGTAAATCATTCATCAACGGACCGGCTGACACTGCTTGCTTTTGAGCGGGTGCTCAAGTACCTTTCGCGCTTGAGCAAGTGCTCAAAAACTTCAGAGGCTTTTATGTTTTCCCACAACCGCTGGCTGATCCTTGCCATTGTCACCAGTACACTTTTCCTGATCATCATTGATATGACGGTCTTATACACCGCACTGCCGCGCCTCACGCTGGCTTTGGGTGCATCGTCCTCGGAAAAATTATGGATAGTGAATGCCTATCCGCTGGTCGTCGCGGGGCTGTTACCCGGCGCGGGAATGCTCAGCGACCGGCTGGGCCACAAAAATCTGTTTATGTGCGGGCTGCCGGTGTTTGCGGTGGCGTCGCTGTGCGCGGCGTTTTCCACGTCCGCTGACATGCTGATCGCTTCGCGCGTTTTCCTGGCGGTGGGGGCGGCAATGATGATGCCTGCAACGCTTGCGATCGTGCGCCATGTGTTTACCGATGAGCGCGAAAGGGCGCTGGCGATCGGCATCTGGTCCGCCGTTGCCTCCGGTGCCGCTGCGCTCGGCCCGGTGATCGGCGGCGTATTGTTGGAGTATTACTGGTGGGGTTCGGTATTCCTGATTAACGTGCCGGTTGTGCTGGCCGTTTTCCCGTTCGCGCTGGCGCTGATCCCGCGTGGCAAAGGCAATAAACAACGGCCTTGTGATTTTATCGGCTCCGCACTGGTAATGGCGGGGCTGGTCGGGGTGATTTACGCGCTCAAAGAGCTGAGCCATATCAACTCTTCATGGCTGGTGATCGTCTGCGCCGCGGCCGCAGGGGTGATATTCCTCGGCTTCTTTGCCAGAAGACAGCAGCGGGCCTTGCAGCCGATGATCGACTTCTCGCTGTTCCGTAACCGGGCGTTTGCCTGTGGTGTGGGGGTTGCGATCACGTCAATGATTGCGCTGATCGGCATCGAACTGGTGCTCAGCCAGCGGTTGCAGCTGGTGCTCGGGCTGTCGCCGTTTATGGCCGCCATGTTTATTCTGCCGATCCCGGTGGCCTCTGCGCTGGCCTCACCGCTGGCGGGTATGCTGATCCCGCGAGTGGGTGTGCGCAGGATAATGGTTGGCGGTTTTGCGCTGTCGGCGCTGGGGATTGTGATGCATGCGCTGGTGTTTGATGCCGGAACCTTACTGCAACTCATCAGCCTGTTCATTCTCGGTTTTGGTTTGGGCGGTGCGGTAACGGCAGCCTCGACGTCCATCATGCTTAACGCACCGGAAGACAAAGCCGGCATGGTCGCCGCTATCGAAGATGTGTCGTGGGAAATGGGTGGCGTGCTGGGCGTGACCTTGCTGGGCGGCCTGATGACCGCAGTTTACAGCCGCAGCCTGGAACTGCCGGCAGGGCTGGTGAGCGGTGATGCCGCGTATGACAGCCTCGACGAAGCGTTGGCGCTGGCCAGCCACCTCAGCCCGGAACACGCGTCCTTAATCAGCAGCCTCGCCCGTGCTGCGTTCGACCAGGCCTTTATGGCCGTGCTGGTGTCGGCTGCCCTGCTGGTGATCGCCACCGTGATTGTGGTGAAAATCGTATTACGTAAGTCGTTGGGCGCACGTCTGCCTTCCTGATAAAATGCGGGCAAGAGCGGTTGCTCAGGGCCAGCACAGGATGGATGATGAAAGAAAATCAGGAGGCGTTAAGGGCTAAAATTCTTGACGGTGCCATCAGTCTCTTTATCGAAAAGGGGATTGAGAAAGTGACGACGCGCGAACTGACCGAGTACGTCGGCATTTCGCGCAGCCATATTTATCACTATTTTCGTGACTGGCAGACGCTGTGCATTGAAGCGTTATCAGTGGTGATGCTGGCGGAACTGAAAGAGTTCACCGCAGAAATTGCGACGCTGCATCCGCAGGAAAAACTGCATACGCTGGTGCGTAATTATCTGCCGGATACGCAGGGTGATATCTGGCAGCTTTACGGCTCGCTGTGGCAACTGGCGGCGCATAACGAGGCTTATGCCGAACTGGCGCGGCTGATGGTGCATAAGTGGCTGGAACTGCTGGCGGAAATTATCCGCGCGGGGATCGAGGCAGGGGTTTTCCGGTCGGCCAACGCAGACCGGGTCACCCGCCAGCTTTCCGCGATCATGAATGGCTATTCCGATCAGCTGATCGTCATGCCTTCTGCCGAAGCCCGTCAGGAAGCGATGGACGATATTCTGGATTTTGTGGCGCTGGTGCTGGAGAAATAACCCCATTCCCAGGCGGCTTCTTCTGGCGCAGTGGCCCGGAACATCGGCTTCGGGCAGTCACTCATTTCTGAGCCGAAATCCCCTTACTGATGAAATCTTTTAGCACTCTTCCGGCAGATTCAATATGCCGGAAGGTTTCCTGCCGCGCCGCCTCTGCATTGCCTTCCCGGCACGCATTAAGAATCGATTCATGTTCGTGCTGAAATGCCTGAGTGTCTGAAAGCAGTCTGCGCTGAAAATGTTCGTACCTTTCTATCTGATTACGTAACTCGTCGATCATCGCCAGCAGACGCTTATTTTGACACCCGCGGTACAGCAGACCGTGAAACTCACGGTTGTGCTCTCCTTGCCTGTCGGCGTCTTCGGCATTGCCGAGCAGTGTGTGCGTGAGTGCCGCTCTGGCCAGCGTTTCGGCATCCATATTCTGCACGCTGTTAAATATCGCTTCCCCCTCAAGTAAAGCCCGCAGTTCATAAATCTCAGCGATATCCTCAACAGACAGTGTTCTGACCACCGCCCCGCGGTTTCTGAAAATATCCACCATGCCTTCCTGCTCCAGCAGCCGGATAGCTTCCCGCATCGGAACACGGCTGACAGCAAACTGGCTGGCCAGATCCCTTTCTACCAGCCGCGAGCCATCAGGCAGTGAGCCATTGTTAATCATCTTCCTGAGTGATCCGGCAAGCATTTCGGCGGTGGACTGGGGTTTCAGCGTCATCATTTTCTCCTGTACATTATGGTATAATGGTATACCATTTTTGGCATTAAAGGGAGAACTATCCCTCTCCACCCCTCAGTATCCCCTTATTACTAACGACAGGAGCACCCGCTATGGCACATCGCGAGCATCATTATCAGGTCAACATTGAATGGACAGGCAACAAGGGGCGCGGAACAGAATCCTATAAGGCTTACAGCCGCGATTATGAAATTTCAGAAGGGAAGAAACAAAGCATTGCCGGTTCATCAGACCCGGCATTTCTGGGCGATGCCGCGCGCTGGAACCCTGAAGACCTGCTGGTAGCTTCGGCTTCAGCCTGCCATCAGCTCTGGTATCTGCATTTATGCGCCGAGGCGGGTATCAGTGTTGATTCTTATATCGATAAGGCTGAAGGGGTCATGACAGAAGGTGAGAAAGGGTGTTTCACGAGTATCACACTCAAACCCGACATTGCGATCCGTGCCGGGGATGATATTCAGCTCGCGAAGGAACTGCATCACCGCGCACATGAACTGTGTTTTATCGCGAATTCGCTGAACTTCCCGGTATTGTGTGAACCGGTGATTAGGTATTGTTCAGCGTCTTAACGGGCGGCAGAACGCCATGCTAAAAAAGAGTCCGGCACAGTGCCGGACTCTGTTCACTCAATGACTTCTCATTCCCGCTGCAAACATCAGCAGATGAAACGCCGTTGCCACAACAAATAGCGCCAGTACGCTGCCGCCCCAGATGACGGCCATCCAGCCGACGCGTTTCCAGAACGGGGCTTTGGTGATGACGTTGTCATCCATCTTTTGAATCAGATTCATCAGGTTACTCCTCAGTGATAACCCTGATCCGGTGTGACTTTCCCGCGGAACACGTAGTAGCTCCAGAAGGTGTACACCAGAATAATAGGGATGATGAACAGGGCGCCGACCAGAATAAAGCCCTGACTTTGCGGAGGTGAAGCCGCTTCCCAGATGGAAATGGACGGCGGAATGATGTTCGGCCAGATGCTGATACCCAGACCGGTATAGCCCAGGAACACCAGTGCGAGCGTCAGCAGGAACGGCGCGTGGTGCGCATTTTTGCTGATGGCGCGGAACATCCACGCAGAAACCAGCACCACCAGCACCGGGACCGGCAGGAACCAGTAAAGGTTAGGGCGCGAGAACCAGCGGGTGGCGATGTCGCTGTGAGAGAGCGGTGTCCACAGGCTGACCGCCGCCGTCACCAGCAGGAATACCACCAGCAGCGGTTTGGCGATCTTATGCATCGCTTCCTGCAATTCGCCTTCGGTTTTCATAATCAGCCAGGTGCAGCCAAGCAGCGCGTAAGCCACCACCAGCGCAACACCACAGAACAGCGTGAACGGCGTCAGCCAGTCCAGTGCGCCACCGGCATAAGTGCGGTTCACCACCGGGATACCGTTGATCACCGCGCCCAGCACCACGCCCTGACAGAACGTCGCCAGCACGGAACCGCCGATAAAGGATTTATCCCACACGTGGCGTTTGGCCGGGCTGGCTTTGAAACGAAATTCAAAGGCCACACCGCGGAAGATCAGGCCGAACAGCATCAGGGTCAGCGGGATGGTCAGCGCATCCAGAATCACCGAGTAGGCCAGCGGGAAGGCGCCGTACAGCGCCGCGCCGCCGAGCACCAGCCAGGTTTCGTTGCCGTCCCAGACCGGCGCAACGGTGTTCATCATCACGTCACGGTCGTGCTCTTTTTTCACCAGCGGGAACAGCAGACCGATACCCAGGTCGAAGCCGTCCATCACCACATACATCATCACGCCGAAGATGATGATCAAAAACCAGATCAGCGGTAAGTCGATACCCATTATCAAGCTCCCTTAGTGTCGTCGGTCAGTGATTCTTTGATGGCAGACAGCGGACGCGCAGGCGTGCGGTGCTGGCCCGGACCGCCGTGGTCAACGCTTTCGCCTTCATGCGCCTGCGGCCCTTTGCGGATCAGACGCATCATGTAGCCGTAACCGACACCAAACACCGAGCAGTAAATGACGATGAACAGGATCAGGCTGACGCTCATTTGCAGCACGTTATGGTTGGATACCGCGTCTTTGGTGCGCAGCAGGCCATACACCACCCACGGCTGACGCCCCATTTCCGTGGTGATCCACCCCGCCAGTAACGCCAGCAGACCGGAAGGCCCCATCAGAAAAGCAAAGCGCAGGAAGGCTTTAGAGGTATACATTTTGCCGCCGCGACGCAGGATAAGGCTCAGCACACCCAGCAAAATCATCAGCATGCCGAGGCCAGCCATGATGCGGAAGGTGTAGAAGATGACGGATGAGTTCGGGCGGTCTTCTTTCGGGAAAGATTTCAGCGCCGGGATCTGATGCGTCAGGCTGTGCGTCAGGATCAGGCTGCCCAGATACGGGATTTCAACCGCGTAGCGGGTTTCTTCACGGTTCATGTCCGGATAACCAATCAGCACCAGCGGCGTCGGTTTGTTGTCTTTATTTTCCCAGTGGCCTTCAATGGCGGCGATTTTAGCCGGCTGATATTTCAGCGTATTCAGGCCATGCGCGTCGCCCAAAAATGCCTGAATGGGCGAGACGATCAGCGCCATCCACATCGCCATCGATAACATGGTGCGGATTGCCGGGGTATCGCGACCGCGCAGTAAATGCCAGGCCGCCGCAGAACCGACGAAGAAGGCGGAAGCGAGGAACGCCGCCGTGGTCATGTGCATTAAGCGGAACGGGAACGACGGGTTGAAGATGATCTTCATCCAGCTGACCGGAACGACCAGATTGTTAACAATCTCATAGCCCTGCGGGGTCTGCATCCAGCTGTTGGAGGCGAGGATCCAGAACGTCGACATCAGCGTGCCGAGCGCCACCATGCAGGTGGAGAAGAAGTGCAGGCCGGGGCCGACGCGGTTCCAGCCGAACAGCATCACGCCGAGAAAACCTGCTTCCAGGAAGAAGGCGGTTAACACTTCGTAGGTCAGCAGCGGGCCGGTAATGCTGCCGGCAAACGAGGAGAACATGCTCCAGTTGGTACCAAACTGGTAGGCCATCACCAGGCCGGACACCACGCCCATACCGAAGTTAACGGCAAAAATCTTCGACCAGAAATGGTACAGATCGCGATAAGCCTCTTTTTTGGTTTTTAGCCACATCCCTTCGAGAACCGCCAAAAAGCTGGCCAGCCCGATGGTGATTGCGGGAAAAATGATGTGAAAAGAGACGGTGAAGGCAAACTGGATCCGGGCCAGTTCAAGCGCATCAAGACCAAACATAACAACCTCTTTTTGTGCGTCAGGTATTCCTTCCAAACACAGGCACCGGCACGGGAACCGGCGATGTCTGACATTCGCAGGTGAAGTCTTGAATGAAAGGAAAGTACAACGGGGTTTTGCGAGAGGGCGATTTAACCACAATGAACAAAGGCATTAACAGGGACGGTTTCGCAGGGAAAGTAGTCGCTGAAACACTTTAGCGGCGGTTAAAACGCCGGGGCAGAAAAACTAAATGAGAGGGAAACGGGCAGCAGGGGGGATTATCCACAAAAAGGAAGAGGGCATGTTGTTGCATTGATCTGGATCAAAAAGTTTTGATGTTTTTCAAATGTAATTTCCCTGCATCCTGTAATGGTTTGTTGTGTGCAAAATTGGTAACAAAAAAGTTAAATCAACAGGGGCCTCAGCGCATTCTGATTTTAATGCAATGTAAATTTATGTCATCGGTTTTGATGATATTGGCATCAAAAGGGGTAACGGTTGTAGCATTTCTTTACATTTGCGTGGCTGATTCAGTGAGTGCTGCAAAAAAAATGACGCCCGAAGGCGTCATGGTAGTAAACCCGCAATCATTTCGAAAAAAGCATCTTCATCGAATGTACCACCCGGCCCGGTGGGGGCGTTTGCCGGGCGCCAGGTCCAGTGGCTGACTTCGCCCGCCCGCATAAACAACCGGCATAAAACAGAGATGTGGCCTTGATCGCTGAGGCTGGTTTCCACACAGCCTGTCACGCCTTGCCCGTACAAAAAGACAGGCGTGAATTTCACCAGTTTATCTTCATATTGCAGCCGGATATCCGGAACGCTGAAGGATTTGCCTCCCATCAGAAGTTCTACCAGTGAGACATCGGTGCGTTCAACGCGGATGCCGGTGCCCGTCAGCCACTCTTCCATGTTTTCCTGAAGCAGGTTCATCCGTTCCCGGAACTCGGCAATATCTGCCTGACCTTTATTGGCAAATGAGCCGCTGCGCGGCTGACTGTCTTGCAACTTCTTTAAAAACCGCTCTTTTGCTGACATACATCCTCTGTAATTCAAAATGGCTCATCATCACATGTTTTGATACTGCAACAGCGCCCGTGCGTCAGTGAGCCCCGTTATCCTTTTTATCGGCTGCTGGCGGGGTTTGCGTCAGCAACGCATAGCGGTTCAGCAACTGCGTGAACTGGTTATCCAGCTGCATGACCAGCTGCGCAGACGCGTCCTTGTTTTGCTGTTTTGCCTCGGCAAGTTTGCGCAGCGATTCTTCGACCGGCGGTGAGCTGTTCAGCGCCTGCTGGATAGCAAACACGGAGGATTTAAGCTGTGAGACGGTCATGTATTTGCCGCGTTGTTCATCGAGGCCGTTGAGTTTGTCTGCCAGTTGCTGCAGCTGGGTGTTGGCCGAGTTCCAGCCTGTCAGGTTTTCCAGCGGGAAGGCACGAGCGTTAAGGTTATCGGTCCATTCCTGCGCCAGGCGTTTTGCCGCCGGATTGTCCGGCAACAGCACCTGTGTCTGATGTACCAGCTGCGCACCGGTATCCTGCGCCCAGACCGGCGACAGTGATGCCAGTTGGCGGGTTTGCTGCTGCGTTGCGGCAATAATCTGCGGGGCTTCGCGGCGCAGCATCTCAGCCTCGCGGTGTTTAAGCGCATTGAGTGACGGCGCGTTCAACGGTTTCGGCATCCCCTTTAAGGTCGCCATCAGTTGCTCGCTGGTGGAAGGCGAATAAAAGGCGTTGATGCCCGCCTTCACGCCGCTGCCCGCCAGCACGGTGATCACCACGCCGGCGATAAATCCTTTCCATTGGATTGGGCGCTGAGGTGCCGGTGGCGGGGAGATCACCACCTGCGGCGTAACGGGTTCAGCCTGCGCGACATACACCCAGGGCTCGGATGCCTTGTGGGACCGGTCATCAGGTGTCAGGCTCGCCGTTGCCGGAAGGACCACCGGTGCATCGGTGGTGGCATGCATGTTCTCCAGCCGCACCGCCGCGCCGTGCATGATCGTAATCAGCGAAGCAAGCTGGCTGGCATGTTTCAGTTCAAGGCGTTGCAGGGCGTCACATAATGAAGTGATCAGTTTTTCTGCCTGATAGATTTGCGGCAGATCGCCATATTCCAGCGTCATGCTGCGCAAAATCTGCTGCAGGCGCTGGCTCAGACCCGTGAGGATTTCCATACGCGCGTGAACCGGCTGCGGCCAGAGTCCGGGCCACTGACGGGAGATCAGCGCCTCGAGGATCGCCAGTCCTTCATTCAGCCCGGACAGCCCGACAAGCTGCGTTCTGGCCTGCGTATACCAGGACGCGGTTTGCAGCTCGATACCGTTTTGCTGGAACAGGTTCAGACACAGCTGTTCGACTCTCTTCCAGTTCACATCAGGGCGAGCCGGATGGGTTAATTTGCTGAGCTCTTCGCGTAAAACGGCGTAATCAGGCAGCGCACGCGGGTCGCCCCCGGTGCGCAGCTGGCGTTCAATAGACATGGTTGTTTTCCTTAACTGACGTAATTCTGCTGTTTCATGTGGCGCATCAGCACCCGGCCTTCCGGCATAAATTCTGTGCCGAAACGCACTAAGCCGAGCTCTTTCAGCTCGGCGTCGATGGCGTATTCCAGATGTCCTGGTGTGGATTGCGGCAGTAAAATGACGTGCAGTTTTTTGATGCGTGGCTCGTACTTAAGCAGCGTCTCTGACAGGACGTTCAGCAATGAATGCGCCGTACCCGGCATCCCTTGCAGGATCTTACTCATGTCCGGCAGGCCGTAATCCGGCAGATGGCTGAGGGTGCCGGCGCGACAGTTAAGAATGCGCTGCATATTATCGAGTACCGACAGGATCACCTGATTCTCTTCGCTGACATTATGCAGGTCGAGGCCACCGGCAAAGTTGCCGAGCAGCATTTCGTAGAGTGAGGGAGAGCGGGAAAGTGGCATCAGTCCTTCACCGCCTGCAGCGTCAGGTGGTTTTCACCCAATTCAATGATGCGCGCTTTATCTGGATCTAAATCCTCACGGGCGAGAATCAAACGCCAGTGATTTTTTTCCATATCAGGGTGGCGGAACAGGGCGACGACGGCGACGAATTTAGCGTCTTTTTCCATCGGCATATCTAACGATGCAGCGGTGCCGGGTTTAACCACCACATTACGGCTGGCCAGCAGTTCATCTTTTAAGGCATCGTCACCGTCAACGGCCAGTTGCTGGTATACCGTTTTTTGGAAGTTTTTATCGTCGCGCAATTGATAAATCCGCACTAATACCGGCTCTGACGCTGAGTTTGCCTCCTGGGCGTCGGTATTCAGGGCTTCACGGGCAGTAAAATCCAGATGCAGAACTTTGATCTGTTTATAGAAGAGGGATTTCGTCGCAGATACCGTTCCGTCAGTCACAGTCTGCGTCAGCCCGCAGCCGCCCAGAACTAAGGCGAATGCTGGCAGGACAATTCTATTTTTCCACGCGGTATTTAATAACACGTTGCTTTCCTTCCTGATGCAAATAAGGAGCCATTCCATGGTAGTGGCCCAATTCAACGGTAAAATATTCGGGTATATCGTCCGACGGGGGCCCATCGCCGAGCCCAAGCACGCCGGTCAGACCCAGCCTGATTGGCGAATCACCTAAAATCGGTGCAGGCAGCAGATGAGAGGGAACTGTCAGTTGTATGCGGGCCTTGTAACGCCAGCCCAAATAGACGCGCAACAGCACCATAAAATCAGCCAGTATCATGCCATCCGGCAGCCATTCGGCGGCTTCAGTGGTGTCTGAGGTATGCAGTGAAATCAGCAACTGGCTGTTGGCGTCTGTCCCTTCGTCTCCCATCACCGTGTCGCCTTCCATCCATTGCGCACCTTCATCTGCAAACGCCATTGGAGAAGTAATGCGTACCGTACGCAGGCAATGCGGCGTGACGTCAGCCCGGGTTTCAGGTGCCAGCAAGCGAACCAACGCCTGTACGCCTTCAGCCGTTCTCCCCGGCTGGCGCATGACACCCAGCAACGCCAGAAAGCGAGAGGTAGGTGTTGCAAAATGCTGCTGGGAACCGGGGATACCCATCCCGATCAACCCCAGCAAGCTTTGCGAGGTATTGTCCTTACCGCCTGCTTCGAACGTGGCCGGATAAGAGTATTTGCGCCAGATGCGATAAAACTGCGTCATGATGCGATGGTTGAAAATATCGAGAAAACCTTCCAGCGCCTCATGTCCTTCGCGTTGCTGGGTGATGTCATCGATATAGGATGTCGGTAAAGGTGAATCGACGCCGTACAGCCCCATAAAGGTGGTGCGTACCGTCGGCGGCGCATCGACATGTGCTGCATCGGTTTCCAGCGACTTCAGTTCGCTGACCGGGAACCCCATCCCCGGATGGGGCCGAAAACGCACCCGGTCGTCCGCCGGATTCGCGGTGCCGCCGAGGGGAGATGTGCCGGATTTCTCGAGTAACTGGCAAAACCGAAAGAAGTTAATCTTTGCGATATCCCTTGCAAGCCGGGCATTCAACTGGGAATGCGGGGTTTGTGATTCTCTTCCCATTCCAGACGTTCTCCTGTGGGTTGCAGTATCAGGGTCAGGCGGTTAAACAGATGAATATCTGTGTAAAGCGCAAAAAATCGGCTGAGCATTTCACCAAAGAGGCAGATATCGCCGGTACCGGCAAAACCGTTGCTGTCGAGGGTAATTTCTATGTGTACGCCACGCAGCAGATACCCGCGTTCGAACCTCTCAATCTCGCTGTGTTTAACATCAGCAATGGCTTCCAGCCGACGGCGGTTCATTTCGCTTTCGGTCCAGTCGTACAGGGCAAGTGTTCCGCGCAGAACTTCCGCGCTATCCATCATCCATAAGAAGCTGCTGCCAAGATGGCTGAGCACCCGCCAGTGAAAACGGTCACGGTTAGGCGGGTAGCACGGCATTGATGGCACGGACAAATTGCGCACCCGAACGTTGGCGCCGGTTGATTTCACGGCAGTGTCCAGCACGGTGCTTTGCAATGATTTGCGCGGCAACTGTCCGTTGGTTCCGGTCAGGCTCAGAGAGAGATTTTCGTTATCGGGCACCGTGTGGTTATCAAAGGCTTCGCCGCCGAGCACCAGCCAGGTATCGTGCAGGCCAGAAGGACCGCGCTTGACGCGGGTGTGGTAATAATATTCCGGCGCATCATGGCGCAGCATTCCCCCTTTATGACGAAAACTGGTGAAAGGTACGTATATCTGATGACCGGAATGTTTAGACGACACCACCGAATCCACTGAGTAGATTTCGGTATAACCGTCCTGAATGCGCATCGGACGCAGCAAATATTCGGTCTGTAGCGATGAGAGTGACAGGGGGTCGGACTCGAGCGGGAACAGATTGATAACCGGTACGCAGTGCAAGCGCAGGTGCTTTTCTGAGAATGAGAAATCGTGATCCCAGCGTTTTTCCAGCACCACATCAATGTTGAACCAGGCGAGTTCAGCGGGTAATTCGACGTTTTCCAGACCCTTAAGGGCGACGAACATAAACTTTTCGCGGAAGGTGAAATATTCCAGCAACAGCTGATAGCCGCTGAATGCACTGTCACCTTTCGGCCACAATT
Source organism: Rahnella sp. EDr1-12 (assembly GCF_049206505.1). NCBI lineage: Bacteria > Pseudomonadati > Pseudomonadota > Gammaproteobacteria > Enterobacterales > Yersiniaceae > Rahnella > Rahnella sp. EDr1-12. Next base: position 634,942 of record NZ_JBLZNY010000003.1, read on the forward strand.
GATCCTGCTCACTGAACCCCTGCGGAGCAAAATAAGCGTCCAGCGGCTGTCGGTCGGTGTGACCCGGCAAGCGGATCCACAGTTTTGCAGTGTTGAGTGTCAGCGCTTCATGTAACGCGCAGGCCAGCGGCGCATCGGCATCAAAATAGAGCGGCAGATGACTCAGGTTGATTTTGCTCCAGTCGGCCAGTTCACCACAGTTAAAGCGCAATCTCACCACCGAGCGGCCATCCGGTTCGGTATCCAGCACGGCGCAACTGAGCGACAGCGGCAACAGTTCGATGTCCTGCGTCGTAGTGTAGCGGCAACGCGTAGCCCGCTCGCCAATAGGGCGGGAGAGCACTTCGAACCCTTTATTCACCGCCATTCGCTCTTTCATTCCCCGCCATTCAGGGGTGAATTCAACAATAGAAAGGGAAGGGATCGTGCGCAGGTAATGTGGCCACAGCAGGCTGACTAAACCTTCGGTCAGTTCAGGCAGGTCGTCGTCGAGTTTTTCACGCAGGCGTCCCATCAGGAAGGCAAAACCTTCAAACAGGCGTTCTACATAAGGATCACGGGCACCGGCTTTGTCCAGATTCAATCCGGCAGCGCGGTCAGGATGCGCACGGGCAAATTCTTCGCCCGCTTCACGCAAATAACGCATTTCGGCGTCAAAATAACGCAGGGTTAAGTCTTCCATAAGATTCTCAGTAAATCTAATTATCCAAATATAGATGTTTATGTTTCATGTTTTTTCGTTATGCATTGCATTGCATTGTGAGAGTGTGAATTAGAATAAATAATATTAAATTGGTTTGATAACGCCAATCAATAATTTAATTAACTTCATTGCAAAAACATTTACGCTTCATTTTCTATCGCAGAGAGATAGAATAAATTTTTCAAGGATTCTACATTGTTAATGGTTACGCCACATGTCTGTTATAAAAAAGACTTGTATTAATACACTCATTGTTTCCGGAGTGTTTCTACGATGCTGTTTAACTGATTCATTTTTTAATTAACGAAAAGTCTAATCTGATGGTAACAGCACTAAATGAGATGTTTGACATCCTATGTTAAGTGTAAATCACGCAGGGCGTCCCGGAGATTAAAAATCTCTTACACTCATAAAGGTGTTTATTGCATCTCGTCCATTAAGCCCTCAGTTAACCAAAACTAGTTCGATGTTAATTTAAGGAATTTAAAACAAAAATAACGGGGAGTATACTCTAGGGTATCTTCATGTTTGCCTACTAATATTGTTGCTGCGCAACTCCCTTCTGATTGGGTGAAATCGAAAATTTTGTAACCAACTCTTTTTGACGAATTAATCATCCCGTTGACTTTCCACCCCAGGTAGATCTGTTCATTATCTGTAAGTAAATCGGAAAGTGACAGGGGTATCTGAAGAGACTCGCCAGCGAGTAATTTTTGCGGTTGATTAGCTGATTTGGCCTCGCTTACATCAGGTTCAACCCCGAGTCTACCCATGCTTAAATAAACAGAAATTACCTTATCCGTATCGTTTCTTACAACAATATTGGGTTTCCCATACTGTATAATTGAGAAGATCGCCGTGACAGTAAATAACAAATATATTATATTTTTCATTATCTAATCTCCCGGAATCAGCACGATTTTATTATAAATTCCGCGATTCTGACCGCAGGTCACAGGTCGCAGGTCGCAGGTTTCTGCGCACGTTCAACGGGTTTGCCCATGATGGTGTGAGTAGGTTCACCACTAAGGATTTTTCCCCCGCAGGTGGTTTTATCGCCCAAAACTAAGTAATAACCCTTTGCCATGTCAATATTCCTTTGCTGAAAATCAGTCGAGTAGCGTGATGAATCAAAGACTCAATAGTTAATCTATTTTTATACAATAATTTTTATTAATCGTATACTTGGTCGCCATACCTGGAGTCCATCCAGAAGGCGTTCCTTGACATTCAACATATCCTCTTTGTTTTAATGATTCCTTATAGTAAGCGGAGAATAAAACCATTGATATTGCGGTGAGTAACAAAAAGCAGAGGGATGTTTTTATTAGCTTTTTTGCTTTTTTTTCAGAAATGCTTTTACCATTAATAAAAACAGGGGTTAACATAAGGGCGTAGGGCATAAAAAAAAGAGGAAAGAATACTGCAAAAACCCCCCATTCAGTAAAAATGATAGTTGGAGAATAATTATTATATTTTGAGATTAAATAAACACCAGCATAAAAAACTGAAATAGATATTATTACAAGAAACAAAAAACCACATAATGATAACACCCGCTGTTTTATGTTATATGTCATTAGTATACCTGTATTATACGAGTAAGAATGTCTGAGTTATTGAAAATGAAGAACATGCCTATTTCATTTAAATAACATGATTTTCATGCGTTTAAACTCATTGAGTTTTTTAATGTATTATCTATCGGAAGCAAAGTTTCTCATCAATTACAAATTTAATGGCAGTTCCTGCAGACCATCCAATAGGAGTGCTTTTGCATCTGTAATAGCCTTTGCTTTCAATGTAATGGGTGTACAGCATTGAAGCAATGATAGTTGATAAAAAAATGAAAATAAATGCATAAATAACGAAGGTGTTTATATTTCTTTGTATTTTTTCAGGAGCTAGTTCTCCAGTGAGAATAATATAAAACCCTAGAATGGAAAAAGGAATTGTGATAATTGGAGCAAGAATAACCACTATGCTAAATCTACTGTATATGATCTCTGTGTTATATGTAAAGTATTGGGCACATTCAATGAATTGATAATATGAAATTGTTGGTATAACAATCACAAAAATTAAAGTAACTAAAAGTGCAATCAATTTTTTTTTCATACAATTCCATTTGTTTAGTAAGTTTGGGGAGCTAATTCTTGAAGAGATGCTCGCAAGTATCTCATTATTTCTGATTTTATAACCACCACACCTTTTTCAAGCATTTGATCTACATACATCGCGCCGATGTCCCAGATGCCTTCTTCTAATTTCCTTGCCGTCCAAACGAATTCTTGTTGGGCTGATTCTATATATTTTACTAACTTATCAGTAATTCCGAATTTATTATCTAATTCATTCAAGACAACGACTGTAATAAAACCTACAACTACAGCAGCAATTAACGGCCCTGCCACAAAAGTTGTTAGGGAAGCAGCGGCTAATTGTGTTCCCCAGGTAATGGCTGAGACAATTCCAATTTTTGCGATATCTGTAGCCAGAGAGCCTATGAAAGTAGAAAGTGAAGTTTCATCGTTTAAAATGTAGTCAATAATCCTGTAAGCTGCAGCCACATAAAATGTAACTCTGGCTCCTTCTATAATTGATTTTGTAGCTCCAAATTTGCCGATTCCTAAATCTACAATTTTAGGATTTTTAGCAGCAAAAACAGGAGCGTTCAATATCTTCCTAACACCCGGATATCCACTTATTTTAATCAACGCAGTACCCTTAGCATTAGTAAAGTTTGTTGCTTTAATGCCAAAACTACCCAGTTGTGAAATAATCATAGAAGTAGTGACTACATCTTTCATATTTGTACCATAGTTGACTATTAATGCCCCCGGAGCTGACTGTGTTATCTGAAGCCATCCGCTCTTATATGTTCCCCATGAGCTTAGTACCTCGATACATTCTTCAGGGGTTAGCAGAGCTATGTCTTGATTGTTCGCTTGTAGCATTCCTCTAAGTTTCATGTCAGGCAACGTATGTGTATTAATCAAAGCAGTCGCAGGATAATCTGGCACATACCCAGAATTTGTGGTTTCTCCAGTGACATATGAAGACAGGGCCGGATTTTTCAACTGTGCTGAAGATTGCGTTGCTGAAGAGGGATTTTCTGAAAAGTCATACGCGTCATTTACCATTGACGGAACAAATTTTGCCTGGCAGGGGCAAGTACTTTTGCTGTGTAACGTACCAGCAAATTTTCGACCCAGTATTGAATCACCAGGTATATGCCCGACGATCTTATAAATTCCGGGATGTTGGCCACAAGTGACAGGGTCTTGTTCCCTTGCAACGGGGTTGCCCATGATCGTGTGAGTAGGTTCACCGCTAAGAATTTTTCCTCCGCAGGTGGTTTTATCGCCTAAAACTAAGTAATAACCTTTTGCCATAGTGATAGTCCTTTATTGAGTTCTAACCGCACAACACGGCGGCGCGGGCAGGGTCGATGGCTATTAATGCGTTAAGTAAGTTGTTCATTGGGATCAGCATCCGTCATCTTCCAGTAATTCCTACTTGTTGACACACCGTTAGTTACAGATCCTTAGACCTTTATGGTCAACATTTTCCCATTCGGATAATCTTTTAAATTTCATCAGTCATCTTAATAACATTCTTTGACGATAGAGAACGGCTCTTTTGCGTTAACAAATTTTGGAGGGGTATTTAAATAATAAAATATTATTTGCCGTTAATCGGTAATAGGCTCGGCATAAAAATGCCCCCAGTAAAAATGCGTTTAAATCATCTAACTCGATTAAAAATTAATAGGATCAAAGGCACGCATATAATGAATCCAATGGTGGCCACATAGAATATATTATCGGTGGCTTTCATTAAAGAATCTATTGTTTCTGAGTATTCACCTACGCTAACAGGACCAGAAATCTGCATACTTTGATTTTCTATGAAAGCTGATAATGAAAATGAAGCTCCTATTAGACCAAAAAAATAGCATATAACAACAAGGCTAATAAACCCCCAACGAATAATGTATTTATTATTTTTATTAAAGCTCATAAAACCCCCCAAGATACTCATCTACTGTTCCAACAGAATAAAGTGATAAAGAGTCACCAAGTGCCCCAACTTCAGAATCTCAATTTTGAAGTTTGTATCTTAAGACTCTTCAAGAAGTTTAAACCCATCAATGAAGATTGTAAATAAATCACAGTGTAAAAACAGAGGCAAACAATCCTGAGGAAAGTATAAATCTCAAAAAAGGAAAGTTTTTATTATTGCATATAATAAATAAATCACCGGTGTTATGCCGTATTTTTTTATTATTCAATCCTTTCCTTCAATATCCTTGTTTGTTTGCTTTTCTTGTGTTTTCTTTCCGCTTCTCCTTCGCAATACATTGAAAAAATAATCTAACGCTCTCTTACTAGTTCACTTCCCACACAATTCCTTATTAATAGCATATTTTTCAGCAGTCCAGGCATCCAGCCTGAGGGGGTTTGTTGACATGAAGCATACCCTTTGTTTTTTAAGATAGTGATATACCCCAATGAAACGGGTATGACTAAAATGAAAGGGAGCATACATAACTGTTTAAAATAGGGAATTATCCTTTCCATCTTCTCGATTGCTACTTTTCTTTCATAGATACAGTCTAAAAAAACCAATGAATTGGAAAAGAGAAAATAATAGGGATGCATACCAAACCAATAGACATCCATGAAAAAGTGATTACATGCCTAAATTCTAGATAATCGATTATTTCATGAACCCATAAATACAGAGATAATAAAGATGTGCTTAATATTATATACAATGATGCGGCCGATCTTGTTTTCATTTCAATATTTTCTAAGGTTTATTCCACTAAGAGCATATCTTAGGTAATTTCTAACTTCTGATTCAATGACTTTTGTACCTTTTATAAGTATTTCATCGGCAAACATGGCTCCCAAGTCCCAAAATCCATTTTCCATTTCTCGCGCTTTTCAACAAACCATAAATGAAATGGTAGGTGCTATTGCGATTTTAATACATCAGCTGTAAGAGAATAAATGTATGTTGAAAGTGTATTTTAATTATTTAAATACAATCAAGAATTTTGTATGCTGCCACAATATACAATGTAATTTTAAGGGAATGAGTTAAATAAATCCGGAAGAGATAGCCATGAAAATAATCGATCAGTTTCTAGTGTAGAAGAACATTATAAAAATAATCTCAACTGTTACCATGGTTATCCCGTCCGTAGGTTACTTTACACAATAACTTTTTTTGATAGAGTATTTAGTTGCCATTCCTGGTGTCCAGCCCATTGGAGTCTCAATGCATTCTACATAACCTTTGTTATTTAAAAAAGTTTTATAGATAAATGAAAAGGCAAACATTATAATTATAATTAGAACTAATGATGTTAGTGAGAAAATCAATAGCCTTTTACCTGCCTTAATTTCAATCTGCTTTCCTCTTATAATTACTGGTATTATCATGAGTAGAAATGGAATTATGACGAGAGGTGATAGCGCTGCGAAAACACTCCATGAGGAAAAAGTGAAAGTCGGCAAATTATCAAAATATCCCAGGAGCGATTCAAATCCAAAAAAAGAGATCGTTGAGATAAGCAATAAGAAAAAAAGCAATCCCAAAAAAGCGAAAAATCTGTGTTTAGCATCATACATGATCAATACACCTGAGGATTTACATTGTGAATGGTTGAGCGCAAATATTTTATTACTTGTTCTTCGATGACTTCCACTCCGACTTCAAGCATTTCTTCGGCATACATTGTTCCTAAATCCCAAATGCCTTTTTCTATTTGCCTTGCTTTCCAAACGAACTCTTGCTGAGCTGATTCGATATATTTAACTACTTTATCAGTTATACCGAACTTCTCATCCATAAAGTTGAGTAACCAAGCAGTCCCAAAGCCGATAACAACTACAACAACTAAGGGTCCAACAACGAAAGGTGTCATTGAAATAAGGGCCCCTACCCCCCATACAGTCGCAGAAACAATACCAACCTTTACAACATCGGTAGCAAGACTACCAATAAACATCGCTAAAGTCGTTTGATCATTTAAAATAAAATCAACCGTTCTGTATGCAGTAGCAACATATATAGTTAGCCTTGCACCTTCGATTACTGATTTTGCCAGCCCATACTTTCCGATGCCAATGTCTACAACCTTTGGGTTTTTTAGCGAAAACAAGGGAGCATTCAATATTTTTCGAATGCCAGCGTAGCCTGAAATTTTTATTAGCTCTGTTCCTTTTTCATTGACAAAAGTCGTAGCACGCAGGCCAAAACTACCTAATTTTGATATTACTAAAGAGGTATTTATTGCATCTCTTCCATTTAGTCCATAGTTGACTAAAATTTGCCCTGGTCCTGATTGAGTGATATCTACCCATCCTTCTTTAAACACATTCCAATATACTAAAATTTCATAACCTTCTGTTGCGGTAAGTAACATCACGTCCTGATTTCTTGCTTCAAGCATGGCTCGGACACGATCATCAGGCAACGTATGCGTATTTATCAATGAGGTAGCAGGGTAATCAGGAACAAATCCCGACTTAGTGGTTTCGCCAGTGACGTAAGAGGACTGCACTGATTTTTTCGTGTCGGAAGGATTTTTAGTTTCTGCCGATGAACTACCTGAGAAGTCATACGCATCATTCACCATCGACGGAACAAATCTAGCCTGACAGGGGCAACTGCTTTTGCTGTGTAACGTACCAGCAAATTTTCGGCCCATTATTGAATCACCAGGAATATGCCCGATGATCTTATAAATTCCAGGATGATTGCCGCAAGTGACAGGGTCTTGTTCCCGGGCAACGGGGTTGCCCATGATGGTGTGAGTAGGTTCACCGCTGAGGATTTTTCCTCCGCAGGTGGTTTTATCCCCCAAAACTAAGTAATAACCTTTTGCCATAGTGAAAGTCCTTTATTGAGTTCTAACCGCACAACACGGCGGCGCGGGCAGGGTCGATGGCGATCAGTGCGCTGAGCAGGGTGTCCATGTCATTCAGCATGCGGTTTTTATCTCCGTCGCCTCGTTGCGATTTCATACGCAGTAATTTCAGCCGGCGCGCTTTGACTTCAAATACCAGCCCCGGCTCCCACTGCGGCAACGTGAGTGAGAGGCTGTCACTGTCAAGGCTGCTGAGCAAATGCAGCGCCATATCATTTTTACCGTACTGCTCCGACACACGCGCCATCACTAAGCGCAACAGCCATTGGTGGCGGTCAGTGTGGATGCCTGGCCTGGTCTGAAGCCAGGTCAGAGCCGACTCCACCCCGTCGCTGTCTGCCTGTGCCAGGGCTTCGGGTTCCAGCAGCAGGATGTCATCCTCACCGGACGCGACGCATGCCGCGGGTTCATTTCCCCAGCCAGAGACGGATCCCAGCACCTGCTGGTTAATCCAGCCCTGCGTCACTTCATCGGCAAACGGCGTGCCGTCGCTCCATGACAAACTTTCCAGACCCGGCAAACGGGTGAGGAACAGCGCCAGATCTTGCGTGATGCAGGTAGCCCAGCCTTCATATGGTGCGCCGGCTTTGCTGAGTGCCTGGTGCAAATACCACTGCACGTCAAGCCAGAAATGGTTAACGCCTTCAGCAAACATCGATTCAGCCTGCTCAAGCAGCTCCACCCAACTTTGTTGCAGATACAAACGCTTAAGCTGTGCACGATATTCAGGGCGGGGCGGCAACAGACGGGTGCGGCCACTGGCATCCAGCGGCGGCAGTTCGTGCACGGTGTCCCAGCGAACGCTCTTAATAAGATGGTGCCCTGAGAGCCAGCCTTGCGGTTGATCCCGCAGGTATTTTGCCAGCATTTTTGCCTGATCAAGCAGGTCCCGTCCTGACTGTACAGCACGCAGGGAAGGGGATAATCCCGCACTTTCTGACTGTGATGACGAGGCGCTGGTTTGCGGGACGACGGCGTTCATCCCGCCCGACTGAGCGAGGCGGTTTTCCAGTGCGGCATAGAGCGCACCCAGTTCTGGCCGTGAAGAGTCATTCCAGGTGCTAACACCCTGTTCAATTAACGCCAGTGCGCCAACGATGCGGGCAAAATCCGTTTTATCGACTTCAGGATAGAGCGACAGGCTGTCCAGCACGCGGGATCCTGCGATCCATTCCAGTGATGTCTTGCGGCTGTTTGCGCGAAGCGGATGCAGCGTTTCCCCGAAGCGGGCGATCAGCCCGGCCAGCAGGGAAAGTCCGTCAGCCAGACCGGCTTCGCCATCACGATGAAGGCGCGCCCAGATGTAGTACGTGGCAACGCGGACGTCTTTACACTGACTGGCGAGCAGTTTTTCTGCCAGTTCGCAGGTCAGGGGCGTATCCGCCCCGGAGAGTTTATTGACCTCTTCGCGCATTTGCTGGAAGTCGTCGTCGTAACCCGGATCTTCGCCTGCGGGTTGATCCGGCGTAACAGGCTGCAACCATTTATCCCAAAGGGCAGCCTGTTTTTCTGCCTGAGGTAAAAGCGATTCAGGCTTTGCCGCGCAGGCGGCAAGCAATGTAGTTAATGTGGCCATTACGGCTCCTCGGCGATTGCATCGGGATCAAAAGGTTGTTCAGAAACGGAGGGATTGTCCTGAATCAGGAAAATCTGCGCCGGTAACGTGAAGTTACGCAGTTGCAGCAGACCCAGCGGGCCTTTACCCAGTTCGGTACGCAGTATCCACTGCAGTTGCTGTTTGTCTGAGGTGTTGAACGTCAGCTGATAACGGCCCTCATCCAGCTTTTGTTGTTTCGCCTGCTCAAGCCAGCGGATAAGGCCCCAGGTTCCCTGATAATCCCCGTACAAACGGGCACCGGCGGAGGTTGAAGTCCAGGTCAGCATGGTGCCCGGTTTATAGGTATCCCCCGGCCAGCGAAAGCTTTGCCAGCTTTCCATCTGGTTGAAGTAATGAAGCTTTTGTCCATCGATCATGAGGTTGGTTTCCACCACGTTGGGTACCGGGCGGGCCAGCAATTCAAAGCGCATTCCCTGGCTGCCGTCCGTGAACAAAATGTCGGAGATCTGGCTCAGCTGGTTGATGGCGTTAAGAAATTCAGGGTTGAAGGTCAGCCCCTGGCTGTTGACTTTATCCGGCACCCAGCGCGTCCCCTCCTTGTGCAGAACCCCGCTGAGTTCACGGGTCAGGAAGCTGTCGATGCGGCCACTGTCCTTGCGGATAAATTCGGCCAGCATCGGCAAGGAAGCATCGCTTTTACTGGCTGCAAACGGGTAGCGCCCGTCAAACGCCGATTTCCAGTTGGCGACAATGGCGTTTTTCCACTGTTCATTCAGACTGGCAGAGGAGGGCTGAAGCACCGTTTCCCAGGCTTGAGTCAGTGGCTGAACAAACAGGGTATGGCCGAATCCGCTCCATTCTTCACCCAGACTGGCGGCAATAAGACTGCCGTATTCCTGTGTATCAGTCAGGTCTACGCTTTTGCCCTGGAACACGGTTTGTGCCAGCACCTGCGTCATTTCCTGTGGATCTGAAGCGTTAGCGATCTGCTGGAGCTTCAGACGTACTCGGGTGACACGGGTCAGCAGGGTTTGAAGGCTAAGCGACATGTCGGATGACATCATATTTTGCACGTTGCCTTTGCCCATCATGGCGAGCAGGGGACCAAATGTTTCATCAAGGGGGCCGACTGGACCGCTTGCGTGCTGATCGATAGCAGGTTGAGCTTCTTTATTCATCAACGCCTTCGCAGATTTCACCAGCGAGTCTGAGAGCGCTTCATTTTTCTGCCCCGTCTGACCTTGCCATGCCAGTGTATTCATCAGGGCAATGAGCGGTGACTGGCGTACGTCACTCATCAGGGTAAGCTGGTCAATCACATCATACAGATTTTTCGCTTCGTTCCACTGCAGGCCATTGAGGAAGTTGAGCCAGCTGCTGGCAAAGTCAGTGAAATACCGCTCGGTAAGACGTTTTTTTAGCGCTTCAGGAGAAATGTCTTCAGACGTTGCCCGTCGGTTGTCGCTTAATACCCAGTCGATTTCCTCGCGACGTGCGGTGACAGCTTTATCGATCGCCTGCTGGATTTGTTCATCCCATGCTTTGCGGGTAAACATCCCGGGTACCACGTCATCACTTTGGAACAGGCGCTGTGCGTCAGTGTCGCCAGTCATATCGACGAGCGTCATGTCCGCATAGTTGCGGCGCACCGACAGCAGCATGTTTTCATATAACGTGCTTTCCGCATTACGCTGCCCGATCTCCCCGAGCAGAACCTGCCGTGACTGGGAAACCAGTGAGCTATCCGGCTGAATCTTCCAGCCCGGCTGAGCGGGCAGGTTAATGGCATAAAATTGCCATAAGTCGGGTGCAAGACTTTGCCACAATCCCGGGGATACCCCTGTTCGCAAAGGCTCGGCGGTTTTCATGACTTGGGCGTAAAACGCGGCCTCGGACTTCTCCGGGCGAGCCATCATCAGATAGACCTTTAACTGGTCATATCCTGATTTAGCCAGCGCAGCCCGTTTCGGGCTGTTAGCCGGGAGGCTGGCCAGTTCGTTGAGCTTACGCTGCAAACTTTCAGCCGCGGCATCGCGGACCAGACGGTTATTCGCGTTGCCATACGATGGCAGCAGAGCGGTGAGCAGTTGCGCGTTGTGATCCAGACCAAAACGCTGATACCACGGTGCGCCCTGAGTCACGCGAGTCTGAAGACGACCGATATCATTGCGCAGAGCCTGCAAGGCAATCAGCTGCTCATCGGACACAGGGTGAGGTGTGGCGAGGTATTGCGCCTGTTCCGCTGCACTGACCATCTGATGACGGTTCACAGCGAACGACACCACGCTGCCAATACCCCACAGGACGATCAGCACGAATACACCGTAGCAGAGCGTTTGCTCCCACGGCAGACCGACGCGACGACCGCGAGCTGAACGACAGTCATCCAGCACGCTCTGCCAGCTGGCAGACGGTATCCAGGTTTTCTCGTGTACGACTGCCGGAACGTTTAAAGCCTGTGGCAGACTGAACATTAGGCCACGCAGGGGAATGCGTGCGGCATAGTCGGCAAACCACGGTGTCAGGGACTGACGCCAGCGGGCAGCAGCGGTTTCGCCGAGCGACTGCGCCAGACGCAGCAGAAAGTCGTGTGACTGTCGGGTGAATATCTGCTGCATCCCCTGCTGGCGAAGAAGGGGGATCAGCGATTTCAGCTGGCTTTCTACCGCCTGCGAAGTGGCATTGGCGGGGAAAATAACCCCGACCGGCTGCTCAATACGTTCGTCCTGCGGCCAGTCGCTTTCACAAACCTGCCACAGATACACTGCCGGCTGATAACGTAAAGCTTCGCCAGTTTTCTCAAGCGATCGCAGGCCGTCATCCATCCACTGAGGCGTTTTGCTTTGCGATCTGGTGACGGCCCAGACAATGCCATCCAGCGGACGGGTGCGACGCAGTTTCCGCCATTCAGGCAGACGAGAGTCATCACCAGCTTCATGCAGACTGCCACCGTGAATAAGTACGGTGCGCTGACCTTCCAGCCAGCCCTGAAGTGCCAGAGTAGGTGCGAGTGCTTTAATGTGCTCCGGTTCACCGACAACCATCAGCAGGCGGACTTTGTAACGCCAGAACAGGCCATAACGGCGGCGCAGGCGGGTTTTGAGCCGAGTTAGCGCAGTGACAGATTTCTCTTCCGGTGTAATCGTTTTTTCAGGCGAAGGATTATCATCTCCCTGGGCTTGTTTGAGAATTTCATCAAAATGCTTTTTTCCTGCGAGTCTTGTGCCAAAAAACGACAGCAGCGCACAACATGCAAGGATGGAGGTTCCGACTAACAGACCGGTCAGCCAAAGATCGCGCTCAGGCGTTCCCTGTACTAAACCTATATGTTCCGGGTGCTGCCAGGCCAGCCAGCAGAGAACAATACCAGCGACTAAGAACAACAGAATGACAGTCCAGAACCCAATTTCTGGTTTTTTAACAGGCAGGGCAATACGCTTCACGCTTTATTCTCCTTGTGAGAAGCGACAGGGGATACGACGGTACTCCAGACAGTGTCACTGCCATGTTCGCCACTGAGGATCATATGTGGAGCGGAATGACTCCTCATGGCCAGAGCGGCAGCGGCGATAGCCAGCCAGGGGCCAGCGATACCGGGATCACCCAGAAATGAATTAAAATCATGTACTGATGAAGCTTGAGTAATATTGAGCAACGGCGGCTTTCCCTGAGCGGCAGTTGCACTAAGATATGCATCAGTTTCTGGATATATTTCAGCCATCCAGAGGTGCTGTATTTCATCAGGAACTAAGGGAACCCAGTCGGCGGATTGCAAAAGTCCCGCCTGTAACGGTGTTTGCTGTGGTGCAGAGCCCTCCGGACGGTGTAACAGCGCGAGCGGGCACACCGTTTTCTGGGTGAGGCGATTTCCCAGCAAAAGACTCACGACAGATTCTGCACTCATTGCCGATGTCTTTGGCGCAATCTGCACGGCAATAATCAGCAGCAGTTCATAACTTTTAATGCGATGATCTAACCAGTGATCGATGACACTCAGGCCGTGGCCTGACATGAAGCTGACAGGCTGGCAGATCTCACTGGCCTGCCAAGCTTGCATCCAAATTTCCTGCACATGCTCTTTAGGCAATGAGCAGGAAGTTTCAAATAAAATGACCACAGGGTTTTCAGGCGGCAGGGAAGAAAACTGCTCAGCCAGATTAATGAGGAGACGATCAAAAGAGTTCGAGATCAGCGCTTCTTGTGACATTTCCTCAGAAACAGGAAGGCGGCTATGGCGGATGCTGGTTTCTTCCTCCCACGACGTCTGAGGAAAGAGTTTGTTTTCATTATTGAGTAACGCATCCGCCACTGTGACAAATTGCTCATCATTACTATGCGCGGTAATACAATCAGCGGCCAAAATCTGCAACGCCCGACGCCCACGGCGAACTCCGTGCAAAATGACTTGCTCACGCCTCTTATCCCAGGCATTAGCCTGAATTTGTTGCATAAGATAAATAGCCAGACGAAAAATCATCAGCGTAAACCAGAAAACCGCAGGAATGCCTAAGGCAAACCACCAGAAAGACGTTTTTCCCACCAGATTTCCAAAAAAGCGCATCAGTAATACTCCTGCTCCAATCAGACAAACCAATGCACTTAACCAGCGTAAAGGTTTTGGTGGAGCAGGACGCACAGACGCGGCAGGGACGGTATTGAGTTTAACGGGCATGAGTGACTCGGATTAAAATGGAAACAAATTATGGGGTTTGTCTGAATACACGTACATATTAACTAGCAATTTTAAATCATTTACAAATGCAGCAAGTATTAGTTTTTTAATAAAATTGATCTATAAAACTTTTAGTTTAGAAAGTGGAAAAGTAGACTAAGGTCATTGGCAATGAAATCTTTTGTTTGTTAAGTCATTTAGATATTTCTTGGCAATCATATGAGCCATCACCCATATCAGTCACCATGCTGGTAACTTCTTCTAATTCAATTCTGGAGTTTTTTTCTGAATATGAAAAAATAGCCATATGCACCGTCATCGTCGCATAATTTCCTTATTTTTTCTGGCAGGCCGAATCTAACATTCAGAATGCAACTATTTTTTCTAAAAGATTAACTGATTTAGAATGTGAATTTTCAGAGTCAAATCCCTCCATTGTATAAATAACTTCCGTTGCATTTTTTATAAAGTTGGGTTTTTTAATTAATACTGATTCATATTCTATTTCCTCGTAAGCTTGAGTTGTAGATATTTTTTTAAATATTCATAATCACTCTTACTGGAAAGAAATTCTTTTTTAAATTAATTACTTCATTCATTGAAAAGCAAATATTATCAGCAGAGAATTCGTTTGAAAATAATTAAATTAAACACAAAAAAATATTTTCATAAATTCCGACCTTAAATTTATCGAGTTTTACCATCATCTGGTGATATTGGTGTTGAACCAATTAATTTTCTCAGCTCATTTATATTTTTATATTGAGGCACTAAATCACCACCAGATTTCATCACCTCTTTTGCATATTTTCTTTAATGCCATTGTCTTATGCTAACTCAGATGCACTTACATCATAGCGAAGTGCTATGCTATCTAATGTCTTGTCTTCTGAACTCACTATCTATGGAATGGATTTAGGTTCATCTGATATGGTTTTAGCCGAAAATTGTGAAAAATATTTCTTTAAAAGTATATTTTTTAGTTTGATCACTCATCGTTGACCTATAGATGATTTTTTCTTTCCCTTTTGGGTCTTTTGACTTTATTGCAATGCTCATTCTTTCATTAGTATGAAAGATCGCAGGGAATTTCCCTACGATATTAGTCACCCATTCATACGTTTTGCCCCTAACGTGACCTTGAATGGATGAGGAGGTTTCGCTCATTAGTTTTCCCAGAAACCGCATGAGCAATATTCTCAACGCAATAAGCCTCTACAGTACAGAAAGCCAGGGTAATGGCTTGGGCTGTAACGGGCGTAATGATGGGGCCGGGTATGGTGTTTATATTTACGGGCATTGGAGGATTTGATTATTAAATGTCATAGGTCAAATTAAACTGAGGCGTAAATTAATAGCGCATTTAACCTAACTAACAATTATTTTAATAAATAAAATACACAGAATTTTTTTAAAAACAATTACTATATCAGTCTGAAAAGTGAAATTTTTTGGTCAGTAAATAAGCATTCTGTGGCGAGTACCTATGGCAATTTAAGTTTTTTTGCTGCATCTTGTAAAACGAAATGTGGTAAAACAACACTACTATTACCAAAGTGACATTTTATATCATTTACTTTCATGGTGAAAATACCAAAATCGACGATTTTATTCCATTTGCCATTATTATCTTTTATCAATATAACATCATTAACATCTATTGCATTACCCGTCCCATTAATAACTCCTGAATTTTTATCTAGGCTAGTACCACAGAAATATGCGATTGAAGATGTTTTACACAATCTGGTAACGACGAACTGCTGATCCTTATCCTCTCGGATAGCATCAAGTATGCTTTTTCTTTCAGGAATTCCTTTATCAACAGGTAAACATATATCATTGGTTTTTTTTATCTCAGACAATAAGCTTTCTAACTCTCCGGATAGATGACATGTTACCTTAGTGTTTTTCGATGAAAAAGAATTAAAATTAGCAATTTCCTTCCAATTATCATCATCACTCCGCTTCAACAGCATGTCATATACTGTGACAAAATTATTCATTTCAAAATGATCACCGTTATCATATTGCGGAACACCACAGAAATACGCATAATCTTTGAAATATAGAGCTTTATGCACTGAGAAGTTCACATTATTTAAATTTTCATAATTACTTCTAACGGCATTTATAAGTGAGTTGTGAGTAACATCTTTATCATTCGTCGCCAAAGAATTTCCACTCATAGAAATATAAATTATTATGAAAAAAAGCTTATGTATCTTGATCATGACTCACTCCCATTAATTGGGTTGTTAATATCTAAAAATGAATTCATCTCTTCTGCTGTTTTTTTGAGGAGCGGTGTTGACGTGATCTCTTTTAAAGCCTGAGCTTGATACTGAATGGGCACGAAATAACCAACTAATTTTCGATTGCTTCTATCAACAAAATTTATTTGGTCATCTTGATTACCCCCTAACACAATCACATTTCCATTAACTCTTTCTGATAATGCATAAACAAAACATACATGGCCGCCACCATTTCTACCATACACTGCTATCGCTCCAAAAACTGGCTGCTCGAGCTTCTTAAAACGAGCATCACTTGAAAATGATAAAGCTCTAGCTGGCTGATTACTTTTTGGAAATCGCGGTTCAGAATTTACTAAGCAATAGTTAACAAAAGAGGCACACCAGGGATTGCTATCACCAACCAAAGAATTCAAGTTTACATCAACCTCTTTGTGATAATTTACAACTCTTGTAATATCCTCCTCACGTTTCCCAGCCCATCGTCTCGCCTCTGCAAGAGCGACTTTCATCCATGGTGCCTGCTCGGAAATTGTACCAATATTTGCTTGTGGATAACCAGCATCGGAAGTGCCTGTTGATGTCTGTCGCTGATTGCCGCGGGATGAATTACTTGCCGGCGATGGCACCGTCTGAGGCAAAGCACTTCCATCAGGAATCTTCAACTCCTGACCAACGGAAAGAATATTTACATTTTTTATCTTATTTAAATCAGCAATTCTCGTCACTGTTGTATTTAGTTTTTTTGCAATCTTACCTAGAGTATCACCTTTCTTAACATGATATATGGAAGTAGACTTTTCACCTTGTTTATGAACACCGGTTTTAGCTGTATAGCTACTACCAATTCTCAAGAGAAGTATATTTTTACTTGTGTCTCCCGGTGTTGACGAATAAATTTTCTCATCAACACCTTTGGTACTCGTAGCAAAAATATCAATTCTCCCTCTACCAGCCAAGTGAGCTATAATCGGTAACCCTCCATATTTGTTGGTGCTCCACTCATAAGTGCACTGATCAATAACCACCTTTAATTTCTCATTAACAATAGGTTTGCTACCGTCAGATACAATAACACTTGTCGTAGCTACTTTTTTTTCACGTCGAGAGTCTTTATTATTATAATAACCCTCCATTTTTTTTATCGCCTCCATTAATCTCTCTAGAGATGCTTCATCAAGATCTCTGACATGCCTATCACCCTCTAAGCCGGATTCTGTTACAATAAATTTTGAATATTTTTCTGGATCATTATTATCTGTTGCCGGGGCGAATCTTTTAGCAACGTTTTTAATTTCCATATCTTTATACGCAGACTTTAATAATAAACTTAATGCTTGCCAGCCAACCTCCTCACTAGGAAAAATCATAAATTTTCCACTTTTAGTATCACCTACACCTATTTTTAATGAATTGCAAACTGAAGTCTTTGAAGGCCTAATATTACCAGGGTTAAAAAATCGCCAGCAGATTGTGCCACCTGAACGAAGATATCGTGTGCCATCTTCTGCTATGTATTCAGCAGTTAATAATTTCTTATCATATGTCGCGCTAATGTATTTCATAAATATCCTGTATGAATAAGATAGTTATTCTACTGGAGCAAGAAATGCTTTTTCCACATCCAACCCTACGGCCGCAAACTCAAATGGAGCACCAGCTGCGACGCTTAACTCTCCACTAAAATGAACATGCTTATTTTTCATCTTATCCATTTCATCCTTACTTATTTTTTCTCCTTGGAATAATTGAACCTCTTTATTCCAATTTTTGAATGTCTCATCATCTACATCGGTAACGCAAGTTAAGGGGGGGTCTAATTCCAACATCCATTTTGAGTAGAACTTATTTTCTGTTGGATTATCGCTCTCCGCAAGAGGATTAGGGAACTGTTTAACTACAAGTCTTCCATAAAGCTCAACATAATCCCCGCTCTTTAAACAAGCACTATTTACACCGAAAGAAAATAATATAAATAAAATAGGCAGCAAACGACTCATATTGCATTCCTTCTATTGGTTATTATTGAGTTTGAAATTTCTATGCTTCTCCTGCGACATTCCCAACAATTTTTTTCAGTAGTTCGGAGGGGAAATGGTTATTACTATTATCCTCATTCAGGGTATCTATATAAGGATCGTCATAGAACTCTTCATTAAGATGTAAATCTGTTAAGTCTGATTCCGGTTGCTTTGGTTGTATTTCTAAAGATTCCGCTTTCCAGGTGGTATCACCAAGAGTTAATTTTAGCTCATCTGCTTCATTCAGTTTAATTCTGGGTGTTCTTCCATCTTCACCAATAGTCCCTTTTGAAATCAACTCCCCCATACTGTTGTGGATCATATAAGGTTGCCCCACGGCATCCTCTGAGAGTGCAAATCGCAAGCTCTGTTCACCGGACTCAATAACAGGAAAAGTTGGCAAGGCAGATTTTAAACTCGCCTTATCCAAACGTCCGTAATTCCCCGCCTTCGTCAGATAATCCCCGACCGTCCCCGACTCAATCTTGTTCTCATCCAGCGTAATATAACTGCCGCCGGCGTTAAGCGTGATCTTCTTCTTCGCCGTGATTTTAATTTCATCTTCGGTGCTGCTGATGGTGATCGCATTGCGGGCCAGCAATTCCATCAGGTCGTTTTGTGCCTGAACCGTGATAGGCCCCTGATTAGCGATAAGCTTCATGCCCAGCTTTCTGACGAAGATACTTAGCGTGTTGCCGATGCCAATAAAGAAGTTCTTTGCGATGCAGACGTCAGTATTTTTACCGGCCGTGGCAATCAGATTATCGCTGGCACTCATTTGCAGATGCTCACCGCTGCTCAGCGCGATCCCCTTTGGTGCACTCAGTAACAGGACGGCTTGCTTCAGTTCGGTGAGGTTTTGCTGCAACAAACTGATTTGGGCCTGCAGATCAGAGGGATTTGCCGTGGCAGTTTGCGCGTCAGTGGAAATACTTTGCATTTGCTCCTGCGCAGTTTTCAGCAGGCTGATAGCCGGTTGCATCTCCAGCACTTTCTCTTGAGCCTTCGACTGACCGTCAGCACTGATGAAAATCCCTTTCTGTGCACGTATTGCCCCAAAACTGTCGGTGCGCAGCTCAAACCCTTCACCGCGCTGCTGTTTGCCGCTGTCCACCAGATGGCCGAGGTTCAGCTGGCTTTTGCCGCCGTATTCGGTGCTGAGCTTGATGTGCTCTTTGCCGCGCTCGTCGTCCAGGCGCAACTTGTTGTTCGACGGGGTACGCAGGACGTTGCGTTTGTAGTTCTGGATGGTGACGTGGTCGCCGTGCGCGGAGTCGTGCAGCGCGTGGGCGATGTACGGGCGGTCAGGATTACCGTCTTCAAAGGCAATGGCCACTTCGGTGCCGGCCAGCAGCGGCATATGCATGCCGTAGGTATCCCCGGCGTACGGGCGCGCCTGACGGACCCACAGGCTTTCGTACCCCTGTTCCCACGCATCACGGTCAAACATCATGTTGACGCGGTAACGGCCGTCTTTATCGATATGGCCGTAGGTATCGCTGGCGGTGGTGCTGGTGACGCGGGCGGGCAGGGTGCCGGCCATGATCGGTTTAGGCGCCGGCTCCGGGCGGAAGCCGTAGTCTTCGGAATACGCAATGGCGTCGAATTTCACTTCAAAGCTTTTATCACGCCTCGCCGCGCTTTCGATGCTGACGATGACCACGCCTTGCACAAACTGCGACGGGGCGTCGCTGCCGGTAACATTCAGTTCCTGACCCGGCACCAGGGTGGCTGCGTTGGCGACGCCGGAGAAACGCGCCTGATTATTCAGGTAACGCTCGTGGCGCAGGCGGGCGTAGAACGCGCCGCTTTCCGGTTCCGGGTCGCGGCCACCGCCGCCGGGGGTCAGGTAGTTATCGGCGTAGTGATAGGCTTCGCCGTAGGTGGTGGTGTCTCCACGGGTGACGTCGGCGCTGCCGCTTAACTCCGCGGTGGCGGTGCGGTAGTTGTAATCGCGGGTGGACACCGTTTTCTCCACCACCTGATAATGGCTGGCCAGGTCCCAGGCGGATTCGACGCCGACATCGTGCATGCCGGAAGGGGGCACGGCGGCCAGGGTCAGGGGTGGCAAATAATGCTGCTGGTCATCGTAAAACTCGACGACGTCAATGCTGAGTTTCGGGTCGGCAGTAAAGCGGAACCAGATACCGACTTCGGCCAGCAGACGGGAGATGAAGGTCAGGTCGTCCTCGCCGTACTGCATGACCTGCTCGCGCCGCGAGTACTCTTTACTCAGCGTGAAGACAAAATCCTGACCGCGCATAGCGTGGCGTTCGCGCAGGATTTTTTCGACAATCTGCGGCACGGACATGTCCTGATAAATGCCGTTCTGATGGCTGCGTGAAAGCAGGGCCAGGCGCGGCTGCAGGCGGACTTCGTAATGACTTTCATCCTTCGAGGTGGAAAGGCGCTTAAAGGCGGTGATGACGCCCTGTATCACGCGCTGCGGCTGTTGCACGGAAACGCCAAAGGCTTCAGCCACCGGCGCCTGCAGGGTCAGGGAGGCGTCCTGCAGCAGCATGGTTTTCGGGTCAATATTTTTGTCGGTGCTGGTGAACTCAATTTCGTAACGGAACGGCTGGCTGAGTGCTTCAAGGCTGTTAAAGCTCAGAACGTCGGGCTGTGCGCTGCTGCCGCGGACGGCGAGTTTGTGATGGCTGTGATCGAAAAATGGCAGTGAATTCGTCATGTACAAATGTCCTTATTAGCATTGTCAGCCACACCATATGAAATTTCTTGCGACTTACTTGAGGTTGAAAACTTTATAGCCTGTCTTAGAGGGTAGTTTATCTATATGACCCGAGCGTTCACCATCAGATTTATTGCTATTGCAGATGATGTATTTTTTATCTTTAACAGCGTTACTTTCTTTATTTTTACGACAACTAAGATGTTATCTTTACCGAACCTTATTGATTCGGATTTGTCTCTTTCTGCAAAGTAGAAACCTTCAGTATCACTTTACCTTTATCGCTACTGTCCCAACCGTTGACCAAACTTGTGTTTGCTAGAGTTTTGTATTCTTCAAAGAAGATAACTTTTTATGTGTTGATTTTGATAAACTTAATTTTGCTGTCAGACGTCTTTTGTTGTACGCATACCTTCATGATTTTTTAAATTTATCTTTTCAGAAAAAAATGGAGAAATAAAAATAAAAAGTCGGGATAAGTATTTTTTTAACATCTAAAGCAGTTCACCGTTAGGTCTTCTTTGCATTAATATGCGCATCATAAAAATCAAAGTACTCTACCCAACTGGCTGGTGCTGAATTTTCAATTAAATATTTATCTTTTTGATCTTTATTCATAGAATTCCAAAATGGCAACCACATCCAATCCCACCAAAATGAGAGATTGCCTTGCATACTCCCTAATCCATCAGGATCAATTTCTGGAAATGAAACCCATGGAGCTGGGGGGCTTATATTTAAATTCCATATTTCTTTGATGGTTTTTTCGGAATTTGTTACTAATCGCAAAACTTCAGCAGAAAAATCATTATAAAAATTGAAAGTAACGGCTTCTTGACTTGAAGATATTACAATATCTTTAGCATCCTTAAGTTCGATGTTAGAATTGAAGTTTTTATTGATTACATCTATTACTTTCTGGGTGTGATTAATATCAGTACAAAAGAACAGCCTATACGCGTATATATTATCATTAACTAATGTAGACAAATTAGGGTATTTATCTATTTCCAAAATATGTTGGAAATTTTCTTTAGGAAAGATTGAGGTAAGATCATCAGGTTTATCTTCTGAAATTAAATTGAGTATTTTTTTATAAAAATTAATTTTCATCTATTTGGTCCGCCACCCAGTCAGCCCCATAGTATCCGGCTACACCACTAATGATTCCCCCCTATAGCATCTGTAATTATGGCGCCAGGTCCTGTTTCAATTCCACATGCTGCACCTATATATTCTGTGCATCGGTGCTATGATCTTCATGACTTAGTCCGGTTGATGTTTTGTGATTTTTGGCGATTGATCAGAAGGCTCAAACTGGATTGAGTTCCCTTCAGTGATTTAATATTAAGCGCAGTTATTTAGTTGTCGTCAAACGAAACACTACTTAATAATTTTAATGCATCTTGAGAAGAGATGAATTTGCCATTATTTTTAATACTCTCACCAGACCCACAAAGTGCATTATTATTATGTATTAGGCAAAAATAGAACCCTTCACCAATACTACCGTCTTTAAGTTTTTTCATTTTATTTATAGCTATGTAGCCGTTATAATTTTCACTCTCAACTCTTATTAGTTCCAATTGATTTTTTTTGCCATTTCCTATGTAATTTCTATCTGGTGAGGATTTCCATTCTTTATTTTTATAGTCATATACTATTTTATTTTCTGTGCTGCTTTCGTTTACACCATTGTTGTTGATTTTTTGAGTATCATATCCTTCCTCAAATGCATCTCCAGAATAAAGGCAACTCCATTCTGAAATAGGATATTTTTTTTGGTAATATTCATCATCTGTTAGCTTGGGAAATACATAGTCTTTGAAGTGCATATTGCAAGCATCAAAGCTTGATGATGAAAAAATATCAGCATTGGAATTTGATGATAAGTTTCTAATAACTGAAGGTGATTTATCTTGATGCGATGGTACTGTACCTAAAGCAAATGTACTAAAGCTCAAAAAAATAGTAAGGCATGCTAATTTCATACTAATGCTTCCTATGAGTATACCCTTCTGGAAATGAAATTGTTAAATTTCCAGAAGGGTCCGGAAATTTATCTTCGGTTAATATAGCCAGCGCGACTCCGTAGGCACAGCATCTTGCATCAAATCCATTTAAAGATGAGCTATAAAGGCTGTTTATCCTACCGGGTAAATTAACTGCTGCACTAGCTTTCCAGAAGGAAGGGCTTCGATAATAATACTTCGTTCCATTATTAGTGTTAACTGAAACTCTTTCAAGAGTATTTTCCATATCTGCATATTTTGCCATCTTATTTTTCACCCAATAAAATCCAGCACTGTCTGCAGCTGATATATTAGATGAATTGTTCTCACTGACCACTTCTCTCAACCCGATAATTTCGGAAGGTAGTGTCGGAAAGTGACGGTCTTGTAACGTTGCATTAGACCTTTCAGCTGGGGGTTGTGCAGCTATCGTAGCATATGCATCTACTAGACTGTGTTTTAGAGATGCTTGCACAGATGTCCCGATATATTCAAAGTAGTTAAGGTAGTTCTCTGGATTGGTTAATTGAAGAAATCCACGCCCATACCATGGGGCATACCACAAATTACTCCCACTACCTTCATGAAGCGTACTTAGCCACTGGGTTTCTTGTACCGCATTACCTAAAAAACATGAGATCCTATAAGGCGTATTTATGCAGTATTTTCTCATCATGTTGTTCAAGTTATTGATATGATTGACCAGTACCGAACCTGGTGTTTTCAAGTGACTATTAATTGCTTCCCAAGCATATTTGTCTCTGCTTGTTCTTCTCAACGCGCTACTTGGAACTGTTTGTATCATCTCAGATAAACTCAACCACCCACACTTCCTGAAATGTTCAATAAACCCACGAGGGTCAAAATGCCATACTTTCCCTGACCCCAAGACCCCTGAATCAAAACACAGAGCCTCTGCATGCTGTTTAAACCTACCGTAGTCTTCTTCACTCATCAGAATTCGATCCTTCGATTCCTGAGATCCCGGGATTTGCCATGTTGCCGTTTTTTCCGATGTGCACTGCTCCCAGGGCAGACCCGTCATCAGCCATTTGTACCTGTTATCAATGGTGCTTTTTTCCCACTCAAACGGAATACAGCAGATAAGTTTACTGCTTTGTGCTGCGTACCTGTCTTCTTTCCTGAGCTTTCTTATTGCCGCTGAGTTGCACTGACTATGCGTATCTTTATCATCATCAATCAGCTGCCATCCCGCCCAATGAGGGAAATCCGCATCGCTGAATTTTTTAACATTTGGTACGGCAAGGTTCACAACACCTTGTCCACCGGGATAATTTACAGTCATCCATAAGGGTGCATCAGCAGGAACCAGGATTTCATGTTCAGTGTTGATAATGCGCCCAAAGCGCAGCAGTTCATACCCGGCACTCGGACTTTGCGGATAGCGTGAGGTGGCTGTTCTAAAAAGGTTGTATTCATAGTCCTCGCCGTCGGCATTTACCAGGGGTGAGCCAATAGGCTCAAATGCACCTTCTGCATTCGCGCATGCCTGTCGCGTAATCATCGTGCATGCCCCTTTACTGAGACTCATGCTTGCGTACAACGGAATCGTACTGGTATGCACTTCATTCAGGTTCGTAGTGGTAGCTATATTTGCCGAAGGTCGCGCCTCATAAAATTTCGTTCCTGCAGGAAGATAAAAATGAACATCGCCGTAGACAACATCTGTCCGGCCACTTTCATTAATATTTAACTCGCCAGTAGCTCTACCGACCAATTTCCTGATATTCGTCTCATCACAAAAAATCTGGAAATGAAATTCATTCTGCCCATCAGTCATTCCCGAAGAGCCCAGAGAGGCTTTACGATAGATTTTAGCGTCAGTTTTAATCTCTGCTTCCAGATATTTAAGATGCATATACAAAGAGTAAAAAACAACCTTCCCGTCCTCACCGGAACCTATTTCAGTCTCATGTTTCAATAAAACATAGCCATCATCCGTTCCTCTGAGAGGCGAATACTTAAGCGGGAATTGATCTCTTTTCCAGGGTTTTGAAGGCATTCGAAACGACACGACCGCACCGTCGGCTATTGCCCTGACTTTTTCAGGCAATGCGCCTGAGTCCGTATGCGATATATGGATCCCACCATGCCATGAATCCGACGTATTAAGAGGATATCCGCTGCGGGATCTGACAGGCATCATCGCGTCAATCCAGCCAGCATCAGACTGGGTTGCATCTCTGTCTCTCAGAAATGGAGGACTGATAATCATGTTATGACTCCTTGTCAGGAAAAAGTGAAATGACTGGTGGGTTCTGTTGTTTCAGGGGCAACACTCGGAAAATCTTCTGGTTTATTTGCCTTACCCTGCTGTCCGTAATACGCCACTTTTATCAGATAATCCCCGACCGTCCCCGACTCAATCTTGTTCTCATCCAGCGTGATATAACTGCCGCCGGCGTTGAGCGTGATCTTCTTCTTCGCCATGATTTTAATTTCATCTTCGGTGCTGGTGATGGTGATCGCCTTGCGGGCCAGCAATTCCATCAGATCGTTTTGTGCCTGAACCGTGATGGGCCCCTGATTGGCGATAAGCTTCATGCCCAGCTTTCTCACAAAGATGCTTAAGGTGTTTCCCACGCCGATGAAAAAATCTTTTGTTACGCTGATATCTGCATTATTTCCTGCCGTAGCGATAAGGTTTTGCTTTGCTGAGACCTGGAGATGTTCCCCGCTGCTCAGGGCGACGCCTTTAGGAGCGTGCATCAGCAAAACAGAAGCGGTCAGATCTTTTACACGGTCGTTGATCAATGAGATCTGGGCGGCCATATCGGCTGGATTTGCGGTAGCTGTTTGCGCATCGTCAGAGAGAGATTGTGCCTTGTCCTTCAGTGAATTCATCTCACTCATGACCGCATCCATCTCCAGCACTTTCCCTTGAGCCTTCGACTGACCGTCAGCACTGATGAAAATCCCTTTCTGTGCACGTATTGCCCCGAAGCTGTCGGTGCGCAGCTCAAACCCTTCACCGCGCTGCTGTTTGCCGCTGTCCACCAGATGGCCGAGATTTAGCTGGCTTTTGCCGCCGTATTCGGTGCTGAGCTTGATGTGCTCTTTGCCGCGCTCGTCGTCCAGGCGCAGTTTGTTGTTCGACGGGGTACGCAGGACGTTGCGCTTATAGTTCTGGATGGTGACGTGGTCGCCGTGCGCCGAGTCGTGCAGCACGTGGGCGATGTACGGGCGGTCAGGATTACCGTCTTCAAAGGCAATGGCCACTTCGGTGCCGGCCAGCAGCGGCATATGCATGCCGTAGGTATCCCCGGCGTACGGGCGCGCCTGACGGACCCACAGGCTTTCGTACCCCTGTTCCCACGCATCCCGGTCAAACATCATGTTGACGCGGTAACGGCCGTCTTTATCGATATGGCCGTAGGTATCGCTGGCGGTAGTGCTGGTGACGCGGGCGGGCAGGGTGCCGGCCATGATCGGTTTAGGCGCCGGCTCCGGGCGGAAGCCGTAGTCTTCGGAATACGCAATGGCGTCGAATTTCACTTCAAAGCTTTTGTCACGCCTCGCCGCGCTTTCGATGCTGACGATGACCACGCCTTGCGCAAACTGCGACGGGGCGTCGCTGCCGGTAACATGCAGTTCCTGACCCGGCACCAGGGTGGCTGCGTTGGCGACGCCGGAGAAACGCGCCTGATTATTCAGGTAACGCTCGTGGCGCAGGCGGGCGTAGAACGCGCCGCTTTCCGGTTCCGGGTCGCGGCCACCGCCGCCGGGGGTCAGGTAGTTATCGGCGTAGTGATAGGCTTCGCCGTAGGTGGTGGTGTCTCCACGGGTGACGTCGGCGCTGCCGCTTAACTCCGCGGTGGCGGTGCGGTAGTTGTAATCGCGGGTGGACACCGTTTTCTCCACTACCTGATAATGGCTGGCCAGGTTCCAGGCGGACTCGACGCCGACATCGTGCATGCCGGAAGGGGGCACGGCGACCAGGGTCAGGGATGGCAAATAATGCTGCTGGCCATCGTAAAACTCGACGACGTCAATGCTGAGTTTGGGGTCGGCAGTAAAGCGGAACCAGATACCGACTTCGGCCAGCAGACGGGAGATAAAGGTCAGGTCGTCCTCGCCGTACTGCATGACCTGCTCGCGCCGCGGGTACTCTTTACTCAGCGTGAAGACAAAATCCTGACCGCGCATAGCGTGGCGTTCGCGCAGGATTTTTTCGACAATCTGCGGCACGGACATGTCCTGATAAATGACATTCTGATGGCTGCGTGAAAGCAGGGCCAGGCGCGGCTGCAGGCGGACTTCGTAATGACTTTCATCCTTCGAGGTGGAAAGGCGCTTAAAGGCGGTGATGACGCCCTGTATCACGCGCTGCGGCTGTTGCACGGAAACGCCAAAGGCTTCAGCCACCGGCGCCTGCAGGGTCAGGGAGGCGTCCTGCAGCAGCATGGTTTTCGGGTCAATATTTTTGTCGGTGCTGGTGAACTCAATTTCGTAACGGAA
>NZ_JBLZNY010000004.1:0-383099 GCF_049206505.1 Rahnella sp. EDr1-12
GAACCGCCGTAGGTTTTAGCCAGAACGGTGGTGATTGCTGCAGTCAGGGTAGTTTTACCGTGGTCGACGTGGCCGATAGTACCAACGTTAACGTGCGGTTTGTTACGTTCAAATTTTTCTTTAGACACGGCTATATTCCTTACTCTTGTGCTCTCCCTTCATAGAGAGAGCACGGGATCATTGTGTTTAAAACTGTGGCTTATTTGCCACGAGCTTCAATAACGGCCAGGGCCACGTTATTCGGCGCATCATCATACTTCAGGAATTCCATGGAGTAAGATGCACGGCCTTTAGTCAGTGAACGCAGCTGAGTTGCATAACCGAACATTTCGGAAAGCGGAACTTCGGCATGAATCACAACGCCAGTAGCGTTAGAATCTTGGCCTTTCAGCATACCACGACGACGGCTAAGGTCACCGATGACGTCACCAGTGTTCTCTTCTGGAGTTTCTACTTCAACCTTCATGATCGGCTCAAGCAGAACTGGTTTCGCTTTCTTAAAGCCATCTTTGAAGGCAATAGAAGCGGCCAGTTTAAACGCCAGCTCAGAGGAGTCAACGTCGTGGTAAGAACCGAAGTGCAGACGCACACCGAGATCTACTACTGGGTAACCCGCCAGAGGACCTGATTTCAGCTGTTCCTGGATGCCTTTGTCAATCGCAGAGATGTATTCGCCAGGAATTACACCACCCTTGATTTCGTTGACAAACTCGTAGCCTTTCGGATTCGAGCCTGGCTCCAACGGATACATATCGATCACAACGTGACCGTACTGACCACGACCACCAGACTGCTTGGCGTGTTTACCTTCAACGTCAGTCACTTTGGAGCGAATCGCTTCACGGTAAGCAACCTGCGGCTTACCTACGTTCGCTTCAACGTTAAACTCACGACGCATACGGTCAACCAGGATATCCAGGTGAAGTTCACCCATACCTGCGATGATAGTCTGACCAGATTCTTCGTCAGTCCATACGCGGAATGATGGGTCTTCTTTCGCCAGACGGCCCAGAGCCAGACCCATTTTTTCCTGGTCAGCTTTGGTTTTTGGTTCTACCGCAACGGAGATTACCGGCTCAGGGAATTCCATGCGCTCCAGAATGATCACGTTATCCGGATCACACAAGGTATCACCAGTAGTCACGTCTTTCAGACCGATCGCTGCAGCGATATCGCCCGCACGAACTTCTTTGATTTCTTCACGCTTGTTAGCGTGCATCTGAACGATACGACCCAGACGTTCACGCTGTGATTTCACTGGGTTAAATACAGTGTCACCAGAGTTGACGAGACCGGAATAAACACGGAAGAACGTCAAGTTACCCACGAATGGGTCAGTAGCAATTTTGAACGCCAGAGCAGAGAACGGCTCAGCATCGTCAGAATGGCGAACTGCCGGAGTATCTTTACCGTCATCCAACATACCGTTGATAGCTTCAACGTCAGTTGGTGCTGGCAGATATTCAACAACAGCATCCAGCATTGCCTGTACGCCTTTGTTTTTAAACGCAGAACCACAGGTAACCAGGATAACTTCGTTGTTCAGAACGCGCTTACGCAGAGAAGCTTTGATCTCTTCTTCAGTCAGCTCTTCGCCACCAAAGAATTTCTCCATCAGCTCATCAGAACCTTCAGCAGCGGACTCAACCAGTTTCTGACGCCATTCTTCAGCCAGTTCTTGCATATCAGCTGGGATCTCTTCGTATTCGAAGGTCACGCCCTGATCCGCTTCGTTCCAGTTGATAGCTTTCATTTTCACCAGGTCAACAACACCGGTGAATTTCTCTTCCGCGCCGATTGCCAGTTGCAGAGGCACCGGAGTTGCGCCCAGACGTTTTTCAATCTGGTCAACAACTTTCAGGAAGTTAGCACCCATACGGTCCATTTTGTTAACGAACGCGATACGTGGAACTTTATATTTGTTTGCCTGACGCCATACGGTCTCAGACTGTGGCTGAACACCACCAACTGCACAGTAAACCATTACCGCGCCATCAAGAACACGCATGGAACGTTCAACTTCGATGGTGAAGTCAACGTGTCCTGGGGTGTCAATGATGTTGATGTGGTGTGGTTCAAACTGCTTAGCCATACCAGACCAGAAACAGGTTGTCGCAGCGGACGTGATGGTAATACCACGTTCCTGCTCCTGCTCCATCCAGTCCATGGTGGCTGCGCCGTCATGAACTTCACCGATTTTGTGGTTTACACCGGTGTAGAACAGAACACGTTCGGTAGTAGTTGTCTTACCGGCGTCGATGTGAGCACTGATACCAATGTTACGGTAGCGCTCAATGGGTGTTTTACGAGCCATTTGATTCCTCTATAACTAGGACGTTCAAGTTCGGTTAAGCCAAGCGGGTTGGCTTCTTGAAGCGCCCGCTTGGTTAGCATAACTACAGCGAAGTGATTACCAGCGGTAGTGGGCGAACGCCTTGTTGGCTTCAGCCATACGGTGAACGTCTTCACGTTTCTTAACTGCAGTACCTTTGTTCTCTGCAGCATCAGAAAGTTCGTTCGCCAGGCGGAGAGCCATGGATTTATCACCGCGTTTACGAGCAGCTTCAACGATCCAACGCATTGCCAGAGCATTACGACGAACCGGACGGACTTCTACTGGAACCTGATAAGTAGAACCACCTACACGGCGGGACTTAACTTCGACAGTCGGACGAACGTTGTCCAGTGCGACTTCGAAAGCTTCCAGGTGGCCTTTACCGCTACGTTGAGCCAGGGTCTCAAGAGCAGTGTAGACGATTGCTTCTGCAGTAGATTTTTTACCATCTACCATCAGAATGTTGACGAATTTTGCCAGCAGTTCGGATCCGAACTTAGGATCTGGCAGGATTTTACGTTGACCAATGACGCGACGACGTGGCATGGAAATACTCCGTTGTTAATTCAGGATTGTCCAAAACTCTAAGAGTTTATTTTGACAGTAATGTGAAAATGTTTGGCCTTACTTAACGGAGAACCATTAAGACTTCGGCTTTTTAACGCCGTATTTAGAACGAGATTGCTTACGATCCTTAACGCCTGAACAGTCCAGCGCGCCGCGGACGGTGTGATAACGCACACCTGGCAAGTCTTTTACACGACCGCCACGGATCAGGATCACGGAGTGTTCCTGAAGGTTATGACCTTCACCGCCGATGTAGGAGGTAACTTCAAAACCGTTAGTCAAACGCACACGGCATACTTTACGCAATGCGGAGTTTGGTTTTTTAGGAGTGGTGGTATATACACGGGTACATACGCCACGTTTCTGCGGGCAAGCTTCCAGCGCTGGAACGTTGCTTTTAGCAACCTTCGTAGAGCGTGGTTTGCGTACCAGCTGATTAATTGTTGCCATTAAAAAGCTCCTGGATTTTGGTTCATAAACTACTTTGTAAACGCGTGATAAATCGCCCCATAAAAAGCATTAGCTAATATGGGGACGCAGAATTTTAGAGCTGACCTTGGAGGGTGTCAAGAAATATACAGCACATCATAGATTCACCAAGCGGTTTGCTGGGCATGTTTCTCCGTCAGCGCGACGAAACCAGTATAGTCGATCAGGGTAATATTGTGTGATATTTGACCAACCAATCCTCTGGCGGCCAAATCCTCGCTTAGCACATAGACACTTTGTACATGCTGAAAAAGCAGCTCGCACGCCTCACTGCCTTCGAGGGAAGCCAGCACACCATCTTGCATCAACAGCAGGGCATCATCCTGAGT
Organism: Rahnella sp. EDr1-12; assembly: GCF_049206505.1. Lineage (NCBI taxonomy): Bacteria > Pseudomonadati > Pseudomonadota > Gammaproteobacteria > Enterobacterales > Yersiniaceae > Rahnella > Rahnella sp. EDr1-12. The sequence goes on from NZ_JBLZNY010000004.1 coordinate 3,721, forward strand.
CACCAGTTTAACAAGCAGCGGGAAATCACAGTGTTGCGGGGAACGGGCAAGAGTAAAAAGCATCGGAATTCCTGATTCAGAAAGTCAGCACCACATCATATTCAGCCAGTTGGCGACGGATTTCGGCGACAGACAGCGGCGCAACATCCAGCACCCAATCCTGCGTAACAGACAATCCTCTTGCCTTTAAAGATGCCGAACAGACATAGCACTGATCGACGTCGTAAAGCGATAACACGCCAAATGTCGCGATATAATTGCGCGCTAATATTTTTTCGGGCTGCTGGCCTGGGATCAGCTGAAACACCCCATCCGCCATGAAAAAGACGCCAATGTCTTCGGTCAGGGCAGAGGTTGCCAGCAATGCATCAAGACCTTCACGACCGGCAGATGTACCGTGAGGTCCCTGCGTGAAAATAAACGCCACCTTCTTCATCGTTGTTTTCCGCTCAGACACATCAGAATTGCACCATACGATCGCAGGTCAGTGACGCTTCTGCGAGACTGCCCAATCCGGTGAGGTTGAAGCCGGGTTGCAGGTTGGTCTGACCATGCCCCTGATTATGCGCTTCCGTTTCATCGATCACTCCCCGGCGCAATGCCGCAGCAATGCACACATTGAGCGCTACCTGATGATCGGCCGCCATTCTTTGCCATGAACGAACCAAATCGAATTCATCGGAGGCCGGGGCAGAAAGCAAATTGCCGTTCAACACCCCATCCCGATAGAAAAACACGCTGTCGAGTTGATGACCGCTGGCGATCAAAGCCAGCGCAAACTGATAAGCGGCGCTGGCTTGTTGCGTTCCATAAGCCGGGCCGGTCACCAGGAGGCAATAACGCAGTTTCAACGCTCATTCCCCACCAGGTCACCGCTTTTAAACTGGCGGATATACAGGTAGACCGTGTGTTTGGAAATATTCAGCCGGTCAGCGACCTGATTGATAGCATCTTTAATATCAAAAATACCTTTTTCATAAAGATTCAGAACCACCTGACGGTTCTTCGCATTGTTAGACACATTACGGTCAGCGTTCACTTCTTCAATCGTGAATTCGAGCGTTTGTGCGACCAGATCGTCAACAGATGACGCGAAGTTAACCGAAGGTGCCACTTCCTGCGTTTCAGGCGGCATAAAGGTTTGAATGATTTGCGAGAAAGGTACGTCAAGATTCATGTTGATACACAACAGCCCCACCACGCGCTGTTCGCGATTGCGAATGGCGATAGTGACTGACTTCATCAACACACCGCTTTTTGCGCGGGTGAAATAGGCTTTGGAGACATTGCTGTCCGCCCCGGTCATGTCATGCAACATGCGCAGCGCCAGATCCGTAATAGGCGAACCAATCTTACGGCCTGTGTGTTCACCGTTGGCAATTCGCACGGCGGAACATTTCAGATCTTCCAGCGAGTGAAGAACAATTTCGCAATGCTCACCAATAAGCATCGCCAGTCCGTCCACGACGGCCTCGTAGGAAGACAAAATTTCGTGATCGACCTGGCTAAAAGGACGTTGGTCCAGCAAATCCAGTTCGCCGGTTTCGCCAGTTATAAGCGAATTAGACATTGAAGCTACCACCCTCTACATCGCGCCTTCTCATGGGAGCCAGGGCGCATTATTCATCATTCCAGGTTCGTTACTGTACCAAAACTACAGAAAAAACGGTCTGGCGAGTTTACGGATCTGTGACGTTATGCCCGACGGACAGAAGCGTCAAGTAATCATCATAGAGTAACCGCAGTAAAAAGAGGGATTGGTTGCGATAAAAGTTACCCGCGAAAAAAAACCGCCGCATTATGCGACGGTTCGTTGTAGCAACTGTGCTTTCGCTTAGTTTGCTTTTGGCGCTGCTTCAGCTTCAGCTGGTTTTTCAGCTGCTTTAGGATCTGCTTTCGGTGCAGCCTTCACGTCCAGCAGTTCAACGTCGAACACCAGAGTAGAATTCGCTGGGATCCCCGGAACGCCGGTTTTGCCGTAGGCCAGTTCCGGTGGAATGACCAGCTTGATTTTGCCGCCTTTCTTGATGTGTTTCAGGCCTTCGGTCCAGCCTGGGATCACGCCATCAAGACGGAAAGACAGTGGCTCGCCGCGGGTATAAGAGTTATCAAACTCTGTACCGTCGGTCAGGGTACCTTTGTAGTTCACGACAACGGTGTCGCTGTCTTTAGGTGCCGCGCCAGTACCTGGTTTTTCTACCTGATACATCAGGCCAGATTCCGTCTTCTTCACGCCTTTTTCTTTAGCGAAATCAGCACGGAATTTGTCACCTTTGTCGGAATTCGCTTTAGCATCCTGTTCCATCTTAGCTTGTGCAGAAGCTTTCACACGGCCTTCGAAGGTTTGCAGGGTTTTCTCGATTTCCTGATCTGACAATTTGCTCTTGTTCGCAAACGCATCCTGAACACCGGCGATCAACTGGTCTTTATCCAGTTTGATGCCCAGTTTTTCTTGTTCTTTCAGCGAGTTGTCCATGTAGCGACCCAGTGAAGCGCCCAGCGCGTAAGCCGCCTGCTCATCATCACTTTTAAACTTAGAGGCTTCTGCTGCAGGTGCAGCAGCTGGCGCGGTGGCAGCAGGTGTTGCCGCTGCGGCCGGTGCAGTTTCAGCAGCCATAACCTGAGTCGCGTTCAGGGCGATTGCCATGGTCGTTGCCAGCAGGGTGACTTTAAACAGTGATTTCATCCATTTCTCCAGGACCAGAAGTTTATGACCTCTGGTAATCATTACGAAAGTTCGGCGGTTACTATAACTGTCCGTCTCACGACAAAACAATCTCTATACACGCCATTAGCGTCTATTTCAGACCTTTTACGCATCAATTAGTTTCGCGAAACCGTTGAAAAACGAAGGTTGAGCGCCACAGTTGTCAGGTAATTCGCCGTATTTGCAGGTAGAATCGGCCACCTAATTGCAGGATGAGGTTCCGGTCAGTGCTCAATCTGATCAACTTGAGCCACACGATGAGGTAACAATGATGAACTCAAATACCGTTGAACAGCGTCTGGAAATGCTGGAAAACAAACTGGCTTTTCAGGAAGTCACCATCGAAGAGCTGAATATGATCGTGACGCAACACCAGCTGGAGATGAGCCGTTTACATGATCATCTGCGTCTGCTGACGGACAAACTGCGCGCCAGCCAGCCGTCAATGATTGCCGATCAGTCGGAAGAAACTCCGCCGCCACATTATTGATAACGTTCCCTGACCCAGTAAAAAGGCGCCCATCAGGCGCCTTTCTTATTTACCGCGACAGCGGGCGTGCGATCAATGACAACCGCAGCCGCCGTTGCCGCCGCAACCGCCTTTCTTCGCTTCATCATGGCCGTGATCGTGATCATGGCTGTGACCGTGGCCACCGCAGCAACCGTCACCATGTTCGTGATCGTGACCATGGTCGTGGCCGTGTTCGCCATGAACGTGACCATGCGCCAGTTCTTCTTCAGTCGCTTCACGGATAGCAACCACTTCAACGTGGAAGTTCAGATCCTGACCCGCCAGCATGTGGTTACCATCGACAACAACGTGGTCGCCGTCAACTTCAGTGATTTCGACAGGAACCGGGCCCTGATCGGTGTCAGCCAGGAAACGCATACCCACTTCCAGCTCTTCAACACCCATGAACACGTCTTTAGGAACGCGCTGAACCAGATTTTCATCGTAGTTGCCGTAAGCGTCATTCGCGCCAACGTGCACGTCGAATACGTCACCGATGGCATGGCCTTCCAGCGCCGTTTCCAGACCGGAGATCAGGGAGCCATGGCCGTGCAGATAATCCAACGGTGCGCTCACCGGAGATTCATCAACCAACACACCGTCTTCTGTACGTACCTGATATGCCACGCTGATGACCAGGTCTTTAGATACTTTCATGATAACTCCTACCGTTGGAAACTTAATTTGTTGTATGCGGACGTCTTAACAACGTACGCAACGTCAGTTAAGACTAATTCAGTGACGGTTACTTTTCGATGAGATCATCCTGAAAAGCGATACCGGATAAATTTGGCGAAGAGTGTAGCGGAAATCCGCGCCGCTGTACCCTACAGCATAAAAAAACGCGGCTATTAACGCTACTTTGGATCGAAAATACCGATCACCTGCTCTTCCGGACGCAGCTTCTTACTGACCTGCGCATCCGTCTGGCGCTGATGGTGGCCGCACGTCATGCATTCCACCACTTCAACCTGATCTTCCGTCCATAACGCCAGCGTATCCAGCGCCTTACATTTCGGACACACCGCGCCGGCGATAAAACGTTTACGGGTAGTAGCCATTGTTACTTCTCCTGAAATTAACGACATTGCGTCTGGTCAGTTTTCGCTCAAAAGGCGGCATTATTTTTAATCTGCCGGACTATTCATCATCGTCCCAGCCATCAAGCTGCCGGCGTTCGTTATGCATTTCGCTCTGGAAGATATCTTCCAGTTCGCGCCGCGCCTCTTTCACGCGGGAAATTTGCGCCACATCACCGCGGTTTTGTGGCACCAGCTCACGCAGCATACGCATATCGAGACGGCGAAAGTGCTGCTGAGCACGATACGCACTGTGCGGATGCATACCCAGCGTCACCAGCGCCTTCTTGCCCAGTTCCAGCGCACTGGAGAACGTCTCGCGGGAGAAGTTCGCTACGCCCGCCTGCAACAGCTCATGGGCTTCTACACGGCCCCGGGCGCGCGCCAGAATATTCAGATGAGGAAAGTGTTGCTGACACAAATGCACGATGGTCATTGTGTCTTCCGGCTCATCACAGGTAATGACGATCGATTTCGCTTTCTCCGCGCCGGATGCCCTCAGCAACTCAAGTTCGGTCGCATCGCCGTAATAGACTTTATACCCATAGGTGCGCATCAGCCCGACCGCACTGATATCACGCTCCAGTACGGTGATGCGCATCTTATTCGCCATCAGCAAACGCCCGATCACCTGCCCGAAACGTCCGAATCCGACGATAATTACCTGCGGCTCATCGTCCTGCACAAAGTGCTTTTCGTCGCTCTCTTCACCGTCGTTATAGCGACGCACCAGGATCCGGTCCACCCACTGCATCAGCAAAGGTGTAGTCATCATCGATAACGTCACCACCACCAGCAGCAATGAAAGCTGGGAAGAAGAAATGACTTTCTGCGCGCCGGCGGCCGAAAACAGCACGAAAGCAAACTCGCCTCCCTGGCTGAGCACAGCGGAGAATTGCAGCCGGACTGAAGTGCGTAACCCAAACACTCGGGAAAGCCCGTAGAGTACCGCACCTTTGACCGTCACCAGAATAATCACACCGGCCAGCACCAGCAGAATATGGGTGTACAGCACCCCCAGATTCAACGCCATGCCAACAGAAATAAAGAACAGCCCGAGCAGTAAACCCTTAAATGGCTCGATAGCGATTTCCAGTTCGTGCTGATATTCACTTTCTGCCAGTAAAATCCCGGCGATAAATGTCCCGAGCGCCATCGAAAAGCCCAGCGTATCCATAAACAACGCCGAACCCAGCACCACCAGCAACGCGGCGGCGGTAAACACCTCGCGCACGCCGGAGGCAACGATCAGCCGGAAGATGGGCCGCAGCAAATAGCGGCCACCAATCAGCATGCCGCCAAACGCCAGCACTTTAATACCGATCATTTCCCAGTTATTGCTGCCCTCGGACCCTCCCGCCAGAATCGGGATCAGCGCCAGTGCCGGGATTACCGCGATGTCCTGAAACAGCAGCACGGCAAAACCCAGCTGGCCGCCTTCGTTACGGGTCATGCCTTTATCGCGCATCAGCTGCAACGCCATGGCCGTTGATGACATCGCCAGCCCGATACCGCCGATCACCGCCGCCTGCCAGGAGAACTTCGTCAGATATAGCAGGCCGCCGAGCACCAGCGCAGTGAGGATCACCTGCCCAGCACCGACGCCAAATATTTGCCGCCGCAATGCCCACAGCTTTCCAGGGTTCAGCTCCAGCCCGATGATAAACATCAGAAAGACCACGCCGAGTTCAGAGAAGTGCAGAATTTCGTCGACGTCGCGAATAAAGCCCAGCCCCCAAGGGCCGATGGCGATCCCGGCCAGCAAATAGCCGAGCACCGCGCCAATACCTAAACGCTGCGCAACGGGAACGGCCACGACGGCGGCGAACAGAAACAGCAGGATCGCGGCGGGCAGATTTGAACCATCCATCAGGCGATCCCTCCCTGCGGCAGCGGAGATTTAAGCCATTCGCCGTAAGCTTCAGCATGGCTTTGCAGCACATCAGGTTTCTGACGACGCGCCCAGTAAATGATGACGGGCGTCATCCAGTGCATATGACACATCGCCGAGGTCAGCTCAAATGGCCGCATAATGTCGGACATCGGATAGCGGTTATACCCGCCCGCTTTATACGCCCCTTCGGGTTCGCCGGTGGTGACCACCGAACGCCAGTATTTTCCCCGCAGTTCATTGCCCCCTGCTCCGCTGGCAAAGCCTCTCGCCAGTACGCGATCCATCCATTCCTTCAGCAACGCCGGGCAGCTGTAGGTATAAAGAGGATGCTGGAAGACGATCACTTTATGCTCGCGCAGCAGTTGCTGTTCGCGGTGGATATCAATAAAGAAGTCGGGATAGTGGGCGTACAAATCGTGCACGGTGACATGTTCAAGTTGCTGCGCTTGTTGTAATAAAACGCGATTGGCGACCGAATCGGGTGATTCCGGGTGGGCGTACAGCAGCAAAACCTTTGGTGGCTGCGACATCAATACCTCCAAAGCGTCGTCAGGGTGCGGTTTTTCCGTTACCATGCTTCGCAAAGACAAAATGGGACGCGATACGTCTTGTTTAAATCATTTTCATGACAATTTAACATACTCTCAACACGGCGCTTTATGATTGTTTTCTCCTCCTTACAAATCCGACGCGGCACTAATGTGCTGCTGGACAACGCGTCTGCGACCATCAATCCTGGCCAAAAAGTCGGGCTGGTGGGCAAAAATGGCTGCGGTAAATCCACCCTTATTTCACTGCTAAAAGGTGAGATGAGCGCCGATGCAGGCAACCTGACATTTCCGTCCAGCTGGGCGCTGGCCTGGGTAAATCAGGAAACACCCGCTCTGGACGAGCCTGCGATAGAGTATGTTATCGACGGCGATCGCGAATTTCGTCAGTTAGAATCCGAATTACAGCAGGCCAATGAACGTGACGATGGCCATGCCATTGCCACGCTGCACGGCAAGCTGGATGCGATCAACGCCTGGACCATTCCGGCGCGTGCGGCCAGCCTGCTCAGCGGTTTAGGCTTTAGCCAGAATCAGCTTCAGCAGCCGGTCAAATCCTTCTCCGGTGGCTGGCGTATGCGCCTTAACCTGGCGCAGGCGCTGATTTGCCGCTCTGATTTACTGCTGCTCGACGAACCGACCAACCACCTGGATTTAGATGCGGTGATCTGGCTGGAAAAGTGGCTGAAAAGCTACACCGGCACGCTGGTGCTGATTTCCCATGACCGCGATTTCCTGGATCCGATTGTCGATAAAATTCTGCATATCGAGCAGCAAACGCTGAACGAATACACCGGCAACTACTCGTCTTTCGAACGTCAGCGTGCGACCAAACTGTCGCAACAGCAGGCATTGTTTGAAAGTCAGCAGGAAAAAGTGGCGCATCTGCAAAGTTATATCGATCGTTTCCGCGCCCAGGCGACCAAAGCCAAACAGGCGCAGAGCCGTATCAAAATGCTCGAACGCATGGAGCTGATTGCCCCGGCACACGTCGACAATCCTTTTCATTTTAGCTTCCGTTCGCCGGAAAGCTTACCCGATCCGTTGCTGCGGATGGAAAAAGTCAGCGCCGGTTATGGCGACACCACCATTCTGGATTCGATCAAGCTGAATCTGGTGCCGGGGTCGCGCATCGGCCTGCTGGGCCGTAACGGTGCCGGTAAATCCACGCTGATCAAACTGCTGGCGGGCACCATGGCACCGCTTCAGGGTGATATCGGGCTGTCTAAAGGCGTCAAACTCGGTTACTTCGCGCAGCATCAGCTCGAGTTCCTGCGCGCCGATGATTCGCCACTGCAACACCTGGTGCGCCTGGCAGCGAAAGAAACCGAGCAGCAACTGCGGGATTATCTCGGTGGTTTCGGCTTCCACGGCGACAAAGTGACGGATCCGACCGGGCGTTTCTCCGGCGGCGAAAAAGCCCGTCTGGTGCTGGCCCTGATCGTCTGGCAGCGTCCGAACCTGCTGCTGCTCGATGAACCGACCAACCACCTCGATCTGGATATGCGTCAGGCGCTGACCGAAGCGCTGATGGACTTTGAAGGCGCGATGGTGGTGGTGTCGCATGACCGTCACTTACTGCGTTCCACCACGGATGATTTGTATCTGGTTCACGGCGGTAAAGTCGAACAGTTCGACGGCGATCTGGAAGATTATCAGCAGTGGCTGGTGGATATTCAGCGTCAGGAAAATCAGCTGGATGCACCCTCGAAAGACGGTGGCGTAAACAGTGCGCAATCACGCAAAGACCAGAAGCGTCGCGAAGCCGATTTCCGCAACCAGACCCAGCCGCTGCGTAAGCAAATCACCAAACTCGAAACGCAGATGGAAAAACTGAGCACTGAACTGGCGGCGATTGAAGAACGTCTGGCCGATTCCGCGATGTACGACATCAGCCGTAAAGCCGATCTTACCGAATGTCTGCAACAACAGACCAAAGTGAAAGGCGCGCTGGAAGAAACCGAAATGACCTGGCTCGATGCCCAGGAACAGCTGGAAGAGTTATCAAAAGCCTTTGATGTAGAAGGCTGAGCTGACGGTTAAAAGCGGTCACACCGATAAAACGTGATTGTGCAGGAGCGACCAACGTGATGCAGCGATGCCGTCACCGCCCTGCACAACCTCGTATCACGCTTTGTAAAAAGGTTTATCGCCCAATATGGTCGCGCGATGCATGATCCGCCGCTGCGGCAAATAATCGGCATTCGCATAGTGCTGCGTCACGCGGTTATCCCATATCGCGATATCATTTTCCTGCCAGCGCCAGCGCACCTGAAATTCCGGTTTAGTGATATGGCTGAACAGGAACGTCAACACAGCCGCGCTCTCTTTTTCACTCAAGCCGATAATCCGCGTCGTAAAACCTTCATTGACGAACAACGCCTTTTTGCCGCTGACCGGGTGTGAACGGATCACCGGATGCAACAACGGCGGATTTTTCTCCTTGGCTTTCAGCCATTGCGCGTGTTCTTCCGCGGTTTTCCGGTACTTAAATTCCTGGAATGATTTGGTAAAGTCGTGCTCAGCCTGTAAACCACTCAGCAACTGCCGGAATGGCTCAGACAGCGCCTCATAGGCCGCAATACCACTGGCCCACAGCGTATCTCCGCCTGAAGAAGGCAACCTTTTCGCGGCTAAAATCGCCCCGGCTGGCGGTGTGTCGATGAAGGTCACGTCGGTATGCCAGTTGTCGTTGTCCGGCGGATTATCATCATGCGTATCCAGCACGATGATCTCTTCCACGTCCGGCGCGTGCGGATACACCGGGTGAATATGCAAATCACCGAAACGGGCGGCCAGCGCACGTTGCTCCAGCGGGGTAACCGGCTGATTACGCAAGAACAGCACCTGATGCTTTAACAGCGCGTGATAAAGCTGCTCGAACTGGGCGTCTGACAGCGGTTTACTCAGCACGACATTCTCAACCTGCGCGCCGATATACGGACCTAAAGGCGTGATCACCAAACGTTCGTTCATTGTTGTTCTCCATGCCACGGGGTCAGCCTGCGTTGCAAAGCGCGCAACCCGAGTTCAAGACTAAAAGCGATCAGTGCGATGACACTGATACCGGCAATCACCACATCGGTCGCCAGAAACTCACCGGCCGACTGCACCATAAATCCGAGGCCACGCGTGGCGGCAATCAGTTCTGCCGCGACCAGCGTTGACCAGCCGACGCCCAGTCCGATGCGGATACCCGTCAGGATTTCCGGCAGCGCACTCGGCAATATCACGTAACGCAAAACCTGAATTTTGCTGGCACCGAGTGCCTGAGCGGCGCGAACCCGCACCTGCGACACACTGCGCACACCGGCCAGTGCAGAGAGCGCCACCGGCGCAAAAATGGCCAGATAGATCAGCAGAATTTTCGAGGTTTCACCGATCCCAAACCAGATAACCATCAGCGGCAAATAGGCCAGCGGCGGCACCGGGCGATACAGTTCGATCAGCGGATCAAGAATGCCGCGTACGGTGTCATTGAGCCCCATGGCGATGCCGACCGGCACACCAATGATCACCGCAGCCAGCAGGGCGATAACGATGCGCGTCAGGCTCGCAGCCAGATGCTGCCACAGCGTGGCATCCATAAATCCCTGAGGACTGCCGATCACGTACAGCTGATGCAAAACCTGCTGCGGCGCGGGTAAAAACAGCGGGCTGATGAGGTGCAACGCCGTCACCGCCCACCAGACCAGCAGCAACACCAGCAGCGTGGCAATGCTCAGGCGCACATTGCGCGGCAGGCGAAATCGCCGCCGCGAAACGGCCACCGGTGAATCGGTTTTCAACGCGGAATCCAGGCTCATATCAGCACCTCGCGCTGCTGAAAGACTTTACTCAGCACGTATTCACGCTGAGCAATAAATGCAGGATCAGATTTGATTGCGCGGCAGTTTTCACCCCCGGCATAGCGCTGGCCGAAGTTGAGTTTCAGGCGTTCAACCACCTGCCCCGGCCCCGGCGACAACAGCAACAACTCGCTGGCCAGGAAAACGGCTTCTTCGATGTCGTGGGTGATCAGCAGGATCTGTTTGCCCGTATCGCGCCAGATGGTCAGCAGTAATTCCTGCATCTGTTCGCGGGTAAAAGCATCCAGCGCGCCGAAAGGTTCATCAAGCAAAAGCAGTTGTGGATCCGCCGCCAGCGCACGGGCGATACCCACCCGCTGGCGCATCCCGCCGGAAAGCTGCCAGATAAAATGCTTTTCGTAACCGCCCAGCCCCACTTTGCTTAACATGCGCTGCGCGATGTCCCGACGCTGAGTTTTCTTCACGCCAGCCAGTTCCAGACCAAATTCGACATTACTTTGAACGTCCCGCCACGGCAGCAAACCTTCGTGCTGAAATACCACGCCGCGGTCGGCACCCGGCCCGTTCACCGGCTTGCCGTCCAGCGTGATGCTCCCTGAAGAGGCAGACTGGAAACCGGCGATCAGATTGAGCAGCGTGGTTTTTCCGCAACCGGACGGCCCGAGCACCACCACCAGTTCGCCACTGGCGATCTGCAGTGAAATGTCTTTGAGTGCCGGTTTTCCCTGATATTCAGCCGATAAATGCGAGACATTTAACATAGGTTGCTCCTCAGGATTTCGGGCCGGACTGCACCGCTTTCACAAACTCGCTGGTCACGTAGTCGCTGTAATCATCGTCAGTCTGCTGAATTTTGCCCTGCTCCTTGAGGAAGGCCGCCGTATCTTTAATCGCTTTGTTCACCGGCTCACCGAGCTGGGTAATTTGCTCGCTGACCGGCAGATAGCGGTTGCCTTTCACCAGACCCGGGATCTGCTCATCCGGCACGCCGCTCAGACGCGATAAGGTGTCGAGATTCTTTTTATCCTGTAACCACTTTTCAGGTTGCTGCAAATAGTCGCCCTGCGCTTTCAGTGCGCTGCGGGCAAAGGCGGTCACGACGTCAGGATGTGCTTTGGCGAAATCTTTACGCACGACCCACACGTCCAGCGTGGGGGCGCCCCATTGACCCACTTGTGCCGAATCAGTCAGCACTTTGCCGGTTTTCTCAAGCTCGTTCACCGCCGGCGCCCAGACATAAGCCCCGTCAATGTCGCCACGCGCCCACGCCGCTGCGATAGCCGGTGGCTGTAAATTCACAATAGTGACCTGCTTCGGATCGATACCCCAATGCTTCAGCGCGGCCAGCAGGCTGTAGTGAGTGGTGGAAATAAACGGCACGGCGATGCGTTTACCGATCAGATCTTTCGGACCGTTAATGCTTTTCTTCACCACCAGCGCCTCGGAACTGCCGAGTTCAGACGCCAGCAAAAACACTTCGATCGGCAACTTCTGGCTCGCGGCAACGGCCAGCGGGCTGGATCCAATATTGCCGATCTGCACGTCACCGGAGGCCAGCGCGCGCAGCACGCTCGATCCGCTGTCGAATTTGCGCCAGTCCACCTTGGCACCGGATTCTTTGGCAAACGTATTTTCTGCCTGAGCGACCTTAGCCGGTTCCGCTGACGTCTGATAAGCCACGGTGACATCCGTCGCCTGCGCGCAGAACGCCGCCATACTCAGAGCGAGGGCCAGGCCACTTTTTTTCAATGCAGAGAGGGGAAACGTATTGAGATCGGTCATGGGGGTCAGCTCCGCGCAGGGCGTCATTGTGTGTGTTTGTCAGTTGTAGCGGAGGTGTAAAAATAGATAAAGTAATTAGAAATTATCTTTAATGCTTTTATGGAATATATAACACCAACAAAAAGGCCTCGTTGCGGAGGCCCTGGAAAACGCAGGAAAAAAAATCAGTGCCAGATTAACAGCACGCAGGCAGCGGTCAGGATACCCATCGCAATATTAAAGGTGTACCAGGCGCGACGACTGCGCAGCAGGCGACCAATCACCGTACCGAAACCCAGCCAGATCACCCCTGAAACCAGATTCACCAAAAACATTCCTAGGCTGATACCGGCAATCGAGTGATTGTAAGCCGCGCCCGCCAGACTGAAACTCGCTACCGCTCCCAGCCCCATCAGCCACGCTTTAGGGTTGAGGAATTGCAACAACCAGCCCTGATATAAGCGGATCGGCTTTGGCGGCGGTGCGCCGGTTTCCAGTTTTTCATACGCGGAAGTGGCAATCTTCCACGCCAGCCACAGCAAATACAGGCTACCGGCGATCTTCAGGAACAGATGTAACGCGGGATATACCGTGATCAATCCGCCGACGCCAAATGCCACCAGCAGCAAAATACTTTGCATACCGAGCATAATGCCGACCATCAGCCAGAGTGAGCGGAAGAACCCGAAGTTAGCGCCAGAGGTGGTTAACAACATATTATTCGGCCCCGGCGTGATGGCCGCGACCCATAAAAAACCGAGCATGGATAAAAATAAACTAAGTTCCATTTAATGGGTGCTCCTCACCCGGTGTCGTGCGATTCAGTTGTGCGATAAGATTGAAGCTATCAGTGTGATATTGATCGCACAAGAGCCTGTTGAGAGAAAATTATTCATCTTATGTATGAATCCTTTCGCCCTTTGCGCGGGGCCAGTAATCCGCATATCCAGACGCTGTTACCGCGGCTGGTCAGGCGGCACGCAAAACTTAAACCCTGCTGGCAAAGACTGGACACGCCCGACGGCGATTTTCTGGATCTGGCCTGGAGTGAAGATCCGCAACTGGCGCGCCACAAACCGCGTATGGTGCTGTTTCACGGGCTGGAAGGCAGCTTCTACAGCCCGTATGCGCACGGCTTATTACAGGCGTGGAAAGACCGGGGCTGGCTGGGTGTGGTGATGCATTTTCGCGGATGCAGCGGCGAGCCGAATAAACTTCAGCGAATTTATCATTCGGGTGAAACCGAAGACGCGCGCTTTTTCATTCACTGGCTAAATGAAACTTACGGTGAAATGCCCACCGGCGCCGTCGGCGTTTCTCTTGGCGGCAATATGCTGGCCTGTTATCTCGGTCAGGAAGGCGAAAACTGCACCCTCAGCGCCGCCGTGGTGGTGTCGGCGCCGCTGATGCTTGAGCCTTGCGCGTACCGGCTGGAGCGCGGTTCATCGCGGATTTATCAGCGCTATTTGCTCGGTCAGCTTAAAGGGAATGCGTCACGCAAACTGGCAAAATACCCCGGAACGCTGCCGGTCACCCTGACACAGCTGAAATCGATGCGACGCCTGCGCGAATTCGATGACGCGATCACGTCGAAAGCCCACGGTTTTGCCGACGCGCTGGATTATTACCGCCGGTGCAGCGGCCTGCCGTTACTGTTACAGGTACGAACGCCGCTGCTGATCATCCATGCCAAGGACGATCCGTTCATGACGCCGGAGGTGATCCCTAAAGCAGAGGATTTACCGGCCTGCGTGGAGTATCAGCTGACCGAACACGGCGGGCATGTCGGGTTTGTTTCCGGCAGTCTGCGCAATCCGCAGATGTGGCTGGAGCAGCGCATTCCCGCGTGGATCGCCCCCTATTTAGAGAAAGAAGAACCAACAAAGGATGTAACGTTGTGATTATTCCCTGGCAAGAACTGGACGCAGAAATCCTCACCAGCGTGGTGGAATCTTTTGTCTTGCGCGAAGGTACCGACTACGGCGAACAGGAACGCTCTCTCGAGCAAAAAGTGGATGACGTGAAACGTCAGCTGAAAAGCGGCGAAATAGTGCTGGTATGGTCCGAACTGCACGAAACGCTCAACATCATGCCGCGCGGCCAGTTTCGCGCCGGGCAGGAAGAAACACCGCAGGACTGGTGAGTAAAAAAACGTTCGCGTCATGGTTATTGTTAACCCCGGCCACTGACCGGGGTTAACCGTTAAATCAACGCCCCTCTACAATTTCACCGGCTTAATGTTCCAGATCTCATCTGCGTACTCCTGAATGGTACGGTCTGACGAGAAATAGCCCATATTGGCGATGTTGTGCAGCGTGCGGCGCGTCCACTCTTCCGGCAGTTTATACAGCTCATCGACTTTATCCTGCATATCGACATAACTGCGGTAATCCGCCAGTACCTGATAATGGTCGCCGAGATTCACCAGCGTATCGAACAGGTTGGTGTAGCGCTTTGGCTCGCCAGGACTGAACACGCCGGTGGCGATTTGCGTCAACACCTGATGCAGCTCCGCGTCCTGCTCAAAATACGTGTGCGGGTTATAACCCTGACGGCGTAACGTCTCGACCTGCTCGGTGGTGTTGCCGAAGATAAAGATATTCTCCTCGCCGACGTGTTCGAGCATTTCGACGTTTGCGCCGTCCAGCGTGCCGATGGTCAGCGCGCCGTTGAGAGCAAATTTCATATTACTGGTACCGGAAGCTTCGGTGCCTGCCAGCGAGATCTGCTCGGAGAGATCGGCTGCCGGAATGATCATCTGCGCCAGACTGACGCTGTAGTTAGGGATAAAGACGATCTTCAGCTTGTTCCCGATACGCGGATCGTTATTGATCACCGCCGCAACGTCGTTGATCAGCCGGATGATCTGTTTCGCCGCATAATAGGCCGAGGCCGCTTTACCGGCAAAAATCACCGTACGCGGCACCCATTCGGCGTCCGGCTCTTCCAGAATGCGGTTATAACGGGTGATGACGTGCAGCACGTTCATCAGCTGGCGTTTGTACTCATGAATACGTTTGATCTGCACATCGAACAGACTTTTTGGATCCACCACGATATTCAGTTTTTGCGCGATATACAGCGCGAGCCGTTTTTTGTTATCCAGCTTGGCCTTACGGATGGCCTGCAAGAAACTCAGGTAATCCAGATTCTGTTTCAGCTCAGAAAGCTGACTCAGGTCGGAACGCCAGGTGTGGCCTATCGCATCATCAATCACCGCCGAGAGCGGTTTATTGGCCAGCGCCAGCCAGCGACGCGGCGTCACCCCGTTGGTTTTATTACAGAAACGATCAGGATAGATATGCGCGAAATCCGCGAACAGCGACTGCACCATCAGATCGGAGTGCAGCGCCGAGACGCCGTTGACTTTATGACTCGCGATCACCGCCAGCCACGCCATGCGCACCTTGCGGCCATTACCTTCATCAATAATAGAAACGCGTGACAGCAGGCCGTCGTCGCCCGGTATTTGTGCCGCGACTTCTTTAAGGAAGTGATCGTTAATCTGGAAAATGATTTCCAGATGGCGCGGCAGGATCTTACCGATCATATCCACCGACCAGGTTTCCAGCGCTTCGGTCATCAGCGTGTGGTTGGTGTAGGAGAACACGCGGGAAACGGTGTCCCACGCTACCAGCCATTCAAATTTATGTTCGTCGATCAGTAACCGCATCAGCTCAGGGATAGACAGCACCGGGTGCGTGTCGTTGAGGTGAATGGCAATTTTATCGGCCAGATTATCGTAGGTATGGTGGGTGGTGTAGTGGCGGTTGAGGATATCCTGCACCGTCGCCGACACCAGGAAATACTCCTGACGCAAACGCAGTTCGCGGCCCGAATAGGTGGAATCATCCGGATAAAGCACGCGCGATACGTTCTCGGAATGGTTTTTATCTTCCACCGCCGCGAAATAGTCGCCCTGATTAAATTTACCCAGATTGATCTCGTTACTGGCCTGCGCGCCCCACAGCCGCAGCGTGTTGGTGGCGTCAGTGTCGTAACCGGGAATGACCTGATCGTAGGCGCAGGCGATGACCTCTTCGGTTTCCAGCCAGCGGGTTTTCACCCCTTCATGCTGAACGCGGCCACCGAAACGTACTTTATAACGGGTGTTGTAACGCTGAAACTCCCACGGATTCCCGTACTCCAGCCAGTAATCCGGTGACTCTTTTTGCTCGCCGTTAACGATGTTCTGCGCAAACATGCCGTATTCGTAACGAATGCCATATCCGCGCCCCGGCAGCGCCAGCGTCGCCAGCGAATCCAGGAAACAGGCGGCCAGACGCCCCAGGCCGCCGTTGCCTAATCCGGGGTCATTCTCTTCGCCGATCAGTTCTTCAAGATCAAAGCCCATTTCATCAAGCGCGCTTTTAAGATCGTCGTAAATACCCATCGCCAGCAGCGCATTGGAGAGCGTCCGTCCAATCAAAAACTCCATCGACAGGTAATACACCTGCCGGACATCCTGTGAGGTTTGCGCCCGGTTAGAGCGCAACCAGCGTTCAACCATACGGTCACGCACCGCAAATAAGGTGGCGTTCAGCCAGTCATGCTGCGTCGCGATAGACGGGTCTTTGCCAATAATAAACATCAGCTTATAGGCGATAGAATGCTTTAGCGCTTCGACACTGACTGTCGGTGAGTTGTAATTAAACGGTGAAGTCATAACGTTACATTCCCGATCAAGTTAGCTACGTTCAGGGGGTCAGGACAGAAGACGGTGATACAGCGTGAGATATTCCTGCGCTGCGACCTTCCAGCCAAAATCAATACCCATGGCGTGTTGTTGTACGTGTCGCCAATGTTTAGGACGGCTCCACAAAACAAATGCCCGGCGGATCGCACTTGCCAGCGATTTCCCCGTGGCTTCTTCGAACACAAAACCGCTGGCCGTTCCGTCAGCCAGATTTTCCAATGCACAATCCACCACGGTATCCGCTAACCCGCCGGTACGACGCACCAGCGGCAGGGTGCCGTATTTCAAACCATATAATTGCGTCAGACCGCAAGGCTCAAAGCGACTCGGCACCATAATGACATCCGCCCCGCCGATAATGCGGTGGGAAAAGGCTTCGTGGTAACCGAGCTGCACACCGACCTGCCCCGGATTGTCAGCGGCGGCGGCCAGAAATGCCTGTTGCAGCACCGCATCACCCGCTCCCAGCAGCGCCAGCTGACCGCCACGCTCGAGTAAATCCGGCAACGCTTCCAGCACCAGATCCAGCCCTTTCTGGCTGGTCAGGCGGCTGACGACTGCAAACACCAGCCGCGAGTCGTCAACGTCCAGCCCCATCGCCCGTTGCAAATAGGCTTTGTTAATGGCTTTGGAACGTAAATCATCGGCGTCATAACGCGCAGACAGCAGCACGTCATCACGTGGCTGCCAGATCGCTTCATCGACACCGTTAAGAATACCGGTCAGCCGCCCTTCCATTTCCCTCAGCTGCAACAAAGATTCCATGCCGTAGCCGAATTCCGGACGGGTGATTTCTTTGGCGTAGGTCGGGCTGACGGTGGTCACGTGATCGGAGAAATACAAACCGGCTTTCAGATAGGAAATCTGACCGTAGAACTCCAGTCCGTGCATCTGGAAAAATTCACGCGGGATGTATAACTCATCCACGTGGTGCGCGCCAAACAGCCCCTGGAACGCCAGATTATGCACGGTAAAGACCGTTTTCACCGGCGCATGGCGGGCGCGGATATACGCCGATGCCAGACCGGCGTGCCAGTCATGGGAATGCACAATATTTGGCTGCCAGTGGTGATCAAATCCCAACGCCAGTTCGCACGCCATCCAGCTTAACAATGCAAAGCGCAGATGATTATCGGCGTAAGCAAAGGAAGACTGATCGTGATACGGGCTGCCGGGACGATCGTACAAACCTGGCACATCAATCAGATAAATACCGACGCCGTCAAAATAACCCAGCGAAAGGGTGACGTACCCGGCAAAAGTATCCAGCGTACCGATTACCCGTGTTTCTCCGAGGCCTTTTTTGACATCGGGGAACGCCGGAATGAGCACGCGGACATCCGCTCCCTCAGCAATCTGCGCGGCAGGCAGTGCACCGGCGACGTCTGCAAGGCCACCCGTTTTTAACAGGGGGAACAGCTCGGAACAAACATGTAAAACCTGCATTCGCGCTCCTGATTATCCCGGTCATCCCGGCGATAACCGGGATGACGAAAAGTCATGCTTTCTAAGGTCTGTTTATAGTTTCGCCAACATTGCGCGCGTCACCAGCACAACGCCGCCTTCGGAACGGTAAAAGCGGCGGCTGTCTTCGTCGGCGTTTTCACCAATGACCATGCCTTCGGGGATCTGACAGGCGCGGTCAATCACACATTTGCGCAGACGGCATGAACGACCCACATTCACATCCGGCAAAATAATCGTTGAATCAATATTGCAGAAAGAATTGATCCTCACACGCGGGAACAGCACTGAATGCACCACCACCGAGCCCGACACAATGCATCCCCCGGCCACCAGCGAGTTCATGGTCATGCCGTGACTGCCCGAGCGGTCCTGCACAAATTTTGCCGGCGGCAGCGGTTCCATATGGGTGCGGATCGGCCAGTCGCGATCGTACATATCCAGTTCCGGCGTCACCGACGCCAGATCCAGATTAGCGCGCCAGTAAGCGTCGAGCGTGCCGACATCGCGCCAGTACGGAGGCAACTCTTCGTTCTGCGTAACGCACGACAGGCTGAACGGGTGCGCACGCGCCACCCCCTGAGCCGTCAGTTTCGGGATCAGATCTTTGCCGAAGTCATGGGTGGAACTTTCATCCGCCATATCTTCTTCGAGGATCCGAAACAGATAGTCCGCATTAAAAATGTAGATGCCCATGCTCGCCAGCGCCATATCAGGGTGCCCCGGCATCGGCGGTGGATTTTGCGGTTTCTCGACAAAGCTTTTGATCTGATAGTCTTCGCTGACGTCCATCACACCGAATTCACTGCCCTCGGCAATCGGCACCGCAAGGCAGGCGACGGTACATTCACCGCCCTTCTGCACGTGGTCGATCAGCATGCGCGAGTAGTCCATCTTGTAGATATGATCGCCCGCCAGGATCACCACAAACTCGGCGTTGTAGCGGCGAATAATATCCAGGTTCTGATAGACGGCATCGGCGGTGCCCTTGTACCAGTGTTCCGTGCTGTGACGCTGTTGCGCCGGAAGCAAATCCACAAACTCATTCATTTCTTCGTTAAGAAATGACCAGCCGCGCTGAATGTGCTGCACCAGCGTATGCGACTGATATTGCGTGATCACGCCGATACGCCGGATGCCCGAGTTGAGACAATTCGACAGAGCGAAATCGATGATGCGAAATTTACCGCCGAAGTGAACGGCGGGCTTTGCCCTGGTGGCCGTCAAATCTTTCAGTCGTGAACCACGTCCCCCGGCAAGAATCAACGCCACGGATTTCAGCGGCAGTTGTCGCGCCAGCATGACCGGGTCCCGGTTATCTAATGTCGCCATATCTGACTCCTTCGTTTTTATTGTGACCGGCTCTGTGGAGTGAAATCTTGTAGGACACAGAGGGTTTTCGCTGCTGCCCGCCATTGCGAGCCTTCCATGACGCGTCGGGGTTCCTCATCAAAAAGCATGCTGTTGAACGGTGCCACCGGCTGCCAGTTTCCCGGCGGCAGTTGCAGATCCACGTCGTGCAGGGAAGCATTCACGATTAACAGCCAGCGGCGGGAAAGAAGGATTTGCAGCCATTGCTGCGGCCCCTGCTCCCAGTCGCCGGGGGTCATCGGCTGCCCCTGTTGATTCAGCCATTGCACGTCGTCGCCGCCCTCCTGCCACCGGCGGTTTTGCGTCAGTGCCGGGATTTTCCGGCGCAGCGCAATCAGCGCGCAGACGTAGGCGGTCAGGCTTTCATCGGCATTTTCCCAGTCGAGCCAGGTCAGCGCGTTGTCCTGACAGTAGGCGTTGTTGTTGCCCGACTGGCTGTTGCCGTGCTCGTCACCGGCCAGCAACATCGGCGTGCCTTGTGACAAAAACAGCGACGCAAGCAGCGCACGCTGGCTGAGACGACGCTGCCGTAAGACTTCAGCAGACGCCTCCAGCCCTTCCTCGCCGTGGTTTTGGCTGAAGTTCTCGTTATGGCCGTCACGGTTTTCTTCACCGTTGGCCTGGTTGTGTTTCTGGTTAAAACTGACGACATCGCGCAACGTGAAACCGTCGTGCGCCGTCAGCATGTTGATGCTGGCGTAGGGTTCACGCTGCGCCGGGTCAAACTTGTCTGCTGACGCCGCCACGCGACCGGCAAACTGACCGATCGAGACATCGCCGTGCAGCCAGAACTGACGCATTTCATCGCGCCAGACGTCATTCCATTCCGCAAAGGGTGCCGGGAACTGTCCGAGCTGATAACCGCCGGTACCGATGTCCCAGGGTTCGGCGATAAGCTTGACCTGCGAAAGTACCGCATCCTGTTTAATGGCGTTGAACAGCGGCGAATGCGCGGTGAACGCCGGCATACGTCCGAGCAGCGTCGCCAGGTCAAACCGGAAACCATCAACGTGACATTCGCGCACCCAGTAGTGCAGGCAGTCGAGCGTCCAGGCGATCACTTCGTCGTCCACCAGCCGCAGCGCGTTGCCGCAGCCGGTCATGTTGTTGTCAGTGCCGTCTTCGTTCAGCCAGTACCAGCTGGCGTTGTCGATGCCGCGAAACGAGATAAACGGCCCGTCAATATCCAGCTCAGCACTGTGGTTGAACACCACATCGAGGATCACTTCGATCCCCGCCTTATGCAGTGCTTTCACCGCCGACTTAAACTCACTCAGCGCCGAGACACCGCCCAGACCGCTGGCATAACGCGGGTCTACGGCGCACGGCGCGAGCACGTTGTAACCCCAGTAATTGGTCAGCCCAAGACGTTGCAGGCGGGGTTCATCGGCGTGATGCTGTACCGGTAAAAGCTCAATGGCCGTTACCCCGAGATGTTGCAGATACTCGAGCATGACCGGATGCGCCAGCCCGGCATAGGTGCCGCGCAGTGCCGCCGGAATGCGCGGGTGCTGACGCGTCAGGCCGCGCACATGGGCTTCGTAAATCACCGTATCGCCCCACGGCGTGGCGGGCGGTTTATCCTCTTCCCAGTCAAAGTTTCCGGCAACGACAACGGATTTTGGCGCCACAACGGCGCTGTCGCGGTCGTCCGGCGCATCAATTCCGCCGGTGAACCGCGCGTTGTCGAGCAGCACGCCGTCAATGGCCCGTGCGCTGGGGTCGATCAGCACTTTTTTCGGGTTAAAACGATGGCCGTGTAGCGGATCAAAGGGCCCGTAAATCCGGTAACCGTAGCGCTGCCCGGCTTTGGCACCCGGCAAAAAGCCGTGCCAGAGATTGCCGGTGCGCGAAGTCAGCGGCAGATGCTGCTCGCTGCCCGTCTCATCAAACAGACATAACTCCACTTTTTCCGCATGCGCGGAGAACAGGCAAAAATTGACGCCGTTATCTCTGAGATGCGCACCAAAGGGCGCGGGCTGACCGGGCTCGAGCTGCTTCATTACGGCTCCCTTCGCAAATAAATCGTCGCCAGCGGCGGGATGGTGACGCTCAAAGAATGTTCGCGCTGATGCTGACTGATGTTTTCACTGTGAACATCGCCGGCATTGCCGACGTTGCTGCCGTGGTAGAAATGCGAATCGGTGTTCAGTATTTCGCGGTACACGCCCGGACGGCTGATGCCAATGCGGTAGTCATAGCGCGGCACCGGCGTGAAGTTGCTGATGACAATCACTTCACCGGCATTTTCATCGCGACGGGCAAACGCAAAGATCGAGTTCTCATGATCGTCAACCACCAGCCATTCAAAACCGCGAGGATTGAAATCCAGCTCATACAGCGGCGCATTGGCCTTGTAAGTCAGGTTCAGATCCCGCACCAGATGCTGTACGCCGCGGTGCCAGCCGTCAGGATTGTCCAGCAGATGCCAGTCGAGACTGGCGTTAAAGTTCCATTCGCGCCCCTGGGCAAATTCGCAGCCCATAAACAGCAGCTTTTTGCCGGGATGCGCCCACATAAAGCCGTAATAGGCGCGCAGGTTGGCAAATTTCTGCCACGCGTCGCCGGGCATTTTGTCGATCAGGGATTTTTTACCGTGAACAACTTCATCGTGCGACAGCGGCAGAATGAAATTCTCGCTGTAGGCGTAAAGCACGCCGAACGTCATGAGATTGTGGTGATATTTGCGGTGAACCGGATCGAGCTGCATGTACTTCAGCGAGTCGTTCATCCAGCCCATGTTCCATTTGTAATGGAACCCCAGCCCGTTGGCGTCCGGCGGCATAGTGACACCCGGATAATCCGTGGATTCTTCTGCCAGCGTCACGGCTCCGCCCAGTTCGCGGCCAATGGTCTGGTTGGTGTATTTCAGGAAGGCAATGGCTTCAAGATTCTCGCGCCCGCCGTAATGATTGGGGATCCATTCACCGGCTTTGCGGCTGTAATCGCGGTAGATCATGGAGGCCACGGCATCGACGCGCAGACCATCAATACCAAAACGCTCGATCCAGTAAAAACCATTTCCCGCCAGGTAGTTACGCACTTCATGGCGGCCATAGTTATAAATCAGCGTATTCCAGTCCTGATGATAGCCTTCACGCGGATCGGCGTATTCATACAGCGCGGTGCCGTCAAATTCCGCCAGACCATGGGAATCACTCGGGAAATGCCCCGGCACCCAGTCAAGAATGACGTTCAGCCCGGCGTTGTGGGCCGCCTCGACCAGCGCTTTGAAATCCATCGGCGTGCCGAAACGGCGGGTGGGCGCATACATGCCGAGCGGCTGATAGCCCCAGCTGCCATCGAACGGATGTTCGTTAACCGGCATCAGTTCGATATGCGTAAAACCCATCCATTTGGCGTAGGACACCAGTTGTTCCGCCAGCTCGCCGTAGCTCAGCCAGAAGTTATCGTCAGTGTGACGACGCCAGGATCCCAGATGCACTTCGTACACTGAGACTGGCTGATTCAGCGCATTGGCTTTCTTTCTGCTTTCCGAAAACGGCACGACATCCGGCAGTTTACGCACGCAGGAAGCGGTGTCCGGGCGCATCTGCGCCTCAAAAGCATAAGGGTCAGCGCGCAGGGTGACGTGCCCGCGACAGTCGATAATTTCGAATTTATACAGCTGGCCTTCGTGGACGGCCGGGATAAACAATTCCCAGATGCCGTTTTCGCGGCGCTGACGCATCGGATGACGGCGGCCATCCCAGAAATTGAATTCACCCACCACCGAAATACGCTGGGCGTTGGGTGCCCAGACGGCAAAACTGACGCCCGCAACGTTATCGAGCGTTTGCGGATGTGCGCCGAGCTTTTCGTAAGGACGCAGGTGCTTGCCTTCGGACAACAGCCAGATATCCAGCTCCTGCAACAGCGTGCCAAACCGGTAAGGGTCGTCAATCACCTGGGTGTTTTCGCCCCAGCGTACTTCCAGCTGATAGCGGAAAGCATTTTTACGGCGTGGCATCAGCCCGACAAAAAAACCGCGATCGTCGGTACGGCGCAGTTCAACAACTTTTTTACCTTTATCTGCATCAATCACCCAAACCTGATCGGCATCCGGAAGCAGCGCACGCACTTCCAGTCCGGCGGCCACGGTGTGCATTCCCAGCAGAGAAAAAGGATCAGCGTAGTGACCCGATATAATTTGATTAATGACGTGCTGATCGGGAAGTACAGACATGAATTTCGTCCTATGATTAATTAAATCAATAAATCCAATAAAATCATTCAGGTGCCAAATACGAAACGTAACCCCAGTTTGCTCCCCTTTTTATCGTGGCTTTGTGATCTCATCTGGTTTCAGTTTTGCCAAATAGTGCGCGATGACGCGTTTGCTCACACTTTCTAAATAAGTGTCTGTTTCAGCTTCTCAAAGAGGCAGAGCTCTTCTACTAAGCATAGACAAAGGTTGAATAAATCAGTGGGAAGAAACCGAGGAATTTTGCTCAAAATGAAATACAGAGAGATGCGCTGGCAAAATGCGGATAAACGGTGAAGTGGTTGATGACTGGAATAAAAACGGGACACCGTGCTGGCATCCCGTGGGTAAATCATAAAGATGAAAACAAGACAGTTTTCAACATACAGGCCTGTTAGAGCAAAATACGCAGCATACGGCGTAAAGGCTCTGCCGCGCCCCACAACAACTGGTCGCCGACGGTAAACGCAGACAGGTATTGCGGGCCCATATTCAGTTTACGCAGACGTCCAACCGGGGTGTTCATGGTGCCCGTGACCGCCGCAGGCGTCAGTTCACGCATCGACAGTTCACGGTCATTCGGGATCACGCGAACCCAGTCGTTGTGCGTCGCCAGCATTTGCTCAATCTCAGGGATCGAGACGTCTTTTTTCAGCTTCAGCGTGAATGCCTGGCTGTGGCAGCGCAACGCGCCGATACGGACACACAAGCCGTCCACCGGAATGATGCTTGAGGTGCCGAGAATTTTGTTGGTTTCTGCCTGACCTTTCCACTCTTCTTTGGTCTGGCCGTTATCCAGCTGTTTGTCGATCCACGGGATCAGACCGCCCGCCAGCGGAACACCGAAGTTATCGGTTGGCAGCGTGCCACTGCGGGTCAGCGCGGTGACTTTACGTTCGATATCCAGAATGGCAGAGGCCGGATTTTCCAGCTCTTTCGCCACGCTGTTGTGCAGCATGCCCATTTGGGTCAGCAGTTCACGCATGTGGCGCGCACCGCCGCCGGATGCCGCCTGATAAGTGGCAACCGAAGCCCACTCGATCAGGTCATTGGCAAACAGGCCGCCGAGAGACATCAGCATCAGGCTGACGGTACAGTTACCGCCCACAAAGGTTTTGATGCCTTTGTCGATGCCCTGGTGGATCACTGCGCTGTTCACCGGGTCGAGGATGATTATCGCGTCATCCTTCATTCTCAGAGAGGATGCTGCGTCGATCCAGTAGCCGGACCAACCGATTTCACGCAGCTTAGGATAGATTTCATTGGTATAATCGCCGCCCTGACAGGTGATAATAATGTCCAGCGCGCTCAGTGCATCCAGATCATAGGCATCCTGTAAGGTGCCACTCTGGCCCGTAAAGTCTGGAGCGGCCTGGCCATGCTGAGAGGTCGAAAAGAATACCGGACGGATAGCGTCGAAATCGCGTTCTTCAATCATGCGTTGCATGAGTACAGAACCGACCATCCCGCGCCAGCCAACGAAACCTACATTTTTCATAATATCTGTCCTGCCCTGAGGGTGATAACTGCTTAAAACGGCTTGAACGCGCGTTTGCACTAAGACAGTGCCTGTTTTCATGTACTCTGCCCCGTTAACGCGCGGGTCTACCACCTTACAAAATGCACCAGAAGTGGCAAGTGAATTTAATCAATAGTGCAGCGTTTAATAGCAGCACAACTTATAACAGGCGTTTTCAAAAGCCGAACTTTCATCTGAGGTAGTCATGACCGAAATGATTTCAGCAACAATTTTGCTGTTTCTGATTATGGATCCATTGGGCAATTTACCGATTTTCATGTCGGTGTTAAAACATCTCGACCCGAAACGCCGCCGCGTCGTACTGATCCGCGAAATGCTGATCGCCCTGCTGCTGATGCTGATTTTCCTGTTCGCCGGGGAAAAAATCCTGTCGTTCCTGAATTTGCGTACTGAAACCGTGTCGATTTCCGGCGGTATCATCCTGTTCCTGATCGCCATCAAAATGATTTTCCCTTCTGAAGAAAAAAGCAGCACGGGCCTGTCAGCCGGTGAAGAACCTTTCCTCGTCCCGATGGCTATCCCGCTGGTTGCCGGTCCGTCGATCCTTGCCACGCTGATGCTGCTTTCACACCAGTATCCGAACCAGATGAGCCACCTGACACTGGCCCTGTTTATTGCCTGGGGACTGTCAATGGCCATCCTCCTGCTGTCGAATTTGTTCCTGCGCCTGCTGGGTGATAAAGGCGTCAGCGCCCTCGAACGCCTGATGGGCCTGATTCTGGTCATGCTCTCCACGCAGATGTTCCTCGATGGCATCAGGGCGTATTTGAAGATTTAACGGACAGAAGAAACGAAAAGGCGAGCCAACTGGCTCGCCTTTTTTATGACGGTTTTTACCGTTACACCACCATCGAGAGCAGCAAACATCCGCCCAGGCCACACAGGGAAATGATGGTTTCCAGCACGGACCAGGATTTGAAGGTTTCGACGATGCTCAGGTTGAAATACTCCTTGAACAGCCAGAAACCCGGATCGTTAACGTGCGAGAAAATCACGCTGCCGGAACCGACGGCGATAACCATCAGTTCAGGGCTGACGCCGGTGGTAGCGATGAGCGGTGCGGCGATACCGCCAGCCGTGATTGCTGCCACCGTGGCAGACCCGAGCGCAATACGCAGAACCGCTGCAATTGACCAGGCCAGCAGGATAGGTGACAGCGTGCTGCCATCCATCATCGCAGCGATATATTTCTCAATACCACTGTCGACCAGCACCTGTTTGAACGCACCGCCACCGCCGATAATCAACAGCATCATCGCAATGATTTTGATGGAATCGCTGACGGTTTCCATCACATCTTCCATCTTGCGGCCACGATTCAGGCCGAAGGTGAAGATTGCGATCAGCACAGCAATCAGCGTCGCCATCACCGGGTCACCGAAGAACTCTGCGTAAGCCAGCACCGGATGCCCTTTCGGCAAAATCATTTCGCAAACTGCGCGAAACGCCATCAAAATCACCGGCACCAGAGAAGTCGCGACGCTGACGCCGAAGCTCGGCATTTCTTCTTCAGTAAACGTTTTCGGGTTGAAGAGGCCTTCCGGCACAGGTTTGTCGATGCCTTTCAGGAAGCGGGCGTACACCGGTCCGGCCAGAATCACCGTCGGCACGGCCAGCAGTGAACCGTACAACAGCGTTTTCCCCATATCGGCGTGGAAGATAGTCGCGATAGCCGTCGGCCCCGGGTGCGGAGGCAGGAAACCGTGGGTCACTGACAACGCTGCCGCCATCGGCACACCGACGTACAGCAGTGGCAGACGCGCCGCTGCCGCCACGGTGAAGACCAGTGGCAACATCAGAACGAAGCCCACTTCATAGAACAACGCAAAACCGACGATAAAACCGGTCAGTACGATCGCCCACTGAATGTGTTCACGGCCAAATTTTTCGATAAGCGTGGTGGCAATCCGTTGTGCGCCCCCGCAGTCGGCCAGCATTTTACCGAGCATGGCACCAAAGCCCATGATCAGCGCCAGACTGCCGAGCGTGCCGCCCACCCCGTTTTTAATGGAGGTGATGACTTTATCGACCGGCATGCCTTGCATGATACCCACAGCCAGCGCGACCAGAATCAGTGCGATGAAGCCGTTGAGCTTAAAGCGGATCATCAGTAACAACAGCAGTGCGACGCCCACCGCTACAATAACTAGTGGCATATTCTTCCCCTCATGCTGTCGCTCTGGCGCAGAAACCCAACGAGCGACGCATTGATTTTAATTTTCAACATGTTGTAGGAATTAACAGTGCAACGGGTACAGACCGCGACCGCTAAAACAGCAGTGCATTCCTTTGTGATATTAGTCACATCTCCATTTGTTACCGGTATCATGATACCGGTAACATGCTAATATTAGGACTCACTACGCAGTCAAAATTTTCATTTTGGGATAGAGATCATACTTATGGCAGGACAAAGCATCATTCTGATGGGCGTGTCAGGCAGCGGTAAATCCACCGTCGGCGCGGCACTGGCCCGTGAAATCAACGCGAAATTCATCGACGGTGATGATCTTCATCCCCGCGCCAACATTCAAAAAATGGCCAGCGGCACGCCACTGAACGACGACGATCGTGCGCCGTGGTTATTACGCTTAAATGACGCCGCCTACAGCCTGCGCCATAAAAACGAAACGGGCGTGATTGTCTGTTCCGCCCTGAAACGCCGCTATCGCGACGCGCTGCGTAAAGACAACGAAGGGATGGTATTCATCTACATGAAAGGCAGTTTCGACGTGATCGCCGACCGCCTGAAAGCCCGCGCCGGACACTTCATGCCGACTGATTTACTGAGAAGCCAGTTCGACGCGCTCGAAGAGCCGGGCGAAGACGAACCGGATGTCTTACGCGTCAATATTGATCATAAATTTGACGGCGTGGTCGACCGCTGCGTAGCAGCGTTGAAGACGGTAAAAAAGTAGTTTTCCGCATCCCGCTTGTTCAGAAATCCCCGGCCTGCACCGGGGTTTTCTTATTCCTTTCCCTGCTTTCTTCCTGAACTGCCCTCTTTTTCACAACGATCATACAGACCGGATTTTCACTGCTGAGGACATACCTCAGGCTTCGCCGTCAGGGCTGCCAGCGACTGTTCTAAATATGCCAACGGCGCGCGAACCGTATCGTAAAAATGATGATGTTGCCGCCGTTATCGGGCATTTGATGGATAAAGACGACCTGAGAAATCAGGGAAAAAATGCCGGTTGCAGGCGGCTGAAATAACCGGTCGTCGCCTGTCACTTCCCGAATAAATATGGTAACAATAGGCGTAATTATGCGCAGCGATGACGCCAGGTCTTCGATCACAGAAAGGGCCGCGTCGCGCCTGCCAGCATCACCTTTACGGAGAACAGCGCAATATGTCAGCCAAACACCCTGTTATTGCAGTCACCGGTTCGAGCGGTGCGGGCACCACCACCACCAGCGTGGCATTTCGTAAGATTTTCCAACAACTTGGCCTGCGCGCGGCTGAGCTCGAAGGCGACAGTTTCCATCATTTCACCCGCCCTGAAATGGACGCCGCCATCCGCAAGGCGCGCGATCTCGGGCGTCATATCAGCTATTTCGGGCCGGAAGCCAATGACTTCGGCTTACTGGAAAAAAGCTTCATTGAATACGGTAATACAGGCACCGGGCGTTCTCGTAAGTATCTGCATACTTATGACGAAGCCGTTCCCTTCAATCAGGTGCCGGGCACCTTTACGCCCTGGCAGGCGCTGCCGGAACCGACGGACATTTTATTTTATGAAGGTCTGCACGGCGGTGTGGTGGCGGACAAAATTGACGTCGCCGCGCAGGTTGATTTGCTGGTCGGCGTGGTGCCTATCGTCAACCTTGAGTGGATCCAGAAACTGGTGCGCGATACCGGCGAGCGCGGGCATTCCCGTGAGGCGGTGATGGATTCGGTCGTGCGCTCGATGGATGACTACATCAACTACATCACCCCGCAGTTTTCCCGCACCCACATTAACTTTCAGCGCGTGCCGACCATCGACACCTCCAACCCGTTTGCCGCAAAAGCCATCCCTTCACTGGATGAAAGTTTTGTGGTGATCCACTTCCAGGGGCTGGATGACATCGATTTCCCTTACCTGCTGGCGATGATCCAGGGCTCGTTTATCTCTCAGATTAAAACGCTGGTGGTGCCGGGTGGCAAAATGGGGCTGGCAATGGAGCTGATTATGGCGCCGCTGGTGCAGCGCCTGATGGAAGGTAAGAAAATCGAGTAAGCGGGCTCAGGCGTCGTTCATCAGTAAATGCTGAGGGGATAAATCAGATCTAGCCGTTATTGACCTTTAACTCGATTGTTTAGATTTTATTAAAATAACTTTTAGTCAAAATTTTATACAACAAAGGCCGGATTATTCCGGCCTTTGTTTATTTAAATCAATAACCCCCACCCCGTTACAGAGTTTTCAGACTGTACAAAAATTGACGCCAATTTGACATAGGGATAGTTTAATTCCACTGCGAGAGCAGCAGGTTAGCCAGCATATTTCGGGCTGGCTCTCTCTTTAAAATGGAGTTTAAAACAATGGCTATTCCAGCTTATCTATGGCTCAAAGACGACGGCGGCGCGGATATTCGCGGCTCTGTCGACGTTGCGGGCCGTGAAGGCAGTATCGAGATCCTCGGCCTGAATCACGGCGTCAGTATTCAAACCGATAACGCAACGGGAAAGGCTACAGCGACCCGCGAACACGCCCCTTATCTTTTCAGCAAAGAGATCGACGCTTCCAGCCCCTATCTATACAAGGCCGTGACCACAGGCCAGAAGTTGAAATCTGCTGAGGTTAAATTTTATCGCATTAATGACGCTGGTCAGGAAGTGGAATACTTCAGCGCAATGATGGAGGACGTAATGGTCGTAACGGTCGGGCCGATGATGTATGACGTCAAATCCCAGTACGGAGAAGCTAGAAATCATCTTGAAATGATTGAGCTTGTTTACGAAAAAATCACCTGGCGTTATGTGGATGGCAATATCATCCACTCAGACAGCTGGAACGACCGCGCAACGGCATAAGGGATTATTACCTATGACATGGAAATACGAGCAAAGCACAGGCAGGCTGTACTATGGCAGCGAACTGGTCGAGGCCGGATACTCCGGTAGCCTGACTAATAAAAACAACCCTGATCGCCAGCAGGTTAAAGGGATGGGGCCGCTCCCCCGTGGGACTTATCGCATCGCGGGCCATTCTCGTTCAAAAGGCCCCGCCACCATTATTCTGGAGCAGACTTCTGGGGATTCCTTTGGCCGCTCCGCCTTCCGTATTCATGGCGAACGCGTGAATAAGCCTGCGGGATACGCCTCGGAAGGTTGCATCATAATGTCCCCTGCGACACGCTGGCGGATAATTAGCGTAGGCGGGACGCTGGAGGTCGTCAGATGAGGCGGTTAATCCTGCTGATTTTGCTGTCAGTTATGGCGGCTAGCCCAATGGCTGCCACCATCAACTGGCCCGACGCTGTGGCGGGAATTGCTGCCGGAGAACAACCCTGGCTCGATAAAGCCCCTGAACTCGCCAAAGTTGCGAACGTGCAGCAGTCGCAAGCGCTCGAAGACGCGTTATCGTCTGCACTATCGAGTAACACTGAAGGCGCGCTGAAGGCTCTGGTCGTGCTGGATTCTCAGGACTGGCCTCATCTCGTTGGAACAGACCTTGTTTGCATGGGACCCATTAACAAACAATCGGCTGAGATAGAGACCTTTTATCAACGAACCCGGCTGGCCCTGCTGGAAACAGACAAAGGAGCAACCTGTCTGTGGATCCTTGAAGCGACATACGAAGAATGGAAAGCAGATAACGCCCGCAAGGTTAAGTAATATTACTTCCTGAAGTACAAAGCCCGGTCGGCTGTACGGGCTTTCCTCACGTTCTACCCCCCATTGATTTCCCGTGTTAATTATCCTTAGTCGCTGCCCCCCCTCAGCCGCTTTCGCACGTCTTCAGCTCGCACAACACCCCTACTTGTTAACGTGGCTTTCGCCACCCGACAAGGCCGAACGATGGTTTTTAAGTCGTTTATCAGTGGCGGGGTTTTAATGGCGCTACCCTCAATTCTGGCCAGTCCAGAGGATTTCGCCGCGCTACAGCGCGAAGGCAGGCTGGATTTTTGCCGCGCGGCGATTTTTAGATTTACTTCGTCATCATTGCCAGACGTATGACTGGTCGTGACTTATTCGACGTTAACCACTTCGAAACTGTGGGTGATCGAGGCGGCTTTGCCCAGCATCAGAGAAACGGAACAATATTTCTCAGCTGACAGGCTGACGGCGCGCTCCACAACCTTGTCAGTCAGGTCTTTACCGGTGACGATGAAGTGCAGATTGATGTGTGTGAACAAACGCGGTACTTCTTCGCGACGTTCTGACGTCAGTTTCACTTCACAGTCACGGACATCGCTGCGGCCTTTTTGCAAAATCGACACCACGTCGATCGCGCTACAGCCACCCGCGGACATCAGCAACATTTCCATCGGGCTCGGTGCTTTATCACCGGCATTCCCGTCCATTAAAACCTGATGACCCGACGCGGATTCACCTAAAAACGTCAGACCTTCCACCCATTTTACGCGTGCGTGCATTTGCTTATCTCCTGGCGTTCTTATTCATCAAATTTTCACCCCAGAGTACCCTTTCACCTAAAAACTGGCAACGTAACCCGATCGCCATCATGCTGAAGCGAGACAACACAAGACAGCATTGCAAACCTGTGTTACAAACAAAGCCGAAACATACTTTCCAGTAAATTGCGGTGACGGTTTTCGCGGTTTAAGAACAGAACCCAAGGTGATAACAGCAATTAACAGGCTGTTTCACTCCGACATCCGCTTGCAGCATTTCTGGTGAGTTACATGCTGATAGGGCGCATTAATATTCAGACGCCGTACAGGGAACTCTGAGCCCTGTGATTTTGGGCAGCGATAATAACAGAGGATAATAGCAAATGGTTCTCGGCAAGCCACAAACAGACCCGACACTTGAATGGTTCCTGTCTCACTGTCATATACATAAGTATCCTTCTAAAAGTACGCTGATTCACCAGGGTGAAAAAGCCGAAACGCTGTACTACATCGTGAAAGGGTCGGTTGCCGTCCTGATTAAAGATGAAGAAGGCAAAGAGATGATACTTTCCTACCTTAACCAAGGTGACTTCATCGGCGAGCTGGGACTCTTCGAAGAAGGTCAGGAACGCAGTGCCTGGGTACGTGCTAAAACTGCCTGCGAAGTGGCTGAAATTTCTTATAAAAAATTCCGCCAGCTGATTCAGGTTAACCCGGACATTTTGATGCGCCTCTCCGCGCAGATGGCAAACCGTCTGCAAATGACGTCAGAGAAAGTCGGTAACCTTGCTTTCCTCGACGTAACGGGCCGTATCGCTCAGACCTTATTGAATCTGGCCAAACAGCCAGATGCCATGACCCACCCGGACGGGATGCAGATTAAAATTACCCGCCAGGAAATCGGTCAGATCGTCGGTTGCTCCCGTGAAACCGTCGGCCGCATTCTCAAGATGCTGGAAGATCAGAGCCTGATCTCCGCACACGGTAAAACGATTGTCGTTTACGGCACACGTTAATCCCTCAAAAAAAGGCGCGACAGCTTACTGTCGCGCCTTTTTTATGGGCTAAGCTTCATCCATGACGCTATGGCGAAGGCTGTTTTATCATCCCGAAGTGAACTATGCACTGCGTCAGACGCTGGTGTTATGTCTGCCGGTCGGCCTCTGCTGGCTGTTTGGGAATCTGCAAATGGGCCTGTTGTTTTCCCTCTGCCCTGCCTGCTGTAACGTCGCCGGTCTTGATACTCCCCACAAACGCTTTTTCAAACGTCTCATTATTGGTGGCGCTCTGTTTGCGCTGGGCAGCATTCTGCTGCAAGTGATGCTGACCGGGTGGCACCTCCCGCTGCCGCTGATCATGCTGTCGCTGGCATTATTACTTGGCGTCACCGGCGAAATCAGCCCGCTCCATGCGCGTCTGTTGCCCGGTGCTTTAGTGGCGACCATCTTTACCCTGAGCATGGTGGGCGTCAGGCCGATGTGGCAGGCACCCGCGCTGTTTGCCGCAGGCACCGCCTGGTACGGCCTGTTTAACTGGGCGTGGTTTCGCATATCAAAAGAACAACCGATGCGCGAAACCCTCAGTCAGCTGTATTTGCAACTGGCGGATTATTTCGAAGCTAAATACAGCCTGCTGACGCAGCATACCGACCCTGAAACCGCGTTGCCGCCGCTGCTCAAGCGCCAGCAACAGGTCATCGATCTTATCGCCCTGCTTTATCAGCAGCTGCACATGCTGCCGCAGCACGGACATCATCATCACTACAAGCGGCTGTTTCAGCGTTTTCAGGTGGCGCTGGATTTGCAGGAGCACATTACCGTCAGCCTGCATCAGCCGGAAGAAGTGCAAAAGTTGGTGGAAGAGAGCCATGCGGAAGCGGTGATCCGCCGTAATGCTCAGGTGATTTCAGCCCGTCTGCGGGTGATTGCTGACGACATTCTTTACCACCGTCTTTCCGGGCGTTTTACCATGGCGAACGAACTGGCGGCGCTGGAGAAAATTGCCGCACGCAATCCGGATAATCCGGTCGGCCAGTTCTGTTATTACCATTTCAGCCGCATCGCACGCCTGCTGCGTACACAGAGGCCACTGTACCGGCGCGATCTGATGAATACTCAGCCGCGCCTGCCTTTCTGGCCCGCACTGAAAAGTTATTTGTCCTTTAAATCCATTGCCCTGCGCAATGCCGCACGTCTCGGCATTATTCTGGCGTTAGGCAGCAGCCTAGGGTTGTTCTTCAATCTGCCGAAACCTTACTGGATTTTGCTGACCATCATGCTGGTCAGTCAGAACGGTTATAACGCCACACGCGTGCGCATTCAGCACCGTGCGCTCGGCACGCTGGCGGGATTGCTGATCGCCGCTGCCCTGCTGAAACTGGAGCTGCCCGAGGGCGTCACGCTGCTGTGTATGCTGGTGATTACGCTGATATCGTACACGGTGTTGCGGAAAAACTACGGGCTGGCGATGGTCGGTATGACGGTGACGGCGGTGTATACGCTCCAGCTTCTGGCGATGAATGGCGTGCATTTTCTGGTGCCCCGGCTTATCGATACCCTGATCGGCTGCGCCCTCGCCTTCGGCGGTACGATCTGGCTGTGGCCTCAGTGGCAAAGCGGATTGCTGCGACAAAATGCCCATCAGGCGCTGGAAGCCGATCAGGAGGCGATCCGGTTGTTACTGCAGGATAATCCGGATACCGCCAAACTGGCTTACGCCCGAATGCAGGTCAATCAGGCCCACAACAAGCTGTTTACCTCGCTGAATCAGGCGATGCAGGAACCGGGGTTTAACTCGCATTATCTGACGGATATGCGTTTGTGGGTAACGCACAGCCAATTTGTGGTCGAGCATATTAACGCGATGACCATTCTCGCCCGCGAGCATTACATGCTGCCGGAGAAACTGGCGACGGAGTATTTACAGACCTGCGAAATCGCGCTGCAAAGCTGTCAGCAACGCTTGCTCTACGACGGGCCGGGCAGCGAGAACAATCTGTTCAATGCGCCTGAACTGCACCCGGATATGCCGCTGACCGAGATGGAACGCCACCTGCGACGCGTAATTTCCCATCTCAGCGTGATGCATACGATTTCGTCACTGGCGTGGAAGCAGAGGCCGCATCATGGGATCTGGCTGACGCGCAAGGCGTGAAGGGGAATGCCCTTTCAAACTCCCGTTTTTACTGGCTTGCAGCCTGCCTGTCTTTTAAAACAGACTGGCGCTATTTCGGTTTCTCGGTGTGGAGGCGCGCACTCGCCGCTGGTTAAAACCGACTGAGTACATTTCGGTGTTAACCAGCGATTTAGCAGGGCTCACCCCCCG
Source organism: Rahnella sp. EDr1-12 (assembly GCF_049206505.1). Taxonomy (NCBI): domain Bacteria; kingdom Pseudomonadati; phylum Pseudomonadota; class Gammaproteobacteria; order Enterobacterales; family Yersiniaceae; genus Rahnella; species Rahnella sp. EDr1-12. Next base: position 39,193 of record NZ_JBLZNY010000004.1, read on the forward strand.
CAAACTTTCCCCACCGCTTTCTCAAACCGCTGCATCCCTTCTTCAATATCCGCGAAGTCGATAACCAGCGATGGTGCAAACCGCATTACATTCGGTCCCGCGACCAGCATCATCAGGCCGAATTCAGCGGCGGCGGCGTGGAACTCGCCCGCGCGGTTTTTGAAGGCATCCGACAACTCGGCTCCAATCAGTAATCCCTGACCGCGGAATTCTTTGAAGATGTGATATTTCTGGTTGATGGCCTCCAGCGCGATGATGAATTTCTCGCGACGCTCGTCGATACCCGCCAGCACTTCCGGGGTGTTGATGATATCCAGTGCCGCTTCAGCCACGGCGCAGGCCAGCGGGTTACCGCCGTAAGTGGTGCCGTGTTTGCCCGGTTCCATCACGGAGGCCACGTCTTCGGTTGCCAGCATCGCTGAAACCGGGAAGCCGCCGCCCAGCGCTTTGGCGGTGGTCAGAATGTCCGGCGTCACACCGTAATGCATGTAGCTGAAGAGTTTGCCGCTGCGGCCCATGCCGCTTTGTACTTCGTCCAGCACCAGCAGCGCCTGATGTTTGTCGCACAACTCGCGCAGACCTTGCAGGAATTCCTGGGTGGCAGGCGTCACTCCGCCCTCGCCTTGTACCGGCTCAACCACAATGGCGCAGGTGTGATCGTCGATGACCGCTTTGACGGCGTCCAGATCGTTAAACGGCACGTGGACGATATCAGCCGGTTTCGGGCCAAAGCCGTCGGAGTATTTTGGCTGACCGCCCACAGACACGGTGAACAGCGTGCGGCCATGGAAGGCGTTATGGAAAGCGATGATCTTACTTTTGTACGGGCTGTGACGGTGCGAGGCGTAGTAGCGCGCCAGTTTAAAGGCCGCTTCGTTGGCTTCCGCGCCTGAGTTGGCGAAAAATACGCGGTCAGCAAAGGTGGCGTCGATCAGCTTCTGAGCCAGTCGCAACGCGGGTTCGTTGGTGAACACATTGCTCACGTGCCACAGCGTTTCGCCCTGCTCGTGTAATGCTTTCACCAGTGCAGGATGGCAATGCCCGAGCGCCGTCACGGCAATCCCCCCGGCGAAATCAACATACTCTTTGCCCTGCTGATCCCACACGCGGCTGCCTTTACCTTTCACCGGAATAAATTTAGCAGGTGAATAAATCGGCAAAATCACTTTGTCGAACGTGCTCCGGTCTACCGCTGATTTTTCTGCCATAACCCTTTCCCTCACTGCCGTTAACATGAAAATATAATCACAAAATATGCATAAAAAATCACAAACAGGCAAACGGTAATCGCACCTGATGGGTAAGTAATTTTTTCGGCAGAATTAACTGATTAGATTTTAAGGAAATTATTCAGAAGCTGGTGCCCCTGTTCGCTCAGAATGCTTTCCGGATGGAACTGAACGCCATGCAGCGGAAGGGTTTTGTGCATGATGCCCATGATTTCGTCGCGGGCGCCTTCACGTTCTGTCCACGCGGTGACATCAAAACAGTCTGGCAGCGTGTCGGGGGCAATCACCAGAGAGTGATAACGCGTGACGGTCAGCGGGTTATTCAGCCCGCTAAACACGCTGTTGCCGGTGTGGCGGATGGGTGACGTTTTGCCGTGAATCGCCTGACGGGCGCGCACGATGTTCGCACCGAATGCCTGTGCCATCGCCTGATGCCCAAGGCATACGCCCAGCACCGGCAAGCGCGTCGAGAAATGCGTAATGGCTTTCAGGGAAATCCCGGCCTGATCGGGCGTGCAGGGGCCGGGGGAAATCACCAGATGCGACGGCGAGAGCTGCTCAATATCGGCGAGGGTCAGCTGATCGTTACGCATCACTTTCACCTCTGCGCCCAGCTCGCAAAAATACTGATAGAGGTTGTAAGTAAAGGAGTCGTAGTTGTCGATCAGCAGCAGCATAGTGTTCCCGGTAAAGTCGAAAATTTACCGGGCAATTCTACGCATTTTTCCGTACAGGCTTCAGCACTTTCTGGGAATGTTTTACCGGCAGAAAGTCAGTGGTCATCGGCAATTTCGCTGATCACGGTGCTGAAAATCGCCACCAGATCAGATTCATCGCCAAACACGGCAGTTTTGTTGGCCTCTATCCACCGCTCCCTTCCAACATTCGCCCACTGAATGTCATAACCGGCATGGATAACCAGCTGCTCGGTGAAAATCCTCAGTGCGCGCCCGTTGCCGTCGCGGAAAGGATGCAGCAAGTTCAGTCCGGTGTAGTAATGCGCCAGCCGTTCGGCAAACTGATCAAGCGGCAGGCCGACGAGAAACTCTTCGTCTTCCAGTTCCTGCATCAGGGCATTGCCTTCCTTTTCGATGTAGCCAAAATGGCAAAACTGGGTGTCGTCTTTATAGATATCGATTTCGCGGAACTCGCCCGCCCACGGATAGATATCCTGAAACAGGGACAGATGGATGGCGCACAGGTGCGGCAGCCCCATTACCGAGGGGCCGAGGGGCATCACTGCCGCCCGCAACGCCGTGAAGGCCAGCTCAGCTTCCCGCAGGCGGTGCGCCTCGCGGATTTCCAGCCTGTTTTTCAATACGTTAATGCCGCGATAGTAGTAAGGGTCGGCACCGGCCACCAGTTTATCGTTCATAGTGCCCCCTCAGCTCGGCCAGACGCTGTGCAATCTGGTCGTTATCTAACGTGACGACCTCAACCTGCAGGCCATCCAGCGCGCTGCTGGCCTGAAAGTTTTGCCGCTGCCGTTCCCGAAAGAGTTTTTCCTGCTGTCTGAGCGTGGTTTTCTTCGCCATCGTTTCCTCCCTGGCACAGCCATTAGGGCGCATACCTTGTGGAGTTAAGTATAGACAGAGAAAAAAGGGCGCCACGTGCGGCGCCCTAAACTCAGATTATTCAACGGCGATCGGTTGATCGCTGACCTCCGTTTTCTGTTCGCCCTGCAACGTTTTCACCCGTTGCTCAAGCTGCTGAACGGCTTTGGCATCCGGCAGCAGTGAGTATTTCAGCTCAAACACCGTGCTCTGGCCCGGCTGCAACTGTTTAACGCGGCCTTGCTTACGTTCGATGGTCACCGGATAGGCGTAATTGGTGCCCGGTTCGATGCCGGTGACGTAACCTTGTTTCAGCGTGTCGGTGTTTTTCCACAGCGTCAGCAGTGGCAACTGATGGGTGTCGAACTCAATCGATGCGCCTTTATCACCCGCTTTGTTGACCACCCCGGCCACGGTTTTGCCCTGTGCATCCGCCAGCGGCACCATGTTAAACACCATTTCGTCGAAGCCTTTGGTCGGCCCGGCGTAGGTTTGCCAGTCGGTCAGCCCTTTTTTGGCGTAGTCATTGAACGGTGAAATGGACTTCAGCGGCGCGATAAAGCGGGCACCCTGTTCAAGGATCGGCTGACCAAAGTTGCTGTGATAGATGATCTGATAATCGTGCGGATAGTCAGAGGCGTTGGTCAGCGTGTCATGGATAGTCCAGGACTGACTGCCCGGCACGTAACGCAACTCTGTCCAGGTTTCGAGCCTGGCTTTCTTAAAGGTGTTCTCTTTCAGCAGGCCGCGTACGGTGATTTCAAACGGCGCTTTGTCGGCAATCTCAATTTCTACCTTCGACGCGGGCGTATTGCCTGCGCGGCCATGCAAGGTGTAAATCATACCGTCGGCAGTCACCGGATGGCCGGTCCATTCAAAGCCGCAGCGCACCATCATTTCGTTGAAACCTTCCAGCCAGCCCACACCGTTACGGCTTTCCAGATTGATATACGCCGGGTTCACCACTTCCTGAACCGGCGAATCCCAGCCTAAACGAATGTTATCGCCGGTGACGTGCAGTAAATCCATCCCGCGCGTCGGGCTGAGGGCGATTGTCAGCCCTTTACTGGCGATAGTGATGACTTTGGAGCCTTCCTGCTTGCCGCCATGCAGTACTTTTTGTTCGATGCTGAAATCCGCGCCGGCAAGATTCAGCTTTTTGCTGTCAGTCTTCCAGTTTCCCAGTTCCGTACCGGCTTCAGCATCCGTCAGCACAATAGTTTGTGCAGCAGCCTGCCACGAAAAAAGCCCCATCACGATCCCGGTTACGAGTAATTTTTTCACATTCACTCCTTTTTGCTGAATTGATTTAGCCCAAAAGCAATTCAGCCTACAAAGCCCGTCAGGTGAAAAACGTGACAGCCTTCACTTCGCCGGGTTTTTCATCAAAAACGGCCACAGTAACGTGCTTTGAACGACACATTAAGATGTCACAAAGGGAATGTTGCACTCAAAAATGCGAGGTCAGGCGGGAATTGAACAGGAGAAGCTGACGCGGTTCAGCTACTCCTGTTAAGTGAAGAGCGTTATTTTTTACGGCCACCCATAATGGAGCCGAGCACTCCGCGTAAAATCTGACGCCCCAGGTCGCGCGCAATACTTTTCGCCGCCACCTGCACCACGCCGTCGCGTTTGCCACCGCGCGGGCCGGTGCTGCCGAACAGCAGATCGTTCAGGCCGCCCATCAGCCCGCCGCCGGAAGCACCTTCCGCCGCAGTTTTGGTGGAGGCGGTTGATTGGGGCGTGGCGACGGTGCCAAAACCCTGTGCGGTGATTTTTTCGTAAGCGGATTCCCGGTCAATGCTGTCTTCGTAGCGGCCATACAGCGGCGACTGATTGATGGCTTTATTGCGTTCGTCATCGCCCAGCATGCCCATTTTAGATTCAGGCGCGATCACCATCGCCCGCTGCACCACCTCAGGACGCCCTTTTTCATCCAGGAATGACACCAGCGCTTCGCCCACGCCCAGTTCGGTAATTGCCGTTTCAGCATCAAACGCCGGATTGGCGCGCAGCGTTTGTGCCGCCGCCTTCACCGCTTTCTGGTCACGCGGCGTAAAGGCGCGCAGGGCATGCTGCACACGGTTGCCGAGCTGCCCGAGCACGCTGTCTGGAATATCCAGCGGATTCTGCGTGACGAAGTAAATCCCGACGCCTTTCGAGCGGATCAGACGCACCACCTGCTCGATTTTGGTCAGCAATGCCTGCGGCGCGTCATTGAACAGCAGATGCGCTTCATCAAAGAAAAACACCAGCTTCGGCTGTTCCGGATCGCCCACTTCAGGCAGATGTTCGAACAGCTCGGCCAGCAGCCACAACAGAAAAACCGAGTAGAGTTTCGGCTGATTAATCAGCTTCTCCGCCGCCAGCAGATTGATCACACCGTGGCCGTTTTTATCGGTTTTCATCAGGTCATTGATCTCCAGCATCGGCTCGCCGAAGAACTGGTTGGCGCCCTGACCTTCCAGCGTCAGCAGCCCGCGCTGGATAGCCCCGATGGACGCTGTGGAAATATTGCCGTACTGCGTCTGGAACTGTTTCGCGTTCTCGCCGGCAAACTGCACCATGGCACGCAAATCTTTCATGTCGAGCAGCAACAGGCCGTTGTCGTCGGCAATCTTAAACACCAGCTGCAATACGCCGCTCTGCACCTCATTAAGGTCCAACAAACGCGCCAGCAACAGCGGGCCGAGATCTGAAACCGTGGCGCGGATCGGATGGCCTTTTTCGCCAAAAATATCCCATGGAATAATGCTGCACGCCTGCGGCTGCCAGTCGGTCACGCCGATGTTATTCAGGCGCGCGGTGAGTTTTTCTGAAGGCACACCTGCGGCGCCAATCCCTGATAAATCCCCTTTCACATCGGCCAGAAAAACCGGAATGCCGATGCGCGAAAACTGCTCGGCCATGCGTTGCAGCGTGACGGTTTTACCGGTGCCGGTCGCGCCGGTAATCAGACCATGCCGGTTCGCCAGCGCAGGCAGGATCACCAGATCCTGTAACGGTTGACCTTCACTCATGGCTTTCGCAATCAGACGGGCTTCACTCATTTCATTATCCTTGACGTGGGCGCGGGGCGTTTATTAAAACCTATTCGTCAGCGGGATGGGCGTCAAGAAATGGACATGAAAAAGCCCCCGGATCCGGAGGCTTTATAGAAAGGAACAAAAGGGTCGGAAATAAAGCTTATGGCAGCACTTTCGCAGACAAGATCACGATAGGCGTTGTCGGGACGTTCTGGTAAGGGCCGACGTTGTCGGTTTTGACCTGAGACATCTTGTCTACAATATCCATCCCTTTGACGACTTTACCGAAAACGGCGTAACCGAAATCACGCTGGCCGTGATCGAGGAAGGCGTTGTCTGCCACGTTGATGAAGAACTGGCTGGTGGCGCTGTCTTTATCGGCGGTACGCGCCATCGCGACGGTGCCGCGCAGGTTACGCAGGCCGTTATCCGCTTCGTTCTTGATAGGTGCTTTGGCGGCTTTCTGCTGCATGTCCGCGGAGAAGCCGCCGCCCTGCACCATAAAACCTGGGATTACGCGATGGAATACGGTGTTGTTATAGAAACCGCTCTGGGCGTAATCAACAAAATTCTTCACAGAAACCGGTGCTTTCGCACTGTCGAGTTCCAGTTCGATATTCCCTGCTGAAGTCGTCAGCATTACGTGAGTTTCACCGGCAGCAAAAACTGGCGACACAGCAGTCAGGGATAGCAGCGCAGTTAAGGCCACTAAAGTACGTTTAAACATGACGGTTCCTTTCTCGTGAATACAAACAGCAGATCTTACTGATTCTAAAGAGCCTTTACGCTCAGCGCCAGACCTTTACCTTTATTTACGCTCAAGGCTAATTATTCAGTTATTTCAAAATATTACATAAGATTTTTCGCGCGTTTAACTGTTGAAATCTACGGGATAATCTTGCTCAAGATGAATGAGGGTTTGTGCAGGCTGAGTTTGCGCAATCACCACGCCCTGACGAACAGAGAACCGCACCGGCGTCTGGCGGCGCACGGCATCGAAACCACTCTCCGCCGCTAAAATCACCAGGCTGGCCGCATTGCCTGCCTTCAGGTCATAGCCTTGCAAATTCATGGTACGCGCGCTGTAGATGGTGATGAGCTTCAGGCCGTCGTCAATTTGCTGATAGCCCATCAGCTGGCAAACGTGCAGCCCCATATGCAGTACCTGCAACATATTGGCGGTGCCCAGCGGGTACCACGGGTCAAACACATCATCGTGGCCGAAACAGACGTTAATCCCCGCCTCCAGCATCTCTTTCACCCGCGTGATACCGCGCCGTTTAGGGTAAGTATCGAACCGGCCCTGCAGGTGGATATTCACCAGCGGATTGGCGACAAAGTTGATACCTGACATTTTCAGCAAACGGAACAGACGCGAGGTGTATGCGCCGTTGTAAGAGTGCATCGCGGTGGTGTGGCTGGCGGTCACGCGTTCGCCCATGTTTTCACGTAACGCCAGCGCGGCGACGGTTTCCACAAAGCGCGATTGTTCGTCGTCAATCTCATCGCAATGCACGTCGATAAGCTTGTTGTATTTTTTCGCCAGCGCGAAGGTTTTGTGCAGCGATTCCACGCCGTATTCGCGGGTGAATTCAAAGTGCGGAATAGCCCCGACGACGTCGGCCCCCAGCTTCAGCGCCTCTTCCAGCAGAGCTTCACCGTTCGGGTAGGACATAATGCCTTCCTGCGGAAAGGCCACGATTTGCAGCGTCACCCACGGCGCGACTTCGGCTTTCACCTCCAGCATGGCTTTGAGCGCGGTGAGCGTTGGATCGGACACGTCCACGTGCGTGCGCACATGCTGGATGCCGTTAGCGATCTGCCACTTCAGCGTCTGCCAGGCGCGTTGTTTGACGTCCTCATGCGAAAGCAGCGCCTTACGCTCTGCCCAGCGTTCAATCCCTTCAAACAGCGTACCAGACTGATTCCACGCGGGCTGACCGGCGGTTTGTGTGGTGTCGAGATGGATATGCGGCTCGATAAACGGCGGGATTGCCAGCCCCCCCTGCGCGTCCAGGATGTGGTCACCCTGTGCGTCACTGTCAGGCTGGGAAATAATCTGGCGAACAACGCCGTCTTCGATATCGATCTGCCACAGACCTTCGCGGTCAGGCATCCGGACATTTTTAATGGTACGCAAAGGGGTTTTCGTCACGCTCTACCTCGTGGTTTCAGAAAGTGTTTGAGGAAATGCAATAACAGAACAATAGCCCGAAACTGTTTATAAATCGAAAGGTTACATAAAAACCTAACAAAATCAGACAAATACTACCTAAGGAGTATATTGGGAGCGGCTTGATTTGCATCAATACCCCCTGTTACGCGCGCGTTATGTTTAGCCTTAGAAAATCAAAATTGAGGCAATTATGAGCAAAGTCAGACTCGCGATTATTGGTAACGGCATGGTCGGCCATCGCTTTATCGAAGACTTACTGGATAAAGCAGAGCCGGGCCAGTTCGAGATCACGGTATTTTGTGAAGAACCGCGCGTGGCCTATGACCGCGTCCATCTCTCCTCCTATTTCTCCCACCATACCGCCGAAGAGTTGTCACTGGTACGTGAAGGGTTCTACGAGAAGCATAACGTCAATGTGCTGATTGGCGAACGCGCCATCACGCTGAACCGCAAAGAGAAAGTGATCCACTCCAGCAGCGGCCGCACGGTGGTTTACGACAAACTGATTATCGCGACGGGCTCCTACCCGTGGGTGCCTCCGATCCTTGGTTCCGATGGCCAGGATTGCTTCGTTTACCGCACCATTGAAGATTTACACGCTATCGAATCCTGCGCCCGTCGCAGTAAACGCGGCGCCGTGGTCGGCGGCGGTTTGCTCGGCCTCGAAGCCGCCGGCGCCTTGAAAAACCTCGGCGTGGAAACCCACGTGGTCGAATTCGCCCCCGGCCTGATGGCTGAACAGCTCGATGTGATGGGCGGCAGTCAGCTGCGCCAGAAAATCGAAAGCATGGGCGTACGCGTCCACACCGCAAAAAATACCAAACAGATTGTTCAGGGTGGCACCGCCGCCCGTAAGACGATGGAGTTTGCCGACGGCACCTTCCTCGAAGTCGATTTTATCGTGTTCTCCACCGGTATCCGCCCGCAGGACAAACTGGCGCGCCAGTGCGATTTAGAGATCGCCCAGCGCGGTGGCATTGTGATTAACGACCAGTGCCAGACCAGCGATCCGGACGTGTACGCCATCGGCGAATGTGCGTCGTGGAATCAGCGGACTTTCGGCCTGGTGGCGCCGGGCTACAAAATGGCGCAAGTCACCGCCGACCATTTACTGGGTCGCGAAAACGCGTTCACCGGAGCAGACATGAGCGCCAAACTGAAACTGTTAGGCGTCGATGTGGCCGGTATTGGCGACGCTCACGCCCGCACGCCGGGGGCACGCAGTTATGTATACCTCGACGAGAACAAGGCGCTGTATAAGCGTCTGGTGGTCAGCGAAGACAATAAAACGCTGCTCGGCGCTGTGCTGGTGGGCGATACCAGCGATTATGGCAATCTGCTGCAACTGGTGCTGAACAACATTCCGCTGCCGGAAAACCCGGATGCGCTGATCCTGCCCGCCCACGCAGGCAGCGGCGGTGCGGTGATCGGCACCGATGCCCTGCCGGAAAGCGCGCAAATCTGCTCCTGCTTCGACGTCACGAAAGGCGACATCATCAAAGCGGTTCAGGGCGGCTGCCATACCGTAGCAGCACTGAAATCGGCCACCAAAGCCGGTACCGGCTGCGGCGGCTGTATTCCGCTGGTCACTCAGGTGCTGAATGCTGAACTGAGTAAGCAAGGCATCGAAGTGAATCATCACCTGTGCGAACACTTCGCGTATTCACGTCAGGAGCTGTATCACCTGATCCGCGTCGAAGGCATCCGTTCGTTCGATGATTTACTGAATAAATACGGCAAAGGCTACGGCTGCGAAGTCTGTAAACCGACCGTCGGCTCGCTGCTGGCTTCCTGCTGGAATGATTACGTGCTTAAAGCACAGCACACGCCGCTGCAGGACACCAACGACGTGTTCCTCGCCAACATGCAGAAAGACGGCACTTATTCCGTCATTCCTCGTTCGCCGGGCGGTGAAATCACACCACAAGGTTTGCAGGCAATTGGCGAAATCGCGGCGGAATACAATCTTTACACCAAAATCACCGGCTCGCAGCGCATCGGGATGTTCGGCGCGCAAAAAGACGATTTGCCAGCCATCTGGCAGAAACTGATTAACGCCGGGTTCGAAACCGGTCAGGCTTACGCCAAAGCATTGCGCATGGCGAAAACCTGCGTCGGCAGCACCTGGTGCCGTTACGGCGTCGGCGACAGCCTCGGTTTCGGCATCAGCCTGGAACACCGTTACAAAGGCATCCGTACGCCGCACAAGATGAAATTCGGCGTTTCCGGCTGTACCCGTGAATGTTCTGAAGCACAGGGCAAAGACGTCGGGATTATTGCGACGGAAAACGGCTGGAACCTGTATGTCTGCGGCAACGGCGGCATGAAACCGCGCCACGGTGATTTGCTGGCAGCCGATCTGGATAACGAGACTCTGCTGCGTTATCTCGACCGCTTCATGATGTTCTACATCCGCACCGCCGATAAACTGCAACGCACCTCGGTCTGGATGGACAACCTTGAAGGCGGAATTGTTTACCTGCGCAAAGTTATCATCGACAACAAACTGGGCCTGAACGATCAGCTGGAAGCCGAGCTGACACGCCTGCGTGATTCAGCCGTATGTGAATGGCAGGAAACGCTGAACGACCCGGCGGCGCAAACCCGCTTTAGCCACTTTATCAACAGCAGCCAGCGTGACCCGAACGTGCAGTTCGTCGGTGAACGTCAGCAACATCGTCCGGCGCGGCCTGACGAACGTATCCCGGTGAAACAACTCGCCGACGGGGAGGAAGTATTATGAGCCAGTGGTTAACGCTTTGTTCTGTTGAGCAGATCTTACCGGGTTGTGGCGTCTGCGCGCTCGCGGGCGATCAACAGGTTGCCCTGTTCCGCCCTTACGCTGACGAGCAGATCTTTGCCCTGTCGAACCTCGACCCGTTTGCGCAGGCCAGTGTGCTCTCACGCGGAATTATCGCGGAGCATCAGGGCGAGCTGTGGGTGGCAAGCCCGCTGAAAAAACAGCATTTTCGCCTGAGCGATGGCTTGTGCATGGAAGACGATCAGTATTCGATCCCGGCCTATGACGTGCGCGTGCGCGACGGGAATGTGGAAATCAATACCGCCCGTCTTCAGGCTGAGCGCTGTTAAACTCCGCACCGTCCACGCCGCCTCCGGGCGGCGTTTTTATCTGTTTCGCCACATCCGTTTGATAGAGAAGCGCCCATGGATTACCTGCCCCTCTTTTGTCAGTTAAAAAACAGAGCCTGTTTGCTGGTTGGTGCCGGTGACGTGGCAGAACGTAAAGCCCGCCTGCTGCTGGAAGCCGGTGCAAAACTGACGGTAAACGCCCTCACCTTTACACAGCAATTTCAGATCTGGGCTGATGAAGGCAAAGTCCGCCTGTTGCGCGGCGAATTCTCCCCGCTGCTGGTGGACGAAAAATGGCTGGTCGTGGCCGCTACCGATTCCGATTTGGTGAATCAGGAAGTCAGTGACGCCGCCGAACACCGTCGCGTGTTCTGTAACGTGGTGGATGCCCCGGAACGTGCCAGCGTGATCATGCCGTCGATTATCGACCGTTCGCCGCTGATGATTGCCGTCTCCTCCGGCGGTAATGCACCGGTGCTGGCGCGCCTGCTGCGTGAGCGTCTGGAGGCTATACTGCCGCTGCATCTGGGCAAACTGGCGCAGGTAGCGGGCGGATTACGCGCACGGGTCAAAAACCAGTTCAGCGAGATGTCCGAACGCCGCCGCTGGTGGGAAAAGTTGTTTAATCATCATCGTCTGGCGCAGTCTCTGGCTAACAACGATGAAGCACAAAGCGCGCAATTTATCGAAGAGCTGTTCAGCGAACCGGTAGATAAACACGGCGAAGTGGTTCTGGTGGGCGCCGGGCCAGGCGACGCCGGATTACTGACGCTCAAAGGCTTGCAGCAAATGCAGCTGGCCGACGTGGTGGTTTACGACCGGCTGGTTTCCGATGGCGTGCTGAATCTGGTGCGCCGTGACGCCGAGCGGATTTTCGTCGGCAAGCGTGCCGGACACCACTGCGTACCGCAGGAGCGTATCAATGAAATCCTGCTGGAACAGGCGCAGATGGGCAAACGCGTTGTCCGGCTAAAAGGTGGCGATCCGTTCATCTTTGGCCGTGGCGGCGAGGAACTGGAAGCACTGAAAGCCGCGGGAATCGCGTTTTCCGTGGTGCCGGGTATCACGGCGGCTTCCGGTTGTTCAGCCTACAGCGGCATTCCGCTGACTCACCGTGACCACGCGCAAAGCGTGCGGCTGATCACCGGCCATGCAAAGCAGGACGGCATTCTGGACTGGGCCTGCATGGCGCAAAGCCAGCAAACGCTGGTGTTTTATATGGGGCTGACGCAGGCCGGTGAAATACAGCGCCGTTTACTGGAAAATGGTCTGGCCGCAGAAACGCCCGTCGCGCTGGTGGAAAACGGCACCAGCCAGCAGCAGCGGGTCGTGACCGGCGTGCTGACTGAACTGGGCAATCTGGCAAAACAGGTGCAAAGCCCGAGCCTGATTATCGTCGGCAGCGTGGTAAGCCTGCGGGAAAAACTGAACTGGTTTGCCAGTAAAACGCAGAACTGACATGCCAGCGCAACGTTGCCTGTATCTTTCACCGATGTTGTAAGGTGTTGAAAGCAAAAAACCACGTCAGGAAGACGTGGTTTTTGTGTTCACAGCGAAGTCAGGGATTATGGCAGCGTAACAAAACCAATCGCTTCATAAGCTTTCTTCAGCGTCACGCTGGCGCGGGCGCGGGCTTTCTCAGCACCTTCTTTCATCACCTCTTGCAGGTAAGCTTCGTCGCTGCGGAAGCGGTTAAAACGCTCTTGCACGTCGGTCAGCATACCTGAAACAGCTTCGGCCACCGCACCTTTCAGATGACCATACATCTGACCTTCAAATTCAGCTTCCAGCTCTGGAATCGCTTTGCCGGTGACACCGGAAAGGATATCCAGCAGGTTTGAAACGCCCGGCTTATTTTTAATGTCGTAACGGATGACCGGTGGCTCTTCGGAATCCGTCATCGCGCTTTTGATTTTCTTGGTGACCGCTTTCGGATCTTCCAGCAGGCCAATCACGTTTTTACGGTTGTCATCCGACTTGGACATCTTCTTGGTCGGTTCCTGCAATGACATCACGCGCGCACCGGATTTCGGAATGAACGGCTCAGGCACGGTAAACACGTCACCGTAAATCGCGTTGAAACGGCTGGCGATATCGCGGCTCAGTTCCAGATGCTGTTTCTGGTCTTCACCGACCGGCACCTGATTGGTCTGGTACAGCAGAATATCGGCCGCCATCAGCACCGGATAATCGAACAGACCGGCGGTGATACTTTCGCTGTTGGACGTCTCGTAACGCGCTGATTTGTCTTTAAACTGCGTCATGCGACCCAGCTCACCGAAATAGGTGTAGCAGTTCAGCGCCCAGCTCAGTTGCGTATGTTCAGGAACATGAGACTGCACGAAGATCGTGCTTTTCTTCGGATCAATACCGACGGCCAGATACAGTGCCAGCGTGTCGAGCGTTGCTTTACGCAGCTTTTCCGCATCCTGGCGCACGGTGATCGCATGCAAATCGACGATGCAGTAAATGCATTCGTAATCGTCCTGCATTTTGACCCACTGACGCAGCGCACCCATGTAGTTGCCAATGGTCAATTCGCCGGAGGGCTGTGCGCCACTAAATACGATGGGTTTACTCATTTTATGCTTCCTGATCTTTTAAAGATGACAGCCCCAAGGTGGGCAGAAGGTCGGCGAAATTCTCCAGTACGCGATCGGGTTTGGTCAGCGCGATAGTTTCACCGTAGTTATAACCGTATGTCATGCCGACGCACGGACAGCCAGCGGCCTGTGCAGCATGAATATCATTGCGTGAATCACCGACAAACACCATTTCACTGGCACGCAGTCCGAGCAACGCCAGGGTCATATAGACCGGCGCCGGATGCGGTTTTTTTGCCACGACGTCATCGCCGCCAATCACGACGGTGAAATAACTGTCGATACCCAGCGATTGCAGCAAAGGCGCGATGAAAGGCGTCGGTTTATTGGTCACCAGCCCCATTGGCAGCCCCGCCGCGGCCAGTGCGGCCAGCGTCTCTTTGACCTGAGGGTATAAACGGCTGCCGCCTGCGGCGGTACCGGCATAATAGTGATCAAATTTATTACGCACATTCTGCAGAAATTCTGGCGACATATCGCCTTCGGCCCAGCGGACGGCGCGTTCAACCATGACGTCGGCACCGTTGCCAATCCAGGTGCTGAGGCGCGCAACGCCAGCGGCCGGTAAACCGACATCACGCAAAGCCAGATCCACGGCCTCGGCCAGACCCGGCGCGCTGTCGACCAGCGTGCCGTCTAAATCAAATGCCAGACCACGCGCAGCCAGAGTGTCAGTCATGGGAAACCTTCGCCAGCTCGCTGCGCATGTGGTCAATGACGGTGCCGTAATCTGGCTGATTGAAGATGGCTGAACCGGCGACAAACATGTCGGCGCCCGCAGCAGCAATCTCACGGATATTTTCCGCTTTCACGCCGCCATCCACTTCCAGTCGAATGTCGTAACCGCTCGCATCAATAATCTTGCGCACCTGACGCAGTTTATCCAGCGTGCCCGGAATAAAGGACTGACCGCCAAAGCCGGGGTTGACCGACATCAGCAGGATCACATCCAGTTTATCCATCACATAGTCGAGATAGCTCAGCGAGGTGGCCGGATTAAAGACCAGACCGGCTTTACAGCCGTGGCTTTTGATCAGTTGCAAAGTGCGGTCAACGTGCTCAGAGGCTTCCGGATGGAAAGTAATGTACGTCGCGCCCGCTTCAGCAAAATCAGGCACCAGACGATCCACCGGTTTTACCATCAGATGAACATCGATCGGTGCTGTGATGCCGTAATCGCGCAGTGCTTTGAGGATCGCAGGCCCCATCGTTAAATTCGGTACGTAGTGGTTATCCATTACATCGAAATGTACGACGTCTCCACCCGCAGCCAGTGCCTTTGCCGTGTCTTCACCCAGACGGGCAAAGTCGGCAGACAGAATCGACGGTGCAATCAAAAACTGTTTCATCCGCTTCTCCAAACGATAAGGTTACCTGTTGACTGCGGCGCAAACCGGCAATCAGCGATACAACGCTAAAAGTTCGTTCACTTTGCTGCGTTGAGCAACATTGCTGCTGATAGTACGACGCGCAGAGACGCGATGCAGTTCCGCTTCTGCGTACCATTCCAGCGTAAGTGGTGTTTCGTGGTTGGAGATCAGCACCGGTACCGCATTCTCATTCGAGAGCTGCTGCGCCAGGCGCGCCAGATTGCGCTGATCGTCCATGCTAAAGCTGTTGGTGTGATACGCCGTAAAATTCGCAGTAGCAGAAAGTGGCGCATAAGGTGGATCGCAATAAACCACCGAGCCAGACTCCGCTTTCAGCAACGTGTCCTGATAATGCTCGCACACGAAAACCGCATTTTTGGCTTTTTCAGCAAACCAGTGGAGTTCTTCTTCCGGAAAATACGGTTTTTTATAACGGCCAAAAGGCACATTAAACGCTCCGCTGAGGTTATAGCGACACAGGCCGTTGTAACAATGGCGGTTCAAATAGAGGAAAAGTACCGAACGACGATAAGGGTCGCTGCTGGCATTGAACTCAGCCCTCAGGACGTAAAAACGATCTGAATCATTATACTCAGGCGTGAAAAGCACACGGGCATCACGCACAAATTCGTCTGTGCGGAGTTTCACAATGTTATAGAGGTTGATCAGGTCGCTGTTGATATCCGCCAGAATGTAGGCGTCATACTCAGTATTCAAAAATACCGAGCCCGCGCCAACAAAAGGCTCAATCAGACAATCTCCCGCCGGAAGATGACGTTTAATGTCATCAATCAGCGGGTATTTGCCGCCAGCCCACTTCAAAAACGCGCGGTTCTTCTTCATGCCGTCAGTTAGCTACTTATACAATTCACAGCCGCGGATTGTACCCTGTTTTTAGACAGCAAATCGCGTTGAGATCAGATTCATTTTTTCAGGTCTTGCTGTACCTGATGTACAGGTTTAACCCACGGTTTTTTCGCCTGAACTTCCGCAGGCAGACTGGCAATAGCACGCTTGGCTTCTGCAGAAGACGCATAGTTACCACTGACCAATACATACCACGGCTTCCCGTCACGGGCAGTCTGATAGACCAGATAGTTTTTCAAACCTGATTGTTTGGCAAAAGCGTTCAGCGAAGTAGCCTGAGAGGCACCGCTTAACTGCAGCGTGAAGTGTGAACCAGGTGCAGACTTAATGGCTGATGCGCTGCCTGAAGCCACTGCTGGCGCAGACGCGGCAGGCGTTGACGCTGTCTGGGATTTGGCCGGGTGCGATGCCGTCGCCGCAGGTTTACGCTCAATCGGTTTCGCGGTATGGGTGGTCTGCGGGGTACGGACAGTTTGCGCCGGACGGGTATGCGTAGCTGAAGGTTGTGAAACGGCCGGCGTCTGAGTACGCGCCGAACCATTGACTGTCGCCGCGGCGGTCGGCAGAGAGGTCAGAGATTGTGCAGCACCATTGGTTGCTGAACCCTGAACCATACTGCCCTGCGCAACACCATCTACCTGATTCTGCTGGGAAGACAATGCATCGCCCATATCACCCGGCAGATCCACACGTTCTTTCTGACCATTATCAGGCAGAGGCTGTGCTTCAGTTGGGGTGGAGGACACTGGCGGTAAACCAATATTCTGCGGCTGCTGGCCATTTGCGGCCTGAGCGGTGTTGTTTTGCGCCTGCGCGGAGGGCTGAGCCGGGGCTGCAGCGTCGTTGCCCGCAAGATTAATGTCTTTCGGACCGTTGTTCTGCTGGGTAGCCTGGTTCGATGTCGGTGACTTCATGGCAGAGCCGATACCTACGATCAGCAACACCAGCACCACAATACCGATGCCAATCATGACGTACTGACGGGAAACAGCGACCTTTGGTATGGAAGGAGACGGTTTGCGCGCGCGCGGTGGGCGGCGATCGCTGGTGTCTGGCTTGAGATCGTCTTCCGGTGTTAAATCATCCATCTAAAACCTCCAACCCGGCTAAAAGCCTGAAACAGGCCTCACGCGGAGCAACTATCCTGACTAATAAATATAACGCTTGCTGGGCATTGGTAAAATCGGTCGTTATCTGGCCAAAAAAGTGGCCACAGGTTTAACGGCAATCTTCAATCGAAGCCAGCACCATTTCATGCGATACGCCGGAGCGTACTTCAGACTGTCCAATTGCTTTCGGTAAAACCAGACGCAGTTCGCCAGCCAGTACTTTCTTATCACGCATCATGTGCGGCAAATAGGCGTCGGCTTTCATGACCTGTGGCCCGGTGACCGGTAAACCGGCGCGGGTCAGCAAGGTTTTCACCCGGGCGATATCACCCAGACCGAATTGACCGAGGCGATGGGCGGTATAACACGCCATCATCATGCCTGCGGACACGGCTTCACCGTGCAGCCAGTTGCCATAACCCATTTCAGCTTCAATAGCATGGCCATAAGTATGGCCCAGATTCAGCAAGGCGCGCAGTCCGTTTTCACGTTCATCGGCAGCGACAACCTCCGCTTTCAGCTCGCAGCAACGTCGGATGCAGTAAGCCAGCGCGTTCATATCCAGCGCCAGCAGAGCGTCCATGTTGTCTTCAAGCCAGACAAAGAAGTCGGCATCCAAAATAATGCCGTATTTGATCACTTCCGCCAGCCCCGATGACATTTCACGGGCAGGTAAAGTGCGCAGACAGTCGAGATCAACCACCACCGACGCAGGCTGATAAAACGCGCCGATCATGTTTTTTCCGAGGGGATGGTTTACCGCCGTTTTACCGCCAACGGAGGAATCGACCTGAGAAAGCAACGTGGTAGGCACCTGAACAAAGCGTACACCGCGTTGATAACTGGCTGCAGCGAAGCCGGTTAAATCACCGACTACGCCGCCGCCAAGGGCGACAAGTGTGGTATCACGTCCGTGCGGCTTTTGGAGCAGCGCGGAGAACACGTCATTGAGAACAGTCAGGGATTTGTATTGTTCACCATCAGGCAAAATCACCTGATCAACACGAACGCCTGCCTGCTCCAGCACTGAACGAATGCCGTCCAGATAGAGAGGAGCGAGGGTTTCATTGGTCACTATCATGACCTGATCGCCTGCCTTTACCGGCATAAAAGAAGCCGGATCGTGGAACAATCCGGCAGCAATCGTAATGGGGTAGCTACGCTCCCCTAACGTTACGGTAATCCTCTCCATGTCGCGCTCTGTAACCTTCTTTAACTGACACCCTCAGGCAATGATAGAAACCAAAAATCAGTTACTTTCCAGCATGTTAATAATCTGGTTGGCGACGACTTTGGCACTTTGATCATCGGTACGAATAGTGACGTCGGCAATCTCTTCATACAAAGGATTGCGTTCTCTCGCCAGTGCTTCAAGCACTTCACGCGGCGGAGCACTCACTTGTAATAATGGACGTTTTTTGTCGCGTTGTGTACGCGCCAGTTGTTTTTCGATGGTAGTTTCAAGATAGACGACAACGCCACGCGCCGACAAACGGTTACGGGTTTCACGTGATTTAACGGAACCCCCGCCAGTTGCCAGAACGATGCCTTGTTTTTCGGTCAATTCGTTGATCACTTTTTCTTCGCGGTCGCGGAAGCCGTCTTCGCCTTCTAAATCAAATACCCAGCCCACATCAGCTCCGGTACGTCGCTCAATTTCGTGATCGGAGTCGAAAAACTCCATATTGAGTTGTTGAGCTAACTGTCGACCAATAGTGCTTTTGCCGGCACCCATAGGCCCAACCAGAAAGATATTGCGTTTCTCTGCCATGTTTTTCGGTATTACTAAGACTATTTCGTTGATGATAACCCGCCCCGCCAATCAAATTAGCGGCGGGACCTAAACTGAAACCTCATGAGCGATAGTGCGAGATCAGAAAAAAATTATCTCAACACTCTTGGTAGTTTGGCAACCGAATAAATCACATTGCACGCCGCAGGAGGGAAACCGTACGTTTTTATCGACGTGTGTGCAGTAAAAAAAGATCACGGTGCTTAATTCGGTAACCCTTGTAAGCTAAATCGACGGCAGCGTCAAACTCAGAAGCCTCTGACGACACAAAAAGTTGCACGTGCTCAAGGTAATTATGCGGTTTAGGTTAACACTTAATACCCGCTTAGCGGGTGCGGATTAAGGTTGGAGTGATGAAAATCACCAACTCACGCCGCTGTTCATTCGTATACTGGTGTTTAAACAAGGAACCTACCACCGGAATATCGCCGAGGACGGGCACTTTTGTATCTGTGTTCTGATTTTTACGTTGAAAAATTCCGCCGAGTACAATCGTTTCGCCATCTTTTACAGTGACCTGGGTTTTAATTTCCTGCTTATCGATCGCCAGCGCTTCACCTTCTGACTGTTTAATGCTCCGCCCCGGCATGTTCTGGCTGATTTGTAATGCCAGCTGGATGCGACCGTCACGCTGAATTTTGGGCGTCACTTCCATACCGAGCACGGCTTCTTTAAATTCGATCGAGGTGCTGCCACTCGCACCACTGGACACCTGATAAGGAATTTCGGTGCCCTGTTTGATACTGGCGGTCTGCATATGCGCCGTCAGCAACCGCGGGCTGGCGATAATATCGACTTTGTCTTCCTGCTCAAGCGCAGTCAATTCGAGATCCAGTATCCGTCCGCTGATGTGCGCCAGATTAAATCCCGCGGTAAATATCGGGTTTTCTACCGGCATCCCCATGCTGAAATTGTTCATACGCACGGCTTTGGTGATCGCCTCTTCCCCCGTGAATCCCCAGCGTACGCCTAATTCCCTCAGGCTTTCGCTATTCATTGTTACGATGTGTGCTGCCAGTTGCACCTGCTGCAAGGGCAGATCCATCTCTTTCACCCACGGCGCAACCACATCCAGCGCTTCTTGAGTATCACGCAATAAAAGTGTGTTGGTGCGCGGATCCGCAGACGCACTGCCCTTTACAGAAAGCAGCGTGCCTTTTTGCGCGTTCAGACTCAGCGCCGCGTCTTTGGCATCGGCATATTGCAGCGGCACGGTCAGGCTGAGTACCGGACGTTGATCTTCCTGCTGCTCGGCAGCCTCCCTGAGTTTCTGTTGCTGTAAAAGCGGATCGATTTCAGGTGACACCATCAGCACGTTGCCTTCCAGCTGGCTGGTGAGATGGTTCATGCGCAGGATAATATCCAGCGCCTGCTGCCAGGGCACTTCCCTGAGCTTCACGCTGATCTGCCCTTCAATGCCCGGCGCAGTAATAAGATTGAGCTGCCGGGTATCGGCCAGCGCCTGCAACACCATTTCCACCGGCGCGGTCTGAAACTCCAGTGACACCGGCGACAACTGAGCGGCCTTCGCCGCGCTAAAACACAAACATAACGGCAGCCACCAGGCGGCATAGTTAATCTGTTTCATCATTTTCCTTTCCGTGGAGTGACAATAGGTTGACCAAACCGAAGGGTCTGGCGCTGCTCGCCGCAGCGAATATCGCTGATGCTGAGTTCGATCTTTGACGCACTGAGCGCTTCTACCGTCCATTGCGGCATACCGATCTGCGCGCCTGCTTCTACCTTTATCCAGCCTTCATCCGGCGAGAGTAACCAGCCGGACTGCTGCCCTTCCGCCTGCACTATCCCGCCTAAACGCCATGCCGAAGATAGCGCTTCGTCCGCACAAGGCCGGGCTGGCGTGGAAGCAAAGGGATCACGCACGGGAAGGCTCGTGGCAGCCGCATCGGGAATTTCCGCAGCCTCGGCGGTTTGCGTCAATAAAAGTGAGGCCGCAAGACCGTCTTCACCCGCCCGCAGATTCAGTTCACTGAACGCCGGATGCGAAGGTTTTTGCAGCAATGTCTGAAGAAAATGCATCAGCGCGCTAAACGACGCGTTCAGATGAAGTTCACCTTGCGGGCCGGGCGCGGGCAACCACTGAACCAGCGTGGCTTGTGAGGTTTTCAGTGGCTGTGAGAATTGCTGCTCCAGAGGCAAAATGTCATTTTCTGCCCGCACGTTTTCTTTCAGAGTCTGCTCCAGGCGCGACAGCGGTGATGCCTGAAGCAATATCACCTGGGCATGAGCCACAACCCGCTGTATATCCTTGATCTGCTTCTCCAGATCATTCTGTTGCTGCCACATGCCACTCAACACGCACTGATATAGGATCATCGCCATGCATAACATTGCACACGTCAGCATTGATGCCAGCTGCCAGCCCGGTCTTTGCATGAGAGGTTCAAGCCGCGCGGCGAAGGAGAACGTCATGGCCGCGCCTCCTGTTTATCCGCTGATAAAACGTCAGGCGGCTGACGCAGTTGCATCTTCAGGGTAAAACTCAGCGCCAGACCGGATTGCTGACGTACATCTGCAAGGCTGACGTCACCGAGTAATTCGCTGGCGGCGAGCGTTTCACCAAAAGCCAAAATATCGTGATAAAATCGCCCTTCACCCTTGAGCGTCAGGTGGTTCTGATGCTCAGTCAGTTCACTCAGCCGGAGATCCTCGGGCATATTTTCAGCCAGCAACGTCAGCAGTTGCAGATAGTCCCTGCTTCGCTGCGCCTTCTGCTGGCTTATCAGGCGCTGAGCCATCTGCTCTTTTACCTTTGCTGATGCCGCATCCACACGCCGTTGCTGGAGAGACAGCGCCTGCGAAGCGAGTTTCAGCGCAGCGACATGCTGCAGTAACAGTGTCTGATGCTGTGCCTGAAAAGCAGCACAGATCCAAGAACCCGCCAGCAGCAATCCCGGAAACAACATCGTCACGTTCAGCCAGAAACGCAGCCGTTTCCGGCCCTGCACCCTGCGCCAGGGCAATAAATTGACCTGTAGCATCAGCAATCCATATGTCGCAGTGCCAGCCCGACGGCGGGAGCAAAAGCGCCGGGGCTGACCGGTAGCGGTGCAGATAACTGACCGATAGCGCTCAGCGGCGACCAGCTTTGCAGTGACGGCGGTGGATTTTCGCCGCTGTAATAGCCTCCGGCTTCACACAACGTCGCCGCGCGATACTGCGTACGAACCCGCTCTGCCAGGGAAGTGTCGGCCTGCGCGTCAGTGTTATCGAATAATCCAAACTGGAACGGCAAACCGTGCGGCGAAGCCCAGAGAATGGCATCGTCGAGAGGATGAATCAGCAAAGCGTCACCGGGAAGCCCGGCGGCATGGGCGGCAACCTGAAGAGCACAGGGGGCAAGTTCGATCACCTGCGGGAAAAGCTGCGCCTGCGCCAGACAGCGCATCCACTGTTCGATTTCCTGCTGCCTGGCAGCGGTGACCACCATCTGATTATCGCCGCACGGGTCTGCGCGATAGTCCATCACCAGATGTTCGATGCTGAGGGGGAACTGTTTCGCCGCATGGGCGAAAATAAAGGCGCTGCGGGCAGGCTCAGGCATACGCACATCAGGCGCGGCCATACGCTGCTGCATGATCCGCTGTGCCGGGAGGCTGATTCTGAGTGACAGCGTCGAGGGTAAGGTTTTGCGCCAAATTGATAAAATGGCGATCAGTGGCGCAGTCTCATGTAATATGCCCTCCCGCAACGTGAAATCGGGCAGCGGATGCTGCCACCAATGACGTAATTGCCAGCCATGACGCCGCCTTTGTACGGCGATCGCACGGGCAAAACCGGCTTGAATATCCAGACCTACCTGCCATGCTTGTAGTCGCATTTTCGCCCAATCTCCATATCGTCAAGTAAATAAAAGTACGTATCCATGTTGCAGGCTTGCCTTTATACTACCGCGCGGTTGTTTATAAACTGCCCAATTGACACTAAATGGGAAATCTCAGGTGAAGTTCGTAAAGTATTTATTGATTCTTGCAGTGTGTTGCATTTTGCTGGGAGCAGCCTCGATCTTCGGTTTGTATAAATTTATCGAGCCTCAGCTACCCGATGTTGCCACGCTCAAAGACGTGCGCTTGCAAACACCCATGCAGGTCTTCAGTGCCGAAGGCGATCTGATCGCCCAATACGGTGAGAAGCGCCGTATCCCGCTGAAACTGGGCCAGATCCCTCCGGAAATGGTGCATGCGTTTATCGCCACAGAAGACAGCCGTTTTTACGAGCATCACGGTGTGGATCCGATCGGTATTTTCCGTGCGGCGTCTGTCGCGCTGATGTCCGGTCACGCCTCACAGGGCGCGAGTACCATTACTCAGCAGCTGGCCCGTAACTTCTTCCTGAGCCCAGAACGCACGCTGACCCGTAAAATCAAGGAAGTATTTTTAGCCATCCGCATTGAACAGCTGATGACTAAAGATGAAATCCTCGAGCTGTACCTAAACAAGATTTATCTCGGTTACCGCGCCTATGGCGTGGGCGCTGCTGCGCAGGTGTATTTCGGGAAAGACGTGAGCCAGCTGACACTCAGCGAAATGGCCGTGATTGCCGGTCTGCCAAAAGCGCCGTCAACCTTTAACCCGCTCTATTCACACGACCGTTCTGTTGCACGTCGCAATACCGTACTGGCCCGTATGCTGGATGAAAAATACATCACGCAGGAGCAGTACGATCAGGCACGTGCAGAACCGGTTGTGGCGAACTATCACGCCCCACACATTGAGTTTTCTGCGCCGTACCTGACCGAAATGGTGCGCCAGGAGATGGTGAAACGTTATGGCGACAACGCTTATAACGATGGCTATGAGGTCTACACCACCATCACCAAGAAAACGCAGCTGGCAGCGCAGGAAGCCCTGCGTACTAACGTACTGAATTACGATATGCGCCATGGCTACCGCGGCCCGTCGAATCAGATGTGGAAAGTCGGTGAACCTGCGTGGGATGAAGACAAAATCGTTCAGTCGCTGAAAACGCTGCCGGTCTACGGGCCATTGTTCCCGGCGGTCATCACGTCAATCGACGATGCACAGGCCACGGCAACCATGTCTAACCGTGCGGTGATCAGCCTGCCGTTTAGCACCATGCGTTGGGCGCGACCTTACCGTAATGACAATGCTCAGGGCCCGACGCCGAAAAAAGTGTCCGACGTGGTTCAGCCGGGCCAGCAGGTGTGGGTGCGTAAAGTGGGTGATGTCTGGTGGCTGGCACAGGTTCCTGATGTCAACTCCGCCATCGTTTCCCTGAATCAAAACGACGGCGCGATTGAAGCGCTGGTGGGTGGATTTGATTTCAACCAGAGCAAATTTAACCGCGCAAATCAGGCTGTCCGTCAGTTGGGTTCGAACATTAAACCGTTCCTGTACACCGCTGCGATGGATAAGGGGCTGACGCTCGCCACTATCCTCAATGACATGCCGATCACCCGCTGGGATGCGGGCGCAGGCCAGGACTGGCGTCCGAAGAACTCCCCGCCAACCTACGTTGGCCCTATCCGCCTGCGTCAGGGGCTGGGAGAGTCTAAGAACGTGGTGATGGTGCGTGCGATGCGTGCGATGGGCGTAGATTACGCAGCAGAATATCTGCAGCGTTTCGGCTTCCCGGCCGCTAACATTGTGCATTCTGAATCACTGGCGCTCGGTTCTGCTTCGTTCACGCCATTACAGGTGGTGCGCGGTTACGCGACGCTAACCAACGGCGGTTATCTGGTGGATCCGTATTTCATCACCAAAATCTTGTCGGAGTCCGGCGAAGTTCTGTTTGAAGCTAAACCGAAAATCGCCTGCCGCACCTGTAATATTCCGGTGATTTATGGTGATACACAGAAATCGGCGGTGCTATCTGATGACAACGTGGAAAACGTTGCCACTTCAGTGAATAACAGCAATAACGCGGTGCCGACGCCGCAGCTTGAACAGGTGCCGGCTAACTCTCCGCAGGTCGATGCACAGCAACAGTACGCGCCACATGTGATCAGTACGCCGCTGTCATTCCTCATCAGTGATGCGCTGAACTCCAACATCTTCGGCGAACCTGGCTGGATGGGCACAGGCTGGCGCGCAGGACGTGACCTGAAACGTCACGACATTGGCGGTAAAACCGGGACAACCAACAGCTCGAAAGATGCCTGGTTCTCCGGCTATGGTCCAAATGTAGTGACTTCAGTCTGGATTGGTTTTGACGATCACCGACGCGATCTGGGGCGTTCGACCGCTTCGGGTGTGATCCCGGATCAAATCTCCGGCGCTGAAGGCGGTGCGAAGAGTGCGCAACCGGCATGGGATGATTACATGAAAGCGGTGCTGGAAGGCGTACCTGAAGAGAAACAAACGCCGCCTCCGGGCATTGTGACGGTGACTATCGATAAGAGCACCGGTAAGTTGTCTGACGGCGGCGGTGGCAGCCGTCCGGAATACTTCATTGACGGAACGCAGCCGACGGAACATGCGGTGCATGAAGTCGGGACGACCATCATGGATAACGGTCAGGAACACGAACTGTTCTGATGCCTGAGCTGTAAAGCAAAAAAGCCGGTCTGCATAATGCATGACCGGCTTTTTTATTGGCGTTTTTTAGGCTCAAACGCCGCAAAGCCCATTGAGTCAGCGGGCGTTGCGGGTCAGGAAATCATGCGCCAGGAATAACGCGCTGACGTTGCGGGCTTCGCAAAAATCAGGCTGTTGCAGCAGTTCCATCATCCGCGAAATCGGCCAGCGGGTCTGCGGTAAAGGCTCCGGCTCATCACCTTCGAGACTTTTCGGATACAGTGCTTTCGCAATCACAATGTTCATACGGCTGGAGAAATAGGACGGCGCCATCGTCAGTTTTGCCAGTACGTCAAAATGACCGGCACCGTAACCGACTTCTTCCATCAGTTCACGGTTCGCCGCTTCCAGCACACTTTCTCCTGCATCGATAAGCCCTTTCGGAAAACCCAGCTCGTAGCTTTCGATACCGACGGCATATTCATGGATCAGCAGCAGATCGTCATCAATGATCGGCACGATCATCACCGCTTCGCGATCGGAAGGACGCATGCGTTCATAGACACGTTCGGCGCCATTGCTGAACGCCAGATCAACAGATTCGATGGTGAATAAACGCGAACGGGCTACGGTTTCCACCTTCAGGATTTTCGGTTTTTGCAGGTGTTGTGTCATTTCATCCCCAACTTATTATTCACCTGACTGCGGGTGTCGTAATGGGTTCATATGGGTTTCTGAATATTACTATCAGAAAACATTGTGCGTTAATGCAAGCCTGAATCGCAATCTTTACCGCGCATAAGTTCCGCGCGGACGGGTATATTCACCGCCGAAGCTCGGATTTCACTCCTGATATCGTGCAAAAAAGACCCGTTGTTATGTTCGCGTCACAATTCTGCTTTAACAAAAACACGCACGATTCAAAATAGGATTATACCGATACCCATTAAAGTACAATTGCGGATATCCTTTAGCGTGGTATGTTTTGAAAAAAATTTGCGCATAAAAATCAGTCAAATAATGAAAATTCTGTCCGATATCAGGCCGCGCGTAAAAATGTGTATTGGGTTTATGTGTTTTTAAATTATGTATAATACTTTCACAGAGTTGACGTAAGTCACCCACGTCAGAACGGGGATAGGATGAGCACAGTAGTCGTGACACTGGTGTTGTTGTGTATCGCAATCATTGCCACTGGGAGTTTCTTTTGGTTTGCCTTGCGACGCCGCCAACGCGACGAGTCCGTGGTACATTTCCCCACCCCCAGCCAGCGAAAACTTTCGCAACAAGAGCGCGACGCCGTTGAACGGTATCTGCGACAAAGCGAAGGCCTGGGACAAACACCGATTACCCACCGTAATAACCTGATTATCCTGCGCGATAAACTCATCCTGACCACCAAAAGCGAAAACGTCTACAGCCTCAAGCGCGCGATTACCCGTTACGGGGTCGCCAGCGAAGAGACCAACAGCGGACGCTACTTCCTTGATACCACCGAAATTCACCTGCCGCCTTTCTGGGAGCAATACATTGCCCAGGAAAATCAGGTTGAGCTGATCAAAACGCAGTCTATGCCGCTGGTCATCTCCCTTAACGGGCATTCGCTGGTCGATCACGTCTATGAAGGCCCGACGCCGGTTTCTACCGTGCTGCCTTCGCAGCCGCAAAATGCCTCGATCCGCCATGAAGAAAGTGAACATATCGAACTGGTAAAAGTGCGCCGTGAAACCCGTGAAGAACACGCACTTACCCGCTCCAGCGGCGTGAAAGAAGCGCTGGCCATCTCCGGCGTTTTATTGCTGCTGTTTATCACCCTGCTCAGCCCGGTGGTGTTCCTGCCGTGGTTACTGACGCTGGCGGCGGTGCTTACTGCCTGGGTGAGCTGGCGCGTCGTCTCCGAACGTTTAGGTAAAAACCGCAAGGAAATCCATTGCCTGCGGGGATTACCTAAACGCTGGGGTCTTTTTGGTGAATCCAAACAGGGTGATATCAGCAATATTTCACTCGGTACGGTTGATCTGATTTATCCGCCGCACTGGCAGCCGTTTATTGGCCGTGACCTGGGCCAGCCGACAGATATCGAGCTGTACATGAACAGCCACGTGGTTCGTCAGGGCAGCTATTTGTCTTTGCACGACGAAGTGAAAAAATTCCCGTTGCAACTGTGGGGAAAGAACCTGGTGCTGGCGACCAGCGCTTTCCTGCTGCTGCTCATGCTGCTGGTGTACGTACCGCTCGGACTGCCGCTTAAACTCAGCATGGCGTGGCTACAGGGTGCGCAAAGTGCGCAGGTCAACAGCGTGCAGGATCTGGAAAAAACGGCGCTGCGCGTCGGCGACACGCTGAAAGTTCAGGGCACGGGGATGTGCTATGTGGCGCCATCGGGCAGCCGCAGCGCATCGGGTTTCATGCCATTCGACTGTTCCGGTATTTACTGGAACAACGCCGCGCCGCTGCCGGTTCCGCAGTCAGAAATTATTGATGCCGCCACCGCACTGCAAACGACGGTCAACAATCAGATGCATCCGGGTGAAAATCTGGAGCAGAACATCAACCCGCAACTGGCGACCGCGATTGAAAAATCCGGCATGATCCTGCTCGATGATTTCGCCGATATCGTGCTGAAAACCGATGCGCTGTGCGGAAACAAATCAAACGAGTGTGTGCGCCTGAAAAATGCGCTGGTGAATCTGGGCAATTCAAATAACTGGAGCATGCTGGTGAAGCGTGCAAAAGCGGGAACATTGCAGGGAATCAACGTTCTGCTGCGGCCAGTCAGCGCGCAATCATTGAGTGAACTGGTCAACAACGCCACGTCTTCTTTCTTCCTGCAGGAAACCCGCCGCGCCGCTGACAGCCTGAACAGCCCACCTCCGGGCGGATTCCTGATCAGCAATGACGAAGGCCGTCAGCTGGTCGAACAGCCGGTGCCGCCGGTCGGGTTATTCGGTAATCCGCCACAGGATCAGTGGAAACAGCTGCAAACCCTTTCCGCGATGTTGCTGCACACACCGTTCAGTGCGCAGGGTGTGATCACCAGCATCAGCATTGATGCCAACGGCACGCGTCACATTTCATTGCACAGTGAGCCCGATATCTCGACGCTGTGGCGCTATCTTGGCACCAGTGTGCTGCTGTTCTTGCTGCTTGGCGTCCTGCTGGTGAATACGGTGCTGTTTATCCGTCGCTTCATCAAAGACAAGCGTCGCATCGACGATATTGAACAGTATTACAACGCCAGCTTTCACCCGACATTGATGCCTGCCCCCACGCATACGCTGAACTGAATCCCAGGGCGGCTCTGCGCCGCCCTGAGAGAATATGGTATTCTGGCCCTTCCCTGCTTGCGTTTAACCTCTCCTGCCATGCTCCGGCACGCAGGACATGGAGTTTTCATGCCTCTTGATCTCGACTGGAACAATATCGATACCGTTTTACTGGATATGGACGGCACGCTGCTGGATCTGGCTTTCGACAGTCAGTTCTGGTTACAGGACGTGCCGGCAGCACTCAGCCTGCAACGTGCAATCCCGCTGGAAAATGCCCGCCAGATCATTCATGACGAATACCTGGCCGTTCAGCACACCATGAACTGGTATTGCTTTGATTACTGGAGCGAGAGGCTAGATCTGGACATCTATCAGATGACCACAAACATCGGCAAAAATGCGCGCTTACGCGAAGATACGGTGCCGTTCTTGCGTCATCTGCGGGCGAGCGGTCGCGAAACTATTTTGCTGACTAACGCGCATCCCCACAGTCTGTCAGTTAAAATTGAACACACCGGTTTGGATCAGCACCTTGATTTATTACTTTCCACCCACACATTTGGTTATCCAAAGGAAGATCAACGTTTGTGGGCTGCCGTGCAGCAGCAGACCGGTTTTAACCCCGGCAGAACCCTGTTTGTCGATGACGGGGAACCGATCCTGAATGCGGCAAAAACCTTTGGTATCCGCTATTGTCTGGGTATAGAAAATCCGGATTCGAGCGGGGCAAATAAGTCATTCCAGGGACACCCTTCCATCAATGACTACCGCGACCTGTTGCCTTCGATTCACCCCGTAACAGGCCCGGCTCAGTAGTTCCGGTACGTTTCAGGGGGAGAGATGAAAGGTAAAAAGGAAGAGGACGACAACGCAGTACGTCTCGATAAATGGCTGTGGGCGGCTCGTTTTTATAAGACCCGGGCACTGGCACGCGAGATGATTGACGGCGGCAAGGTGCATTACAACGGCCAGCGCGGGAAACCCAGCAAGCTGATGGAACTGAATGCCGAAATCACCCTGCGTCAGGGAAACGATGCAAAAACGATCATTGTGCTGGGGCTGACCACTCAGCGTCGCAGTGCGGAAGAAGCGCAAACGCTTTATCAGGAAACCGAGGCCAGCATTGCCAGCCGGGAGAAAATTTCTCAGGCGCGGAAGATGAATGCGATGCCCCATCCGGACCGACGTCCGGACAAAAAGGAACGCCGCAACCTGATCAAATTCAAATATGGCGATGCGGAATAAAACACCGCCAAACAGAGAGAACGTTATGTCAAATCACGACCAGTTACACCGTTACCTGTTCAACCATCACGCTGTGCGCGGCGAACTGGTTTCACTCCATGAGACGTTCCGGCACATCGTAGCGGGTCACGACTACCCGGCGGAAGTCCGTAATTTACTGGGCGAAATGTTGGTCGCCACCAGCCTGCTGACGGCCACTCTGAAATTTGATGGCGATATCACCGTACAACTGCAGGGCGATGGCCCGCTGAAACTGGCGGTGATCAACGGCAATAACCGACAGGAATTGCGCGGCATTGCGCGTTTACAGGGTGACATCGCCGAAGGCAGTTCCCTGAAAGAGATGATTGGTAACGGCTACATGGTGATCACCATTTCTCCAAACGTGGGCGAACGTTACCAGGGCGTTGTCGGGCTGGAAGGTGAAAATCTGGCTGAGTGTCTGGAAAACTATTTCATGCAGTCTGAACAGTTGCCGACACGTATTTTCATCCGTACGGGCGAAGTCGAAGGCCAGCCCGCGGCTGGCGGCATGTTGTTGCAGGTTCTGCCCGCTGAAGAGACGGACGCGGAAGAGTTCAGCCATCTGTCACAGCTGACGACCACCATCAAAGCTGAAGAATTGCTGAATTTGCCGGCTAACGAAGTGCTTTATCGTCTGTATCATCAGGAAGAAGTCACTCTGTATGAACCGCAGGACGTATGTTTCCGCTGTACCTGTTCGCGTGAACGCTGCGCCGGTGCGCTGATGACGCTGCCAGATGAAGAGATCCTCGAAATGCTGGAAGAAGACGGCAAAATCGAGATGCACTGTGATTATTGCGGTTCAGATTATGAATTTGACGCCATGGACATGGCGACGCTGAAGGCGAGCGGCAATGTTATTTCGGGAAATGATAACGTTCATTAACTGTTAACTCATTAAACTAAAGGGACTTTCTGTTGAAAGTCCCTTTTTTATTGCTTCCTCATAACTTCATTGCACAATTTGTTAGTTTTCCATCACATTTCCAGAAGAAAATTCACATCTCCGGTTATTCTTTGAGAGCTATCGCTGTTTGACCGCCATAAATACCTACAATTACCGCTGGTTTATCCCTAAAGACGCTGACTCTTTAGGGGTTCTACGTTCAGGTAAGGAGCAGGGAAATGCCAACCACTCTCGGGATCAACGCCGAAACACTCGCCCGCTACGGGATCCATCAAAGCAGTCAAATCGTCTATAACCCTGATTACGAGACTCTTTTCAATGAGGAAACCGCACCGGGCCTCGAAGGCTTTGAGCGCGGACAGGTGACAGAACTGGGTGCAGTGAACGTCGATACCGGCATTTTCACCGGCCGTTCCCCAAAGGATAAATACATTGTCCGCGACGACACCACGCGCGATACCTTGTGGTGGGCAGATCAGGGCAAAGGCAAAAATGACAATAAACCTTTGTCGCCTGAAGTCTGGTCTTCGCTGAAAGCTTTAGTCAGCAAGCAATTGTCTGGAAAGCGTTTATTCATCATCGATGCCTTTTGCGGTGCAAACGCCGATTCCCGCCTGAAGGTGCGCTTTATTACTGAAGTCGCCTGGCAGGCTCACTTCGTCAAAAACATGTTTATTCGCCCGCAGGTGGCTGAGCTGGAGAACTTCGAGCCTGACTTTATTGTCATGAACGGCGCGAAATGTACCAACCCGGACTGGCAGAAACAGGGCCTGAATTCTGAAAACTTCATCGCGTTTAATCTCACCGAGCGCATTCAGCTGATCGGCGGCTCATGGTACGGCGGCGAGATGAAGAAAGGCATGTTCGCGGTGATGAATTACCTGTTGCCGTTGCAGGGCATAGCGTCAATGCACTGTTCCGCCAACGTCGGTGAAAAAGGTGATGTGGCGGTCTTCTTTGGCCTTTCAGGCACAGGAAAAACCACATTGTCCACCGACCCGAAACGTCAGTTAATTGGTGACGATGAACACGGCTGGGACGATGACGGCGTGTTTAACTTCGAGGGAGGTTGTTACGCAAAAACCATCAAACTCAGCAAGGAGGCGGAGCCGGAAATTTTTGGTGCGATAAAACGCGATGCGTTACTGGAAAATGTCGTGGTCAGCGAAGACGGTAAGATCGACTTCGATGACAACAGCAAAACTGAAAATACCCGCGTTTCATACCCGATTTATCACATCCAGAATATCGTGCAGCCGGTGTCCAAAGCAGGTCACGCCAGCAAAGTGATTTTCCTGACCGCCGATGCCTTTGGCGTTTTGCCTCCGGTATCCCGACTCACGGCTTCGCAGACGCAATACCATTTCCTGTCTGGTTTCACCGCCAAACTGGCGGGTACGGAGCGCGGCGTCAATGAGCCGACACCGACCTTCTCCGCCTGCTTTGGTGCCGCCTTTCTGATGCTGCACCCGACGCAATACTCCGAAGTGCTGGTCAGGCGCATGGAAGCGGTTGGCGCTCAGGCCTATCTGGTCAATACCGGCTGGAACGGCACCGGTAAGCGTATTTCGCTGAAAAACACCCGCGCCATTATCGACGCCATCCTCAATGGCACAATTGACGACGCAGAAACGTTTACGCTGCCGCTGTTTAATCTGGCCGTGCCGGTTGAACTGCCGGGTGTCGATACGCACATTCTGGATCCGCGCAACACCTACGCCAGCCGTGAACAATGGCAGGAAAAAGCTGAGCATCTGGCCCGGTTATTTATTGATAACTTCGACAAATATACCGATACGCCTGCGGGTGCCGCATTGGTCAGCGCCGGGCCGACGCTTTAATCTGTCGATATTCACCTTTAAGGCGCGGGCTTCCGCGCCTTTTTTATTGCAACCGGCCCGGCGGCATTTCAGAATGACAGCAAAGCTGTCAGAGGAGCATCACATGGCGACCATTACCGTTCGTAATCTGGATGACGACGTGAAGGAACTGTTGCGTATCGCGGCAGCCAGAAAAGGCCACTCGATGGAAGAGGAAGTGCGTTTAATTCTGAAGCAGGCTTTAACGCCCGCCCAACCTGACTTCGGTTTGGGCAGCCAGCTCCGCCAGCGCTTTTCTACGCTGAGCATCGGGCCCCTCGAACTGCCATCAAAATGATTATTCTCAATACCGCCGTCATCCTGGAGATGATCAACCCCCGGCCGCAAAAGAACGTACTGCAATGGCTGGATGCGCAGGACACTACGCAGCTGTACCTGACCAGCCTGAGCGTCGCCGCACTTTTCTCTTGGGTTGAGAATTTGCCAGAGAACCAGCCGAAAGCCGCACTTTCTGAGGCTTTGCTGGAAATGCTGAATCAGGATTTCGCCGGTCGCCTGCTGTCATTCGATGCGGCCAGCGCACTGTATTACCCGCGAGTTTCAGCCTTATTAAAAGCGGCCAACAGGGATATGCCGGAGCCTGACATCCAGCTCGCCGCCGTTTGCCTCAATCATCAGGCGACTCTGGCAACGGATCATCCTGAAGGCTTTGCACTGGCAGGCGTGCAACTCGTGAATCCGTGGGACGCAGCAGAGACACCGAGATGGCGGGAAGAAGCGGCAGAGTATTATGTGATGAGCAGGAAGAGCTGATAAAACCGCGGGTTGCCGCAGCGCGACAAGTGATCGCCGATATGAAGAAACCGGGATGTTCTCAGTCTGCTTTTTACAGCCCTGATGCCATTAAAGCGGGGGATTATTAAGGCCCCCGTTTAATCAGACGGGCTTCTGCTGAACCGCCACCGCTTTCAGCATCTCAACCGGTAACGGCAAATAGGCGCGAATGCGTAACCCGCCACGCTCACTTTTCCCGATATCCAGCGTCCCCGAATGCGCATCAATAATACGCTGAACGATGGCCAGCCCGAGCCCGGTTCCGCTGGTGGTGCGTGCGCTTTCCCCCCGCACAAACGGCTGGAACAGATGCTTGAGCTGATCAGGCGCAATGCCCGGACCGTCATCCTCAACCTGGAACCAGGCGCGCTGCAACTCACGACCGCTGCTGACTTTAATCCAGCCATCACCGTAGCGGGCGGCGTTAACCACCATATTCACCACTGCGCGCTTGATCGACAGCGGATGCGCATTCACCAGCAATTCACCTTCAGCCAGACCGGAATCGATTTCACGCTCATAGCCGCTTTCTGTGGCGATCACTTCACCCAAAATACCATTGAGATCGGTGATTTCCGTCGGCATTTCCTGCCCGGTGCGCAGATAATCAATGAACTGCTCGATGATGGCATTGCACTCTTCGATGTCTTTATTGATCGACTCCGCGAGATAACCATCGCCGTCACTCATCATTTCCGTCGCTAAACGAATGCGGGTGAGCGGCGTGCGTAAATCATGGCTGACGCCCGCCATTAATAATGTGCGGTCATCGGCCAGCAGTTTCACACCGGCAGCCATCTGGTTAAAGGCACGGGTAACCGAACGGACTTCTGAAGCACCGTACTCGCGCAGCGGCGGAGGAATGATCCCTTTACCCACCTGCAACGCGGCATGTTCAAGTTCCACCAGGGGTCGGTTCTGAATGCGGATAAACAGCCATGCGCCGCCTATCGCCAGTAACATAATGGCAAGCGTATAACGGAACAGCGGGGAAAAATCACCCTGATGAATTTCAGTCAGAGGTACGCGCACCCAGATATCCGGCGACAGCCAGGTTTTCAGCCACACGACCGGCGTGTTTTGGTTCACTTCAACACGCACATCAGTCGGGCCGCCGAGTTGCTGGGCCATCTGCTGACTGAGGAATTCGTAATGTTGCGCCCAGCGCAGGCCACTCTCCTCTGCCGCAGAGTTGGTATAAAGAGAGATGCCCAGTTCACGATAAATCTCGCGACGAAACGCCGGTGGTACGGCCAGCAACGTGCCATCTTCCAGTTGCAACCGATCGGTCATCAGCATACGCACTTCGTACGCCAAAACCTTATTGAACTGTTGCAGGCTCGGTAAGATGGCGAAGTTCAAGACCACCAGATAAGTCGTCACCAGGCTGACGAACAGCAAGGTGACGATGAGTAACAGTGTTCGGGCAAACGAGCTACGCGGTGAAAAGCGTATTCGTCTCATGCCTTACTGCCGTCCGGCACGAAGACATAGCCCAGACCCCAGACGGTCTGGATATAACGTGGATGCGCCGGATCTTCTTCTACCATGCGACGCAGACGCGAAATCTGCACGTCGATAGAACGCTCCATTGCACTGTATTCACGACCACGCGCAAGATTCATCAGCTTGTCGCGGGACAGCGGTTCACGCGGATGGCTCACCAGTGCTTTCAGCACGGCAAATTCACCGCTGGTAAGCGGCATAGGCTCATCTTCACGGAACATTTCGCGGGTGCCGAGATTCAGTTTGAATTTACCGAAGGAGATCACCGCTTCTTCCTGAGAAGGGGCACCCGGCAGTTCATTGGCCTGACGGCGCAATACGGCACGAATACGGGCCAGCAGTTCACGCGGGTTAAACGGCTTAGGAATGTAGTCGTCGGCACCAATTTCCAGCCCCACGATACGGTCAACTTCTTCGCCTTTCGCGGTGACCATAATAATAGGCATCGGATTACTCTGGCTGCGCAGGCGGCGGCAGATAGACAAACCGTCTTCGCCCGGCAACATCAAATCCAGCACCATCAGGTGGAAGGACTCACGGGTCAGCAGGCGGTCCATTTGTTCAGCATTGGCAACGCTACGCACCTGGAAGCCCTGTTCAGTCAGATAACGCTCCAAAAGTGCGCGCAGACGCATGTCGTCATCGACCACCAGAATCTTGTGATTTTCTTGCATGTAACTCTCCCAAAGGCGTGAATGCCTGAAGCGTGTATTGTTAGAAAAATCAGCCAAAACAGACAGTGTTTAATGGTATATATTCTAGCCGAAATTGTAACAATGAATACGGATTTCCTAATTTATCAACAATATCAGAGGAATCTTCCGCTACCAACGCCTGCTTTGTTACGGTTTGTCCCGCCCTCCAAAACCCGTTCCCGACTTCTGCTGTACTTTATCTGACCTGTCTGACCGATTCCCAGACGGCATCCTTGCGGGTGAAGAGTAAAAAATGGCTCATTGTCGGTAAAAAAATCACTCTTAAATTAATTTGAGATGAAATTAAACAGAAATCTTAATGAGTCCTTTTATAGATAAAATTAATAATAAAATTTTAATAATATCTTTTTCTTTTCATCACAGACCAGTTAATCATCAACAAATCATTAAAATGAATCATCTAAATATAAACAATTATTCAGATTTATATATTAGAGTAAAAAACATCCCAAGGCTAAATAGACAACTCTGCACCTACTATTCAATACATAAAACACTTGATAGAATCCGATTCCTGCAGGACTTTCATTAATAAGTTTTGTGTATGAATTGATGGAGCCTGTAGCCCTCACCTTCAATATTTTATTTATGAATGGATGCTGAAAATGAAAATGAAATACAAAGCTATTGTTAGCGGATTACTTCTGGCGTTAGCTGGAAACAGCTACGCGATTGACGGAAGAATTAACTTCACGGGTGAAATCATTAAAACTGCTTGTGTGATTAACAATGGTAATGACTTAGACATTGAGCTAGGTACATATTCCGCAGCTCAGTTCCGTGCCATTGGTGATACTTCACCTAATATTCCGTTCACATTGCCGCTAGCGAATTGCCCTGTAGCACAAAAAGTTGGTGATCCTATTCCTCACTTCCGTATATGGCTGGAGGGCGATGTTGTTGATGCCACTCACCCTAACCTTCTTTTATTGCAAAATAGTTTTGGTGATACTATGTCTGATGGCGTAGGCGTCCAGATTTTAGATGCTAAAACTAAAAATGTTATGTTACTGAATACATTGCCAACGATGACCTATGACATCAACACAGCAATAATGGATGTTAACCTCCTGGCAAACTACAAATCCTATAAAGCACCCAACGACATTACTGCTGGCCGCGCAGATGCAAATGTCAATGTGACTCTTGATTATCGTTAAGCCCATTTGAATCGTGCAGGCAAAATTAAGCCTGCACGATTTATTTATTACAAAGGATTAAATAAGTCTATTCATAAATGGATGTTATAAATACATGTACAATCCAATCAAAATACTCCTTATGCTTTCCTCTCTGTTTCTCCTTTCCATTCAACTGAGTTATGGCGGAGGAATTCTTGTAGGGCGCACACGAGTGATTTATGAAGCCAATAAAAAAGAGGCATCATTACCTCTCAGCAATAAATCGGAAAGCAGGCCATTTCTTATCCAGTCTTGGACAGATGATGGTGATGGAAAAACACGAGGCCCATTTGTTGTTACTCCTCCACTTTTTCGTCTGAATGCCAATGACGAAAGCAACCTCCGTATTACATATACTGGAGGTGAATTACCTCAAGATAAAGAATCAATATTTTATATTAATGTGCGTGCTATTCCCTCTACGCCTAAAAATGATTACAACGAATTAAGACTTGTCATAAAAACCCGAATAAAGCTTTTTTACAGACCAGAAAAATTAAGCGGAAAAGCTTTTGAGGCATATAAACTGCTCACTTTCTCGCACGTTAAAGATCAACTGATGATAACTAACCCTACACCTTATTATGTGGTTTTCAGTTATCTCAAGGTAGGTAATGCCTTCCTGAATGACACCGACATGATTGCACCAAATAGCCAAATTTACGTGAAGTTACCGGCTAACAACGTCGGCGATATCATTGAATGGAGTGCAATAAATGATTATGGCGGGGATACCGCACCAGAGAAAAGAAGCCTTTGATTTTAATGGCTCCGCTCTGCCTTTAGTTGCATCAGTAAGATTCCAGGAAACTCAGAGAAATTGACTATGGATAGCCATCCAAATGCAAAAAAAGCGGGAAAGAGTGCCTTACTTCCCCGCATGCAGCGTCATATGGTCGCGCATTGCCTGAGCTGTTTCACGGCATTAATGAGCTATGCCGCCATGGCGGAAGAGGTCTACTTTGACCCTCACTTGCTTGAACAAAGTGGCCAGCCGACAGACAACGTGGATCTTTCAATTTTCTCAAAAAGTGATAATGCGCAGGTTGCCGGCGTTTACGATACGGCTATCTACGTCAACCTTGATAAGGTGCTGCAGCAAAAGATTCGTTATGACCAGTTGTCTGACGGTTCGTTATCTCCAGAGATTACCCCCGATCTGTTACGCGCACTGAACGTAAGGGTCGATGCATTTCCCTCTTTAGCCAACCATCAGCACGATGCTCCGCTTAATGTGCTTGGCCAGTATATTTCGGCAGCTACAGCTAAATTCGACTTTAACCGGATGCGTCTGGATATCAGTATGCCGCAGGCAGCAATTAATCAAACGGCTAAAGGCTACGTAGACCCAGAACGGTGGGACGACGGCGCTCCCGTATTATTTTCTAACTATACTTTTTCAGGTGCTGAACGAAAAAACAAAAATGGCAGCGATGATTCCAGTCAGTATCTGAACATGCAAAACGGAGTTAATTTAGGCCCCTGGCGCTTTCGAAATTACAGCACGTACAGCAGTAATGAAGGCCAGCAAAGTTGGGATGCCATTGCTACCTATGTTCAACGTGATATCAAAAGCCTGAAATCTCAGTTTCTGATCGGAGAAAGCTCTACGCCGGGAGATCTGTTTGCCAGCCTGCAATTTTCGGGGATTCAGCTGGCTTCAGATGACAATATGCTGCCTGACAGTCAACGGGGATTTGCACCTACCATACGCGGGATCGCCAATTCTTCTGCCGAGGTCACCATCCGCCAGGATGGCTATATTATTTATCAAAGTTATGTCGCACCGGGCGCTTTTGAAATTAACGATCTTTACCCTGCGTCATACAGCGGTGAACTCGAAGTCACCGTTAAAGAAGCGGATGGAACCGAAAGAAAATTTAATCAGCCCTTTTCATCTGTACCGATCATGCAACGACCAGGACGCTTCAAATACAGCGGCACTGTAGGTCGCTATCGCTCAAATGACAGTGATGATAAACAACCCAACTTTGCTCAAGGGACGGTAATTTACGGTATTTCCAATGAGATAACTTCCTATGCTGGCACACTTTTATCTACCGATTATTTTTCAGGTATGGCAGGGATAGGCTTTAACTTGTTTTCGCTGGGCTCCGTTTCTGTCGACCTGACTCAGGCTCAAACAACACGCGAAAATAATCAAAGCAGCAGCGGCCAGTCTTATCGCCTCCAGTATTCGAAAAATATCGAGGCAACGGATACCAATCTTTCAATCGCCAGCTACCGCTATTCCACAAGTGGATTCTATGATTATGATGAAGCTAACCGCTCACAGGAAGATGCAAAGCAAGAAGGGCATAAACGCAGCAAATATCAAGTCAGTATTAATCAGGCTCTTTGGGAAGGCGCCAGCGTGTATGTGTCGGCTTATCAGCAAGACTATTGGCGAGACACCAGTAAAGAGAATAACGTCTCGTTGGGATTGAATAACAATCTGTATGGCATCAGCTATAACCTTTCTTATAGCTACAGCCAGTTGGACGGCGAGAATAGTGATCAGCAAATCGCATTGAATATCCGCATCCCGCTGAGCGGCTGGTTGCCGCAAAGCTGGGCCACATATAGCGTTTCACGCGACAAAGAAGGGAATACCCGCCAGCAAGCAGGTCTTAGTGGAACCGCACTTGACGACCATCGACTTAGTTATTCCCTTCAGCAGAGCCATGCAGATCATGGTGGCAACGACAGCAGTAATATCAACACTGCTTATCGCTCATCCTTTGGCACATTCAACGCGGGCTATTATTACGATAATGACTCGCAACAAATCAACTATGGCATTGCTGGCGGCATCGTCGCGCATTCACACGGTTTAACGCTCTCTCAACCACTGGGTGAATCCTTTGCGTTGATTGATACAAATGGCGCCAGGGGAGCAAGATTGCAAAATCTCCCCGGACTCAGTACCGACTGGCGTGGATACGCCGTGGTGCCTTATCTCACATCCTATACCGAAAATCGCATCGCGTTAGATACCACGACCTTACCCGATGACGTGGATGTCACCCATACGTCAAAACTGGTTATACCCAACAAAGGTGCGATGGTCGTTGCACATTTCGACGCACGTATAGGGGCACGTGCGTTAATTAAACTTGTCCGCAGTAATGGTATCGCAGTGCCTTTCGGTGCTGTTGCTGTCAGTGAGGATCAATCGCTCGAAAATATCGTAGATGATGGCGGTGTACTGTATCTCTCAGGAGTAAAAACTGACGAGCCCGTAGATTTGCAGGTGAAATGGGGGGAGGCAATCCATCAACAATGCAAAGCCACCATTAATTTAAAACCTGCGGCATCATCGGTGCAATCCATCACTGCCTCATGCATTTAAGGATAAAACATGAACTGTTTGAAATCAGCCCTGCTTGCAAGCCTTACAGGTTTTTGCTCTTTGCAGGCTATTGCGGGCACTGCCACCTGTGAGCCAACGAATGGCAGTGCAGCTACTTATGAAAGTTCTCTTCTGCGTGATTTAACTGGCAATGACAATGAAAAGGGCAGCCTTATCACTGATGCGCTGAACAGCAGTCAGCAGAGTTATCAAATCACTTGTAATTGCACGCCTGCAGACGCCTCAAATGTTAATGGTGTATTAATCATGTACAGTCTGCAAACTTCACTCCCCCTCGGACATACCACTAACTACTTCAAAATAAATGATCATCTTGACGTAATGACTCAGATTGCTATCCCTAAAAACGGCAATGTCACCGTTCCGACCAGCAGAGCCGCCAGCGACGGCACACATCACTGGGATAAAGAAAACTCCGGTATCTGCACGCAGCAGAAAACCCAGGATAATCTGACTACCGGCTCCCAGGGCAGAGTAACGATATACATCACAAGACCTTTCATTGGTGTAGTGAACATTCCCCGCATCGAGATAGCCCGGATTTATGCCTCTTCAGCAACATCCAACACAAACGCGCCTCCTTTAGGATCACCCGTTGCTATTGTTTATCTCAGCGGAACGCTGACGGTACCGCAAAATTGTGAGATCAATCAGGGTGAAATCATTTCAGTCAATTTTGGTACTGTTCAGTCCAGCCTGTTTACTACTAAAGATTCTCCACCCAATGGTTATCGTCCTGTGACCTTTAATATTAAATATGACTGTTCGAAAAGTGGACTTCCTTCCATTCCCACCAATGATAAGTTAGAGATGATGCTTGAAGGGCAGGATGTAGAGAATCAGTATTATTTAATCGCGCGTCGCCGCCCCTCTGATAACAAAGCGGATATTGGAATTGTCGTAGAAGATGCAGGCGGGACTTACATGCCCTTTGTACAGGGGGTGTTACCTATGAATCAGAATGGGCTGGGGACAATTAATCTAAAAGCCATACCCATAAACCTGGTCGGCGGCGAACTCGACACAGGTCCCTTCCAGGCCACGGCCACGCTTAAAATCGATATCAGATAATTTTCAGGCAGCCATTGCGCTGCCCGAATTTCACCACTAATTCACAATCTCAATACTCACCAACCGGCTGTCCGCGCGTCCGCGATCGTCTACGGCGCGGATGCGGTACTGCCCGTTATTGATAGGCTGCCAGTTAATGGCGGATTTGCTTGCGGAGCTGCCGAGATAGATATCATCGACAAACCAGTAGACCGTTTTACTGTCCGCGTCAGTGACCGCGTTGAACGAAATCCGGTCGCGCCCCTGCTGGGATTGCCGCAAGGTATACGTCGTGTTTTTAAGCGGCGAGGTAATACGTGGCGGGTTACCACTGACGTCCACGCCGTTATCTTTGCAGTGACTCACCGGCGGTTTGCGCTTAGGTAAACCGGCTTGCGCAAACACGTTAGCCAGGTCCGACGGCCAGAACTCAAACACTTCTGTACGGGTTTCGTCCTCATCAAAGGGCGGACACGCCACATCACCAGTCAGTTTATCAAGACGCACCGGGCGATAG
The DNA here is from genome assembly GCF_049206505.1 of Rahnella sp. EDr1-12. NCBI lineage: Bacteria > Pseudomonadati > Pseudomonadota > Gammaproteobacteria > Enterobacterales > Yersiniaceae > Rahnella > Rahnella sp. EDr1-12. Next base: position 80,947 of record NZ_JBLZNY010000004.1, read on the forward strand.
ACGGTATCGACTTTAATTGGTGATTTACCGGGAATAAACCAGGTTTTGCCCTTTTGCTGGCACCAGGGTGTCGGTAAATCACCGCTGGCCAGGCAGATATCCACCCGTTTCAGGTGTTTAGGGAATGCACGCTTCGGCTCCTGCAATGCCGGATAGCTGGCATTGATGCTGTCGATAATATTGAAGAACAGCGGCGCTGCGGCCTCTGCGCCGACAAACACATTATTGCCTTTACTGTCGAAATTCCCCTCCCATACCACCAGCACGTAAGGACCGAAAATCCCGACGCTCCAGGCGTCACGAAATCCCCATGAGGTGCCGGTTTTCCAGTACACGGGCAGCGCGGAGGGCTGCTGGGCCAGCGTATCGCCAGGGCGGCGGTGCTGACGCAACATGTCCAGCGTCATAAAACTGGCTTCTTCACTCAGTAACCGTACCGGCGTGGCCGTTTGTGGATCACTCTTTTGCATCCTCAGCGGTTGCAGCACGCCGCGGTTCGCCAGCAGGGCATACAACTTTGCCAGTTCCTGCATCGTCACTTCCCCGCCGCCCAGCACCAGCGACAGGCCATAGTGATTTTCGCTGGACATATTGGCAACGCCGGAAAGACGCAGAAACTGATAAAACGACGGCTGGCGAAGCTGCGACGCAACATACACGGCAGGAATATTGCGGCTGAAGTTCAGGGCATCCGTGGCCGTCACTGGCCCCAGAAAGCGGCGGTCGAAGTTCTCCGGCGCATAAGCACCGAAGGCTGACGGCACATCCTTCAGGATAGTCATCGGATGCAACACGCCCTGCTCCATGCCCAGCGCGTAAATAAAGGGTTTGAGCGCCGATCCCGGCGAGCGTTTGGCGTTAGTGCCGTTCACCTGCCCCTGAATACTGCGGTTGTAGTAATCCGCCGATCCCATCAGCGCCCGCACCCCCATATCGCGGCTATCGACCAGCAGCACGGCGGCATTCTGGATACCGCGACTTTGGTTACGGGTGATAAATGCGTTTACCTGACGCTCAACCAGCCGCTGCAGGCCCGCGTCCAGCGTCGTGTCGATGCGGGTATTGGTCTGGATCAGTTGCCGGTTTTGCAGCCTGAGCTGTTCGATAAAATGTGGCGCGATGTAGGGCATCCGCTCCGGCTGGCGCAGCGCCAGCGGCAATCTGAACAGTGAAATCTGGCTGGAATCTGTGACGTAATGTGCCTGCCAGCGCTCAAACAGCCGGTTGCGTGCCTGCGTCAGCGCCGCCCCCAGTACGCCGGTATTGGCATCAATACGAAAACTCGGTGATTGCGGTAAAACAGCCAGCGTCAGGGCTTCAGGTAATGTCAGATCTTTGGGGGCCTTATTGAAATAAATCAGACTGGCGGCGCCGATGCTCTCAATGTTGCGCCCGTAGGGCGCGTAGTTCAGATAGGCTTCGAGGATGTCGTGTTTGGAATAACTCAGCTCCAGCTGAACCGCACGTAAAACCTGCATGATTTTGCCGGACGGCGTGCGGGTATTGAGATGCCAGTGCATACGCGCCAGTTGCATGGTGATGGTCGAGCCGCCCTGCATTTTGCCGCCCGCCACATAACTGCGCCAGAATCCACGCAGCAGGCTGACCGGGTTGAAACCGGGGTTAACGTAAAACCAGCGGTCTTCGTGCAACAGCAAACCGTTAATGGCCAGCGGAGAAACCTGTCCGAGCGGCGTCCACAAACGATAGCGGTCATCATTGGCAAGCGTGATGCGCATCAGCGTGCCCTGGCGATCGTAATAGACGGTTGAGAAAGGTTGCCCCTGCGAAAGCGGCGGATGCGGCCACAGACGGCAGACAAGCACGATCAGCGCCAGTAAAAAGACGCCCATCAGAATATTTTGCAGCAGACGTTTTGCTGTGCGGAAGAATGTGGGAATGGTGATCATCTTGCTACCTGGGAAAGGTTACGCCCCGCCGTGAATGGCGGGGCGTAGTCTTCAGACAGTGCCTGGCACCCTCTGTTATTTGTTGTCAGCAGCAGGCACAACCACCAGTTTTTTATCACTGACGGAGAGCGCCTGAACTTCGCGGTCGTACATCGCCTCGCCATACGCTGGCGGGATCACAAAGCTGCCGGTATTGGTGGCTTTGATCTGATACACAAACTCCTGTACATCGGTGCTTGCGCTGCCGTAAATCACCACGCGATCTTCACGAATATCGCTGTAGTCCGGCGCCCACGTTGAACCCGATGCCGCCAGCGGTGACTGCCAGGAAGCTGACGCTTCCGCGTCGCTGTTCTCGTCGCTGCTGTCAGATTCCGGTTCCGGTGGCGTTTGCTGAACCACTTCGAAGCCGCCCGGCAGCAAATCAACAATCGCCAGATTGCTTTGACCCTCTTCTGAATTGGCACGGACTTTCAGATGCACGTTGATCTTCTGCCCCAGCGTGACCTGCGTGACCGCATTGCCTTTTTCATCCGTGTAATCGCGGGTGATTTCCAGACCGCGCGAAATCGCTTTCTTCGGCGCGGACAGGTCGTAACCGGCCTGCGTCACCACATACCAGGCTGGCGCATCGTTACCGTTTTCCACACGCAATGCTTTCGCATCAGCAGTGAAATTCGCTTTCGCAAACAGCCCCTGAACGCTGGAAATCAGCTGCGGTTCAACATTATTTCTTTTGCTGATCTGCGTGATTTTCAGCGCATCCGGTGCCGTTACCTGGGCTGCCACCTGTGAGGAATAGCTCTCCAGCGCCAGAATGCTCATCGCCGAAGAATAGGTGGTGTAACGTTCCTCTTTCAGCGATTTGACCATGTTTTCCAGCACCTGCGGCGGAATGGCTGACACTTTTTCCGGGAAGTGACGGGTGATCAGATACAGCCGCGTTGCGTCCTGCACCAGTGGGTCAAAGTAACTCTGCGTCCACCAGGCTTTGTCATACGCCTTGCTCAGTTGCTTCCATGTCGGCTGCAACAGCGTATTGGCTTCATCATCCATCTTCAGCATGCGATAAGACGACGCCAGATACAGCGCGCTGAGATCGGTTTTCCAGGTGTCCGGATAACGCTGTTGCAGTGTGTCCTGCACCGAGGCCAGCGAACTGGTGGTGATTTCACCCTGACGCGTCAGCAGATACACCGCCCATGCGCGCAGACGTAAGTTGTACAAATCATCATTCTGATTCGCCGCCAATACACGTAATGCGCCGTTGGCCTCTTCCAGCATGCCGGCTGGCAGCGCCACGCCTGCGGCTTTGGCTTCCAGCAAATACTGCACCACATAAGGCGTGACGAACGGATCGGTTTCCGGCGACGAACGCCACAGACCTATCGCGCCGCTGTCGTTCTGACGTGAACGCAGGATCGCCAGCATGTCTTTCAATTTCTTACTGGTTTCAGCCTGACTCAGACTGCCTTTCATTTCCGGATGCAGCCCTTCAAGGATCATCGGAACCGAACGGCTGACAATCTGCTCCGAACAGTAGTACGGATAATCCGCCAGATACTGCGACAACCCGTTGGTCAGCACCAGTGGCGAGTTGGAAACTGCCGCTTTGCGCACCGAATATGCATCAAACATCTGACGCAGGTTATCGACGTTCTGGCTGCTTCCGCTCATGCGTCCCATCACCGACTGCGTGCGGAACGGCATCGCCGGTCGCACCGACGTGCTGATGGTACGGCGGCTGGTTTTATCAGCATACGTAGCGTCAAACACCAGCGGCGCATCGCCCGGCAGGGCTTTGGCGCGCAGACGGAAGTTGATTACGCCTTCGCGTTTTTCGGCCAGCGACAGGTTCTGATCGGCTTTACCGACCACTTCCAGTTGTGGCAGCACGGTCAGGTGGATCGCCACCGGAATGCTTTTTCCGTTCAGACCTTCGAGGTTATTGCTGACCCCGACACTAACGTCAAACTCATCGCCCGGCGCTACCATCGACGGCACATTCGGCGTCATGATGAAGTTGTCGCGCACCGTTGCGGACGTTTGCGCTTTACCGATTTTGTCCGGCGTGACTGAAATTGCCATCACGCGGATTTTACCGTTGAAGTAATCCGGCACCTGGTAATCGAACTGCTTCTCGCCATTTACTTCGGTAATGCCAGACCAGTACGCCACCGGCTTATCGCGTTTACGTTTGAACGGATTGACGTTCAGATCCAGCCCTTCACCGGCGTCCCCGCCCGGCGCGGCGGCCAGCTGCATCAGCTTGCTGAACTCCGGCAGGATAAGGTCGAGGATTTGCGAGCTTTCCACGCCAAGCTCGCGTTTACGGAAGAAATACTCCAGCGGATCTTTCAGGCGATAACGCGCCACCTGCAAAATCCCCTCATCGACGGCAAACAGCGCAACCTGCTGCGGGCCGTCTGTCATCACGGTCATCGCCAGGTTTTCGCCCGGTTTGATCACTTCAGGCGCGTCAACTTCGAGGTAGTTCTGCCGCGCTTTGGTACTGATTTTGAATGGCATTACGCCGTAGCTGAGCGGGCTCATGAAGATTTCGTCGGAATTCACATCGCGTACGAACTGCACGTTGATATAGCCGTTGCCTTCCATGCCCGCAGGGACGCGGATTTTCTGCACCGAACTGGTGGTATCGGTGTGGAACCACTGCCAGCTGTAGACTTTATCTTTCTCGATGGTGATAAGGCCACTGCCGGTATACGGCGCGTTAACCGACACCTCGATTTCCTCGCCCGGCAGATATTCGCCCTGATTCAGTTTCAGCTTCAGTTCGGCATTTCTGTCCAGCGAACGGCTGAGGTTGGCATTACCGGCGACGGTATAGCCAATGCGGTTCAGCACGTTGCCCTGTGCGTCTTCAACCACCAGCACGAAATCACCCGGTTTGTCCGTCGCCAGCGTCAGGTCATTGCCCTGCGCGGTGAGTGACAGCGGCTGTTCCGACAACTGCACTTCCTTCATTTTGGACTGATATTTATAAACGCCGGAATCCTGTTTGGTCAGCACCGAAATGTATTTCTGTTCGATCAGTGCAACTTTCAGCGCAGGCAGCGCGATCTGTTTCAGCGTCGGATCAACCGCAATCACATTGAGATGACGCACCGCACTGCGGTTGATGTACCCCAGATCGCCGTCCGGTTTAACGCCGACCAGATAATCATACGGCGACACTAAAACCCGTGCAGTGGCGGAAACCGAACGCCCGCCACCGGCCACAAACGCCTCGGACAGCAACTGCAACTGGTAGGTCGCGTCAGCATAGGATTTCAGGTCCAGCGGAATGTTCGCCGCGCCTTTTTCATCGGTGGTGCGGTCTTCCAGTTCTGTTTCGAAACCGTCGCTGTTCTGGCGGTTCTCATAGAAGGCATATTCCGGGAACTGATCAAAGCTCGGATACATCGGGCGCAGCGTCAGTTTCGAGGTCACGCGGCGATCTTGTGCCGGTGTGCCAAACAAATTTTGCACGTCGATATTGGCCTGCAATTCCGAGGGTTTCACCCAGCCCTGCTTGCGCTCAGGCGTCAGCTGGAGTTTTACCTTCAGCTGGTCCGGCTCGAACTCTTTCACATTGACGGAGGTATGGCCCAGCAGCGTAGAAGATTCATTGTCTTTGCCGATCAGATACAGATAGACGTTCCATTCGCCGGTAGGCGAATTATCATCAGTCGTGTAACTGAGTTCGTTAAAACCACTGGCACCGAGCGTCAGCGGTACAGTGCTCATCAGCTTATCGCGCGGATCATGGATCTCAGCGCGAACCGGCACACCGGCCAGCCCGTTACTCCAGTCAGCAGCGCGGGTGATCAGGCCGATATTAAACGTATCGCCCGGACGGTAGACACCGCGATCGGAGAACAGATAGCTGCTCAGCGTGCGCGGATCGTTCGGCGTGATTTCGCCATCAATGTCAAAACGCGAGAAGTCGAGGCCACGATCGTTATCGCGATCGGCAGGCAGGAAGGAGACATCGCCCTCTTTCTCTGCCAGGAACATCACCGGCTGGCGCTCGCTGGTGTAAACGTCCAGCGCCGGGAAACGCACATGGCCGTCGGCACCGGTGGTTTGCGTCAGCAGCGTGACGCCGTTTTTCGCAATCACCGAGACTTTCGCGTTCGCCACCGGCGTACCGCTGTGAATTGACTGCACAAACACATCGCGGGTTTTATCCTGCGAACGCTTGGCAATAATCCCCAGATCGGTCACAACGACAAAGCGGGAATCGCCCACAGAGGGTTCGTCACTGCTCTCTTCTTCCTGATAGACGTTGCCGTCATCATCTGCGGCCGGTTTTTCTTCTTTCTTCTTCGGATCCCATTCCGACAGCGTCAGCAGGAATACGCCACGGTGCGAGTTGGGATCGGTCGAAAGGTAGCGGGAGAGATCAACGCCCTGATAATTCACCTCACCCGGTTTATCGTTATTTACCGCCGTCTGATATTTAAAGTGCTCAGTAAAATACTCGTCATTCAGACGGTTAAATTCTGCCGAGGAATACTGACGGCTTTTGAAGGAAACGATGTGCTGCAACTGGCCTGGGATCACCCGTTTGATGTCCAGACGCATTCCCGGCACGTTACGCGCCGCAACGCTGATTTGCTTGTCACCGTTGACCGACAGCAGCGAGCCCTGCGACATAAATTGCAGAGATTTCGGATAATCAGGAACTTGCACGATACGGTAGACTTTTTCCGGCATTTTGTAGCCACCGGAGGAGGTCAGCACGTTATCAATTTCCACCAGCATTGAGCGGTGCGCAGGGGCATCAAAGCGGAAGCTGAACTGCGGCTGAAAATCACTTTCGGCGTCATTGAGCTGAATATTCAGCGGTGTGGACAGCGCCAGCACGTTATTTTCGATGCTTTGCACTTCCCAGCTGGCGTAGTCGTCCGGGCCGGTACCGGCTTCGGTTTCATTCGGATCGTGCTGCGGCAACAGCCAGACTTTCACCGCGCGGCGAATGTCTTTGTCTTTGACCGCATCGCTGAAACCGACAATCAGTGCACGCTGGCCTTTCGCCCCGTCAGCATCCACGACCTGCGCGCTGGCTTCATTTACCGTCAGGCTGTAAAGCGTCGGCACGGAAACCACACCATTTCTGGCTTGTGTCGTGGCGTTCGATGCCACCGAGGCTTTCACGCCCTCACCGATCGAGACGCGCACGGAGCCGCCGTGATCAAGTGATTTCAGCGGTTCAGAATGCACCCACGCATTGAGTTTTTTCTGGTCGTAGACCACGGAATAATTGAGTTTTGACTCGGTTTTGGCTTTTCCTTCGGTCAGGCCAAGCGCGATTTGCTTTTCAAAGCTGGCCACATCCACCGGTGCATTAAATCTGAGGTTGAAAATGGCACTGCGTTTTTGCGGATCCTGCGGGTCCTGATAATACTCAGTTTCCCCAAGCTGATAATCAAACGCCGGCGCAGTGAATTCATAGCGCGTCACGGGCAGTTTGATTTGCGGGGCGAGTAACACGTCAGGCGTGAAATTCACTTCATATCGGGTGCCCATTGGCAGCGGTTTTTTCGGCGTGAATGCCAGCGTGTAGCCACTCAGCCATTTCCACTCGCCTTCCACAGCGGGTTTCAGGGAAATCCCTTTCTCGACCACTTTGCCAACATCGGTCAGCGGTGCAGCGGAGTTTTTGAAGTAAAACGACACCTGCTGCGGCACCAGTTTCTGTGCGGCGTAGTTCACCGCTTCCGGGCCACTGACCCGCACGCTGGTTTCCTGATAGACCATCGGTGCCGGTTCAATCGGCTGTGGACGGTTTAACCACCAGTGCCAGCCATAAACGCCCGCGCCTGCCGCGCACAGCAATACCAGAATCGTCAGGCTGATGGCTTTCGGGTGTTTATCCACCCCGCCTTCCAGGCGTGCAAAACCACGCTTCAGCCCGCCGGACATTGCCGTCCACCAGACCGGCGCACGCCAGTCGATATTGCCGACAACAGGTTTAAAGACGCGCCCAAGCAGACCCAAAATGAAGGCCAGCGCGCGGAGGACGCCTTTTATCAATGTAAAAGGCAGACGAAGTAAGAATTTGAGTAAATCCATTTGTAGCTGTACCCCTAATCCCTGTGACCCATAACCAGAAGTTATTTTTTATGAAACTATTATAAAATTCAGAATATTGCGTAAACGGTGAATAGAATATAAACCCACGCTATCGCGGCGAAGGATAATAATTATTCGACTAAAAAGCCATCACATAAAGCGTAGCAGTCCGGCAGATTTTTCGGCCAATTTCTGCACTGCCAGCAATGCAAATGTGTGAAACAATGGCCGCAGAAATTTTTGAAAAATTAACCGCGTGGAAGGCAACAGCCAGCATGAAGACCAAACTGATTACCCGCGAAGGCTACGACAAGCTCAAAACAGAGCTGGATTTCCTGTGGCGGGAAGAGCGTCCTGAGGTGACTAAAAAAGTCACCTGGGCCGCAAGCCTCGGCGATCGCAGCGAAAATGCTGATTACCAGTACAACAAAAAGCGCCTGCGCGAGATCGACCGCCGCATCCGCTATCTGACCAAATGCATGGAACAGCTGCGCATTGTCGATTACTCGCCGCAGCAGGACGGCAAAGTGTTCTTTGGCGCATGGGTAGAAGTGGAAAACGACGACGGCGACATCAAGCGTTTTCGCATCGTTGGCTATGACGAAATCTTTGGCCGCAAAGACTATATTTCTATCGACTCCCCGATGGCGCGTGCGCTGCTGAAAAAGGAAGTCGGTGACAGCCTGGTGGTCACCACACCGGTTGGCGATGCGACCTGGTACGTCAATGACATTGACTACGTGAAATGATCAGCTAACTCTCAAAACGCGCAGCGCAATGGCCTGATGGCTGGCATTTACAGCCTTCAAACCGTATAACTGTGCCCCTGCTTTTACGTCACTCACTAACGAAAAAACTGATACCAGACCTATGAATGATCAACTGAGCCGCATTATCGCAAGTGAATTGCAGGTTCGCCCGGAGCAGGTTGCTTCCGTGGTGCGTCTGCTGGATGAAGGTAATACCGTGCCGTTTATTGCGCGGTATCGTAAGGAAGTCACCGGTGGGTTGGATGATACCCAACTGCGTCAGTTGGACTCCCGTCTGGGCTATCTGCGTGAGCTGGAAGACCGTCGTCAGACCATCCTCAAATCCATCGAAGAACAGGGCAAGCTGAGCGACGATTTGGCGAAAGCCATCCGTACCACGCTGAGCAAAACCGAGCTGGAAGATCTCTACCTGCCGTTCAAACCCAAGCGCCGCACGCGCGGGCAAATCGCGATCGAAGCCGGTCTGGAACCGCTGGCCGAATTGTTGTGGAACGAACCGCAAAACGAGCCGGATGCCGCCGCCGCGAAATTTATCGATGCCGATAAAGGCGTGGCCGACACCAAAGCGGCGCTCGATGGCGCGCGTTACATTCTGATGGAGCGCTTCGCCGAAGATGCAGGGCTGCTGGCGAAAGTCCGCGATTATTTGTGGAAAAACGCTCACCTGACCTCCCGCATGGTCGAAGGCAAAGAGCAGGAAGGCGCGAAATTCCGCGACTATTTTGATCACCACGAACCTATTTCTCAGGTGCCTTCGCACCGCGCGCTGGCGATGTTCCGTGGCCGTAACGAAGGTATCCTGCAACTGGCGCTGAATGCCGATCCGCAGCACGACGAGCCGCCGAAAGAGAGCTACGCGGAACAGCTGATCATCGATCATCTCGGTCTGCGCCTGAACAACGCGCCTGCCGACGTCTGGCGCCGTGCGGTGGTCAACTGGACCTGGCGCATCAAAGTGCTGCTGCACCTTGAAACTGAACTGATGGGCACCGTGCGCGAACGCGCCGAAGATGAAGCAATTAACGTCTTTGCCCGCAACATGCACGATTTACTGATGGCGGCACCCGCCGGGATGCGCGCCACCATGGGCCTCGATCCGGGCTTGCGTACCGGTGTCAAAGTGGCCGTTGTGGATAACACCGGCAAACTGGTGGATATCGACACGGTTTATCCCCATACCGGACAGGCGGCCAAAGCCGCGCAGCAGGTTGCCGCGCTGTGCATCAAACATAATGTTGAGCTGGTGGCGATCGGTAACGGTACCGCGTCCCGCGAAACAGAACGTTTCTTCCTCGAGCTGCAAAAACAGTTCCCGGCGGTAAAAGCGCAGAAAGTGATTGTCAGTGAGGCCGGTGCGTCGGTGTATTCCGCCTCCGAACTGGCCGCGCTGGAATTCCCGGATCTGGACGTTTCCATTCGCGGCGCGGTGTCTATCGCCCGGCGCTTACAGGATCCGCTGGCAGAGCTTGTGAAAATCGACCCGAAATCTATCGGTGTCGGCCAGTATCAGCACGACGTCAGCCAGTCACAGCTGGCGAAAAAACTCGATACCGTGGTCGAAGACTGCGTGAACGCCGTGGGTGTGGATCTCAACACGGCCTCCGTGCCGCTTCTGACCCGCGTGGCTGGCCTGACCCGCATGATGGCGCAGAATATCGTTAACTGGCGCGACGAGAACGGTCAGTTCCGTAACCGTGAACAACTGCTGAAAGTCAGCCGTCTGGGGCCGAAAGCCTTCGAACAGTGCGCGGGCTTCCTGCGTATCAATCACGGCGACAACCCGCTCGATGCCTCAACGGTTCACCCGGAAACCTATCCGGTGGTCGAACGTATTCTGGCCGCGACACAGCTGGCGCTGAAAGATCTGATGGGCGATTCCAATGCGCTGCGCGGTCTGAAAGCCAGCGAATTCACCGATGAACAATTTGGTGTGCCAACCGTCACCGACATCATCAAAGAGCTGGAAAAACCGGGGCACGATCCGCGTCCTGAGTTCAAGACAGCGACCTTTGCCGATGGCGTGGAAACCATGAATGACCTGATGCCGGGCATGATCCTCGAAGGCTCCGTCACCAACGTCACCAACTTCGGCGCATTCGTGGACATCGGCGTTCATCAGGACGGTCTGGTGCACATTTCATCTCTGGCAAACAAATTCGTCGAAGATCCGCACACCGTGGTGAAAGCCGGCGATATCGTGAAAGTCAAAGTGATGGAAGTCGATCTGCAACGTAAGCGTATTGCGCTGACCATGCGTCTGGACGAGCAACCGGGCGAAGCACCGGCGCGCCGTTCATCGGCACCGGCTGCGGCCACCCCGCGCGATGGGCAGAAACGTCCCGCACAAAACAAACCGGCAGGCCGCAATGCGGCACCGGCGGGCAATAACGCGATGGCCGATGCGCTGGCCGCCGCACTGGGCAAAAAACGCTAATTTTTTCGTTTTCTCCTGCCAACCGAAAGCCGCTGAATTTTAGCGGCTTTTTTTATGTACTTTATTTCGACACTTTTTAAAGTCTCTCCTATTGAATCAATCACTGCGGTAAATCAATAAATCGGCCTTTGCACAGGCATAGGATAGCGACGCGGTAGGGACAACCGTGAAGAGGCACGCCTCTTTTCTTTTTGTCTCTTCATGCGTACTAATTATGATAACTATTTTCGTTTGTACTACTTTGCGTATTCAGTACGCCGTCGGTTTCAGACTGACATTTTGCACCAGGGACAATTTCTGAGCAGTATTTCGCAACTAAGTGGGATCACCGGGCACGGAAGCGCGGCGTAGCATTTGTCACGCTGCCCCCAACATGCCTGAACGCTTCGCGAGGAACTATGCAACTTCAATCAAAACGTGCTTACAAAATCACCGGCTTTTCTCATGAAATCAGCCCGGCCTACCGCCAGAAACTGCTGTCGCTCGGCATGCTGCCAGGGTCATTCTTCAACATCATCCGCGTGGCACCGATGGGCGACCCGGTACAAATCGAAACCCGCCGCACCAGTCTGGTGGTTCGCAGAAAAGATCTCGATCTGCTCAAACTCGAAATGCTGGCCTGACCTTTTTGCGCAGGTCGCTCTGATCCCCTGCGCGTTTCTCCTTTCTCACACGTAGATCTGAACGTATGAAAGCACTGACCATTGGCCTGATTGGTAATCCCAATTCAGGTAAAACGACCCTTTTCAATCAGCTGACCGGTTCACGCCAACGCGTGGGCAACTGGGCTGGCGTGACCGTCGAGCGCAAAGAAGGCCAGTTCGCCACCGGAGAACACAAAGTCACGCTGGTGGATTTACCGGGCACCTACTCCCTGACTACCATTTCCGAGCAAACCTCGCTCGACGAACAAATTGCCTGCCACTACATTCTTAGCGGCGACGCCGATCTGATGATTAACGTGGTGGATGCCTCGAACCTTGAGCGCAATCTCTACCTGACGCTGCAACTGCTCGAACTCGGCATTCCCTGCATCGTCGCACTGAACATGCTCGACATCGCCAACATCCAGAACATCCATATTGATATCCCGGCGCTCTCCGCGCGTCTGGGTTGCCCGGTGATCGCGCTGGTATCGACACGCGCATCAGGCATCAAAGAGCTGAAAGCAGCTATCGACCAGCTGCCGCCCGCCACCGCCATGGAGCGCGTGGTTTACCACCCCATTCTGCAACAGGAAGTGGACGCGCTTGCCCGCGATATGCCGGCAGAAATGGCGCTGCAACAGCGTCGCTGGCTGGCGCTGCAAATTCTCGAAGGCGATATTTACAGCCAGAGTCACGCGGGTAACGCGCAACAGCGGCTGCCAGAAGTGAAAGCCCGGCTCGCCGCGCAGCAACTGGATGACCCCGCGCTGCTTATCGCCGATGCGCGCTACCAGTGCATTGCCGCCCTGAGTGCCGACATCAGTAACTCGCATCTCACCGCGCCGAATAAACTGACGCAGGTGCTGGATCGCGTGATCCTCAACCGTTTCCTCGGCGTGCCGATTTTCCTGCTGGTGATGTACCTGATGTTCGTTCTGGCGATCAACATCGGCGGCGCGCTGCAACCGATTTTCGATATCGGCTCAGCGGCGATTTTCATTCAGGGCATGCAGTGGATCGGATTTACCCTGCACTTCCCGCAGTGGCTGACCATTTTCCTGGCACAGGGGATCGGTGGCGGTATCAACACCGTGCTGCCGCTGGTGCCGCAAATCGGCATGATGTATCTGTTCCTTTCCTTCCTTGAAGACTCCGGTTACATGGCCCGCGCGGCCTTCGTGATGGACAGACTGATGCAGGCGCTCGGTCTTCCTGGCAAATCTTTCGTGCCGCTGATTGTCGGTTTCGGCTGTAACGTGCCGTCGATTATGGGTGCCCGTACGCTGGATGCGCCGCGTGAACGCCTTATCACCGTCATGATGGCGCCGTTTATGTCCTGCGGCGCGCGTCTGGCGATTTTCGCCGTGTTTTCCGCCGCGTTCTTCGGCCAGGATGGCGCGTCGATTGTCTTCTCGCTGTATCTGCTGGGGATTGTGGTCGCCATCCTGACCGGTCTGCTGCTGAAATACACCATCATGCGCGGTGAAGCCTCGCCGTTTGTGATGGAGCTGCCGGTGTATCACGTTCCGCATCTGAAAAGTCTGCTGCTGCAAACCTGGCAGCGTCTGAAAGGTTTCGTGCTGCGTGCGGGTAAAGTGATTGTGATTGCGAGTATTTTCATCGGCGCGCTGAACAGCTTCTCTTTCAGCGGTAAGGCGGTGAATAACATCAATGACTCCGCGCTGGCATCGGTCAGTAAAGTGCTGACACCGGTGCTCTCACCGATGGGCGTGCACCCTGACAACTGGCAGGCAACCGTCGGGCTGGTGACCGGTGCGATGGCGAAAGAGGTGGTGGTCGGTACGCTGAACACGCTCTACACCGCCGAACACATCACCAATGAAGAATTCGACGCCGCCAGTTTCAACCTGCCCGACGAACTGCGCGGTGCCGTAAACGAAACCTGGCAGGGCCTGAAAGACACCTTCAGCATCAGCGTGCTCTCCAACCCGATCGAAGCCAGTAAAGGCGACGGCGAGATGGGCGTCAGTTCAATGGGCGTGATGAGCAGCAAATTTGGCTCAGCGATTTCGGCCTACAGCTATCTGATCTTCGTGCTGCTGTACGTGCCTTGCGTATCGGTGATGGGCGCTATCGCCCGTGAAACCAGCCGCAGCTGGATGACGTTCTCCATCTTCTGGGGGCTGAACGTGGCGTATTCTCTGGCGACACTGTTCTATCAGGCAGCCACGTTCAGCAGCCATCCGACGCACAGTGCGACCATCATCCTTATCGTACTCGTCTTCAACGCGCTGGTGCTCACCACCCTGCGCAAAGCCCGCAGCCGCGTCAGCGTTCACCTGCAACCGCGTCAAGCTGCGGCCTGCTGTGCACCGGCGACCGGCAGTGATTGCCATTAGGAGGCGCGATGGCCAGTCTGATTCAGGTACGTGACAGCCTCGCACTGGCTGGCCGGGCAGATGCCCGCCAGCTCAGCCGGCAACTCAACACACCGCAACCGCTGGTGCAGGCGATGCTCGAAAAGCTGGTCGCCATGCAAAAAGCCGAGGCGATAGACGCCGACGACAGCTGCCTTTCCGGCGGCTGTAAAAGCTGCGCCGAAGGCAAAAAGTGCCTGACGGTCAGCTACCGGTTAATCCCGCAGTAATTCGATTTTTTCCTAAATAGCCGCGTTGCGGCTATCATCACAGGTCGCAACGGCCGCCAACGTGCCGCAGGAGCCTGCATGATCGACAGTGAAATCACTTTTCGCAAACTCGAAATTTTCCTCGCCTATATGGAAAAACAAAACATCAGCCGCGCCGCCGAACAGCTCGGGCTGAGCAGCGTCAGCGTGCATCGCGCCCTGCATTCGCTCGAAGAGGGGTTACGCTGCCCGCTGTTTATCCATAAAGGCCGTAACCTGCTGCCGCTGCCCGCCGCTGAAGCATTGCTGGAACACGCCACGCAGGTCATCGAACAGATGGAACACGGCATTCAGGCCACGCAACGCGCCGCCGGATTTGGGGATAAACGTCTCAAACTGGGCACGCTATATTCCCTGACACTGGAAACGATCCCCCGCCTGATCATGGGGCTGAAGCTGCGCCGTCCGGAGCTTGAGCTGGAACTGGTGATGGGTTCGAACAATGATTTACTGCACAAACTGGAAGACGGTCAGCTGGATGCCATCCTGATTTCGACCAGCGATTCCAACGTTGATGCCCAGCGCTACGATCAGCTGCCGTTGTTCCAGGATGATATTTTTCTCGCCGCCCCGGCCAGTGCAGAACTGGCGAGCGAAGGCACGGCGGATTTACGCGATTATAAGCAGGAAAAATTCGTCTCACTGGCGGAAGGGTTCGCCACTTATCACGGCTTTCAGGAAGCGTTTCAGGTTGCCGGATTCGAGCCGGACATCGTCACGCGGGTGAATGATATTTTTTCGATGCTGAGTCTGGTGCAGGCGGGCGTCGGGTACACGCTCATTCCTGGCAGAATGAAAGGTGTGTATGAAAATACGGTGAAACTCCTGCCGCTGGCCGAAGCCTACCAGATGCGTCAGACCATCTCGCTGGTCTTCCCGCACAGCCGCGAGCACGATCCAAACCTGCTCGCCCTCGCAGCCGAAAGCCGGATGTATGCGTTAGCGAGCAGAAAGCGCTGAAAGACGCTCGCTGTTTTGTGCAATCAAAACGACCGGCCAGTGTGTTTTATCCGGATGCTCACTCCAGATAGCAGATTCCGGAATACTCACGCCGTCATAACGCATTTTCGAGCCGTCATAAGGGTAAAATTGCCCTTTTTCTGTATCGAGTATGAAAACCAATAATCCCGCTGCATTTTGGGCAAGACGTTTCCAGAGCGCCCGACCGCCGGTGTAATGATCGTTATCACTCATCAGGGTGAGATGTTTTTTGACCACCAGCGTTTCATACAACAATGTCGCTAAACGGTAATCGCGCATGCCGGCATTCACCACCACGCCTTCTACCTGAAACGCCTGATCGTCTTCCCAGAACTGACGGACTTCGAGCAGTTCATCGCTATTATCCCTGCGGGCAAGTTCCAGCGTTGCTACTACGTGGTGTCGGTTTTCACCCCGGTTATCGGTTCGGGTTTGTGCTTCAGCAATGGCAATGAACGGAATCTTCTCGTCATAGATGACCAACATATCGAGATTGTTGAAGCGTATTTCATCAATGATTTCAAATCTTCTGGCCAGAGTGGCCGGACTGTACGATCTTTCGAGCACGATCATTTGCGAATCCCCGCGAATTAAAACTGGCATGATATCCCTTCAATCAGAGTGGTTGGACAATAGCACGCTGCGCAATAATCAAACAGCCCAACGCCTTTCATCACCAACCTACCATGCCTTTAATCAGCGTTCGTTTTCCCGTAACCGCATTGCGAGACGTCCCGCAACCTGCAGGCCGGACTGGCATAAAGAGAGCGCTTCGCCCTGCTCCATTGCGCGGCGGGTCAGGCCGGTCAGCACCGCGCCCGGTGGCATTTCAATTGCCAGCCGCACATCGCGCTGATACGCCGCCACCATGGCGTCACGCCAGTTCACGGTGCGCGCCATGTTCATCGCCAGATCGTCGGCGATTTTCTCCGGCTGCCAGTAAACGCGGCCAGTGGTGCCGCTGAGATAACCGCAGGTCGGGCGGGAAATCGACATTTGTTTAAACGCTTCCACCAGCTTCGCCGCGGGCTCATCCAGCAACGCACAATGCGACGGCACGCTGACCGCGAGCTGATACGTTTTCTGCGCGCCCAGCCCTTTGGCAAGCTGCATCACCTGCGCCATGGCGGCGTCGCTGCCCGCAATCACCAGCTGGTCTTCCGCGTTGATATTGGCAAGAAATACCGGCGACGTGGCGCTGTTCACCTGCGCCACCAGCCCCTCAACCTGCATCTGACGCAGACCGGTGATGGCCGAAAGCCCAAAGCCCTGCGGATAAGCCTGCTGCATCAGCTCACCGCGCAGCGCAACCAGCCGGACGGCTTCGGAGAAATCGAGCGCACCTGCCACCACGGCGGCGGGAAATGCACCAATCGACAGCCCGCTGCAAAAATCTGCCTCAATGCCTTCGGCCTGACATTGCTTCGCCCACACCACACCGGCAATCAGTAAACACAGTTGTACCGCGCGGGTAGAACGCAACGCATCGGCGGTATCGAGCAGCAGAACATCTTCGCCCAGCGCGAGGCTGGCTTGTGCGATCAGGGAATGGGTAAGCGGATTATCCGGCAGACGATGCAGCATGTGCGGCACCTGCGGCCCTTGTCCGGGGAAGGTAAATAAGATTTTCATCGTGCTCCTTGCTTCTTTTGGCCGGTATCACTCTGCCGGCGGTTGCCACGGGTCACGCACCAGCAACGGGCCGGACGCCGTTTTCAGCATGATGTCCCCGCCACGCAGCCATTCGCTGAGGGCAAATCCCCCTTGCGGCGTAGTGATCTGAACATCGGCGCGGCAGGGAAGCCGCTGAAGCTGGTCGTAAAAATCGGAAAATTGAGAAGCGTCCACCGGTGCGTCGCAGCGCACCAGTAAATCAAGATCGCTGTCGGCATGCATGACCGGGAGGTCACTGGCCAGCGCGTAAGCACAACTGCCGGTCACCCCCCACCGGAAAGGCAGTTGCAGATTGCACAACGTAATCAGCGCCTGCACCGGTTGTTGTGACACAAACGGCGAATGCAGTAACAGGTTGATGTCGCTGACCAGTGATTCCGGTGTAACTGCCCGCACCACCGCCGCCGGGTCAATCCAGGCGGCGGCACGCTGAATGCGGGTCAGCCCGCGAATACCCACCGGGATTGCGCCGTCAGCACGTTTATCGCGACGCACCACCAGCGGCAGCGCCGTGCGCCAGCCGGTGTTTACCCACGCGGGTAAAACGTCGTCGCTTTGCAGCGCAGAACGGTCGCTGATCCAGACAAAATCATGGGCTCGCGGGTCACACATATTTCCCCCTTTCTGTTAGTGAAGTGCGGCTGTCAGTGAGATAAACAGCGGCAAAGTCACGATACATAATACGGAACTGATCAGCAGTGACGCTTCGGCATCCGGAGACTGCACCCCGAAACGGTTACCGAACACGATACCGAAGAAACCGGCAGACAGTGCAATCATCAAAATAGCGGTGACCGCCACCTGACCGCTCAGGCCGAATGCCAGTACCAGACCCCAGGCGATGAACGGCTGGATCAGGTTTTTGGCGACACAAGACAACAGCACCGGCGCGTTAATTTTCAGTTTACGGGCTGACAGGATCACACCGGTCAGGAACAGCGCAGAGGCGGTGGCTGACAAACCCAGCGGCTTAATCGATGCCAGGAAAATTTCCGGCATTTTAATGCCAATCGCTGACAGGATCACGCCCAGAAGCGGTGCCCAGACGATCGGTTTTTTCACTGAACGCCACATCAGAACCGGCAGCAGTGCCAGAGAAGACCCCTGATTTTCGCCGCTCAGACGGGCTTTTTCACGTTCGAGAATCAGCAGACAGAACGGCGTCATCAGCACCGAACCGCAGGCGATAGATACCGCAACGGACAGTGAAGTCGACGGCGCATCGCCCATCACGCTGCTCAGAATAGGCAAACCGAGCGCCGCATAGTTAGGCAGTGCGACGGTCAGCGTCAGAACGGCAGCGTCCTGCGGAGACTTGTTGAAGACTTTGGTGCAAATAAAATAAATCGCCGCGTAGGTGATCCACATCGCCAGAACCAGCACCAGAATCAGCGGTGACTGTTCAACAATGCCTGACCACGGCGTCTGTACGGTCGCTGCAAACAGCGCAGCGGGTAAAGCAAAATCCATCACGAAAATATTCAGTAAAGAGACATTCTGGTTATCCACCATTTTCGCTTTCCCGGCGTAGAAACCGAGGATCATGATGACGAAAATAGGGGCAAGCGCGTGCAATATTACGTAAGTCATAGCGATATTCCTGAGACAAAAATGAATGCTCAGTCAGCGCCGGTGCGATGGTTTTTTTAGTATGACAGTCCAGTTGCAGACAACAGCAGGCTCCTGCCCGGACGGTATGTCTGGGCGGGAACCCGCAATGCGGCTGCGTCACGCTGTTTGCAGGTGCGTTACCGGTTGAGACTGAAAGTTATGAATGAATTACCATTCCTGGCGCATCTGCTGGCGAACGCGCTGCGAACTTGCGCGATTTTCCGCACCCAGACGGTTGCTGAGGCTAACGCCTTCTTTGCGTGCGTCCTGGATGTTTTGCCAGACCGTGTTTTCGACACGGGCGATATCGTCAGGCGTGGCGCTGTCCGGGTCTGCAATGTCGAGTAATTGCGACAGCAGGCCCAGCGTGGCGTAGTTTTCGATGTCGTAAGCCATCGGTGGAATGGTGGCGGCCAGTTTTTCCAGCGCCTCCACGGAGCGTAAGGTGATACGTGCGGCGGATTCTTTCCCCATCGCATGGATCATCACGCCGTTGTTTTTAAAGGCGATCAGTTTGTTGGCCTGATAACCGTGCGCCAGAAACGCACCGGACATGGCTTTGCCGACAATCAGCCCGATGACAGGATGCCCGGCCAGTCGTGCTTTGGCGTAAGCGCCTGCGGCACCGGCCAGCGCCTGATGAATGCCGAACGCCTCTTCGCGGCGGCCATACGCCTGACTTGGCACATCGATCACCGCCACGATGGCGCGTTTAGTGCTGGCGTTAGCGTCAGCGTCAATCACGTCGTTGACCACTTTTGCCAGATTCCAGCCTTCGAGCAGGCCGACTTCGCCGCCAGCGGCACGCGGATACTGGTTATTTTTGTCCGGCACCACGGCGATGAAACGCACGGTCTGGTCATTCATTTTGCCGTCAGCCGCTTTCACCGAAGGGCAAAGACCGCTGACCGGTGTGGCGTCTTTGGTCAGTTGTGCGAACCAGTAATCACCCCGGCTGGCTGCGTTGCTGTTGATAGTGCTCATGCGCGATCCTCCCGGTTAAACAGGGCTTCCGTCACATCACGGCTGGCCTGCTGCGCGGTGTCAAAACCGGTCAGTTTTGGCAGGTAATAATCATAATTATCAGAACGGTGTGTGGCCGGAACGCCTTTTTTAATGAAGTCCAGCACGGTTGATTTCACCTGTGCGAGGGAATCTTTCACCAGCGCATCCACAAAGCCGCTGTGATAACGCACTTCGCCACCGGTCATGCTCCAGATAAACGGACGGTCGCGGGAATCGTATTCATCGATACCGGCTTCCTGTTCGATAACCTGCGGGCCGTTCAGACCCAGACGGGCTTCACGGGTGACAATCAGATAACTGCACAGCGCAGCGGCAATCGACATCCCGCCAAAGCAACCGACGGTACCGGCCACCACGCCAATCACCGGCGTGTAGCGGCGTAAATCGACGATAGCGGCATGAATATCCGCGATCGCCGCCAGCCCCAGATTGGCTTCCTGCAAACGCACACCGCCGGTTTCGAGCAGCAGAACCGCCTGCGTCGGGATGCCGTTGCGGTTATCTTCTGCGGCCATTTCCAGCGCAGCGGCCATTTTGGCCCCAGACACTTCGCCCATGCTGCCGCCCTGGAAGCTGCCTTCAATCGCCACAACCACGGCGGGCTGGCCGTTAATCTGGCCTTTGGCGACCACCATGCCGTCGTCGGCCTGCGGAACGATGCCCTGCGGTTCCAGCCACGGAGACATAATGCGTTCAAACGGGCCAAGCAGTTCACGGAAAGTCCCGGCGTCCAGCAGTTTGCGGGCGCGCTGACGGGCACTCAGCTCGATAAAGCTCTGATCAGCATCAGTTTGCATGTTCAGCCTCCTCAAAGACCTGTTCGATACGCAGACGGGCAACCCCTGGTGTGGCGCCAAAATCATTGATGTCGAGACGCCCGGCCGGTAATTCACGCAGGGAGCTCAGACGGTCAAAAAAGTTCTGCCATAAGGTATGGCTGCCGTCGACCGAGGTGGTGACGATAATGTTCAGCTCATTGACTGTTTTTGGTTCATACAGCGCTTCTAAATCGCCGGAACCTACCACGCCTGCTTCGGCGCGGCCTGCCAGCGGTTTTGTCGCCGGGTAATTAAATTCAAAACGTTCCATAACACCTCTTTGTACTGATGTTAGTTAATGCGCATCCGGTTCAGGCCACGCTGACGCGGTCAAGAAACAGCGTCGCGGCCAGTAAATCGGCGGCACCACCGGGTGATGTGTTGTCGGCCAGCATGCGGTGCTCGAGATGGCGTAATAACTGTTTGCCCGCCATCGTTCTCATTCCGCCGGCATCGAGCACGGCCTGCGCGCCCTGATGCATGGCGTGCAGCGCCGGTAATCCGCCGCGTGACAACACGCAGGTATCGGAAAGCCGGGCCATGACCGCCAGTAAAGCATCGACCTGTGCTTCGCTTTCGCTGGCACCGCGAGCCCGGCTGTGATGGAGCTGCGGCAGCGCACAATGGAGAATGTGCGGGAATGCCCCCTGAGCCTCTTCACGCGCACCGGGCACCTGATAACGCTGCACGGCGTGCGCACCTTTACTGAATTTTTTCGGGCTGAATGCGTCGGGCAACGCCGCAATTTTCGCGGCGCGCTGCGCAATATGCAGCGGCTGGAGATCTTCCGGCTGCATGGCGATCGCGCTGACCAGCAGCCCCATCGCCCAGATAGCACCCCGGTGCGTGTTCACGCCGCCGGTTTCCGCCATCATCAGCGCTTCTCCCGCACGGCCCAGACGGCCCACTTCCTGACGCAGGGCGATATCCGCCGGGCGCTGCCAGCTGTGTAAAGCCAGCAAATAGAACGTGGACGTCAGACTGCGCGCCGAGCGCACCATCAGATCAAGGGTTAAATCCTGATGTGCGCCGGAACTCCGGCTGTCTACCAGCCCTGGTTTCGGGCTAAGCCGCGCTTCGTCGATCAGCGCCTGCGTCGCCGTTTCTGCCAGCCTTTCGGCCAGCTCTTGTGCTGTGAGTACAGCGCCAATCGTTAAAGTCTGCGGCATCGTCATTACCAGCTACGAAATTTAGCGGGCGGGTTGTACAAACCGCCGGACCAGTCAACCAGATCGCTCACGCTGCCAGCCGCCAGTAATGAACGGGTGGCGTCGGTGCGGCGGATGCCCATGTCTTCCGGGAAGACCACCAGTTCCTGACGGCGCAGGTCAGCGACGCGTTTAGCATCAACGCCCAGACCGATGTCAGTGATCCCGGCAACGGCGGCGACCATCGCACGGCGTTCTTCCAGAGAACGGGCGCGATAGAGGTACGCGATGCCTTCTTCGGTCAGCACGTGCGTCACGTCGTCGCCGTAAATCATCACCGGCGCCAGCGGCATACCGGATTCTTTACCCACATCGACCGCTTCGAGTTTCTCTACAAACGTCGGTTTGCCACCGGCCTGGAAGGTTTCCACCATCTGTACGACCAGTTTTTTACCGCGTGCCATGGGATCCGGCTCTTCAATCATATCCAGCCAGGCGGGCGTGGCGTGACGACGACCATGCGGGTCATGCCCCATGTTTGGCGCGCCACCGAAACCGGCCAGACGTCCACGGGTCACGGTTGAGGAGTTAGCCAGGCCATCAACCTGCAAGGTGGAACCGATGAACATGTCTACCGCGTACTGACCAGCCATCTGGCAGAACGCGCGGTTAGAACGCATGGAGCCGTCGGAACCGGTGAAGAACACGTCCGGACGGGCGCGGATATACTCTTCCATCCCCAGCTCGCCACCGAAACAGTGAACGGTATCCACCCAGCCGCTTTCAATGGCAGGGATCAGCGTCGGATGCGGGTTCAGCGTCCAGTGTTTACAGATTTTGCCGCGCAGGCCGAGCTGTTCGCCGTAGGTCGGCAGCAGCAGTTCGATGGCGGCGGTGTTAAAACCGATACCGTGGTTCAGCGACTGCACATTGTGTTTGGCGTAGATGCCTTTGATGGCCATCATCGCCATCAGCACGTGAACCGGTTTAATCAGGCGCGGATCGCGGGTGAACAGCGGTTCGATGAAGAACGGCTTGTCAGCGACAACCACGAAATCAATCCAGTCGCCCGGAATATCCACGCGTGGCAGATCGCAGTCCTCTTCAACCAGTTCGTTCACCTGGGCAATCACGATACCGTTTTTAAAGGCGGCGGCTTCGACCAGCGCTGGCGTATCTTCCGTACTCGCGCCGGTGTAGAGATTCCCTTTACGGTCAGCCTTGAAGGCGGCGATAAGCGCGATGTTCGGCACCAGATCGACATACAGGCGGGAATAGAGCTCGATATAGGTGTGAATCGACCCGATTTCCATCTGACCGTCTTCCAGCAGCTGCGCGATGCGCAGGCTTTGCGGGCCGGAGAAAGCGAAATCGAGTTTGCGGGCGATGCCGCGTTCAAAAAGATCCAGATGTTCGGCGCGGCTGACGCTTGGCATGATCATATGTAAATCATGCAGTTTTTCAGGGTTCACCTGCGCCAGCGAGCGGGAAAGGAAATCAGCTTGTTTCTGGTTATTCCCTTCCATCACTACGCGGTCGCCGGAGGCAATCAGCGCTTCGAGGATAGGAATAATTTTATCGGTGGGTAACACTTTACCCTCTGCCACGGCACGGACACTGTCGAGACGCCGTTGTTTTTCATTGCGGCGGGTGTCCCACGCTTTCGTGGTCTGCGGATGTTGCGGCATGCCAAACCTCCCTGGGTTGAGCTTGCTGAAACCTTCCCGGCGTGACGAAAGAGCAGAACGGAGGGAAGTTCAGTCAAGTGGCGGTTGCATCACATTTGACCTGTTTAGGTAACGGGTTAAGTGTAGGAATCGGGGGCATTTCCATCAATAAAGTGCTCTGACACTTCGTTACTCTCAGAGTAATGATTAAAAATATCGTCGATAAATCAGGGGAATGAGGAATTCAGAAAGGGGGATGGCGCACAAATATCAGGAAATAAAAAGGGATGCACAGTGGCATCCCCGGAATGTAGTGCAGAACGGACGGATTATTTGAAGACTTCAGCCGTTGCGGTGATTTTCTTTTTCTCTTGTGCCGCGATCACGACATAATATTTGCCGCCTTTCTCATCAGCCAGTTTGGACAGCTCTTCTTTAGCATCCATTGGCGCGGTGTATTCGTTGCTGGTGGTGACCACGCCCAGGCTGGTGTAACCCTTATCCTTTGCGTCTTCTTTGCTGATCATCTCAGCTGCCATTGCATTGATTGAGAATAACCCGGTCAGCATTGCCGCAACGATAATTTTATTAGATTTCATGACATTACCTCTAAATTAGATGAATAGTTTTCAAAGAAAGCAGTCAGGATATAAACGGCAGGTGCGAATGCGCTGGCATGACCTTCATGGTTAAACACCAGTAAACTCCCCAGAGACGCAAACAGGCAGGCGTAACAACTTACGCTTGCCACTCACTCCGTCATTATCGGCTTAAGTATTGGTCACCTTTGGAAATTATCCAGAAATTTGAAAAATATTTTTACATCCTCTTTCATTTTGTCATCAGGAAGTCTTCAACGAGTGAACAAAAAACCTCGGGGTGAGAGACAAAAGGGGCATGCGCCGCTTTATTAATGATTTCGGAGCGGGACTCAGGCCACAGCGCATCCAGCAGCGGCACCACTTTGCGCGGAACCAGACCGTCGAGCGCGCCATAAATTCGCAGCACAGGCGCGGTCAGAGCAGCCATCGGCTGGCGTAAATCGACGTTGCGTAAGATCTCCAGCCCGCCGTTCAGCACGTCGACCGAAGGCATGGGCTGGCCCAGCACAATGGATTTCAGCAGACGCGCATCCTGCCGGGCGCTGTCGCTGCCCAGGGTTTGCAACGCCAGAAAACGCTCGACCGTGCGCTGAAAATCTTCACTCAGCTGATGCTGAAAACCCTGTAATACGTCAGGGCGGATGCCCGGCCACGCTTCATGCGCTGAAAAGCACGGTGACGACGCCACGGTGATCAGTTTTTCCACCCGCGCGGGCGCACTCAGCGCAATCTGGCTGGCGACCAGCCCGCCCATTGACCAGCCGAGCCAAGACGCTTTTTCCGGCGCGACCTCCAGAACCGTTTCCGCCATCGCGTCCAGCGTCATTGCCCCGAAACCCTCACTGCGGCCATAGCCCGGCAGGTCGATCAGATGCAGACAAAAATGCGGCGCAAGTCGCTCTGCGGTGTAACGCCACACTTCGGCGTTCAGCCCCCATCCGTGAAGCAGCACAAGATGGCGATCTCCTTCGCCGATTGTTTCCCGGTAAAGCGTGTTCATAGCGTATTGTCCGTGTCTGTCTGATTGGCAAAAGGAACCCGCCACTATGCTAACAATTGCCAGCCGCTGTTGGCTATGCCAGTGTCCGCTGCATCTGGCGGTACAGGGAATATGCAGCCTGTGTCTGAAAACGTTGCCCGCCGCCCCGCCCTGCTGCCCGCGTTGCGGATTGCCCTCCTCCGGCGGACATATCGATTGCGGGCGCTGCCTGCTTAAACCGCCGCCGTGGGATGCGATGATCTTCGCCTGTCCGTACGAGATGCCGGTCAGCGGGCTGGTGCTGCGGCTGAAATTCTCCAGACAGCCTGAGCTGGATACCGCCCTCGCACGCCTGCTTTTATTGCGCTGGCAGGCGCGCTGGCGTGAAAACCGGCTGCCGCGACCGGATGTGCTGCTCAGCGTACCGCTGCATCAGAAGCGTTATTTCTCACGCGGGTATAATCAAAGTGAACTGCTCGCCCGCCCGCTTGCGCGCTGGCTGCACTGCGATTATCGCCCCGCAGCACTCAGCCGCGACCGGCGCACGCCCCCGCAGCAAAGCCTGACTGAGCGGGAAAGGAAGTGGAATCTGCGCAAGGCATTTAGCTGCCATGAAAACCTGAAAAATAAGCACGTGATGCTGATCGACGACGTGGTCACCACCGGCAGCACGGTGAAAGAGATCGGTAAAATTCTGCAAAAACAGGGAGTTGCCTCGCTACAAATTGGCTGTATTTGCCGCACGCTGTAAGTTTAAGCACAGGCTGCTAACACACTGGTCACACGAGGGATGACGGGTAAATGCAAAGGGCGTATTATAACCAACTGGAATAGTCAACTATTGAGCTAATGTTATGATCCTTGTTACCGATGCTGCCCAAGAGCACTTTGCCAAACTGCTGGCAAACCAGGAAGAAGGCACCCAAATCCGCGTATTCGTGATCAATCCGGGTACGCCAACCGCAGAGTGCGGTGTCTCCTATTGCCCACCCGACGCGGTTGAAGCGACGGATACCGAACTGAAGTTCGAAAAGCTGTCTGCTTTCATCGATGAATTAAGCGCGCCTTATCTGCAGGACGCGGTGATCGACTTCGTTACCGACCAGCTTGGTTCCCAGCTGACGCTGAAAGCGCCGAACGCGAAAATGCGTAAAGTGTCTGATGATGCGCCGCTGATGGAACGTGTTGAATACCAGCTGCAGTCACAGATCAACCCGCAGTTAGCCAGCCACGGCGGCCGTGTTTCCCTGATGGAAATCACCGACGACGGTATCGCTATCCTGCAATTCGGCGGCGGCTGTAACGGCTGTTCAATGATTGATGTCACCCTGAAAGACGGCATCGAGAAAGAACTGCTGCAAAACTTCCCAGAGCTGAAAGGCGTTCGCGATCTGACCGAACACCAGCGCGGCGAGCACTCGTTCTACTGATCCTCCGTTGATCAGCCAGAATGCAAAAAGCACCCTTCCGTTGGGTGCTTTTTTTATGCCTGCCTGCGCTGGTTCACATCACGGAGCAGCGCATCAATCTCCTCATCGGCAAACATCTCCTCCAGCGTTCGCGTCAGTTTGCGGCGCCAGTTGGGATATTCAGCATTGGTACCCGGCACATTGACCGGCGTCGCCATATCCAGCCAGTCCTCCGGTTGCAGGCCGAGTAACGCGCTGGCGCTGCCTGCCAGATACCCTTGTAGCCCGTGATTCAGCACCGGGCTCATCGGCATATGTTCAGCCTTGCGGGGTGTGGTTTTAGGGACGCAATGCTCAAGATGCAGCGCATTGAGCAACCCCTGCTTACTGTGTTCACGTTCCCCGCGCAGCTTCTCCAAAACCTGTGGATCCGGGTAGACCCCGAGAGACGCCCCCAGCGTTAAATCGCCGCCTTCCCAGTAGCCCCGCAACGTCGGTAAATCGTGCGTGGTGACCGTTGCCATCGCCTGCGAAACATAGTCTTCCGGTGGCCGGTAGACGAAGTGTTTATCGTGCTCGAAATACAGCACTTTGTAGGAATAGACGCCGCTGTCGCGCAGGCTGGTGACAATCTCTTTCGGCACGGTGCCGAGGTCTTCACCAATCACCATGCACTTATGCCGCTGGCTTTCCAGCGCCAGCACGCCGAGCAAATCTTCCAGCGGATAACGAACATACGCGCCATTTCCCGCCTCCTGATCTGCCGGTATCCACCACAAACGCAGTAATCCCATGACGTGATCGATACGCAGTGCGCCGCATTCCGCCATATTCGCGCGCAGCAAATCAATAAACGGCTGATAGGCGCGGGCTTTCATTTCATGCGGATCAATGGGCGGCAGGCCCCAGTTCTGCCCCTGCGGCCCGAGAATGTCCGGCGGCGCGCCGATGGTGGCATTCAGGCAATACAGCGCCGGATCCGACCAGGTTTCTGCCCCGCCTTCTGCCACGCCGACCGCTAAATCACGGTACAAGCCGATGGGCATGTTCAGCTCAACGCTGCGCTGATAACAGTCTGAAAACTGCGCATGCGCCAGCCACTGCTGCCACATATAAAATTCAATTTCGCTGGCGTAACGCTCGCTGAATTCGGTCACGTCGGCGCCTCTGGCATCGCGATAGGCATCGGGCCACACCGGCCAGCCCCACTGGCCTAAATCCAGATCGCGCAGATGCACATGCAGCGCGTCGAACAGCGCCTGTTGCCGCAAACTGTCACCACCAGCTTTGACGAAACGGCGGAAATCCTGCTTACGCGGGGTGTTTTCCGGCAGTTCGCAAAACAGCGGCCAGGCCAGTGTCAGCGCCGCCGATTTCAGCGCCATCACCCGTGGATAATCGACAAACTCCGTGCTGCGCGCCTGCAATAACGCGTCGTGCGTGTCGAGGGCATGCCACCAGCGTTGTGCCTCGCTGCTGGCGGTGAATTCTTCCACCGCATTGACGTCGATGTACGTCAGGTTCAGCCAGCGGCGGGACGACGGGCTGTACGGGCTGGCGCTCAGCGGATTGGCAGGGTACAGCGCATGGATCGGGTTCAGCCCGACAAACGCCCCACCGCGTTTTCCGACTTCTTCGACCATCTTTTTCAGATCGCCAAAATCGCCCACGCCCCAGTTATTTTCCGAGCGCAGCGTATAAAGCTGAACCGTCGCGCCCCACAGTTTTTCCCCGGCCAGCAGGGCCTCAGGCTCATAACAGCGAGCGGGGGCTACGATGATCCGGCAGTGCCAGACGTTGCCGTTTTGCGATAACGTCAGCTGGTGATAGCCGGCGGGCAGCGCCGCACCTACGTTCAGCGCATTGCCCGCCGCAAGATCGCCCTGCGACTGCGCACCATTTTCCTGCGTCAGCTGCCAGCGAAATGCGCCGCAGCCTTCCGGCGTCAGCAGTATTTTTTGGCCCTGGGTAAAGACTTTCACCGGGGGCACCGGCGTCACGTCCTCTTCATCCGCCGGATCCCGTCCCATCGCCGCCAGCAAGGCGGCGCGGGTATCATCGGACACCGTTTCCACGTCATCCGCCATATTAATAAAACTGTCCAAAATCCCGGCCCGGCGCGCGGCCTCAACGAGTTGCTTATCCTCCATGTCGGCTCCTAACGTTTGGCCTGCCAGATACGCTGCTGGTAATCGCGAATGGAACGGTCGGCGCTGAACATCCCGACGCGCGCCGTATTGAGCAGCGCACGGCGCGTCCATTCGTCGGCGTTACGGTAAAGCGCGTCCACCTGTTTTTGCGCCTCGCAGTATTCGGCGAAATCCGCCAGCACCAGATACGGATCACCGCCATCGAGCAGGCTGTTCAGCATCAGATCGAACGCTTTTTTATCGCCATTGGCATAAAAACCGCTGGCCAGTTCGTCGAGAATGGCTTTGAGGTGTTTGTCTTTTTTCACCAGCGCTTTCGGCTTGTAGCCTTTTTTCTGCTGCGCTTTCACTTCGTCGACCGTCAGGCCAAAGATAAAGATGTTGTCCTCGCCGACCTGTTCGGCAATTTCGACGTTTGCGCCGTCGAGCGTTCCGACGGTCAGCGCGCCATTCAGCGCCAGTTTCATGTTGCCGGTGCCCGAGGCTTCCTTACCCGCCGTTGAAATTTGCTCGGAGACGTCCGCAGCCGGGATCATCAGTTCCGCCACCGACACGCAGTAATCGGGAATGAACACCACTTTGATACGATCCGCGACGATCGGATCGTTGTTGATCTTCTCCGCCACCTGATTGATCGCATAGATAATATTTTTGGCGAGGTAATAACCGGGGGCGGCTTTGGCACCGAACAGGAACACGCGCGGCACGATGTCGAGTTTCGGGTTGTCACGGATCTGGCGGTACAGCGAAAGAATGTGCAGCAGGTTGAGGTGCTGACGTTTGTATTCGTGCAGGCGTTTGATCTGCACATCGAAAATCGCGTCCGGATTGAGCCTGATGCCCAT
This sequence comes from Rahnella sp. EDr1-12, assembly GCF_049206505.1. NCBI lineage: Bacteria > Pseudomonadati > Pseudomonadota > Gammaproteobacteria > Enterobacterales > Yersiniaceae > Rahnella > Rahnella sp. EDr1-12. The sequence continues at coordinate 110,343 of NZ_JBLZNY010000004.1, forward strand.
GCGCTGCCAGACGTATTCCGCCAGCCGCACTTTGTTGTCATGCTTGATGTTGCGGTACTGCTTACAGAATTTTTTGTCTTTGATGCCGTCTTCCAGCCCTTTCAGCGCATCGAGATCCGTGACCCAGCTGTCGGTTTTCAGGCGGTCATCAATCAGCGTAGACAGCGCCGGATTACACTGTTTCAGCCAGCGACGCGGCGTGATGCCGTTGGTGACGTTGTGGAATTTTTCCGGCCAAAGCTGGTGATATTCCGGGAACAAATCTTTCACCACCAGATCCGAGTGCAGCGCCGCGACACCATTGACCGCAAAACCGGCGACCACGCACAGGTTCGCCATGCGCACCTGTTTGTCGTGATGCACCGCCAGCTTCGCCCACACCGCTTCATCGCCCGGCCACTCTTTGCTGACCAGTTTCTTAAAGTTGGCGTTAATTTGCTTGATGATCTGGAAATGGCGCGGCAACAGGCTGCGCACCAGACTTTCGTCCCAGGTTTCCAGCGCTTCCGGCATCAGCGTGTGGTTGGTGTAGGCAAACGTGCGGCTGGTGATGTGCCACGCGTCATTCCAGCTCAGCTGATGCTCATCCAGCAATACGCGCAGCATTTCAGGAATAGCGATGGTCGGGTGCGTATCGTTGAGCTGGATAACTTCATAATCCGGCAGCTCGCTGATTTTTCGGCCAAGGAAATGATGACGCCACAGGATATCGGCCACCGAGCAGGCACACTGGAAATACTGCTGCATCAGGCGCAGACGTTTACCGGCCTGATGATTGTCGTTCGGATAGAGCACTTTGGTGAGTTTCGCCGCATCCACGCCCTGCTGTTCTGCTTTCAGAAACTCGCCGTCATTAAATTTTTCGAGATCAAACGGATGCGGATGCGTGGCTTCCCATAAACGCAGCGGCTGCGTGATGCCGTTGCGATACCCCATCACCGGCAGATCCCAGGCTTCGCCACGCAGCGTAAACTCCGGCTCCCAGCGCGGAACACCCTGCTCATCTTTCACGATTTTCCCGCCGATCCCGACGCTGACCGCCAGCGAACTGTTGTGGCGGAACCACGGGTATTCGCTGCGGTGCCAGTCATCCGGCGACTCTTTCTGTTTGCCATCCACAAAACGCTGGCGAAACAAACCGTACTGATAGTTCAGGCCGTAGCCGATGCCCGGTTGCCCGACCGAGGCCATCGCATCGAGATAACAGGCTGCCAGACGCCCGAGGCCGCCGTTGCCGAGCGCCGGGTCGATTTCTTCTTCCAGCAGGTCGGTCAGATTGATATCGAAAGATTCCAGTGCCCCGGCAATTTTCTCGTACCAGCCGAGGTTAATCAGATTGTTGCCGGTCAGCCGCCCGACCAGAAACTCCATCGAAATGTAGTTAACGTGGCGGGTGATTTTTTTGCTTTTGCTAGTGACGGTATCGCTTTGCGGCGGTAACTGTTCCGCGACGGCAGCACTGACCGCATGCCACCACTGATGCCGGGTCATATCCGTGGCACAAGTGAGTCCGAACGCTTGCCACTGGCGGGTGAGCGCCGCCAAAAAAACATCCTGCTTGAACGTGATCTTCGACATAAGGGCAGTCTCTTTTCTGTCTGAGGGACGGAATACTTCCGTGAGAAAAAGCCTGGTTGCGCTAAAAAATGTGATCTGGGCATCTTTATGTATAAACCCTATGCCGGAAAAAAGCTCACTGCGGGGATGAGGAAAAATGCATGAAATCATGTCGAAGGGATAATGTCGGGTTAGCCGTAGATACCCTTAAGCCCCATCCAACCCCCATCTTCGAAGGGAGGGCCGGGGGAGCATTTTAAGGGCATCTCAGTGCCGTTATTTCTGTCCGTAATAGGCATCCGGCCCGTGTTTGCGGCTGAAGTGTTTTTGCAGCAAATAGTCGTCCATCGGGGTTTGGTTACGCCGGATTGAACCGGTGATCCATGCCATTTTCGCGACTTCTTCCAGCACCACGGCGTTGTGTACCGCCTGTTCCGGCGTGGTGCCCCAGCAGAACGGGCCGTGCTGGGCGACCAGAATGCCCGGCATGTGCAGCGGGTCGATGCCGCTCAGCGCTGCGGCGATCACTTTGCCGGTTTCCAGTTCATATTCGCCGCCCACTTCCTGACGCGATAAAGGCCGGGTGCACGGCACCGCACCGGCGAAATAATCCGCATGCGTGGTGCCGAGCGGCGGGATGGCCACACCGGCCTGCGCCCATGAGGTCGCGTAGGTGGAATGGGTATGCACGATGCCGCCAAGCTGCGGAAAACGGGCGTAAAGTTCGAGATGCGTGGCGGTGTCAGAGGAAGGGGTGTAATGCCCTTCCACGACGTCGCCTTGCAGGTTCAGCACCACCATATCGCTGGCCTGCATGCTTTCGTATTCCACGCCGCTCGGCTTGATGACCACCAGCCCGCGCTCGCGGTCAATTCCGCTGACGTTTCCCCACGTAAAGGTCACCAGACCGTAAGCGGGCAGCGCCATGTTGGCTTCAAATACGCGTTGTTTCAGAGCATCCGTCATACGGTTTCCTCCATGTTCAGCCCGGCTTTCTGCATTTTATCCACCACCCAGGCGCGGGCATTGCGCACTTCCTGCATCGGATCGGCGGCCGTTTCGCTCCACATTTCGATCAGGTACGGCCCGCGATAACCGCTTTTTTGCAGCGTGGCAAAGCAGCGCTCGAACTCCACCACTCCGCTGCCGAACGGCACGTTTTTGAATACGCCGGGCTGCGTGTCTTTAATATGCACGGCGACGATGTGCCCCGCGCCGCTCGCCAGTTCCATCTGCACGTCGTTATCCCACGCCGACAAATTGCCGATATCCGGGTAAAGCTGGAACCACGGGTTATTCAGGTAATGCGTGTAGCCCAAGGCTTTGCTGATGGAATTCATCAGCGGGTAATCCATGATTTCCATCGCAAGCGTCACCTGCGCGCGGCTGGCCATTCCGACCGACTCCTGCAAGCCGTCGCGAAAACGTTCGCGGGTGTGGTCGTTGGCCTGCTGGTAATAAACGTCATAACCGGCGAGCTGGATCACGCGGATACCGAGATCCTGCGCCAGCACGATGGCTTTGCGCATGATGTCCAGCCCCAGATTACGGGTTTCATCATCTTCTGCGCCGAGCGGAAACCGCCGGTGCGCGCTCAGGCACATAGACGGAATGCGGATGCCGGTGCGTGAAATCGCATCGACCACCAGCAGGCGTTGCTCGCGTGACCAGTCAAGCCGCGCCAGCCGGTGATCGGTTTCATCTACCGACATTTCAACGAAATCGAAGCCCAGCTCTTTCGCCAGCGTCAGGCGCATCAGCCAGTCTTCGCCCGCAGGCAGGGCTTTTTCATAGATACCGAGTGGAACGGCTTTATGCATCATGCGAGATTCCTTAGCCCCAGAGCTGGCTGATGGATTTTTTGAACTGACGCGCCGCGTCAACCGGATCTTTGGCATCGCGGATACTGCGACCGGCGATGAAAACGTGGACCGGAATGTCTTTAAACAGCGGCAAATCTTCCAGCGCCAGCCCGCCGGTAATGGTCACTTTAAAGCCCATATCCGACAGGCGTTTGATGGCGGTGATATCGGCATCACTCCACGCCACACCGGCGGCCTGGGCATCGCGGCTGCGGTGATAAACCACCTGCTGAATACCGGCGTCATGCCATTCCTGCGCCTGTTCCCACGTCCAGTAACCGGTCAGTTCAATCTGCACGTCGCCGTTAAATTCCTTCGCCACTTCCAGCGCGCCTTTGGTGGTGTTGATGTCGGCGCAGCAAATCACCGTCACCCAGTCGGCGTTGGCTTCAAAGCACATGCGCGAGAGGATTTTTCCGGCATCGGCGATTTTGGCATCGGCCAGCACGATTTTTTCCGGATACAGCGCTTTCAAATCACGCACCGCCCGCACGCCTTCGGCGACGCATAAAATGGTGCCGACTTCGATGATGTCGACTTCGCTGGCGATAAGGCGCGTGGTTTTGTAAGCGTCGTCCATCGACTGGTTATCCAGCGCCACCTGCAACATCGGTAATGAATGAGACATATTGAATTCCTTCTCTGCTAACGAATTAGTGAACCGCCGCGGCGGAAGTCTGGTCGATCAAATCCAGCACCTGCTGCGCGGTGGTACAGGCGCGCAGGTGGTCAAAATTGGCTTCGTCATCAAACAGGTTCACCACCTGCATGATGCCGATTTCCTGATGGGCGTTGGCATCCACCGCCGCCAGCGTGATGAGGATATCCACCGGATCGTTATCTTCGTGGTTGAACACGCGCGGCGTTTTCAGGGTCACCAGCGCAAAACCGGTTTTCAGGACGCCTTCTTCCGGGCGGCCATGCGGCATCGCCAGCCCCGGCGCTATCACGAAATACGGCCCGAACTGTTTCACGCCATCCAAAATTGCCTGGTAATAACGCGGCTCGACCACTCCGGCGTCCACCAGCATATCGACGCCGATTTTCACCGCTTCCTGCCAGGTTTCGGCTTCTGCGTTGAGGCGAATCGAGTTGTTTTCAGCCAGCGAATCTCGCAGTTTCATACAGCGCTCCTTACTTTTTCAGCGACGACGGAAAGTGCGCGTTGATCACTTCCATCACTTTCGGGCCGAAATCTGCCGCCGACAGCATGTTGCGCACGCCGACCACGTATTTGTTGCCGCTGACCGTGATTTCATCCGCCACGTGCGTGGAGGCGACAATAATATCGGCGCCGCCCAGCTCTGATTTGTATTCCCCCACCGCGCAACTGTTCATGGTGTGATCCACGCCTTCCTGCGTCAGGAACTGGCCGATTTTCATCTTCATGATCATCGAACTGCCTTGCCCGCAACCACATACCGCCAGAATTCGTACTGTCATGGGAACCTCGTTGATTAATGTGAAGTGGATTGATTAAGCGTTTGTTTTTCCGCATCTTCTTCTGCGCGCAATGTGCGGCCGGCGAAGAACATGTACAGCAGTGCGATCGCCGCGATGATGCCCATAAAGGCCATCCCGATGCTGAAGAAGCCCTGCATCATTGGCGGTGCCAGAATCGACCAGTCAGCCATGCCCATCCAGGCGCTCAGGCCGGTGAGTTTGATGGCCCAGACGCAGCCGAAGATTTCGATCATCCCCATCACCAGACAGATTTTCAGCGCCGCTCGCCAGCCGCCGAAGTGGTTGGCAAACACGCCGATGGTGGCGTTGGAGAAGAACATCGGGATGAAACCGGGGATGATCATGATGGATGAGCCGAGGCCAAACAGAATGGCGACGGCAATCAGCTGGCCGATGGTGCCCCACATAAAGCCCCAGACCACGGCGTTCGGCGCAAAGCTGTAGATTGCCGCGCAGTCGATCGCCAGCACGGCACCGGGAATTAAGCGTTGGGAGATGCCGTTAAAGGCTTCGGTCAGTTCAGCAACGAACATGCGCACGCCCTGAATAATGATGAAGATCGCCACCGCAAACATCAGACCGGTTTGCAGAATGTAAATCGTCCAGTGGGTTTTACCGGCCATTTGCTGCACGGTGTCGAGGCCGAAGGAGCACAGAATAATGCCGAAGAACACGGTCATCACGATGGCGGTTGAGACGATATTGTCGTGAAAGATATTCAGCCAACCCGGCAGTTTCAGGTCTTCCACGCTCTCTTCTTTCTTGCCGAGATAGGGCGCGATTTTACAGGCGATCCACGAGGCGAACTGCTGCTGATGCCCGATGGAGAAACCGCTGTTTTCCGTCACGGACTGCGTCGGTTTGTACATCATGTTCGACGTAATGCCCCAGTACAGCGACACCAGGATCGCCGTCGACCAGATGGTGGTCCACATCGGATAGCCCATGATGAAGAAGAACACCGCAATCAGCCCCGCCTGCTGGAACATAATGTGGCCGGTGAGCATGATGGTGCGAATGCCGGTAATACGGCGGAAAACCACCATCAGGATATTCAGCCCGAGGGCGATCAGCACCGCATAACCGACCCAGCTGTAAGCGTCGCCCATGCGCTCGACCGTCGCCATCATCGAGGCGTAGGTGTCAGAGATCGCACCGTTAATGTGGTAAACCTCTGAAAGTTTTGCCACCACCGGTTTAAAGGTGCCGGTCAGAATACCGGACCCCGCCTGCAACAACATAAAGCCGATAATGGTTTTAATGGTGCCTTTGATGATCACCGTCGCGCTCTTCCTGAGCAGGATGTAACCCAACATGGTCACAATACCCAGCAGCAACGGCGCGTTGGTCATTACCTGATTAAAAAATACGGTGAAGATGGTGTAGAGGAATTCCATAAGACTCTCCGTCTGACCTTATTTGATCTTCCCGGCGCTGCACAACGCGCGGCGAAGTGAGGGACAGACGCACTCTAATGCTCACATCGAATCAGATAAAGATTCACAATGATTATTTGTGAGCAGTCTCGCAAGATATCGTCATCAGGGTAAATAGCCACCTGGCTAAAAAACTTCATATTCATGAATAATTTCAATATCATAATGACGTATTATCTTATTAAATAATGCGAATCTGGCTGAATAGCCCTTCTCAACCGTTTTTATTCATGCTCAAAAAACCCGCCTTAAAATCATTGTCATGACACTTTTTCGGTGATAACTTCCTCATCAACAAATCATGATTAATCATTAAATGATTTATTATGACATCTTATTTCAAACCCAACTCAGATGAGGGAATACCATGAGCAAAGTAGAAACGATCAGCCGCGAGTCCTGGATCCTCAGTACGTTCCCGGAATGGGGCACCTGGTTAAACGAAGAAATTGAGCAGGAAAAGGTCGCGCCGGGCACCTTTGCCATGTGGTGGCTGGGCTGTACGGGGATCTGGCTGAAATCTGAGGGCGGCGCGAATATCTGTGTCGATTTATGGTGCGGCGTCGGCAAGCAAAATCACAGCAGCCCGCTGATGAAAACCGGCCACCAGATGCAACGCATGGCCGGTGTGAAGAAGCTCCAGCCGAATCTGCGCACCACGCCGTTTGTGCTCGATCCCTTTGCGATCCGCGAGATCGACGCCGTGCTCTCCACCCACGATCATAACGATCATATCGATGTGAACGTCGCCGCCGCCGTGATGCAAAACTGCGCTGCCGACGTCCCCTTTATCGGCCCGCAAACCTGCGTGGATTTGTGGATGAGCTGGGGCGTACCGGCTGAACGCTGCATCGTGATGACGCCGGGCAAAGTGGTCAGGATCAAAGATGTGGAAATTCACGCGCTGGATTCTTTTGACCGCACGGTGCTGATCACCCTGCCCGCCGATCAGAAAGCCGCAGGCGTGCTGCCGGACATGATGGATCAGCGTGCGGTGAATTATCTGTTCAAAACGCCGGGCGGAAACCTGTATCACAGCGGCGATTCACACTATTCCAACTACTACGCCAAACACGGCAACGAGTATCAGATTGACGTGGCGCTCGGCTCTTACGGCGAAAACCCGCGTGGCGTGACCGACAAAATGACCAGCGTGGATATGCTGCGCATGGCGGAATCCCTGAACACCAAAGTGGTCATTCCGTTCCATCACGATATCTGGTCGAATTTCCAGGCCGATCCGCAGGAAATCCGTGTGCTGTGGGAGATGAAAAAAGATCGCCTGAAATACGGCTTTAAGCCGTTTATCTGGCAGGTGGGCGGCAAATTTACTTACCCGAATGACAAAGACAATTTCGAATATCACTACCCGCGTGGATTCGACGACTGTTTCACCACAGAAACCGATTTGCCCTTTAAATCTTTCCTTTAAAATTATTTACTTAAAAGAGTCATGCATTCACAGCGGGGAAAGTATTCCCCGCTGGTTTTATCAGCAAATGATGATTGAATGCATTAAATGCTCGTTTATAATCACGCGGTAATCACCTATTTACCTGCGGAGCCACCATGACTGAGCCACAACGACACAACGCTATTCTCGATCTCCTGCAACGTCAGGGGCAGATTTCCGTCGCAGATGTGATTGATCAATTTGATATTTCACCGGCGACAGCGCGTCGTGACATCACCAAGCTCAACGAACTGGGGAAATTGCGCAAAGTGCGCAACGGCGCGGAAGCCGTTAATCAGCCACGCCAGAACTGGACACCGCTGAACATCCATCAGACCCACAACCTCAACGAAAAAATGCGCATCGCCAAAGCGGCAGCCGAACTGTGCCAGCCGGGTGAAAGCGTGGTGATTAACTGTGGCTCGACGGCGTTTCTGCTGGGCCGTGAAATGTGCGGAAAAGACATTCAGGTCATCACCAACTATCTGCCGCTGGCCAATTATCTGATTGAGCAGGAGCACGAGAGCGTGGTGATCATGGGCGGGCAGTACAATAAAAGTCAGTCGATTACGCTGGCACCACAAGACGGCGATGCCAGCCTGTATGCCGGACACTGGATGTTCACCAGCGGCGCGGGGCTGACCACTGACGGCCTGTACAAAACCGATATGCTGACCGCGATGGCCGAGCAGAAGATGCTGAATTACGTGGGGAATTTAGCGGTGCTGGTCGACAGCAGCAAAATCGGCCAGCGCGCGGGTATGCTGTTCAGCCGCACCGAGCAAATCGATGTGCTCATCACCGGCAAAGAAGCGAACGGCGACATCATCGGGCAGTTACGCCAGAAAGGCGTGAAAGTGATCCTGGTTTAACGCTTACCCCTTCTCTTTGTCTGGTCTTCGTCGTGCAATTATTGGGTAGAATGACGACATCACCTTTTATGAGGCACGACCAGAATGGAACAATTTGAAGCAATCAGCGTAGAACTTGCGCATTCCCGCCTGACCTCCGGCGAAGCCGTGATGGTCGATATCCGTGACCCTCAGACGTTCGGCGCGGGTCACGCACCCGGCGCGTTCCATCTGAGCAACGACAGTATGCGTGCATTCATGGAACAGGCCGATGCCAAAAAACCGGTGCTGGTGATGTGCTATCACGGCATCAGCAGTCGCGGAGCAGCACAGTTCCTGATTGGTCAGGGTTTCGAATCGGTCTACAGCGTTGACGGCGGCTTTGAAGCCTGGTCGAAAACCTTTCCGCACGATATCGAAGCCTGATTTTCTCCCCGTTACCCCCTTGTTCTTTTCCGGCGCAGACTATGCTGTTTATAACCAGCTTGATCAGTTTGCGCCGAAAATGTTCTTAAGTTGAAAAAGCTACCTTTCTTTAGTCTTGATATAATTTCCGCCTACTATCGACAGGATTTCAAGATGAAAAATCTGAACACTTCACGTTCTTTAGGGATGCGCACCCTCGCCGTTCATGGCGGCCAGCAGCCTGATGCCCAGACCGGCGCCGTCGCGACGCCTATCACGGCCTCTTCTGCATTTTCGTATCCTGATTTCGACAGCGGTGCTCGCCGTTTCAGCGGTGAAGAGCCGGGCTATATGTACAGCCGTTTCGCCAATCCGACGGTCAGCGTTTTCGAACAAAAACTGACGGCGCTCGAAGGCGCGGAAACCGCTGTGGCCTGCGCAAGTGGCATGGCGGCCATCAGCGCCACGCTGTTTGCCCTGCTGGTTCCCGGCGATGAAATCATTCATATCGGCACGCTGTATGGCGGCACCGAAGGCGTGGTGCGTAACCTGCTGCCGCGCTATGGCATCAAACCGGTTCACGTCACCGATGTGAGCGGGCTGGAAGCGGCATTCACGGCAAACACCAAAGTGGTGCTGGTGGAAACCCCTGCCAATCCGGGGCTGGATATCGCCGATCTGGCCGAAATCGCCCGTCTGTCCAAAGCCGCAGGCGCGGTGAGTGTGGCGGATAACACCTTTGCCACGCCGTACCTGACGCGTCCGCTGGAATTGGGCATTGATATCGTTCTGCACTCCGCCACCAAATACATCAGCGGTCACGGCGATGCGACCGGCGGCGTGGTGGCCGGTTCTGCGGCGTTAATCACCCCAATACGCACCCTGAGCCTGAAACAGTTCGGCGGTTGCCTTAGCCCGTTCGAAGCCAGTTTGCTGATCCGGGGTTTGAAAACGCTGCCGCTGCGCGTGGAAGCCAGTTCCCTCAGCGCGCAGGCGGTGGCGGAGTTCCTCGACGGCCACAGCGCGGTCGACACGGTGTTCTATCCGGGGCTGAAACAGCATCCGGGGCACGCCACGGCATCGAAACAAATGAAACTGTTTGGCGGGATCATGGCGATTGAGCTGAAAGGCGGGCTGAACGCCGCACGCACTTTCCTCGATAAGCTGAGCATCATCACGCAGGCGGTGTCGCTCGGCGATACTGACTCGCTGGCCTGCCATCCGGCGTCCACCACCCACAGCGCCGTCGCGCCGGAGATCCGCCGTCAGAGCGGGATCACCGACGGGCTGGTGCGTATCAGCATCGGTATCGAAGACACCGAAGACCTGATCGCCGATCTGGCGCAGGCGCTGGAAGGGTTGTAAGCAAACGGGTAATGAATATGCCGGTTTCTGTCATTATTATGGCGAAAATCGGCATTTATCGTCAGAATATTAGCGTTTTGGCTTCCATCAATCAGGGTTGTTATTTCTGTCTGTTTCATCAGATCTCGATCTATCTCACACCCGCGTTATTTTATTGTTCACCGCTGGCCACACAGCATTCCTAAATTCCCCTCGTTTACCCGTCTGACGTTATAATCGACTTCCCTCACGCTGGCAGATAAGGTATTGCCCTAAAATGACGGCAACAAATCAAACAATTAGGGAAACCGCTTAACGCTATGGTGCGCATTCTTAACCTGAACAACCCCCGCCTCGCTCAGGCGTTTGTCGATTACATGGCAACGCAGGGTTTTACGCTGACGACGAAACACGAAAGTCAGGAAGTGCAGATCTGGCTGGAAGATGAATCCCGTCTGGAAGAAGCAGAAAAACAGGTCGCGCTGTTTGTGCGCGATCCGCTGCATCCGCGTTTTCAGGAGGCCAGCTGGAAAACCGGCAAAACGCAGCCACATTTAAAAATGTCGCACGCGCCTTTCCTGAAAAGCCTGCGCAGCCGCGCCGGGCCGCTGACCATCGGCATGATCGTCCTGAGTCTTGCGGTGTTTATCCTGCAACAAATGGTGGGCGATCAGCTGGTGATGAGCTGGCTGGCCTGGCCTGACAGTTCCCGCATGTTCCAGGTGTGGCGCTGGTTCACGCCCGCGCTGATGAATTTCTCGTTTATCGCCTTACTGATTAATCTGGCCTGGTGGTGGTATCTTGCCAGCCAGATTGAAATGCATCTGGGCAGCGGCAAGCTGTTTACCGTGACGCTGATTTCCGCACTGATCAGCGGCTGGGGTCAGTCGATGGTGAGCGGTATCTGGTTTGGCGGTCTGTCCGGCGTGGTTTATGCGCTGATGGGCTATGCGTGGCTGACCGGCCAGTTAAAACCGGAAAGTCGTTTGTACGTTCCCGGCGGATTGCTGGTCATTTCGCTGATTTTCATGTTCATTGGTTACGCAACCGGCGGTGCTGCTGTGGCGAATGCCGCACACGCATTTGGTCTGGGTCTTGGCCTGGTGATGGCATTTGTTGATACGCGCACATCGCGCAAAAAAAGCAAGTAGGGGATTCGGGTGAAACAAACACAACGCCATGATGCGATTATCGATCTCGTCCGTCAGCAGGGCTACGTCAGCACGGAAGAGCTGGTGGAGCACTTCGCCGTCAGCCCGCAAACTATCCGTCGTGATCTGAACGATTTGGCCGAACAGAACAAAATTCATCGCCATCACGGCGGCGCAGCCTTGCCGTCGAGTTCGGTGAATGCGGCCTATAACGACCGTAAAGTGATGTGGTCGGAAGCGAAAGCGCGCATCGCCGAACGCGTTGCCAGCCAGATCCCCGACGGTTCAACGCTGTTTATCGATATCGGCACCACGCCGGAAGCCGTGGCGCACGCGTTGCTCAACCATAAAGATCTGCGCATCGTCACCAACAACCTGAACGTGGCAACGCTGCTGAGCGCCAAAGACGATTTCCGCCTGTTCCTGGCCGGGGGTGAAGTTCGCGCCCGCGACGGCGGCATCATGGGTGAAGCCACGCTCGATTTCATCTCCCAGTTCCGTCTTGATTACGGCATTCTCGGCATCAGCGGCATCGATATGGACGGCTCGCTGCTTGAATTCGATTATCACGAAGCGCGAACCAAGCGCGCGATTATCGAAAACTCCCGCTGCGTGATGCTGGTGACCGACCATTCCAAATTTGGTCGTAACGCCATGGTAAATCTCGGAAAAATGGATTTAATCCACTATCTGTTTACCGATAAACTGCCGCCGGACAGCGTGAAACAGATCATCGACAAGTACGACGTTCAGCTCGAACTCTGCTGATTTCCCTGCTTTTTCTGGAGCGCCGCGCGGGCGCTCCCGCTTTTCCCTTCTCCTCCCTGCCCTTTCAAAACGAACAATTGCGAAACATTCCACGCTTTGCCGCGTTCGGTTTCGTTCTCTTCTTGCCGTTTTGCTCGAAACCGACACAAAAATGTTACCTCCATCACGCATAATTGTTTTTATTTGGTTAACGCTTGGCTTGTTTGACGATTCTCGATTACAATCGTGAGCGAAAACGAACATAAAAGAGCTATTGCGAACATCTGGAGGAAGATGACGTGGAAACCAAAGACTTGATCGTAATTGGTGGCGGTATTAATGGTACCGGCATCGCAGTAGATGCAGCTGGCCGCGGGCTGTCTGTTCTGCTGCTTGAAGCGCAAGACTTGGCCTGCGCGACCTCTTCGGCCAGTTCTAAACTGATCCACGGTGGCCTGCGCTATCTGGAACATTACGAATTCCGTCTGGTCAGCGAAGCGCTGGCTGAACGTGAAGTGCTGTTGAAAATGGCACCGCATATTGCCTTCCCGATGCGTTTCCGTTTACCGCATCAGCCGCATTTGCGCCCGGCCTGGATGATCCGCGCCGGTCTGTTCCTGTACGACCATCTGGGCAAGCGCACCAGCCTGCCGGCCAGCAAAGGCCTGAAGTTTGGCAGCGAATCGGTGCTGAAACCTGAACTGACCAAAGGTTTTGAATACTCAGACTGCTGGGTCGATGACGCGCGTTTAGTGGTCGTCAACGCTCAGGAAGTGGAAGAGCGCGGCGGCGAAGTCCGTACCCGCACCCGCGTGACCCGTGCATGGCGTGAAGACGGTTTGTGGATGGTCGAAGCCGAAGATATCGACACCGGCAAAACCTTCACCTGGCGCGCCAAAGGCCTGGTGAACGCCACCGGTCCGTGGGTCAAACATTTCTTCGACGACGGTCTGAAACTGAAATCGCCGTACGGCATTCGTCTGATCAAAGGCAGCCACATTGTGGTGCCGCGTGCGCACAATCAGCCGCAGGCCTACATTCTGCAAAACGAAGATCACCGCATTGTGTTTGTGATCCCGTGGCTGGATGAGTTCTCGATCATCGGCACCACCGACGTGGAATACCACGGCGACCCGAAAGACGTGAAAATCGATGATAAAGAAGTGGGTTATCTGCTGAAAGTGTACAACGACCACTTTAAGAAACAGCTGACCACCGAAGACATCGTCTGGACTTACTCCGGCGTGCGTCCGCTGTGTGATGACGAATCGGATTCACCGCAGGCAGTGACCCGTGATTACACCCTCGACGTTCACGATCAGGACGGCAAAGCGCCGCTGCTTTCCGTGTTCGGCGGCAAGCTGACCACCTACCGTAAACTGGCAGAACATGCGCTGGAAAAACTCGGCAAATACTACCCGAAAGCAGGCCCGGCATGGACCAAAACGGCGGTACTGCCCGGCGGGAAGCTGAACGGCGATCGTGATACTTACAGCGCCAATCTGCGCAGCCGCTTCAAATGGTTGCCGGAAACCCTGGCTCGCCGTTATGCCCGCACTTACGGCAGCCAGACGGAGTTGTTCCTGTCTGACGCCACCAGCATTGAATCGCTGGGTGAAGATTTTGGTCACGGGTTCTATGAAGCAGAGTTGCGCTATCTGGTGGAAAAAGAGTGGGTGAGCGAACTGGATGATGCGATCTGGCGTCGTACCAAACTCGGCATGTGGCTGGATAAATCCCAGCAACAGCGCGTCGCCGAGTGGCTGCAAACCTACAAACAGCAGAAAAGACATTTGTCACTGGCGTCATAAATGCGCCTGTAGATGAACACTGCTCAATCCCCGGCCACTTCGCCGGGGATTTTTTTTATCTGCGCGCAGGGCTCAGATACTGCCGCCCGCTGAAATTGTAAAGCCGACATCCACCATGCGCGGGACGACGTTCTCACCGCGTAATCTCGCCAGCAAACGTTCGGCGGAGATCTGCCCCATTCTCTCACGCGGTGTCAGGACGCTGGCCAGCGGCGGTTCCATCGCCTGTCCCATGTTGTGACCATGGAAACCGGCGATCGCCATTTGGGACGGGATTTTCAGCCCCTGACGCTGGCATTCGAAGAATGCGCCTGCCGCAAGGTCATCGTTGGTGCAGAAAATACTGTCGATTTGCGGCCAGTCTTTTTGCGCCTGACGCAATAATTCCGCCCCCGCGCTGTAACTCGATGACCGGCTGGTCATCACGCTGTAAGGCTCCAGCCCGGATTCACGCATCGCCTGCTCGTAACCCTGCTGCTTGATAAGGGTGCGTTCGTCCTGACGTGCGCCGAAATACACCACATGGCGGTGGCCGCGCGCGATGATTTGCTGGGTCATTTGCCGCGCCGCTTCAAAGTTGTTGAATCCGACCGCCAGATCGACGCAGGGTGAGACGCAATCCATCATTTCCACCACCGGAATACCGGCGACTTCAATCATTTTCAGCGTCCGTGCGGTGTGATGACGCTCCGATAAAATCAGCCCGTCGATATTGTAAGAAAGCAGCGAGGTCAGACGCTGTTCTTCGCGCTCCTGACTGTAGCCGTAGTGCGCCAGCATAGTCTGATAACCGTGAATATCCGTGACGCTTTCGATGCCGCGCAGCACTTCGGCGAACACCTGATTGGTCAGTGACGGCAGCAGCACGCCGATGGCGCGGCTTTTGGCATTCGACAGAATGTCCGGAGCGCGGTTGGGAATGTAACCCAGTTCATCGAGAGCGGCCGAAATCTTTTCCTGCAACGCGCCGGAAACCTGTTCGGGGTTGCGTAAGTAACGGCTGACCGTCATTTTGGTCACGCCCACTTTATCGGCCACATCCTGGAGTACGGGTCTTTTTTTCTTCATAGTCGTCAAAGGGATGTGCCGCTGAAAGGGGTTAAGGGATCAGGGAGTTATGGTAGCAAACATTCGCGCAGGCGGATATCCGTTGCTGCGCGACATGCGTGACGGGTCAGGCAGGCAGACAAAGCTGCCCGCGAACCGGCTCGCCGGTGTTCGCTGAAAACTGTCCGGTGAGCAATGCCATCGCTCTTTGCGCCAGCGTTTCCAATGGATAAGCGATAGCCGGCACCGCCGAAGCGCCCGGCGGCAGCGTGCTGTCGAGGCTGAACACCATCACGGCCTGCGGCACCGCGCGGCCCAGCTGGGTAAGCTGACGTAACGCGTCCTGTGCGGTGGCATCGTCTGGTACCAGCAACGCATTGAACGGAACATTCTGCGCCAGCAACTGCGTGAGCGCGTGTTCTCCGCTGTGGACCAGCCGTCGGTCATAAGGCAGTAAGAATTTTTCCAGCGCCAGATGGTAACCCTGAAGCACCTGCCCCGCGGCCTCGCTGTTTTCAAAGTTAATCAGTGCAATCTGTCGGCGCCCCTGCTGCAACACATACTGGCAGGCGGTTTCGGTAGCAAAGCTGCGGTCAAAATGAATGCTGCGCCCGGAATCCGCGTCCAGGCAATCAATGGTAATGACGTTGTCGGGCAGTGCAGGCAGGGCGAAGCGCGCGCCAATCACAATCATCGCATCGCAAAGCCCGCGACCGATTTCATCCACGGAATGGGCAAGGCTGGCGGCATCGGTGGCGAATCTCAACAGTAAATACTTTTGATTGAGCCTCAGCTCTTTTTCCAGCGCGTGCAGATAGCCGGTGCTCTGATTGATATTTTCTGCCGCGCAAATCACGCCGATGCAGCCGGTAGACTGCGTGGAGAGCGACTGCGCAATCATGCTGGGTTTGTATTGCAGTGTTTCCACCGCCTGCATCACGGCCAGGCGGCTTTCCTCTTTTACACCGCGGCTGCCACTCAGGACACGGGAAACCGTCGC
This sequence comes from Rahnella sp. EDr1-12, assembly GCF_049206505.1. Classification (NCBI taxonomy): domain Bacteria; kingdom Pseudomonadati; phylum Pseudomonadota; class Gammaproteobacteria; order Enterobacterales; family Yersiniaceae; genus Rahnella; species Rahnella sp. EDr1-12. The sequence goes on from NZ_JBLZNY010000004.1 coordinate 126,471, forward strand.
TTTCGAGACGTTTGCCAGCCGCGAAACGTCGTTAATGTTTGCCATGTCTTTCCTTGCGTCACCGCGTTAAGGGTTAGTCGAAACCGTGCTGTTTAGCGACCTGCGCGAACCATTCGCCACTCTTTTTCACTGTCCGTTTTTGCGTGTCGAGATCCAGTTGCACAAAGCCATAACGATTTTTGTACGCATTCATCCACGACCAGCAATCGATAAACGTCCACATATGGTAGCCGAGACAGCCGCTGCCTTCCTGCAACGCCCGGTGCAGCCATTTCAGATGCCCGCTGACAAACTCGATGCGGTAATCGTCGTCAATCCGGCCCTCTTTTTCAAAGCGCAGTTCGTGCTCCACGCCCATGCCGTTTTCGGAAATGAAACAGCGCGGGTTGCCGTAGTTTTCGCGCAGATTGGTCAGAATATCGTAAATGCCCTGCTCGTAAATTTCCCAGCCACGGTGCGGGTTCATCTTACGCCCCGGCATGACGTAGTTGTCAAAGAACCATTCCGGCATAAACGGACTTTCCGGATTCACCATACTGTCGCGGCACTGAATGCGGCGCGGCTGGTAATAGTTGATGCCGAGTAAATCCACCACGCCCTGCTGCAACAGCTCTTTGTCTCCCTGCTGACAGGCCGGGAGCTGATCGTGTTTTTTCAGCAACTCCACCAGTTCCTGCGGATATTCGCCGCGCAGTGCCGGGTCGAGGAAGCTGCGGTTGAACATCAGATCCGCAATGTTCGCGGCTTTCAGGTCAGCCGGGTTTTGCGAGCGTGGATAAGACGGCGTCAGGTTGAGAATGATGCCGATTTCGCCGCCAAGGTTGCGGGCGCGGTAAGCTTTCACCGCCCGCGAGTGCGCCAGCATGGTGTGATAGGCAACGGTGGCCGCACGTTTGAAATCCACCACGTTCGGATAGTGGAAATCATACAGGTAGCCGCCTTCGACTGGCACCACCGGCTCATTGAAGGTAAACCAGTGTTTCACGCGATCGCCGAATAACTCAAAACAGGTATCGGCATAAGTTTCATAGGCCTGCACCACGTCGCGGTTTTCCCAGCCGCCGATTTCCTGCATCGCCATGGGCATGTCGAAGTGGAAAAGGTTGATGAACGGCTGCACGCCCTGCGCCAGCATTTCGTCAATCACCTGATTGTAGAACGCCACCGCTTCCTGATTGACGGCGCCACGCCCGTTGGGGATCAGGCGCGCCCAGGAAATAGAGGTTCGGAAAGTATTGTGGTTCAGCTGCTTCAGCAGCGCGATATCCTCGCGCCAGTTTTTATAAAACGTCGATGTGTCCTGCGGGCCGACGTCGCCGTGAAAACGTGTCGGTTGCTGCGAATACCAGTGATCCCAGACCGTGGCGCTTTTACCGTGACTGAGGGTTTCCCCCTCAGTTTGCGGCGCTGAGCTGGCACTGCCCCACCAGAATTCTTTTGGAAATTGATATTTCATCGTCATCCTCGCTGTCCGTTAGCTTTTAGCTGTTTGCTGGCACGGCATTACCCGCCGTTTGTGTCGTAGCCTTTTCCGCTTCCTGTTTCAGCAACGTACGTTCGTAAGCTTTCAGGAACGGGTAATACATTACTGCCGATAACACCATACAGAAAAGACACATAATTACCGGGCTGAACGCCCAATTTGCGGCCCATGACGCACCAATTGGCGCCGGTGTCGTCCAGGGTGTGAGCGACACCACTTGCGCTACCCAGCCGAGTTTCGTGGCGGTATAGGCGAAGATGGCGTTGAGCATCGGGACCAGTGTGAACGGCAGGAAAAACACCGGATTCATGATAATCGGCGTACCGAAGAGAATCGGTTCGTTGATGTTAAAGAAGCTCGGCACCACCCCCATTTTGCCGATGGTACGCAGATGCACCGCCTTGCTGCACAGCAGCAGGATCGCCAGCGGCAGGGTCGAACCGACGCCGCCAATCAGCAAATAGTGATCCCAAAATCCTTGCAGATAGATATGCGGCAGTGGCGCACCGGCCTGTAATGCCGTCTGGTTCAGCGCCAGATTGGTCATCCAGAACGGATTCATGATGCCGGTAACAATCAGCGCACCATGAATACCCGCAAACCACAGCACCTGGCAGATAAAGACCGAAATCAAAATCGCCGGCAGGGAATCGGAGGCAGAAACCAGCGGCGCCAGCAGGTGCATGATCGCTTCGGGAATAATCATCCCGGTGGTGGACTGAATAAACAGGTTCAGCGGATGCAGCGTGGCGACAATCACAATCACCGGGATCAGAATTTCAAAAGAACGCGCCACGCCGGTGGGCACTTCTTTCGGCAGGCGGATAGTGATGTTGCGGCGTTTGAGCAGCGCATACACTTCAGCGGCATAAATAGCCGTCAGGATCGCGGTGAATATGCCTTCGCCGGAGAAATATTGGGTGGAGATTTGTTTGTCATGATAGGGCGCGGCGACCAGCAGAAAGGCCATAAACGCCAGCAAACCGGTCATGATCGGGTCAAGTTTATAGTGTTTGCCAAGGCTGGCACCGATACCGACCGAGATGAAAAAGGTCATCACACCCATGCTCAGATACCACGGCAGCATCAGCTGTTCGCGGTATTTCAGCGACAGATCCAGCCAGCCGCGGGCAAAACCGTTGGTGGTGTCGGGGGAAAAAGGCGGGAAGATAAACACCAGCATAAATGAGCCGATGATCATAAACGGCAGCGCGGCGATAAAGCCGTCGCGGATCGCAATCACATGCCGCTGCTGACCGACGCTGCCGGCCAGTGGCGTGATGTGCTTTTCGATCACGTTCACCATCGCCTGATAAAGGCCACTCATACGCGGCTTCCTTCCTGGGCGATCAGGCCGTAAGCGAAGTCCAGCACGTTGTCGCCGCGCTGCATGCCGTAATCCATCATATTGATGGTTTCGACCGGAATATTAAATTCTGCTGCCTTTGCCGATAAATCGGCCTGCATGTAGCGCACCTGCGGCCCGAGCAGCACCACCTGATAGTCACGGAATTTTTCGTCAAACTCGCTGGCACCAAACGCCTCGATCTGCACCTCTTCGCCCCGTGCGGCAGCGGCCTCTTTCATTTTGCGAACTAACAAACTGGTCGACATCCCCGCCGAACAACAAAGCATGATTCTTTTCATTTTGCTTCACTCCCAGATAATTAATGTTCTGCCCGTTTTCTCTTGCCGAAGGTATTTGAGTCTCTTTGGAAACCGGTTTCCATGACTGAAAGGATGGAATGAGAGCATGCTCATAAAATCGGGACAGCGTCGTATCAGGCTGTGAAAAGCGTCACGAAGTTGAATAAATTCTCAGCATCTTTTTAGAGAAAGGACTATGCCGCCGCGTTGCGCAAAACGCGTTGAGTTAGGAAACTCACTGGTAATCATTGCTTTTTTGCCCGGCTAAAATTCCTCACACCGGGCTGTGATGCCCGTGGTGCCTGACATTTTTATCTCTGATGCAGTGTGATTAGCCTTGCGCAAAAAACAGACTATATTGAGCCGCCTTATCCGATGAAATCAGGGCAGACAGGCAGGCGAACTCATGACGACTTCAGGCAAAACCCTCACTTTTACCGCCTTTACGCTGCTGTTTATTCTGGGCAGAACGGTCAGTTTTGCGCTGCATGAAAGTTGTGTACAGGCCGCTGACCCGCAACCGGCGCAAAATGCCTACGTCACAGCGCCTTACCTCAACCGGGAATATGGCTTTAAAACGGTGGGAACCTACCTTGAACGGCAGAGTAATGCGTCGAAAAACCGCGAAAACGGCACCTGGGGTTTACTCGGCGGCAGCCATAACGCGGATGTCACGGATACCCGCTATCGCGCGTCGAATATCTGGTTTGCGCAAATCGGCAGAGATCTGTTTCAGGAAGAAAAACCGGACGGGGAGCACCGCCGCGCCGGGGTGATCGTCACACTGGGCAATCAGACCACTGATACCAAAGACAGCGCGCTGCGGCTTATCGGGCAGGCGCTCAGCACCGGCAATATTTCGACGGCATCGGCGGGCATTGGCGGGTATTACAGCGCGGTGACATCAGAAGGCGGCTACCTGAATGTCGTTAACCAGAACACCTTTTATCGCGAGGACTTATCGGAAAAACGCAATGCCGCGCAGAAAGGTTATGGCTCGACGCTCTCCGTCGAGATCGGCAAGCCTTACCGTGTGGCAGACAACTGGAGGCTGGAGCCGCAGGCGCAGTTTGTCGCTCAGCATCTGCATCTGGATTCGTTCAACACGCTCAGCCAACGCATTCAGCCCATCGATCAGAACAGCGGCCAGGTGCGCGGCGGCTTGCGGATTTTCCGTCAGACAGAACGCAACACCTCTTCCCTGACGCCCTATTTTCACATTGATCTGGTGGGCAACGTCGGAGATAAATCGGCAGTGACCATCAATACGGTTGAAATCGAGCCACCGACGACGGAACGCTGGGTGCAGGACGGTGTGGGCCTGACCGCGACGCTGTCAAAACGCGTGGCATTTTTCAGTGACATCACGCATTACCGAAATTTAAGCCTGCCGGGGATGGGATATCAGGGGCAGCTGGGCATTAACGTCAGCTTCAGATAACAGACGTAAAAAAGGCGACCGGAGTCGCCTTCAGGGGTGTTACCTGTCTGTTCAGACCGGTGGCAGATCAAACAGCAGAATTTCACTGTCTTCATCGGCATGAACGGACAGCGCCGTTTCATCCCAGATCGCCAGCGCATCGCTTGGCCCGGCTTTCTGACCGTTGATGGAGACGGTGCCTTTCACCACCTGGATCCACACACGACGTTCTGCCTGAATCTGATAGACCGACTGTTCGTCTTTTTTCAGCGCCCAGCGGGACAATTCCATGTCCTGGAAGACTTTCAGTGAACCATCACGTGCATCCGGAGAAAGCACCAGCTGGCGGCCTTGTGGCGCGTCGAACATACGTTGTTCATAACGCGGTTCCAGACCTTTTTTATCCGGAATGATCCAGATCTGATACAGATGCAATTTGCGGTCTTTGTTGCCGTTGTACTCAGAGTGCGTCACGCCGGTACCGGCACTCATGATCTGGAATTCACCCGCCTGAATCTGCTCTTTGTTGCCCATGCTGTCCTGATGTTCCACGGTGCCTTCGAGCACGTAGGTCAGGATTTCCATGTCTTTATGCGGATGTTTGCCAAACCCTTGCCCTTCGTCGATAAAGTCTTCATTGATGACCCGCAGTGCGGAGAATCCCATGAAGTTTGCATCGTAGTAATCGGCGAAAGAGAAAGTGTGCCAGCTTTCCAGCCAGCCGTGACTTGCGTGACCGCGTTCTTGTGCTTTGCGTAAGTAGATCATGTTCAACTCTCCTCAATGTTTTCTCTAGTCTAGTCAACGGCTGAGAATAAGAAAGCGTAAAAACTTCACCCCTCTGTTCAAAAAATATGAACAAACGCAGATGACTAAATTCAAAGGAATTGCAGGAGATAAATGCGGGTTCGGGGAGAGAGGGAAAAAGATTTTATCTAAAGAGTGTGAGTGGCAGGCAAGCGAATCCCGGCGGGTTTACCTGAGTCAGTACATGAGTCAGTGATCGGGGCGAGTGAACGGAGCCATCGCCTCTGCCGCTCAAAATAAGGCAAAAAAAAAGCCAGCACCCGGCTGGCTAAATAATACTGGAAGCAATGTGAGCAATGTCGTGCATTCATGGGGACCCGTTTGACCTTGGTGTGAGGCCATCCCCGGAACGCATGGCAATAATAATCATTATCATTCGCACTTGTAAAGCATTTTTTTTCACCACATGACACATTGACACTTTTATTATTCCTGATAAATCTAGAGGATATTCAAACAGTAACCACACTAAAAGGAGTGTCGCTATGAGCGAAATCGTTATACGCCATGCTGAATCAACGGACGCGCAGGCGCTTGGGCAACTTTACGCGCAGGTGCCGGTGTACAGCGACACTCTGCAACTTCCTTATCCACCCGCCGCCCTCTGGGAAGGCCGCCTGGCGAATTCTTCTCCTCACCGTTTCGCGCTGGTAGCCTGCATTGACGGCAAACTGGTCGGGAATCTGACGCTGATGGTGGAAGAGCCCTGGCGACGCCGCCACGTCGCCACGTTCGGCATTGGCGTGGATGTCAGTTTTCAGGGAAGAGGAGTGGGCAGCAAACTGCTCGCGGCCGCTCTTGAGCTGTGTGATAAGTGGCTGCAGGTGAAACGCGTGGAACTGACGGTCTATGCTGACAATGACGCCGCCATCGCCTTGTACAAAAAGTTTGGTTTCATGCTCGAAGGCCGCAGCCCTTGCTATGCGATGCGTGACGGTGAGCTGGTGGATACGCTGCACATGGGCCGCCTGCACGGCGTGTAATGTGTTGAAAAAGCGTCAGAGGTCGGCGCGGGTGTTCTGCGGTGAAGGACGTAACAACAGCCGCAGCACCAGCGCCATCGCCACCAGAACCAGCAGCGCCGAGCCAGGATAAATCGCCCCGATCCCCGCCTGTGCCATCAGTATTCCCGCCAGGGGGCCGGTGACACCCAGTGATAAATCCAGAAATGCCGAATAGGTTGCCAGCGCGCTGCCCTGATTTTCCTGCGGCAATTTTTTAACCGCCACCACACCCAGCGCCGGAAAGACCAGCGAGAAACCCGCGCCGGTAAGAAACGCGCCGCCCATCGCCACCCCAGCCGTTGGGGCGAAAAATACCAAAATAAGCCCGATGATTTCTACGGCGAAACACACCAGAGAAACCCGCAGGCCGCCAAAACGGTTGATGCAGTTGGGGAAAAGCAGCCGCATTCCCACGAACGCCGCGCTGAAAAACGTCAAAGAGAATGCCGCGCCCGACCAGCCTTTGGCATCGTAAAACAGCGTAATGAACGTCGCGATCACGCCAAAGCCGGTGGACGCCAGCCCGAGCGCCAGCCCGTACGGCAACACTTTGCCCAGCACCTGCCGGAACGGAAGTTGTGTCGCGGCTTTCCGCGCCACCGGCGCTTTACGCCACGCCGCCAGCAACGCCGTCAGCGCCACCAGAATTATGCAGCCGGAAAGCAGGGTCAGGCCGCCAAGACTGAAAATCCACACACCGAGCGGCGCGCCAATCGCCATGGCGCCATACGTCACCACCCCGCTCCACGAAATGACTTTGCCGATATGCAGCGAACCCACCACGCCGATGCCCCACAGCGTCGAACCGGTGCCCGCGAAACTTTGCCCCGCGCCAAGCAGCAAACGTCCGATGCACAGCAATGCCAAACTGGCCGCCGGTGAGGCATCCAGCCACAGCGCCAGCAGGTAAAACACCCCGCTCAGCAGGCAGCCGGTCAGGCCGATCATCACCACTTTTTTGGGTCCGACTTTATCGGCATAACGCCCGGCATGCGGGCGGCTGAGCAGCGTCGCAAAATATTGCAGGCTGATCACCAGGCCCGCCCAAAACGCGCTGTAACCGAGATGCTCATGTACATACCCTGGCAGGATCGCCAGCGGCAGACCGATGGTCAGATAATTAGCGAAGTTGAACACCAGAATCGAAAGAATGCGCAGCGTGGTCTTTGAAGCAGCAGCCGGAGATAAATCGGGCGAAGCGGGAGCGGGCATGGAAATCAGCGTCTCACGAAAGATGGGTTGGGCATTTTAGTCGCCATGCAGGAGTGTTGACTCTATGGGTATTTGGCTGTTTTCGCAACAAATTGAACCGGTGTTTTATTCAGCCTTCCTCTTACTGCCATCAAAACGTCACATCGCTGTCATGTGCACTGATTATGGTCGGGAGACTTCAACCGGAGGACATCCTATGTTCAGCATGGATACCCTGTTTCAGGATCTCGACCCGCAGCACAAAACCCCTTCCTGGCAACGCCGTCTGTTAAAAACCCTTTTCCGCGAAAAAGAATTCCACCGTTTTGCCGACAAGTATCAGCACCTGAAAGGGATTGATATGGCCGAGCAGGTGCTCGAGCATTTCAATATTCGCTGTGAACTGACAGAGCGTGACCGGGAGCAGATCCCGAGTTACGGGCCGGTGGTGGTGGTGGCGAACCATCCGATTGGCACGCTCGACGGCCTCGCGCTGTTGCACGCAGTGGCGTCGGTGCGCCCGGATGTCAAAGTGGTTGCAAATCAGCTGTTATCGCTGGTGTCTTCGCTCGGCAGCCTGATGATCCCGGTGGACAATATGGGCAACCGTACCCGCCGCAATCAGGTCACACAAATGCAGGAGCATCTGCAAAATCAGGGCGTGCTGATTGTCTTCCCGGCGGGTGAAGTGTCGCGGATGAGCTCGAAAGGCGTGCGCGACGGCAAATGGCACACCGGATTTATCCGCCTCGCGGCCAAAGCCCGTGCGCCGGTGGTGCCGGTGCATATCAGCGGCAGCAACAGTGCGCTGTTTTATCTCACGTCGATGATTTACCGCCCGCTGAGTACCCTGCTGCTGGTGCATGAAATGTTTGGCCAGCGCGGCAACAGCCTGACGCTTAAAATCGGCGCGCGCATTCCGTATGCCAGCTGGCACGACGGGCAGATGCAGGCGGGGGATCTGGCGGCGCGTTTTCGTAAACATCTTTACCGCCTTGGTGCAGGCAAACCGGGGCTGTTCCACACTGAAACGTCGATTGCCCGCGCTGAAGATCGGGCGGTGCTGAAACACGCGCTGGAAGCCAGCGAAGTGCTGGGCAAAACGCCGGACGGCAAGATGATTTATCTCTATCGCCGTCACGGGGAAGATACGGTGCCGATTTTGCGCGAACTGGGCCGGTTGCGCGAAATTGCCTTCCGCGCCGTCGGTGAAGGCAGCGGCCGCCGTCGGGATCTCGACGGTTACGATGACGACTATTATCACCTGGTGCTGTGGGATCCGCAGGCGCTGGAGATTGTCGGCGCGTACCGGTTTATTCCGACCGCCGATCAGGTCGCCAGCAAAGGATTGAACGGCATTTACAGCCAGAGTTTGTTTCAGTACGGCCACCAGATGGATCCGATTCTGGCGCAGGGTATCGAACTCGGACGCAGCTTTATTCAGCCTGCGTACTGGGGAAAGCGCGGGCTGGACTATCTGTGGCTGGGCATCGGCGCGTATCTGGCGAAATATCCGCAAACGCGTTATCTGTTTGGTCCGGTGTCGATTTCCGGCGGCATGCCGCTGCCCGCCCGCGATTTGCTGGTGGCATTTTATCGACTGTATTTCGCCCCGACGCTGCCACTGGCGACATCGCTGCGCCCTTATCCGGCGTCGCTGCCTGACGTGTTAGCGCAGTTTTGCGGTGATGATTATCAGGAAGATTTGCAGCGCCTCAAACGTCTGCTGGCCAATCTCGGATGCAGCATTCCGGCGCTGTATAAGCAGTATTCCGAACTTTGCGAAAGCGGCGGCGTGCAGTTTATCGATTTCGGCAGCGACCCGGAATTCAACAACTGCATCGACGGATTGGTACTGGTGGATCTCAGCCAGCTGAAACCGGCCAAATTTGAGCGCTATATTGCGGTGCATCAGGAAAGTGCCTCCCTGGCATAATTTGCCAGAGAGGTTGTGGCAGGTAAGCGGCCTCCCCGGCGAAGGGGAGTGCTGACCGGCGGTCAGTGCGGGTTGTTTACGTTCACCACAGACACCGTGTAAATCACCACTGATTTTGGCTTGCCGTTCTCACTGTTTTTCCCGACAGCGGCAGGCGGGATAACAATCGTCACTTTTCCGCCTTTGCGGACAAGTTTCACGGCATCACGCAGTACAGGCGGCATGTCGGCCACGCGGAAAATCTGGTTCGCATTGTCAATTTGCGGGCCATCCACCATAGTGCCATCGAGTAATTCCCCTTTGTAGGTCACCTCCACCTGATTGGTGTCTTTGATGACCGCACCTTCACCTTTATTTTCAACCAGATAGTAAAGACCTTTTGCGGTCTTTTTCACACCCGGACGTTTGGCAAACTCTTCAATAAAGGCTTTCTCTGCGCCCTGCTCTTTCGCTGTCGCCGCCTGCGTCAGGATCTTCACCTGCTCATCAAACGCCGTCAGCGTGGCCTGCACATCCTGCGGACTCATCTTTTCGCGCTGGTTAAAGGTATCGGTGATCCCGGCCAGAAGAATGTCTTTGTCCAGCGTAATGTGCAGCGCCTTTTGCTCGACAATCTGCGCTTCAATGTATTTAGCCATGGCAACGCCGCTGGCATAGGCACGCTTTTGCTCTTCGCTGTTCAGGCTGAAAGCGACTTTCTCAGGCTCCGGCGCAACTTCAGCAGCCGGTTCTTTTACCGGCTCAGGCTCGGGTTCCGCCGTCGCGTGAGTGAGGGGCAGCGTGGTCACGGCATCGGCCGGGACAGCTGGTTGTGCGTCTGGCGTAGCGGGCGGAGTGGCATCCGGTAAGGCCGGTGCAGGTGCCTCAGCCGCCGCCGTCTCCGGGGTTTGAGGCGTCGTCAGAGGGACAGCGGGTGCGGCTGGCGCAATCGTGGCGGCGTTATTTTCCGAACCGGTAACCTGAGCAGCGGCCGGTTCATTGGCAAAAACCTTAAAGGAAGAACAAAACATCATCATGAGGCTTAGCACATAAGCGCTCTTCTTCGCAGGAATAAAAGACATGGAATTACCTTCGCAATAAAATTACTTTGTTGAATCTTATAAATCAGGGAAATAGCGTTCATCGCGATAAAACCGGTGCACGTTAAAATAGAAAATGCAGCGAGTTTTCCTGCGGATAAAGTGAAGCCCACTTTGCAATGATGACAAAAGATTCAAAACATGATGGCGCAATGATTTCATACACGAGTAAATAATGCGAATTTTTTTCACATTATTTACGTTACATGATCATGAATATATTAGGATTTTTCGCACTTAATGAGGATATTTACTGACAGGTTTCCCGGTAGTCATCCGCCATTGCCATTTTTAATAACAAATCATGACCAATATAGTTACTCCAGTTAAAGGAATTCTGTAACACGACAACTGCATTCTGATGTTTTTTATCAAAACCGATATAACTGGAGTATCCGCCGATATATCCGACCTGATAAGTAATTATCTGGTTATCTTTATAATCAGTGACCCAGGCAATATTGGCGGCCTCAATTTCTCTTTCAAAATAGACTTTTTCTGTGACCTGAATAGCCGCGTTGAGATCGCCGGTGTGGGAATTCTCGATATGCGCACGAAGATATTTCAGCAGATCATCGGCGTTGCTGTACAGATTGGCCGCCGCCACCATGTTGTTGGTGAAGTACCAGTCAGGCACCACTTTGCCGCGGCGAATAAACTTCGGCTGATCGCCCGCATGACCGATCGCGCGATAAGGGTAATCTTTCAGCGTCGGGCCGTGGAAGCTGGTATTGCTCATTTTCAGCGAGTTAAAGATAAAGTCATACGCCAGTTGCTGGATGTCTTCGCCGGTTTTTACTTTGAGAATGTAGCCAAGAAGCGCGTAACCCAGATTGGAATACTGAGGCTCCCGCTTTTGCGGCTTTTTGAACGAAGAGAGATCGTTCACTACCGCATCGCTGTCCAGTTCGTTATAAAAATTGTCGCCGGTATACAGATATTTCAGGAAGCTCTGCAACATGTCTTTGTTCATGTTTTGTCGCGGTAAACCGGAAGTATGTGTGGCCAGTTGCAACAAGGTGATGTTCCGGGCATCCGGGCTGAGCAGAATATTTTTTGGCAACAAGTCCGAGAGTTTATCGTCCCAGTTCAGCTGCCCTTTATCGACCAGCCCGGCCACCACTTCACCGGTGACACCCTTACTCACGGAACCGAGCGCAAACAGCGTTTCCCCGTCAATTTTGTAGCCATTTACCGCGTTGGTGTACCCATAGCCCCAGGTCCGGGCTTCGCCGTTGTTACGGATAATCCCTATCGCCAGGCCGCTGGCTTTTTCCTTCTTCATATACTGCTGAACAATACCGTCAACCAGCCCGTCGAGATTTTTCGTGCAGGCAAGTTGCTTTACCGCCTGCGGGCTTTCTTTCACCTGCATCTCGGATAAGGTTCCGCACGCGGTCAGAAGCAAAGGAAGCATGATGCTCAGGCCAGAAAATCGTCCCGTTATTCTTTTCATTGCATTGATTTATAGAGCGAAGTTGAACGGTGACGACAGTGAATACACATCAGATGACCTTGTGACAGAAAAAGAGGCTCGCCGGATAGCGCGCTGCAGGCCGCAGACTGTGTCATTTCCCCGCGCTTTTCAATGAGAAATTGACGCGATCCTGATGTTCTTTTGCACAAACCCGCCGGGCGTCGGGGGAATCTTTCAACATCGTCTGAGATGGCATGAAAAATCTCTTTACATGCATAAAAAATCATTTTAAACACCAACGCGAAACATTGACTTAACGTAAATAATTGAATTAGATCGGTTTAATTAACGTTAGCGCAACCTTTGCCGATAACCCTGATTCACGTCATGCCACTTTCAAGAAGGCCGGACTTTTAAAATCAGGGGAAAATATGAACATCACACAGCGTCTTTTACTGACGTTCTCACTGCTATCTGCCGCCCTCATCGCACTGGGGGTCGCCGCCATTATGTTGATTTCGGGTTTCCAGGACCGGTTTGAATATGTTCAGGTCAATGCGATCCCTTCCATCAAAGATCTCAATAAACTCATCGATCAGAGCAACAGGCTTTCCCTCACGCTCTATAAACACCAGAGCCAGACCGATAACAGCAAAATGCCTGAGGTAGAAACCCTCATTCAGCAGCGGATTGCCGGGCTGAAAACGCTGACGGAATATTATCTGCAACACGATATCTCCAGCGCTGAAGATGAAAGGCTGACCCACGTCGCTTTCGACAATATTCGTAAAGTGGAGGAAAAACTCCCGGCGTTTCTGGCCTCATCACGGGCGCATCAGGATGACGTCAGTCTGGCGCTGATTGAGGGTGACGGCGGCATCGGCATGGCTATCCGTCAGCTCATCTCCGATTACCAGAAACAGCTTACCGTTAACATCGACATCGGTGAGGGGTTGCGCGCCACTAACCGCAGCATTTTCAACGCCACACTCTGGGGAATGGGCAGCGGCGTGACGCTCACCATCCTGCTGCTGGGTTTCTTTGCGCTGGTCACCATCCGCCGCGTACGGAAAAGCCTGCTGGCCATCGGGGATATCATGACCATCGCCAGCGAACGGCTGGATTTGACGGTGAGCGCCGATGCCAGCCGTCATGACGAAGTGGGCAACATGGCCCGCGCCTTCAACAGCCTGATGCAACGCGTCTCCGGAGCACTGTTGTCCGTGAGTGCGGCGTCACAGTCGGTCAGCAGCGCGTCGGCACAAATCGCGGCCGGTAACGAAGATCTCTCCTCGCGCACCGAGCAGCAGGCCGCCTCGCTGGAACAGACCGCCGCCAGCATGACCGAACTCAGCGAGACGGTTCGCCAGACCGCCGACAACACGCGTCAGGCCAGCCAGCTGGCGGGCAACATGAATGCGCTGTCGGAGAAAAGTGCCTCCTCGCTGGAAACCATGCTGAGCACCATGGGCGATATCCGCAGCAGTTCCCGCAAAGTCACCGAGATCATCACGCTTATCGAGGGCATCGCCTTCCAGACCAATATTCTGGCGTTGAACGCCGCCGTGGAAGCGGCACGCGCCGGTGAGCACGGTAAAGGATTTGCTGTGGTGGCCGGTGAGGTCAGAAATCTATCACAGCGTTCGACCACCGCCGCGCGTGAAATAAAAGAACTGATCGACCTGTCCTACAGCCTGATCGAAGCCGGTGCCCATCAGGCGGGCGATGTCGGCGAGAACATGAACTCGATGGGCAACGCCATCCGTCAGGTAACGGATCTGGTTAACGAGATTGCCGCTGCGGCTACCGAGCAGAGTCAGGGGATTTCTCAGGTGCATCAGGCCGTTAATCAGATGGATGATGTGACCCAGCAGAACGCCGCGCTGGTGGAAGAAGCCTCTTCAGCCTCGCGCTCGTTGCAGGATCAGGCCGACGGCCTGGCGCGACTGGTGGGTGAATTCCGCCTGAGCGACGCCACCGGTCAGCGTCAGTCCTTCGTAAAACCGGTGCAGACGCTGGCTGCACTGCCGCGCACCCAAAAACCGGGCACTCCGCCACACAATGAGGCCGACTGGCAACGTTTCTGATCAGGCTTTTACCGTCGTCTTATTACAGGGAAAACAGCATTATGGATAATCTTCAGGAGCACGCAGACCATCTGGAAAAGCACAAGGCATTGGTGGAAAGCTTTGAACAGATGGCGGCGCTGGTGAATCAGCTTGCCACCGGGGAATACCGGTCGCTGGAGCTGTACATCAATAACTGCCGCCATTTTCGCGATCGCAGCCTGGAAGTTCAGGCAGTGCTGTCAGATAAATGTTTTGAAACTTACCTGATGCGCCACGATATAACGCTGTATTACAGCATTCACAGCGTGAATATGGCCTTTGGCATGATGACCAATATGCTGGAAAACCTGAAAAGATTCTTGTCCTGAGAACGCGTTAAACAGTGCCAGATACCTGACACGGAGCATGTGAAGGGTCACCCTGAAGATTCGCGAGTATTTTCAGGGTGTTTTTGTATTCATCGCCGTGATAACTGGCAGCCAGTCGCGGTGTGAAATTGATGAATTGGGTTAGCTGACGCGGCCAGCCACCAGATCCTGCGCACAGGCCCACGCGGAACTCCACGCCCACTGAAAATTGTAACCGCCCAGCCAGCCAGTCACGTCCACCACTTCACCGATAAAGTACAAACCCGGCACTTTCGCAGCGGCCATGGTTTTAGAAGACAACTCCCTGGTATCGACACCGCCGAGCGTCACTTCCGCCGTGCGGTAACCTTCGGTGCCGTTCGGCTGCACCTGCCAGTTTTGCAGTTGTTCAACCAGTTCCGCCTGCTGCGGCACGTTGAGCTGTTTCAGCGTCACGTCCGGCAACTGACCGAGCGTTTGCAGACATTCCACCAGACGCTTCGGCAGTTGCATCGCCAGCGTATTTTTCAGGCTTTGATTGGGATGTTCCTGCCGCTGCTCATTGAGAAACGCCGCCAGATCGACGTCAGGCAGTAAGTTAACGCTCACAAACTCACCAGGCAGCCAATAGCTGGAAAGCTGTAAAACGGCCGGGCCGGACATGCCGCGATGGGTGAAGAGAATGCTTTCACGGAAAACCGTGCCGTCTTCTGCGGTCAGCACCGCAGGCACTGACACGCCCGAGAGGGTTTGCAGGTGATCCAGCAGCGGTTTGTGCAGGGTAAAGGGCACCAGACCGGCGCGGGTCGGCAATACTTTCAGCCCAAACTGCTCCGCCAGACGGTAACCGAACGGCGTCGCGCCCAGCCCCGGCATGGAAAGCCCCCCACTCGCAACAACAAGTGAGTGAGTGCTCACAGTTGAGCCGTTCACCTTGATGACAAAGCCATTTTCCGTTTTCTGTACGTCGGAAATTTCACTGCGCAACCGGACATCGACATTGCCCAGTTCGCATTCTTTATCCAGCAGCGCCACAATTTGCTGTGCGGAGTCATCGCAAAAAAGCTGACCGAGGGTTTTCTCGTGCCAGGCGATGTTGTAGCGGTTGACCATGTCGATAAAATCCCACTGGGTGTAACGCGCCAGGGCGGATTTGCAGAAATGCGGGTTTTCGGAAAGATAGGCGGCCGGTTCGGCATACAGATTAGTAAAATTGCAGCGTCCGCCCCCCGACATCAAAATTTTACGTCCGGTTTTCTTACCATTATCCAGCAGCAGAACCCGGCAGCCACCCTGTCCGGCCTGCGCTGCACAGAACATGCCTGCCGCACCCGCACCTATGACTACCACATCAACCTGTTCCACTTTTGGCCTCTCTTTCCGGAAAATTCAGCTACGTTTTAAATAGGATACGCCCTGCGCACAGGAGGATTTTGACCGCTGCGCGTCGCGGATTGTAAGGGACTGACGGGGTATAAACCAGTCACAGGGGCATTGCATGAGGCAAAGTAAGCAAATGTTTCAAACGGCAAAGACCCAGCAACGTGCTGATTAATAAAAAGTTAATCTACATTGCAACATTTTTTGAACTGTTTTTAATCAAAAAAATGTCATATTTTCCTTTTATCGGCCCCCTGTTCTCGCAGATAATGCGCGGCGTTCATGACCACTAACTGGCGTAACAATTATGCTGCATCTATTTGCCGGGTTGGATATTCATACCGGTTCGTTATTGATTCTCGCGTTACTGTTTGTCCTGTTCTATGAAGCCATTAACGGTTTTCATGATACGGCCAATGCAGTAGCAACCGTCATCTATACCCGGGCAATGCGTTCGCAATTAGCGGTCGTGATGGCGGGTGTGTTTAACTTTCTTGGCGTCATACTCGGTGGTTTGAGTGTGGCTTATGCCATCGTCCATTTGCTTCCAACCGATCTTCTGCTCAACGTGGGTTCCACTCATGGCCTTGCCATGGTGTTCTCGATGTTACTGGCAGCGATCATCTGGAACCTCGGCACCTGGTATTTCGGCCTGCCGGCGTCCAGCTCCCATACACTGATCGGCGCCATCATTGGTGTCGGGTTGACCAATGCATTAATGACTCACACGTCCGTGGTCGATGCATTAAACATCCCAAAAATGATCGGTATTTTTGCCTCTCTGATTATCTCGCCTCTGGTCGGGATGATTGTGGCGGGGACCATGATTTTCCTGTTACGTCGCTACTGGAGCGGCAACAAGAAACATGCCCGTATCCACCTGACGCCTGCTGAACGTGAAAAGAAAGACGGCAAGAAAAAGCCGCCGTTCTGGACCCGTATTGGCCTGATCCTGTCGGCTATCGGCGTGAGCTTCTCTCACGGCGCTAACGACGGTCAGAAAGGTATCGGTCTTATCATGCTGGTTCTGATTGGTGTGGCTCCGGCAGGTTTTGTGCTGAACATGAGCGCCACCGGTTACGACATTACCCGTACCCGCGACGCCGTGACGCACCTCGGGCAGTATTATCAGCAGCACGTTGATGCGGTACCCCACGTGGTAGCACAAACGCCTCTGGTGCCTGCGCCAGACGTGAATATCGCCCCGACCGATGCAGCAAAAGTGTTCCATTGCGACAGCAGCCATGCGCTTGATGCTATTGGCCGTGCGCAAACTCTGCTGACCAATCTTCCGTCCTACAGCGCATTGTCACCGGATGAACGCAGCCATATGCGTCGCCTGCTGATGTGCGTGTCTGATACGGCAGATAAAGTCGCTAAGCTGCCGGAAACGTCACCTGCGGATAAACGCTTCCTGGGTGAACTGAAAACCGACATTCTTCAAACCGTGGAATATGCTCCGATCTGGATCATCATCGCTGTGGCTCTGGCACTGGCGCTGGGCACCATGATTGGCTGGAAGCGCGTTGCGACCACCATTGGCGAGAAGATTGGTAAGAAAGGCATGACCTACGCACAGGGCCTGTCAGCACAGCTTACTGCGGCGGTGTCTATCGGTGTTGCCAGCTACACGGGTATGCCGGTTTCCACGACACACGTGTTGTCCTCTGCGGTGGCGGGCACCATGATTGTGGACGGTGGCGGTGTGCAGTCGAAGACCGTGAAAAACATCGCGATGGCCTGGATCTTAACCCTGCCAGTCTCGATTGTCCTTTCCGGCCTGTTGTACTGGATTGCGCTAAAGCTCATCTGATAAGCGTCTGAATCTCGGTTCAGAATAGAAAAAGGCGACCTGTGTTGAACAAGGTCGCCTTTTTTATTTCCTTTTTCACACATCCTCACAACGATTATTCAGATTTAATACCAGATGAGCATCGCCATCATACTGATGAGAATAAGCCCAACCAGCGCTGTCGTCAGAACAAACTGACCGCGCACCCGCTCACAACGGCGGATAAATTCAGGATCGTGATGTTCAACGTAGCGCTGAGCATAAATATAACGCACCAGCCTGATTTGCTTACTCGGTTGCCCGTGAGACGTAAAGAATCCACCGCCATCAACATATTGATACAGCAGGGGATCACATCCCCGAAGAACCACCAGCAATGCGCGCAAAGAAGAATAATAGCGCAGCATATTCACCACACATACAAAACATAAAGCCCAAAATAGCGCAACGGGACTGATCATGATTCCCCCTCAAGGCGAACTCACCCCGCGCACTGCGGCCATCAACTCTGCCGCACACCCGACGTTTCGCCCTGCCTTTCCGCGATTTCACACCCCCGGACACGAATATGTCCGCCCTCTTTCACATCACAGAAAATTGCCAAAACAGGAGAAGCCTGCATTATTCAGTGTAGGAAACGAATCTGGAAATAGGTAAGACGCCTCATATTATTTATATCTATCGATTGCCGGAACAGGAAATGGGATCTGTATGCTTGATTTGTTTAACCATTTTGGCGCTATACTAAAAGCATGACTTTCGCATGATGCAGATATTGCTGTTAACCGACTTATGGAAGGAGTTTTCTTATGGCTTACAAACACATACTTATTGCTGTAGACCTGTCGCCGGAGAGCAAGGTTTTAGTTGAGAAAGCCGTCTCCATGGCGCGCCCTTACAACGCTAAAGTGTCCCTGATCCACGTTGATGTGAACTATTCAGACCTGTACACCGGCCTTATCGACGTCAATCTGGGCGACATGCAGAAACGTATTTCCGAAGAAACTCACCACGCGCTGAATGAATTGTCGCAAAACGCAGGTTATCCGATTTCAGAAACCCTGAGTGGCAGCGGTGATTTAGCACAGGTTCTGGTTGATGCGATTAATAAATACGGCGTGGATTTGGTGCTGTGCGGCCATCACCAGGATTTCTGGAGCAAACTGATGTCCTCCGCCCGCCAGCTGATCAACACCGTACATATCGACATGCTGATCGTGCCGCTGCGCGATGAGGAAGAAGAAGCGTAAGACACATTGTCCCGCTGAAACGGCTATAAAAATGCCCGCAGGTGAAAACCGGCGGGCATTTTTTTATGGCTATAGCGGAAGTGGCTAAAGCACCAGCGCGTTACAGCGGCGTATAAATATCAAACCGGTGGCTTTTGGTGACCACGGCGGCCTGGGCAGGAATATCGGCCATCGGCGGGGCGTAATCCGGGCGTTTCACCACGATGCGTTTTGTCGCTAAACGACGCGCCGGTTCCAGCAGGCCATCGGCATCCTCATCCGGGCCGACGAGTCCCTGAAACACCCGCATCTCTTTCTTCACCAGCGCACTTTTCTGTTTGTGCGGATACATCGGATCGAGATACACCACTTCCGGCTTCGGCGAAAGCTCAGAGAGCGCCGTCAGGCTTGAAGCGTGCAGCAGCGTCATGCGCTCACGCAGCCACGGACCGATTTCCGCATCGCGATAGCCACGCGCCAGCCCGTCATCGAGCAATGCCGCCACGACCGGATTGCGCTCCAGCATCCGCACCTTGCAGCCCAGAGAAGCGAGCACAAACGCATCGCGCCCCAGCCCTGCGGTGGCATCGACGACATCCGGCAGATAGCGGCCTTTAACACCGACGGCTTTCGCCACCGCTTCACCGCGTCCGCCGCCAAATTTACGACGGTGCGCCAGGGTGCCGCCGACGAAATCGACAAAAATCGCGCCGAGTTTGGGCTCGTCGCGTTTGCGTAATTCCAGACGTTCAGGCGTCAGCACCAGCGCCATCACGGCATCCGGATCAGACGTCAGATTCCAGCGCTGCGCCAGAACAGATAAGGCGCCTTCATCGGCGCCTTCTTCACACAGTAAACACACACTCACAGGCAGAGGTTATCCTTTGATTCCGTAGTGGCGCAGCATAGCATCCAGCTGCGGCTCACGCCCGCGGAAGCGTTTGAACAGCTCCATCGGCTCTTCGGAACCGCCGCGCGACAGAATGTTATCGAGGAACGACTGACCGGTTTCGCGGTTGAAAATCCCGTCTTCTTCAAAGCGGGAATACGCATCAGCAGACAGCACTTCCGCCCACAGATAGCTGTAGTAACCGGCCGCATAACCGCCTGCAAAGATGTGGCTGAAAGCGTGCGGGAAACGTCCCCATGACGGTGACGGCACCACGGCAACTTGCTTCTTAATTTCTGCCAGCGTTTGCAGGATTTGCGCGCCTTTGGCCGGGTCATATTCCGCATGCATACGGAAATCGAACAGGCCGAACTCCAGCTGACGCAGGATAAACAGCGCCGCCTGATAGTTTTTCGCCGCCAGCATTTTATCCAGCATCTCTTTCGGCAACGGTTCGCCGGTTTCGAAATGGCCGGAGATGAACGCCAGCGCGTCCGGCTCCCAGCACCAGTTTTCCATAAACTGGCTTGGCAGCTCGACGGCATCCCACGGCACACCGGAAATACCGGCCACTCCCGGGGTGTCGATGCGGGTCAGCATATGATGCAGGCCGTGACCGAACTCATGGAACAGCGTGGTGACTTCGTTGTGCGTGAACAGCGCCGGTTTATTGCCGACCGGGCCGTTGAAGTTACAGGTCAGGTACGCGACCGGTTTTTGCAGCTCGCCGTCGGCTTTACGCAGGCTGCCGACGCAGTCATTCATCCACGCGCCGCCGCGTTTGTGCTCGCGGGCATACAGGTCGAGGTAGAAGCTGCCGCGCAGGTCGCCGGTTTCATCGAAAAGATCGAAGAAACGTACGTCTTTGTGCCAGGTTTCAACGTCTTTGCGCTCTTTGGCGGTGATGCCGTAAATACGTTTCACCACTTCGAACAGCCCTTCCAGCGCACGCTGTTCAGGGAAATAAGGGCGGAGTTGCTCGTCGTTGATGGAGAACAGATGCTGTTTCTGTTTTTCACCGTAGAACGGCAAATCCCAGGCTTCCATTTCATCCACGCCGAAGTGTTCTTTAGCGAAGGCGCGCAGCTGCGCCAGCTCCTGCTCACCCTGCGGGCGGGCGCGCGTCGCCAGACCGCTCAGGAAGTCGATCACCTGCGCCGGGCTTTCCGCCATTTTGGTGGCGAGGGACATGTCCGCGTAAGAGTCAAAGCCCAGCAGCTGCGCCAGTTCATGACGCAGCGATAAAATCTCCGCCATCACTTCACTGTTATCCCACTTACCGGCGTTAGGGCCCTGATCGGAGGCGCGGGTGCCGAATGCGCGGTACATTTCTTCGCGCAGCGCACGGTTTTCACCGTAGGTAATCACCGGCAGATAGCTCGGGATATCCAGCGTCAGCAACCAGCCTTCCTGCTCTTTCGATTCGGCCAGCGCTTTGGCAGCCGCCAGCGCGCTTTCCGGCAGACCTTTCAGGTCGTTCTCATCCGTGATGAGTTTGCTCCAGCCCATGGTGGCGTCGAGCACGTTATTGCTGTAAGTCGAGCCAAGCTCGGACAAACGCGCGGAAATTTCACCGTAACGTTTCTGTTTTTCCATCGGCAAGCCAATGCCGGACAGCTCGAAATCACGCAGCGCGTTATCAATGGCTTTTTTCTGCGCCACGGACAGCGTGTTGAAATGCTCGCTGGCTTTGAGATCGCAATAAGCCTGATACAACCCGGCATGCTGACCCGCCCAGGTACTGAATTCGGATAAAATCGGCAGGCACTGCTCGTAAGCTTCACGCAGTTCCGGACTGTTTTTCACGGCATTCAGGTGGCCGACCGGCGACCAGATACGCCCCAGACGATCGTCACTTTCTGCCAGCGGCTGACACAGGTTTTCCCACGTATATGGCGCACCTTGCGCGACCACGCGTTCGATGGTCTGGCGGCTTTCTTCAATCGCAGACTTCATCGCAGGGACAATATGTTCAGGTTGGATCGCAGAGAAAGGCGGCAGGGAGAACGGTTTTAAGAGCGGATTCGACGCGTTTTGCTGTTCAGTCATAGGGCCAGTCCTTCGTAATAGCGTTTGGGGCTGATGCGTCTGTGGCGCACCACGCCGTGAATTCGGGTCGTCTTAAAGATGACGTAACTTCTAACATGCGGTCAAGTGACGGGGAAATCAAGGGTGGCGCCGATATCGTCCGGCAGGCACAGACATTCATGTTATCAATCACTCCCGCCCGAATTATCAGCTTGCAGCAAGACCTGCCTCGCATTTTTCATCTTTGTCTGTGCCTGCCCGCTAACCCTTATTTACAGCAAGGTTATTCGTGTTAACTTCCCGTCATCTGGCGTATGCCAGTACGGTTTTTCAACAACACAGGGAGTCAGCAGGGAATGAAAACACTCAAGATTGTCACGCTGGGCGGCGGCTCAGGTTACACACCGGAACTGATCGATGGCTTTATCCGCCGCCACGCCGAATTACCGGTGTCGGAATTCTGGCTGGTGGATATTGCCGCCGGTGAAGAAAAGCTGAATATCGTGGGCGCGCTGGCACAGCGGATGGTGAAAAAAGCCGGTATCCCGATGACGGTCCATCTGACCACCGACCGGGAAACCGCGCTGCGTGATGCGGATTTCGTCACTACCCAGCTGCGCGTCGGCCAGCAGGAAGCCCGCATTCACGACGAGGCGATCCCGCTGAAATACGGCGTTCTCGGGCAGGAAACCACCGGCGCGGGCGGGTTTATGAAAGCACAACGCACCATTCCCGTGCTGTTAGAGTTGTGCCGTGAAATGGAAAGGCTGTGCCCGGAAGCGTGGCTGATCAATTTCACCAATCCGGCGGGGATTGTCACCGAAGCCATCGAAAAATATTCGTGCATCAAAACGCTGGGGATTTGCAGCGGCGCGAACAGCATGATGATGGATATCGCGAAGGTGTATGACGTGCGTCGCGAAGACGTGTATGCCCGCGTGATGGGGCTGAACCACCTGATTTTTGCCGATCAGATCGCCGTCAACGGCCACGACGTTACGGCAGAATTTATCGAAAAGCTGGCACAGGGCACCGGTCAGCATCAGTTGAAAAACATTCCCGACACCGGATTGCCGCCCGCTTTTATCCGCGCACTCGGGCTGTATCCCCTTTCCTACCTGAAATACTTCTATCTGCGCCGTGAAATGGTGGCGCGCAGCGTACAAGACAGTCAGACGCACGGCACACGCGGAGAACAGACGCGTGAAATTGAGCGCCAGCTTTTTGAAATCTATAAAAACCCGCAGCTTGAAAGTAAACCCAAAGAACTGGAAAACCGCGGCGGCGCGTATTACTCAGACACTGCCTGTTCGATCATCAGCGCGATTTATAACAACCGGCAGGAAATCCACGTCGTCAATACGCGAAATCGCGGTGCCACGCCGGATCTTGACGAAAACAGCGTGGTGGAAACAAACGCGGTGATTGACCGTCAGGGCGCGCATCCGCTGGCGTATGGCCATTTACCGTCGAAAATCCGCGGCCTGATCCAGAGCGTTAAAGCGTTCGAAGAACTCACGATCGACGCTGCCGTCACCGGCGATTATTCCACGGCATTAATGGCGCTCTCGGTGCATCCGCTGATGCCGTCAGTGGATATCGCCGAAAAAATTCTCGACGAATACCTCGCGGTAAACCGGGCTTATTTACCTCAATATGATTATTGAAAGACAGGTAAAACCTCATGATGAAATTTTTGGAATCTCGCGTTGTCCCCTCTCTGGTGAAAGTGGGCGAAAACGTTATTCTGGTCGCCGTCAGAAACGGCATTACGCTGACGCTGCCGTTTATTATTTCCGGCAGTATCTTCTTAATTATCGCCAATCTGCCGATCCCCGGCTGGACGGAATATTTAGGCCAGTTCGGTACCGCGCTGAATGTGCCGGTCATTGTGACCTTCGGGATGATCGGATTAATGTCGGCCATCGGCATCAGTTACAATCTGGCGAAACATTACAAGCTTGACGGACTGATGTGCAGCGGGATCACCGTCGCCGTATTTCTGATGGCGCAGCTTAACGATGAATATACGTTAAACGTCGATAATCTCGGGGCGTCCGGTCTGTTCTCGGCCATTATTCTTTCGGTGCTGACCGTCTATATCATTCGCTTTTTTATCGAACATAAAATCTATATCCGGCTGCCGGAAAACGTTCCTCCCGCCGTATTACAGTCCTTTATCGGCGTCATTCCGGCGTTCGTCTGTCTGGCGCTGGTGTGGTTTGTGCGGGTGATCCTGCATTTTGATATCAACGCATTTTTCACGCTGATCTTAAGCCCGCTGGTCATCGGCCTGGGCACCTTGCCGGGTATGCTGGTGCTGGTGTTTCTTATCTCGCTGCTCTGGTGCTGCGGCATTCACGGCACCAACGTGCTCTCCGGCATTACCGCACCGATATTTCTCAAGTTTATTGTCGAAAATACTCAGGCCTATCTCAGCCACCAGCCAATACCCCATATCTTTGCGGAAGGTTTTTATAACTTCTTTATTTGCACCGGCGGGTCCGGCGCGACGATGGGACTGGTGCTGGCGATGATGATGTCGAAAAGTCGTTATTATAAATCGCTGGGCCGGATGTCTTTTGCGCCGTCGCTGTTTTGTATTAATGAGCCGGTCATTTTCGGCGTGCCGATGGTGTTTAATCCGCTGATGATGCTGCCGTTAATTATCACGCCGATGCTGCTTTGCACCCTCTCCTGGTTCCTGATGGCGTTTAATATTATTGGCCGCCCGGTCTTGCAGATCCCGTGGACCATGCCGCCCTTCTTCAATGCCTATTTTGCCACCGGCGGGAATATTCCGGCAGCCATCTGGTCAGGCGTCATGATTATTATTTCAGCAATGATCTATTATCCCTTCTTCCGCGTGCTGGAAAAGAAACAGCTGGCGATGGAACACAGCGAACAGCCTGTTCCGGCTTTGCAGGTCAATGCATAAATCTTAACGACAAGGAATACATCATCATGAAGATAAACTGTGCGTTTGTAGGATTCGGAAAAAGCGCAACACGCTACCATCTGCCTTACGTTTTGCAGCGGCGCGACACCTTTGCGGTTCGCACCATTTTTGATATCACTCGTCGCCCGGACATTGAGCAAGAAGAGGCTTATCAGGGCATCCGCTTCACCTCTGATCTCAATGATATTCTGCACGACGAAAGCATTACGCTGGTAACGCTGTGTACCCCGCCGCAAACCCATTATGACTATGCAAAAATCTGCCTTGAACACGGAAAGAACGTCATCGTCGAAAAGCCGTTTACACGCACGCTGGAAGAAGCACGGAGCTTATTTGCGCTGGCTGCGGAAAAAGGGCTGACGGTGACGCCCTATCAGAACCGGCGCTTCGACAGTTGTTTCCAGGCGGTGAAAAAAGTCATCAACAGCGGCGTGCTCGGTAATATTGTCGAGTTCGAAAGTCATTTTGATTACTTCCGCCCTGACGCCCCCGATGCGCCGGCCGATTATACCCACGGCGCTTTTTACGGGCTGGGCGTTCATCTTGTCGATCAGGTGGTCAGCCTGTTCGGGCGGCCGGAATGTGTGCATTACGATATCCGTTCGGTGCGAAATAAAAATAACCCTGACGACACCTTTGAACTGCAGCTTTATTACGGCAAAACCAAAGCCATTGTTAAATGCAGCCATCTGGTGATGCAGCCTTACCCGAAATTTATTCTTCACGGGGAAAAAGGCTCCTTTATTAAACTCAATATCGATCAACAGGAAACCTGGCTGAAAGCCGGGAAATTACCGGGCACCGCAGATTTTGGTCAGGAAACGGAATATGGCGTGCTGAAATATCTGGATGAACGCGGTGAAACCATTACCGAACGTGTCGATGCGGGCAACGGCGATTATGGCCGCGTTTACGATGCGGTCCATGCCACCTTATCTCAGGGACAGCCGCCGTATGTGCCTGCCGCAGATGTAATGACCACGATGGAAATTCTGCATCGCGCGTTTGAACAGCCGGCACCGGCGCTGATCCGCCTGCGATGACACGCGCGCAGACCGGGAGCCTGCGCTTCCGGTCTGCGGGGCATCTGTCTATACTGCTCAAAAATACCCCCTGACATGAAGAAATTACGCCCATGGCCGCCCGCTACATTGATATCAAAAACAGCCTGAAACAGGCGATCCTCAATAAAGAGTATCGGGTCGGTGACAAAATTCCTTCCGAGCGCGAACTGGCCCTGCGTTATGAAGTGACGCGCGTGACATTGCAAAAAGCCATGCACATGCTGGAACAGGAGGGCTTTATCGAACGTATTCATGGCAAAGGGATGTACGTCACCAAAGTCATTGAAGATAACGTTTATCTGCTCAATAACGGTACCAGCGATTCTATTCTCGGTTTTTCTCGTGAATTCAAAGATGACGTGAAAGTGTCCAGCCGCTTAATCAGCCTGCATACCCTCAAAGCCGGGGAATATATCGCCAGCCAGCTGGATATTCATGAAGACGACGAAGTGCATTATATTCGCCGCGTCCGGCTGGTGGACAATATTGCGGTGCTGATCGAAGATTCCTATATTCCCTGCACAATCATCGACATTATTCCTGAGTCCGTTTTACAAAATGGCTCGTTATATGAATTCATTGAAAATAAAACCGGCAGGAAAATTAAATTCTATAACTCCGTCATCGAGGCCTCGCTGTTTGATGACGCGCTTTCGGCGCTGCTGGCGTGTGAAACCGGCCTGCCGATGCTGAAAGTGTCGGGCATTACCAAACTGGAAGACGGAAAAACTTTCAATTATTCAATCAGTTATAACCGCGCAGACAAATTCAAAATCAAGAACAGCTGGGTGGGGAAGTAAGATCGCGCCTGCAACGTGAAGTATGAAGAGGGCAAACAGTTTATACTGTCGCCAATACGCCACTCCGGAACATGATATTTATGCTGAGTTACCGCCACAGTTTTCACGCTGGCAACCATGCCGACGTCCTGAAACACACCGTTCAGAGCCTGATCATCGAGTCTTTGAAAGAAAAAGAAAAACCCTTCCTTTATCTCGACACCCACGCGGGTGCCGGGCGCTATCAGCTGAGCGGCGAACACGCCGAACGTACCGGCGAATACCTGGAAGGCATCGCGCGCATCTGGCAACGTGATGATATTCCTGAAGAACTGGCGGCCTATATGTCCGTCGTCAACCACTTCAACCGCAACGAAAGCCTGCGTTATTATCCGGGTTCACCGCTGATTGCCCGTCAGCTGCTGCGCGAAGAAGACAAACTGCAACTGACCGAGCTGCACCCGAGCGATTTCCCGCTGCTGCGCAGTGAATTCCAGAAAGATGACCGCACCCGCGTTTCGCGTAGCGATGGCTACCAGCAGCTGAAAGCCCAGTTGCCTCCGCTGTCGCGCCGTGGCTTTATCCTGATGGATCCGCCGTACGAACTGAAAACAGATTATCAGGACGTGGTGAAAGGCATTCAGGAAGGCCACAAGCGCTTTGCCACCGGCACTTACGCGCTGTGGTACCCGGTGGTCATGCGCCAGCAGATCAAGAAAATGCTGCGTGATCTTGAAGCGACCGGCATCCGCCGCATCCTGCAAATCGAGCTGGGCGTGCGCCCGGACAGCGATCAGCGCGGTATGACGGCTTCCGGCATGATCGTCATCAATCCGCCGTGGAAGCTCGAGCAGCAGATGAACAACGTGCTGCCGTGGCTGCTGAAAGTGCTGGTCCCTTCCGGTACCGGTCACACCACGGTCAAATGGGTTGTGCCTGAGTAAGTAAAGAATTGCCCTTCGCCGGGACCTTTTTCTAAGGTCCCGGCTATCAAACCTATTGCAGCCATCGATCCAAACTTTGCGACAAAACGCATTCACGCGCTAAACTCACAGCAATTTTTAAGATTAGCGACGCCGGTATGGCGTTCTTCATTTTTGACAACTCATGGAAAATCCGATGACCAAACATTATGACTATCTGGCAATTGGCGGCGGCAGCGGCGGTATCGCATCAATCAACCGTGCAGCCATGTATGGGAAAAAATGTGCGCTGATCGAAGCTAAAGAGCTGGGCGGCACGTGTGTCAACGTGGGTTGTGTCCCGAAAAAAGTCATGTGGCACGCCGCGCAAATCGCTGAAGCGATCCGCAACTACGGCCCGGATTATGGCTTCGATACCACCGTTAACAGCTTTAACTGGAAAACGCTGGTCGCCAACCGTACCGCCTACATCGACCGTATCCACACCTCGTACGATAACGTGCTGGGCAAAAACAACGTTGACGTGATCAAAGGTTTCGCGCGTTTCGTTGACGATCATACCGTGGAAGTGAACGGCGAGAAGATCACCGCGGATCACATCCTGATCGCCACCGGCGGTCGCCCGAGCCACCCAAGTATTCCGGGTGCAGAATACGGCATCGATTCCGACGGTTTCTTTGATCTGACTGAAATGCCAAAACGCGTTGCCGTCGTCGGCGCGGGTTACATTGCGGTAGAAATCGCCGGTGTGATGAACGGCCTGGGTGCTGAAACTCACCTGTTCGTGCGTAAACACGCGCCGCTGCGTTCTTTCGATCCGCTGATGGTCGATACGCTGGTTGAAGTGATGGAAGCCGAAGGCCCGGCACTGCATAAAGAATCCATTCCGAAAGAAGTGGTGAAAAATGCCGACGGCAGCCTGACGCTGAAACTGGAAAACGGTCAGGAATTTGAAGTCGACAGCCTGGTCTGGGCGATTGGCCGCGAACCGGAAACCGACAACTTCAACCTGAAAGCGACGGGTGTGAAAACCAACGAAAAAGGGTATATCGTCGTCGATAAATTCCAGAACACCAGCGTAAAAGGGATTTACGCCGTGGGCGATAACACCGGTGCGGTTGAACTGACCCCGGTTGCCGTTGCCGCAGGTCGTCGTCTGTCTGAACGTCTGTTTAACAACAAACCTGACGAGCATCTGGATTACAGCAACATCGCCACCGTCGTGTTCAGCCACCCGCCAATCGGCACGGTCGGCCTGACCGAACCGCAAGCGAAAGAGCAGTTCGGCGAAGAGAACGTGAAAGTGTATAAATCTCAGTTCACCGCCATGTACACCGCCGTTACGCAGCACCGTCAGCCGTGCCGCATGAAACTGGTGTGCGTGGGTGCGGAAGAGAAAATCGTCGGCATCCATGGCATCGGTTACGGCATGGACGAAATGTTGCAGGGCTTCGCGGTCGCACTGAAAATGGGCGCAACCAAGAAAGACTTCGACAACACCGTCGCTATCCACCCGACCGGTGCGGAAGAGTTTGTGACTATGCGTTAATTCGCGCCCTTGCGACGCTAACGCGATGCAGTAAAAAGGCTTCAGATCTGCGGATCGGAAGCCTTTTTTGTTGCCGTTAATCCAGCAAGATCAC
Source organism: Rahnella sp. EDr1-12 (assembly GCF_049206505.1). Lineage (NCBI taxonomy): Bacteria > Pseudomonadati > Pseudomonadota > Gammaproteobacteria > Enterobacterales > Yersiniaceae > Rahnella > Rahnella sp. EDr1-12. The sequence goes on from NZ_JBLZNY010000004.1 coordinate 155,557, forward strand.
CTTCGAACTGTCCGCCTCGAACAGCGGCTTGCACAGGATTTTATAACTGTCGCGGTCGAAATGCGGAACGGCCATGTCGAAGGCTTTTGCCGCCTCCAGCGTTTGCACCGTCCCCAGATAAAACCAGTGATTGATGACGTGATAATCGGTTACGCCATTGGCTTCTTCGGCAATAGCAATCCGGCCAGGATAGGGCCAGCTACGGATTTTCAGGGCGCTGAGCGCCTCTCTGAGACGCGCCTGATGCGCCTGCGGGGATTCCTTTCCACAACAGACACCGGCACATTTTCCCAGTGAATAGCGGAAGCACGCGCGGTTTTTTGTCAGCTTTTCCAGCCCCAGCGCGCCGTAACACAGCTTTTCCTGATCGGCGATATCACGGATTTTTTCGACCGCCGACATCTTGGTTTTAAACAAGCCGAACAAATCGTCACTGTGCGAGAAATCCACTTCGTTGCTGAACACGATACTCGCGCTTAGCGCCTCAAGCCGGATCGAACAGAGCTTGCGAGCGGTGCGCAGACGTTTATTAAACAGCGGACGCCGGGTTTTGATCAGATCCGATTCCAGCAATAACGCCCCGACTTCGCCGATGGTTTTCACATAATCGATATCGCGGGTCATGTGGAGCAACTTGGCTTCGGCAGGATTACGAAAATGCGACATCACGCGGCTGCGGATATTCACACTCTTGCCGATATACAGCGGAAAAGCGTTGTCGTCACCATAGAAAATATAGACACCGCTGCTGCTGGGTAAATTTTCCAACGTATGACGAAGATGTTCAGGGTATTGATAAAGCTCGGTAAAAAGCTCTTTTTCGGGATTCCACAAAATGGCTGACCTGCTTTCTGTGATGACTTTTCTCTGATAACGACAGCGTATAAAAAACAGCCGAATCATACTGGCGTTTTATACAGTCTTCAACCTTTGCAGGGCAAACAATGTGTAAATTTCGGGCGACGAAACATTACGCCTGTGTGCGCATCTCAATATATTCCTGTCCTCTCAGTAAGTTGGCTAAGGTGGCCTCACGGATTTCGCGCTGATCGGAGTGTATCCACTGATACAAATTATCAATGTTATCGAAGCGCACGAGCAGGGTGTAGATGGTTTCACCGTGAACCGGCCGCAGGATGCTCACATTCTGATAACCGGGAAATCTTGCCGCATCCGTCTTCAGCGTCTCCAGCCAGCATTCATAGTCTGCGAGCTTATCCCGCTGTACGCCGTGGGTGATCACCAGAGTCATGTGGTCGGGTTGATGCGGATAGGTCATCGGATATTCCTTCTCATTCACCGTTGTTCTGATTAACTGAATGTTGCGTTATATTCATAAACGATACGAAACCAGCACCCTCATTGATAACGAAAATATTTTGGGGTGTTGTTAAACAATTTTTGGGGTGGGAAAAATAATGCGATTAAGCCTTGAAGCGCTGCTGATCCTGGATGCGCTGGACAGACATGGCACCTTTGCGGCCGCCGCGGCCAGACTGTTTAAAACCGCGTCGGCACTGAGTTATACCGTGCAGAAGATGGAAAGTGATCTGAACATCAAACTGCTGGACCGCTCCGGTCATCGCGCGACATTCACCCCCACCGGCCGCCTGATGCTCGAAAAAGGCCGCGTGCTGCTGCGCGCCGTCAGTGAGCTGGAACAACAGGCGCAGTACGTCGAAAGCGGCTGGGAAAGCAAACTGACCCTCAGCGTTGATGCCTCCGTTCCCTTCGCGCTGCTTGCGCCCCTGATCGACCGGTTTTACGCCGAGCATCAGCATACCCAATTGTTGTTCCGCCACGACGTGCTCGCCGGTTGCTGGGAAGCGCTCAGTTATGGCGAAGCCGACATTGTCTTTGGCGCCGTGCAGGAACCCCTGACCCGCAGCGGTATCGAATATCGCGCCATCGGCTGGCTGGAATATGTGTTTGCCGTTGCGCCCCACCACCCGCTCGCCGCAATGCCGGAACCGCTGGTGCGTGAACACATCCGCCAGTATCGCGCCGTTGTCGTTCACGATACCTCCCGCCACGGCGCAGGCGCTGATTTACGCGTGCTTGATGAGCAGAAAATGCTGAGCGTACATGACTTTAACGCCAAAGTGCATGCACAAATTGCCGGGCTGGGTTGCGGCTATCTGCCGCGTTATCTGGCCGCACCGCATCTGGAAAGCGGTGCGCTGGTTGAGCGTCGTCTCGATACCGAACCCCGCCGCGACCAGGCTTTTATGGCCTGGAACGACAATGCCACCGGTAACGCCGCCATGTGGTGGCGTGAGAATTTGCAGAACTTCGACGGGCTGAGCACCGTTTATAGCCCGGAATAACCGGGCTGTCATACCCGAATTACCCCTGACGCTGTGGTGCTTTGTGCACCATCGTGTAGGCATAATCGACGCCCATGCCGTAGGCACCGCTGTGTTCACGCACCAGATCCATGACGGCGTCGTAGGTTTCTTTGCGTGACCAGTCGCGCTGGTATTCGAGCAGAACCTGCTGCCAGGTCACCGGCACTGCACCGGCCTGCACCATACGGTCGATGGCGCGTTCGTGGGCATCCACGCTGGTGCCGCCGGAGGTGTCGGTCACCACATACACTTCATACCCTTCTTTCAGCGCCATCAGCGCCGGGAAAGTCAGACACACTTCGGTCCAGAGGGCGGAGATAATCAGTTTTTTGCGCCCTGTCGCTTCAACGGCCTTCACGAAGGCCGCGTCTTCCCAGGAATTCATTGAGGTACGTTCGACAGGTTTCACATCAGGGTGCACCGCCAGTAATTCCGGCCAGATATAACCGCTGAAGCTTTCCGTTTCGACCGAGGTGTAAATCACCGGCACGTTAAAAACTTTGCCCGCTTTGGCGAGAGCGACCGTATTATTTTTAAGCTGCTGGCGATCAATATTCGCAACGCCGAATGACATCTGTGGCTGATGGTCGATGAAAATCAAAGTGGAGTTCTGTGGGTCCAGCAGATCGAATTTAGACATTTTCATTTCCTCTCAGAGTGCATTGTTGGGTTGTGTGTTTGTATTTAATGTTGTGTTGTTGTGCTGCTGGAATTAACAATAGGGCAGGAGTGTAAAAGCGGATAGCGGAAAGAATTTGGCAACTTGTTCAGATTTTTTTGACAGACATTCCCTTCTGTAAAGAGCAAAAAAATCCTCTTATTTTCATATCCATAGGTACAACAATATTTTTTAACGACACGTTAAAGATAACCTGTCATCACTCTTTACCCCTGGCACCTCATAGTATTTTCAACATGACACATGACCCGTTTAAAACCTGCCAAACCATTGCGGAGGAAAGATAAAAATGAGCACATTCAGTACTCAGGATGGCACTCGGATTTATTTTAAAGCGTGGGGAAAACGAAAAGGCATTCCCGCCAGGGAATGCCTTTTTATTTTGGTCATATTCAAAAACAAGCCGTCATGCCACCGGCAGTTTATCCAGGATCGCCTGCGCGGTATTCACGTCTGTCACTAATGAATTGATCATGCCCGAACGCACCGCGCCGATAATTCCGGCGGCTTTTTCCGGGGTGGCGGCGACGCCGATGGTCAGTGGCGTTTTACGCAACTGTTCAACCGAAGCCGCAATCATCCGCTCCTCACCTTCCCAGTGTAATAATTCGCCGGATTCCGTGAAGTAGTGGCGCAGCACGTCACCCGCGGCATCACTCAGCGCCTGTTCGCCCGGCGTGGCAGTGGTGGATTCGCTCGGTTTCGGCGTATGGGTCAGCCCGATGCCGACGATCGCTGCATCCAGCTTATCCCACAGCGAAATGATTTCCTGCACGCTGCGGTCAGCGAGAAAGGCATCACGCAAAGGTGCTGAGGAAAGATAAGGCGCATGTAAAAAGTACGGTGTGCCTTCCATCTGTTCCGCCGCGCGGCGGACGAACTCGGTGATCTGAAAATGCGGTGCAGACTGTTGCATCCCGCCGTTCAGCGCCACGGTCATGATCCCCGGCAGACGCGGCATACCGGCCAGCGTCACTTCGCGCACCGCCCTTCCCCAGCCGATGCCCAGCACCGAGCCGGCACCTAATCCGGCGTCCTGAAGCAGCGAAGCCAGCGGCGTTGACAGCGCACCGAGCACATTCCCCGGCGGCGCATCGACCACATAGGCCTGCTTCAATCCGAGGCGCTTAACCAGGTCTGATGTCATGTCTTCCGGCGAAGATAATCCCACCACTTCGATGCGCACGATGCCCGCCGCACGGGCCTTATTGAGCAATCTTGAGATGGTGGCCGTCGACACATCCAGCTTGCGAGCAATCTCCACCTGAGACATATCAGACTCGTAATGCAGCTTAGCCACTAAATGCATCATGGCGCGCGTTGCTGCAATATCTTGCAAAATTGGCTCTTTCAGCTTGAAATTCCTTTCAGTAATGAATTACACTCAAATTGTCGATTGAGGGATTATTGCGCAACACCTGTAAAAATGCAATGTACCGGATCGGGCTTCAACCCTTGCAAACCGGCGTGTTACGCGACTTTCCGCCCCTTTTCATCAGGGGGCTAAAGACAGAACGTCCAGTGTAATCGAGATTTTTTCATCTGTAATAAATTTCACGCAAAGGAGAGTTCCATGTCAAAAATGTCTACTTCAGAATTACGCAGCTATCAGCAAATTTGTGGCAAGAATGGCGCGATGCTGGTGATCGCCTGTGACCAGCGCGGTGCCATGCGCAGCCTGCTGGCCAGCGACCCGCAGCAACAATCCGCCATTTCAGAACACGAACTCGGGCTGATTAAAGCCGACATCACCCAATACCTCGCCAGCAAAGCCTCCTGCGTGCTGGTCGATCCGGTCTGCGCCGTGCCGCAACTTGTGGATGACGGCATTATTGCCCGCGATACTGCCCTGCTGATCGGCCTTGATGCGTCGGGCTGGGATAATTCACCGGAAGGCTACCGTCTGTCCCGCCTGGTGGCCAATGTCGATGCGCGCCGCGTGCGTGAACTGGGCGCCACAGGCGGCAAAATCATGGTCTACCTGCGCGCTGATCAGGAAGAAGCCAACCGCCATAACATTGAAATTCTGCATCAGTGCATCGAAGATTTTGCCCGCGAAGACCTGCTGCTGGTGGTGGAGTTCCTGACCTATAAACTCGACAACGAAACCGAGGAAGAATATAAAGAAAAAGTCCCTTCACTGATCTATGGCGGCACTAAGATTTGCCTGGAGTGCGGTGCGAAGGTGCTGAAACTGCCTTATCCGGGCTCGAAACAAGCCTGTGCCGACATCACTGAACTCGCCGGCGACGTGCCATGGGCGGTGCTTTCCGCCGGAGTTGATCATTCCACCTTCCTCAAACAAGTGGCGGATGCCATGAGTGAAGGCGCATCGGGCGTTATAGCAGGGCGTTCATTGTGGAAAGACTGCATTTCTCTTGACCGCAGCGCGACCAAATCCCGCCTCGAATCCCTTGCGGTACCGCGTCTGAACGAACTTCAGGCCGTGATCCAGCAATACTTCCAGGCTCCGGTACCTCATAAAACTGAACAGGTGGAACATGTCTGAAAACAGAAGCGCCGCACGAAATGGCTTTACCGGTAAACGCGTTATCCTGGTTAACGGGATCCCCGCATCGGGTAAAAGCCGGCTCGCCGTTGAGCTTTCTGAACAGAGTGGCTGGTTGCAGTTGTCGCTCGATGGCATTAAAAACCCGTTTTTACAGCGGCTGCAAAATGTCGATCGTCCGTTTAACCGCGTACTGGGTCAGGCCAGTTATCAGGTGATCTGGGATATCGTCGCAGGCGCGCCGGACGGCAGCACATTTATTGTCGATGCCTGGTTTGGTTTCCAGCCAAAAGACGTGTTGCACACCTATTTGCAGCAGGCTGGCGTGACACAGGTACTGGAAATCTGGTGCCAGATTGATGCAGAACGTGTCGCGGAACGTTTTGCCTCGCGAGTGGGCGAACGCTTAGCGGGACATGTCGGGGCAGAATATATTCCCGAATTAAAAATTCTTGCAGGAAATGCGCAGCCAATGGCATTAGGACCGGTATATTCTGTGGATCAAAATAATGTTGATGAGAATAGACCTGTAAATATTGTTGTTATTCACGAATGGATAATAAATTCATTTCATACCCAAACACAATAAACCGGAAAGGGAAATATTACGTTACTGAACAAAAAACATGACGTGTTTTATTGTCACAGACATTAATTCCGACACATCGTTTTACATTCTTATCTTGGATAAATGAAAAGCTTTATTTAGTCACCAATAGAACTGGACAGATCACAGTTTTTATTTAAATTAAATATCATACTGAGAAAAGCCCCTATTCATGTAAAGAGGTATTATGTTAAGCGACTGGATTAATGAAAATAACACCAAGATAATTCCGAAAACAGAAGACTGGAAAAGTGCCGTCGCGTTAGCGGTGCAACCGTTAATTGATTCCGGTGCGGCGGAAAGTCGTTATCTTCAGGCTATATATGATATGCACCGGGAAATCGGTCCTTATTATGTGTTGGGCGAAGGCATTGCTATGCCGCACGCCCGGCCCGAAGAGGGCGTCAACCGCACGGCGCTGTCGCTGGTGATTGTTTCACAAGGCGTCGAGTTCGGCAGTGAAGATAACGATCCGGTGTACGTTATTTTCGCACTGGCCGCCGTGGACAGCCATTCGCACATAGAAATGATTGCCAGTCTCTCTCATCTTTTCTGCGACGACGAGGCCGCGAAAAAACTGAAAGAGAGTAAGAACACGCAGGAAGCCTTAGAGATTATCCGGCAGTTTTAAACGTGAAGTGAAGAGAGATGACCATCAACCGATATTCATCATCTACAACAATCATCACCTACAAAATGCGTAAGGGAGTCTTATGAAAAAGTTATCTATCCTTGCAGTCTGCGGCGCAGGTCTGGGCAGTAGTTTTGCCTGTGAAATGAGTATCGAAGCCGCATTAAAAGATTTAGGTGTCGAAGCCGATTTATCACATTGCGATATTTCCAGCGCCACCTCTACCCGGGCAGATATTATTATGACCGGCGAAAACTTCAGATCACAATTCCAGCATTACACCATCAAAGCCAATATTATTTACCTGAAAAGGCTGGTGGATAAAAATGAAATAAAAAGCAAACTGACACCCGTTCTTCAGGAAATGGGTCATCTGGCTATCTAATAATAAAAAATAATATCATCCAATAGAACAACTCTACATCTCTACTACAGGGGACGCTTATGTCTTTCCTTCACTTTATTGTTAATGATGTATTAGGCCAGGCATCAATATTAATATCGCTGATTGCGATGATTGGCTTGATCGCATTGAAAAAAAGTCCCGGACAAATTATTACCGGCACACTGAAAACGCTGCTGGGATTTTTAGTCCTCCTTTCCGGGGCGAGCATTATTGTTAATGCGCTGACTTTTTTGGGCGAAATATTCCAGAAAGGTTTCCATATGCGCGGCATCGTAACTGACGTCGGGTCGATTGCCGGGATCGCCCAGCAGACGCTCGGGCGTGAAACCGCCTTAATTATGGTGCTGGCGTTTATCGTCAACATCCTGATTGCCCGCCTGACCCGCTTTAAATATATCTTCCTGACCGGCCAGGCCTCCTTGTGGATGGCGACCGTCTGTTCGGTCATCGGTTATATGGGCGGCCTGCGCGGTGTGGAGCTGATCGTAACCGGTGGGGTGATAGCCGGCGTGATGGCGGTCGGTATGCCGGTACTGGCACAACCGATTGTGCGCAAAATTACCGGTTCCGATGATTTTGCGCTCGGCCATTTCTGCACCATCGGCTATATCGTGCAGGCGGGTGTGGCGAAAATCACCGGCGACGTCAGTAAGAGCACCGAAGATTTTGAGCTGCCGCAGTCCCTCTCATTCCTGCAGGACACTTATCTGTCGATGATGGTGGTGATGATCCCGATTTACCTGATCCCCGCCATCGCCGCAGGCCCGGAAGTTGTCGCGCCTTTCGCCAATAACGTCAACTATCTGGTCTATTCCTTCCTGCAATCGGTTCAGTTTGTGGTGGGTGTGTATGTTCTGCTCTCCGGGGTGCGCCTGTTGCTGGCAGAAATCGTCCCGGCTTTTCGCGGGATCGCCCTGCGCATCGTGCCGAACGCCATTCCGGCGCTCGATTGCCCGGTGCTTTTCCCTTACGCCCCTAACGCGGTGATCATCGGGTTTATCTCCACCACCATCGGGTCGGTCATCGGCATGTTCCTGTTCCCGAGCCTGGGACTCGCGATGATTTTACCGGGCATGCTGACCAACTTCTTCGCAGGCGGCACGGCGGGCATCTTTGGTAACGCCGTCGGCGGACGTCGCGGGGCGATTATCGGCGGTATCTTCCACGGCCTGTTTATCACCTTACTTCCGGCGCTGCTGCTGCCTCTGCTGGGTAAATTCGGCTTCTCGAACGTGACATTCAGTGACTCGGATGTCATCAGCGTCGGGCTGGTGTTTGGTCATATTCTCAACTTCTTCCATTAACCGCGCGGAGGTCATCTTTATGGATACACGCATTGAGCAAATTTTAGCGCAACAGCTGCCGCCGCAGGAGTCGGCCAAGGCACTCAACGAGCTGGGAAAACAGTATCAGGAACAGCAGGAGCTGGAGGCGGCGATCGCCTGCTGGGAGCAGAGCATGGCCTGTTACGGCAAACCTGGCTTTGCGCAGGCGCAACTGATGAAGGCCTATAACGCGCGGCGGCGTGAGTGCTCAGAGGCCGGAGACGGCAAAGGGCTGGAGACGTATTCGCAGAAAATTGACGCGCTGATGCAACAAAGTAAGGATGCGATCCGATACGGATTTTGAGACAAAAAAGCCAGAACTCAGGTTCTGGCTTTTTACATTCACGCGTCCGGGCACTTTACGGGTTCAGCGATTTCGTTCGCTGCGCAAAGCTCTTGCGTAATTTTTGCAGTTTCGGCGGGATCACCGCCATGCAGTAACGGTTCTGCTGCCCCGCGCCATCCCAGTAATTCTGGTGATAGCCTTCGGCCACGTACACCTCACCCAGCGGTTCGATGCTGGTCACAATCGGATCACTGTGATCGTGCTGCGCGCGCAGTATGGCGGCTTCCGCCTCGGTTTTTTGCTGATCGTTGGCCGGGAAAATCGCCGAACGGTACTGTGTGCCGACGTCGTTGCCCTGGCGGTTAAGCTGGGTCGGATCGTGCGTCACAAAGTGGATATCCAGCAGATCGCCGTAGCTCAGTTTTTCCGGGTCAAATCCCACGCGGATGGCCTCCGCATGGCCGGTGGTGCCGGTGCACACCTGCTCATAGTTCGGATTCGGACGACGCCCGCCGGTGTAAACACTTTCCACCGACTCCACGCCGATGACGTCTTTGAACACCGCTTCCGTACACCAGAAACAGCCGCCACCAAAAATAGCGTATTCGATTGTCATACAGACTCCTTCACTCAGGGGGTAGAGGAAATATGGGGACGGATAAGGCTGACATAAAGGTATGGCATTAAAAAAAGGGAATGTGAAATGCTTATCGCCGGTAAATAATATTATTTTGCTTTCTCTTATTTCCCTGCAAATAGTGATGATATTCCGTCTGATTGATCTGCCTTTTTTTTCATGGCAGACTCACTGGCATTGAAATACATGGAATTCCCCCTATGAAAGACGTTATTGAAGGTTTTCTCAGATTCCAGAAAGAAGCGTTTCCGCAACGCTCTAAGTTATTCAAACAACTCGCTTTAAACCAAAATCCTAAGACCCTGTTTATATCCTGTTCTGACAGCCGTTTAGTGCCGGAATTAGTGACCCAGCGTGAACCGGGCGAACTATTTGTTATCCGTAATGCCGGTAATATTGTGCCACCTTTCGGGCCAGAACCGGGCGGCGTATCGGCAACGGTGGAGTACGCGGTGATGGCGCTCGGCGTGAAAGATATCGTTATCTGCGGGCACTCCAACTGTGGCGCGATGAGCGCAATCGCCAACTGCACCTGTCTGGATCACATGCCAGCGGTCGCCCACTGGCTGCGTTATTCCGATGCCGCGAAAGCCATCAACGAAGCCTCTGAGCACGAATCCCCTGAAGCGCGCGTCAACGGAATGGTGCATCAGAACGTGGTTGCTCAACTGAGTAACCTGCGCACGCACCCTTGCGTTGCGGTCGCGCTGGCGAAAGGTCAGGTTACCCTGCACGGCTGGGTTTATGATATTGAATCCGGTTGTATTGATGCATTTGATGCGAAGAGCAGCACCTTTATTTCACTTTCAGATAATCCTGAAGTCAGGGCCAGTTAATTAAAAAATCCGGCATATCGGCTTGCCGGATAATAATACGGAATCTATTCCAATAGGTTCCGTATTATAAATCAGCGGGTTAAGCATTTTTATTTTTTCCTCCGCACCTTTCAGCCGACATTATTTCCCTGCCTGAACGACACTTAAGCGCTTTCTCCTTCAATGCCACAGCGAGAATATTTCATGCCTGTTATCACGTTGAGCCGTCTGGCTGATTTGCCTGCCGCACAGTGGGATGCGCTGGTGCCTGCGCAACAGCCTTTCCTCAGCCATGCATTTTTATCTGCGCTGGAAGACAGCGGCAGCCTGGGGCCACATTCCGGCTGGCGACCTGAACATCTGCTGTGGCAGGAAAATGGCGACATCCGCGCCGCAATTCCCGGTTATCGTAAACGTCATTCTTACGGCGAATACGTGTTCGATCAGGGCTGGGCGGATGCCTGTCAGCGTTCGGGCATCGCCTATTATCCGAAATGGCTGGGCGCGGTGCCGTTCAGCCCGGTAACGGGCGCCCGGTTGCTGGGTGATGACTCTGCGGCCTTGCGTTTATTGCAGGCGTTGCCGGAGTATCTGGTGGAAAACGGCCTGACCGGCGCGCACATCAATTTCACCGATGAACGCGCCAACCGGCTGATCGGCAGTGAAGCCGTCTGGCAGCACCGGCAGGGCTTGCAGTATCACTGGCAGAACCGCGGTTATCGTGATTTTCAGGATTACCTCGACGCCCTCACCTCGCGCAAACGTAAACAGTTCCGCAAGGAGCGCGAACAGGTGGCGGCGCAGGGCATCGAGTTTATCTGGCTGAAAGGCACCGACGTGACCGAAGCGCAGTGGGATTTTGTCTACAGCTGCTACAGCAATACTTACGCCGTGCGCGGCCAGTCGCCGTATCTGACCCGCGCTTTCTTCAGCCTGCTGGCGGAAAGAATGCCGGAGGCGATCCGTCTTGTTGTCGCGCAGCAAAACGGTCGTGACGTGGCGATGGCCTTCAGCCTGATCAGCGGCGATACCTTTTATGGCCGCTACTGGGGCTGCGTGGCAGAGTTTGACCGGTTGCACTTCGAAACCTGTTTTTATCAGGGTATGGAATACGCGATTGCCAGCGGGCTGGCGCGCTTTGACGCGGGCGCACAGGGCGAACACAAACTGCTGCGCGGCTTTGAACCGGTGATCACCGACTCATGGCACTATTTACGGCATCCGGGTTTACGCGATGCCGTGGAAGATTTTTTAGTGGAAGAGCGTGCCGGCGTGCAGCGCTGGGCCGATGAAGCCCGTGAGGTGCTGCCGTACCGGCACGCATAGAGCCTTAATCCATCCCGACAAATCCGCCGGTCTGATGTTGCCACAAGCGCGCGTAAAGGCCGCCGTGCGCCAGCAGTTCGGCGTGATTACCCACCTCGACAATCTGCCCTTTTTCCAGCACCACCAGACGGTCCATTTTGGCGATGGTCGATAAGCGGTGGGCGATGGCAATCACCGTTTTACCGCCCATCAGCGTCTCGAGACTTTCCTGAATTGCCGCTTCCACTTCTGAATCCAGCGCCGATGTCGCTTCATCCATGATCAGGATCGGTGCGTTTTTCAGTAACACGCGGGCGATGGCAATACGCTGACGCTGGCCGCCGGAGAGTTTCACGCCGCGTTCACCGACATGCGCATCCAGCCCGGTTCTGCCCTGCGAATCATACAGTTGCGGTATAAATTCATCGGCACGCGCCTGACGGATCGCCAGCTGCAACTCCTCATCGGTGGCGCCCGGCCTGCCGTAAAGCAGGTTATCGCGGATTGAACGGTGCAGCAGCGAGGTGTCCTGCGTAATCATGCCGATTTGCGCGCGCAGGCTCTGCTGCGTGACCCCGGCAATGTCCTGCTGATCAATCAGAATGCGCCCGCCGTCGATGTCGTAGAGCCGCAACAGCAGGTTCACCAGCGTGGATTTCCCCGCGCCGGAAGGGCCGATAAGACCGATCTTCTCACCGGGGCGGATCGCCAGATCCAGATTCTGGATCACCCGGGCGCCTTTGCCATAGTTGAAATCGATGTGATCAAAGTGGATCGCCCCCTGATCCACCTTCAGCCCTTTCGCCTGTGGTTTATCGGTCACGGTCAGCGGCTGCGCGATGGTGTGCAGACCGTCCTGAACCGTACCAATGTTCTCGAAAATCCCGTTCACCACCCACATGATCCAGCCAGACATATTCACGATACGGATAACCAGACCGGTCGCCAGCGCAATCGCCCCGACGCTTATCAGCGACTGCGTCCATAACCACAAGGCCAGCCCGGTGCTGCTGACAATCAGCAGACCGTTCAGCGTGGTAATGGCGAACGCCATACCGGTTAACAGCCGCCCGGCGAGCTGCGTTTTATACGTCTGTTCGGTGATGGCCTCACGCGCATATTGCTGCTCCAGATCGGTGTGTGCGAACAGCTTCAGCGTCGAGATATTGGTGTAGCCGTCAACGATACAGCCCATCAGCTTCGAGCGCGCTTCAGAAGACTCGACCGAGCGCTGCTTCACCCGAGGCACAAAGAACCACAGGCAAATCGCGTAACAGAATATCCAGATAATCAGCGGGATCATCAGCCGCCAGTCAGCTTCGGCAAACAAAAACAGTGCGCTGGCGGCGTAGATCACCACGTGCCAGATGGCATCCACCATCTGGACTGCGGAATCGCGCAGCGAGCTGCCGGTCTGCATGATGCGCTGGGCGATGCGCCCGGCGAAATCACTCTGAAAAAAGTTCAGGCTCTGCCTGAGCACATATTTATGGTTTTGCCAGCGGATCATGCTGGTCATACCGGGCGTCAGCGTCTGATGTACCAGCAAATCATTCAGCCCGAAAAACACCGGCCGCAGGATCATCGCCACCGCCGCCATCCACAGGAGTTCCCCCATATGCTCGGAGAAAAAACTGCCCGGCGGTGTGTCTTTGGTGAGATCGATAATCTGGCTGAGGTAGCTGAACAGCGACACTTCAATCAACGACGCTACCAGCCCGACCACCAGCAATACCGCAAAACTCGGCCAGACCTGGCGCAGATAATAGAGATAGAAAGGAAAGACTTTGTCAGGCGGCTCCCCGCCCGGCGCCTCACGGAAGATGTCGATCATTCGCTCAAAACGGCGAAACAGCATGGTGATCCCCTTTTACTTGTCCCTGAAAAATACCGGCGCTGATGGATGTCTCCAGCGCCGTAAAGGGGAAAGCTTAGTGTAAATCACATAAAATGCCGTCGGTTATTTCTTCAGCACCACATCTTTCTGCAACAGCGACAGGACAAACGCCAGCACCATGGCCCCGGCGGAAATCTGGTACACCGAGTGCAGCGCCGTGGCGAATGCCTGCAAATAATCATCGCGAATGGTTGCCGGTAATTGCTGTACCGCCTGCGCGCTGAGTGAGCGCGGGATCGGGGTGCCTTCGGGGATCAGTTTTTCCAGCTGCGAACGCAGACCTTGCGTGAAAAGTGCGCCGAAGGCCGCCACGCCGATGGAACCGCCGATCGAGCGGAATAACGTCACGCTGGATGTCGCCACGCCCAGCTGTTTCATCGATACCGAGTTCTGCACCGCCAGCACCAGAACCTGCATCACCATACCCAGTCCGAAACCAAGGACGCCGATATAAAGATAAAGCTGAGGTAACGTTGTGCTGAGCGTGAGATTGCCCAGCATCAGCATGCCGATAAAACTGAGTAACGTGCCGAAAATCGGGAACAGCCGATAGCGGCCAATGCGGCTGATAATACGGCCACTGACAATCGAACTGACCAACAGCGCCCCCATCAGCGGCAGCAGTTGCATCCCGGCGGCGGAAGGTGAGGAGCCTTTGACCACCTGCAAATAGAGCGGCAGGAAGGTCACCGAGCCCATCAGCGACATGCCGATAATGAAGCTGATGGCGCAGCTCAGCAGGAAGGTGCGGTCGCGGAACAGCCCGAGCGGGATGATCGGCTCCGCCGCCAGCGTCTCTTCATAAATGAAGCCGCCGAGTGTCACCACGCCGAACGCCAGAATGCACCACAGCTGTGGATCAGACCACTGATACACCGTGCCACCTTCGCTGGTAAACAAGATGATGCTGGTCAGCGCCGCTGCCAGATACGCCGCGCCGAGAAAGTCGATTTCATGGCGAATACGCGCAGTCTGCGATTTCAGCGCCACGCCGATCACCAGCAGCGCAAAAATACCCAGCGGCAGGTTGATGTAGAAAATCCAGCGCCATGACATGTGCTCGACGAGAAAACCGCCGATCAGCGGACCAATCACGGTCGCCAGCCCAAACACGCCGCCGAACAAGCCCTGATATTTACCGCGTTCCGCCGGCGGAATAACATCCCCGACCGCGGCCATAGTGACCACCATCAGCCCGCCGCCGCCCAGCCCCTGCAGGGCACGCATCAGGATCAGCTGAGTCATGTTCTGCGCCAGCCCGCAAAGTACCGAGCCGAGCAGGAACACCACTATCGCCGTTTGCAGCACGATTTTTCTTCCCAGCAAATCACCGAATTTGCCGTACAACGGCACCACGATCGTTGACGCCAGCAGATAGGAGGTGACCACCCAGGAAAGCTGATCCAGCCCGCCCAGTTCACCGACGATAGTCGGCAACGCCGTCGAGACAATGGTCTGGTCAAGCGCGGCCAGCAGCATCACCAGTAACAGCGCGGAGAACAGAAGCTTGATCGAAGGCCTGGCCTCTTTCACTTCGCTCTGCGCCGAATTTATAGTTGTCATGAATGCTATCCTGACTTGTAATTAATTAACTGTATAATTAATATTGACGCATCACCTTCATCCGGTCAATGGATCACCCCGCTCATGACAGACAGAAAAATCTCAGAAAAGGCGACGACAGCACAAAAGGTTCAGGAGGAAGGCACCTCGTCCGCACGCCGTCCGGGTCGCCCGAGCGGGGTCAAAAAAGGCGCGGATAAGCGCGAACTGCTGCTGGATGCCGCCCTGAAACTCTTTGCCCAGTCAGGTATCGCCGAAACGCCCCTCAGCATGATCGCCAAAGAAGCGGGCGTCACCACCGCCATGCTGCATTACTACTTCAATACCCGCGAACAACTGCTGGATGTACTCATCGACGAACGTTTTCAGCCAGTACGCGCGGGGTTTAGCGATATTTTTGATGTCCACGCCGACGATCCGCTGATGGCAATCACCGCGATGGCACAATGCATGATCGACGCGGCGGTGAAATATCCCTGGGTCGCGCCGCTGTGGGTACGGGAAGTGATCAGTGAAAGCGGGATGTTGAAAAAACGCATGGAAGAACGCAATGGCGACAAAAACCGCAAAGTGGTGCAGGAATGCATCACCCGCTGGCAGAGCGAAGGACGCCTGAACCCCGATCTCGATCCGGCGCTGCTGTTCATCTCCCTGTTCGGCCTGACCCTGTTCCCCCTCGCCTCCATGAAAATGCGCCAGGGCACCGCTTCCCCCATTTCCCCCGAAGCGCTGCGCAAACACGTCGCCGTCCTGCTCTTCCACGGCGTTGCGCCGCAGAAGCCATGATTTATCGGAAACGTTAAAAATAGTGAATCTTTCATGAAATAAGTGATCAGGCCCACGCTTTTACATCTGGTTTTATTTCCATATTTTCCCTATAAGTAATCATCACGCAGCAGTGATTAAAAAATAAAGAGGGTTATATGGAAATTCTTGAACAATTAAACAGTTTGGCTGTAAAAATCAAACAGCAGTCACTTTTAATTCAGACTGAAGAAGCAACGAAAAATGCATTTGTCATGCCTTTCATCAATAAAATCCTTGGCTATGACGTTTTTGATCCAACTGAAGTCGTTCCAGAATTTATCTGTGACGTAGGTACCAAAAAAGGTGAAAAAATAGATTATGCGATATTGAAAGGTGGGGAAATACAGATTCTGGTTGAGTGCAAGAAAATAGGCGAACCTCTGAATGTTAATCATGCATCTCAGCTATTTCGTTATTTTCATGTAACCAATGCAAGAATATCCATCCTCACAAACGGACAGGTTTATAAGTTCTTTACCGATCTGGATGCACCCAATAAAATGGATGAAAAGCCTTTTCTTGAGCTGGACATCCTTGATATTGATGAGAATCTTGTTTCAGAACTTGTGAAGTTAACCAAGTCTGCTTTCGATGTTGAATCCATAGTCAATGCGGCAGGAGAATTGAAGTACGTTAGCCAAATCAAAAAAATATTCCTTGCTCAATTCACTAATCCCGAAGAAGACTTTGTGAAGTTTTTCGCTTCGCGGGTCTACGATGGAATGTTGACGCAAAAAGTACGCGAACAGTTTAATACTCTCACCCGTAAAGCCGCAGTCCAGTTGTTGAATGATCAGGTGAACGAACGACTGAAATCAGCCCTCAGCGGCACTGTTCAAAATTCAGCGACAAAAGTTGTTGAAGAGGAACAGGAAATATCACAACCGACAGTCAATGTTGTTGAATCCGATCAAATCGTTACAACAGAGGAAGAACTTGAAGGGTTTCATATTGTTAAATCAATCATCAGAACAGTGATTGATATCAAACGCATTACTCATAGAGATACTAAAAGTTATTTCGGTATTTTGATTGATGACAATAACCGTAAGCCTGTTTGCCGCCTGCACTTTAACCGTTCTCAACTCTATATTGGGTTATTTGATGCGGACAAGACTGAAACGCGTCATCCGATAGAGTCGCTTGATGACATCTATCAATTCGCTGAGCATCTCAATGCTACCGCACAAAGCTACTGCTGATTTTTCTGTGTATAACTGAGCCTGCGCAAGTGGGCTCACTACTCTTCCACGGCGTTGCGCCGCAGAAGCCGTAACACATTCTTGCGAAGGCGCGGGGATAGCCGCGCAACTCACTTTATTCCCCGCTTTTTGTATCGAAAAATACTGCGCAGACTCGACTATTATCATTGGTCATCCACCATGTTTTTTAAAGGAATGCCTTGAGAATGAAGGGAATGCCGCCGCTGATCCTCGCGCTGCTCGCCAGTTCGTTAGTGCTCACTATCGGACGAGGTGTGACGCTGCCGTTCATCACGATTTATCTGACTGAGCACTACCATCTGCTGCCGAAAAGTGTCGGGATTATTCTCGGGGCCAGCCTGGCGATCGGCATTCTCAGTGGTCTGTACGCCGGTTATCTGGTGGATAAATTCAATCACCGGACGTTGATTATTGTCTCGATCAGCGCTTTTGGATTGAGCTTTTTACTGCTGCCGGTACTGCCCGGCGTCACCGGTGTTCTGGTGGTGCTGGCGTTGCTCAATGCCTCCTACGCGCTGCTGAGTATTACGCTCAAAGCCTGTATCGCCAGCTGGTTGCCGGTGGCGAAACGGGTTAAAGCCTTCTCCATGAACTACACGCTGGTGAACGTCGGCTGGGCGGTCGGATCATCACTTGGCGTCTGGTTAGCCGGGTTCAGCCCGAAGCTGCCGTTCGTGATTTCCGGTGTGCTGGCGCTCGGCACGGTGATTTCCCTCGGCTGGGGATTACGTCATATCCCGCACAGGCCGCCGCAGGCAGAAGAGGAACACAAACCCCTGCCGAAACCGAATCTGCGCCAGACGCTGGGCATTCTCGCGCGCGACCGCCGTCTGATTTATTTCACCCTGGGCAGCACGCTCGGCTCGGTGGTTTTCGGACAGTTTGCCGGTTATCTGTCGCAATATCTGATACTGGTGTCGAATGCCGCCTTTGCCTACAAAATTATCGGCGCGGTAATGATCACGAATGCGGTGATTGTCATCGCTTTCCAGTATGTCTTAAGCAGCCGCATGAAACAGGACACCCTGCTGAGGTGGCTGCTGCTCGGCACGGTATTTTTCATCGTCGGGTTGATCGGTTTTATGGTTGCGGGAGAATCGGTACTGCTGTGGGTCATCGCCATGGCCATCTTCAGCTTTGGTGAACTTATCGTTATTCCGGTGGAGTACATGTTTATCGACTTTATCGCACCGGAAAACATGAAAGGCAGCTATTACGGCATGCAGAATCTGAGCAATCTGGGTGGCGCGATAAACCCGGTGATGTGCGGTTTTCTGCTCAGTTACGCCGCCCCGTCAGTGATGTTTATCGCGCTGATCGCCGCCTCTGCGGGCGGGCTGGTATTCTTCTGGATGGGGCATAGGCTGGCGGCTAATACAGCGCGCGCGCCTGCTGCGTAAGGCTTTCCATCAGCCCGATATAAGGGTGCGGGCCGTAGCTTAACCGGCTGATCCCCGCCGCGATGAGATCGGCCAGCGGCGGCGTCAGGCTGCTGGCCATAATATTCACCGGCAGCGCGGAAACCTCACAGAGTTCAGCAATCAGGCCCGGATCGCTCAGACCGGGGGCAAAAAAACCACTGGCACCGGCGTCCTGATAAGCGGCCAGCCGTTTTTTAGCTTCCGCCATCAGCGCCGGGTGCTGCGAGGCATCCGGTTGCTGCAAAAAGACATCGGTACGGGCATTGATAAATAAAGCGATTCCCTGCGTTTCAGCCACCTGACGAAGCGAAGTCAGAATCTCGCATTGCTCACGGACCCCGTTCAGCGCGGATGATCCCATTTGCTGATCTTCAACATTAATTCCCACCACGCCTGCCTGCAAAAGGGCGCTCAGATTATTGCAACGGTCAGCGCCATAACCGGTTTCGAAATCCACCGTCAGCGGCAAACTTATCACCGAAGCAATGCGCTGCACCGTCTGCAACAGGCTGGCAAAAGGCATGGCCTCGCCATCCTGATAACCCTGCGCCGCCGCGCATGACCAACTGCCGGTCGCGATGGCCTTTGCCCCCGTCTGTTCCACGGCCAGCGCGCTACCCGCATCCCAGATGTTGTATAAAATGACCGGATTGTGTTTCTGATGAAGCGCTGAAAATGCCAGTGCCTGACGTTGCTGACTCATATTTTGCTCCTCGTTTAGCGGCTCAGCGCCATTCTTCGTTCGTGTTCAATCAGCCAGCGCTTGCGCCACAAACCGCCGCCGTAACCGGTCAGCGAACCGTCGGCGCCGATGACGCGATGGCAAGGGATCAGAATGGAAATCTGGTTAGCGCCATTCGCCCTGGCGACGGCGCGGGAAGCGGTTGCCTGCCCGATATCGGCCGCCAGCGCAGAGTAGCTGCGCACTTCACCCGCCGGAATAGCTCTGAGCGCATCCCAGACTTTTCGGGTGAACAACGAACCGAATTCTGCCAGCGGCGTGAGGAATAAACGCTTCCCGCCCGCGAAATACGCCGCCAGTTCCTGTTCGAGCTGATCTATGACCGGGTTGCGGCCAAAAATAATTTCAGATGACGTCAGCTGTTTCAGCCGCTCAATTTCGTTGGGCAACGCCGGACGGTCAATAAACTCCAGCAGATACAGCGCGTCGCGGCTGGCGATTGCCAGCATGGAACCGATCGGCGTATCCAGCCAGTCAGCTTTCAGAAACTGATGCTTTCTGGCCTGACTGGGGTTCAGCCCGATTTGCCGGGTGATTGCCGCGCGAAATCCGCTGCCGGATCCAAAGCTGGCATCCAGTTGCGCTTCAATCACCGGCTCTCCGCCAGTCAGGGCATCGACGCCTTTACCGACTCTGCGCAGGCGCGCCATTTCCAGAAACGTGATCCCGAACTGCCGTTTAAAAGCCCGGCGGACAGTGGAAGGGTCAACATTCATTGCCTGCACATCGTCTTCACTCCATCTTTTGTCCGGCTCATTTTCCAGCGCTGCCAGTAACTTCAGCACCAGCGGGTCTTTCTCTCCGCCCTGCATGAGCGGGCGGCAGCGTTTACACGGGCGGTATCCTGCTTCCATCGCACTGACCATCGACGGATAAAACACCGAGTTCTCACGTTTAGGCTTGCGCGCCGGGCAGGTCAGCCGGCAAAAAATCCCGGTACTTTTCACACCGACAAAGGCAAAGCCGTCGTAAGCCGGGTCGCGGGCAATCAGCGCAGCATAAAGAACATCATCGTCAGGCAAATCGAAAAGCATGATTTCACTCGCAGACCGGGAACATGGGAAAAGCATAGGGGAATTCGAACGGGGGAAGCGACGTTTTTCGGGCGTTGATTTAACTCTTTCCGGCGAGGTTATCCGTGCCCGGCGCAATACCGGGCACGGCCATTTTTACTCCTCCAGCCCGCGATTTTTCAGCATCGGCTCAATCGACGGCGCCTTACCGCGCCAGGTTTCGTAGAGCTTTTCGAGATCTTCGCTGTTACCGCGTGAGAGGATCTGGTCACGGAATTTCTGACCATTCTCCCGCGTCAGCCCGCCCTGTTCGGTGATACCCGCAAAGGCATCATCGGCCAGCATTTCTGTCCACAAGTAGGCGTAATATCCGGCCGCATAACCGTTGCCCCAGATGTGCTGGAAATAGCTGGAACGGTAGCGCGGCGGCACATAGGCCAGGTTCACTTTGTCCTTCGCCAGCGAATCCGCCTCGAACTTATCGACATCCTGCTGGGGTGCGTCGGCGCTCAGGCTGTGCCAGTGCATATCCAGCAGCGCGGCGGCCAGAAGCTCGGTCATGTCATAACCTTTGTTGAACTTACTGGCCTTCTCGATTTTGTCCTGCAATGCCTGCGGCATCACTTCGCCGGTCTGATAATGTTTCGCGAAGTGAGTAAACACTTTCGGGTCACTCGCCCAGTGCTCGTTAAACTGAGAAGGGAATTCGACAAAATCACGCGGCGTCGCGGTACCGGAAAGGCTCGGGTATTCCTGACTGGCAAACAGACCGTGCAGCGTATGACCAAACTCGTGGAACATAGTGATCACGTCGTCCCAGGACAGCAGCGCCGGTTGCCCCGCTGCGGGTTTCTGGAAGTTGGCGACGTTGTAAATCACCGGCTTAGTGCCCAGAAGTTTCGACTGATCGACGTAGTTGCTCATCCACGCGCCGCCGCCTTTATTATCGCGCTGATAATAATCGGCA
This sequence comes from Rahnella sp. EDr1-12, assembly GCF_049206505.1. Classification (NCBI taxonomy): domain Bacteria; kingdom Pseudomonadati; phylum Pseudomonadota; class Gammaproteobacteria; order Enterobacterales; family Yersiniaceae; genus Rahnella; species Rahnella sp. EDr1-12. The sequence goes on from NZ_JBLZNY010000004.1 coordinate 176,738, forward strand.
TAGAACAGCGCCATCGATTTACCGTCTTTATCGAACACCTCAAAAACCCGCACGTCCGGGTTATACACCGGCAGGTCTTTGCGTTCTTTAAACGTGATGCCGTACAACAGGTTAGCGGCATAAAACACGCCGTTTTCCAGCACATTGTTCAGCTCGAAATAGGGTTTAATCTGCGCGTCGTCCAGATCATATTTCTCTTTGCGCACCTGCTGCGCGTAATGCTGCCAGTCCCAGGCAGCCACCTGGAAGCCACCCTTCTGTTTATCGATTTCCGTCTGAATATCCTGCGCCTCACGCTGTGCGCGGGCGGTGGCTGCCGGCACAATTTTGTGCATGAAATCCAGCGCAGCCTGTGGCGTTTTCGCCATCTGATCTTCCAGCTTCCACGCCGCATAGCTTGGGAAGCCCAGCACCTGAGCCTGCTCAGCGCGAACTTTTGCAAGCCTGGCAATCAGCTCGCGGGTGTCGTTAGCATCGCCTTTTTCAGCACGATTGATGGATGCTTCATACAGCGCCTTGCGGGTATCCCGGTCATCGAGCGACTGCAACAACGGCTGCTGCGTCGTATTTTGCAGCACCAGCAGCCAGGCGTTATCCAGCTTACGGTCTTTGGCGGCCTGCGCGGCAGCGGATAATTCGGCATCACTCAGCCCGGAAAGCTGCGCTTTGTCTTTCACCGTCAGCCCGCCCGCTTTGGTCGCGGCCAGCAACTTGTTGGTGAACTGGGTGCTGAGCGTCGCCGCCTGCTGATTCAGCGCCTTGAGTTTGTCTTTATCCGCATCAGAAAGATTGGCACCGGCCAGCTCAAAATCTTTAAATGTCACCTCGATCAGACGCTGCGACTCCGGCGACACCTTCAGGCTGCTGCGCTGGTCATACACCGCTTTCAGGCGCGCAAACAGTTTGCTGTTGAGATGAATGCTGTCATCCATCGCGGCCAGTTTTGGCGAAGTGTCTTCGTCAATTTTTTGCAGCGTATCGTTGGTGTTCGCGCCGGTCATCGCGCCAAAAACGTTTTGCACGCGCTGGAGCATGACGCCGGATTTTTCCAGCGCTACATAGGTATTTTCAAAAGTAGGCGGTGCGCTGTCGCTGGCAATTTTATCGACTTCAGCGAGTTTCTGGCGGATGCCTTCAAGAATGGCCGGTTCGTAATCACTGTCTTTATAGAGATTGAATTGCGGTGCCTGATATTCCAGCGGGCTGGGGGTTAAAAACGGATTATCGGCTTTGATAGCATGATTCATGACGTGCTCCTGCGTGGCGGGCTGCGCAGTTTGCGCAGCGCCTGCAAACTGGCTGAGAGCCAGACCGGTTGCCATAAAGAGGATGGACAGACGCATTTTCAGTCTTCCTTAGCTGAGGGAAAGATGGACTCCGTTAAGTGTTTGAGAATAGACGCCTGCTGCCCGATCGGCAAAAGAGAATCCTAAGTAAATCGTGTTATTACGAGGCAGGTTCCATATTTTTGGCCGCCGCATTCTGTCAGGATAGCGTTCTTCGCAGCACGTAAAATGACCGGAAAAGAGATGATCAAAAACCAGACTTTCAGCGACCAGCGCTTTAGCCAGCAGCAACTGTCGGGCGAAGAATTTCACGATTGCAGGTTCCTGCGCTGCCGTTTTGACAGCACAAATCTTTCTGACATCGCTTTCGTCAACTGCATTTTCTACGACGATGAAACACAGTCAGGTTGTTCTTTTCAGCATGCGCAGCTGAAAGATGCCAGCTTCAAACATTGCGATCTGACGATGGCGGATTTCAAAAATGCGCAGGCGCTGGGTCTGGAGATCCGCGAATGCAAAGCCACCGGCGCAGATTTCAGCGGCGCCAGCTTTATGAATATGATCACCTCCCGCACCTGGTTTTGCAGCGCATTCATGACCAAAAACAACTTCAGCTACGCCAACTTCAGCAAAGTCATTCTGGAAAAATGCGAGCTGTGGGAAAACCGCTGGACCGGCGCGAACGTGCAGGGGGCAAACTTCAGCGGCTCCGACCTTTCCGGCGGCGAATTCACCGAGTTCGACTGGAATAACGTCAACATCACCCATTGCGACCTGACGAATTCAGATCTGGGCGAACTGAACATCCGCAAAGTGGATCTCGATGGCGTGAAAATCGACGACTGGCAGCAAAGCCATCTGCTGGAGAAGCTGGGGATGATTGTGATTCATTCGAAGTGAGCGTATTCGAAATCGCGGTTAACGCTTTTTCTGCGCGAGGCTGTAAAGCGCCTCAATATTACTTTTTTCGCCTTCGGCCTCTTTCAGCCTGCGACGCTGTTCAGCGAACTGCTCATATCGCTGGCAGACTATTTCATCCGCTTCTTTTTTGCTGATTTTGCCGCTGTCCTGCAAAACGTCAAATTCATTAAATTGAAGGAATTGCTCCAGTTTCTCCTCCCAGTTTTTTAAGAAAATCTGCTGACGGCGTTTAGTTTGATCCTCAGCGTAATCCAGCCACATTGAAATAATGCGATTGAGTTGATCGATTTCTGATTCACGTAAGTAATTTTTAGCAATCGTCGTATCTGTCTTACGCACATGATCATATTTGAAACTGGTCAGCCCCATATCCGGCTGGCTGGCGTCGGCACGCTGGGCGATGATTTCTGCTGCCGTCATGCCCGTGCAGGCATAATGCAGCTTATTCTGAATCGCCTGGAAAAAGCGCGCGGTATCCGACAGCAAGAATGGCATCAAGATTGTAATAATCAATCTGCCGGGAAACCTCCCGGGTCCCTTCCTGACGAACTATCCGGAATTTCCGGATAGTTGCGTTTCGCTCAAGTTCGCCTTCCTGATAAATATTCATCAGATGTTCGTTAATTGTCCGAACATCTTTTTGGTAAATTTCAGAAATCAGAGCCTGCGATAACCACAAAGTCTCCGACGCGAAGCGACATTCTATGCGTACACGTCCGTCCTTAGCCTCAAAAAGAACAAACTCTCCCTCCGGCGCCAGAGGCGTAATGTGTTCATCCATCCTGACATACTCCTTCAGACGCCATGAGGCGTTTAACCTGCAGACAATAGCCTCATTCTACCTGTTTCCCCTGAATGCAAAAATAGCGGTTAATCTAACCCGATATGTAAACCGGAAAGTGCGCTTCTCCCCCACCCTTCATCAGAATCTCATCACACTATGCTATAACTGGCATTCGCTTTAGCCACGAAATTAACCTCATGAAAGATAATAGTATTTACTCTCCTCAGGCGTCTGTGCCGGAAAAATCACGGGTGCTGGGCTGGTCTAATTTATTCTCGCTGTGGTTCTCACTCGGCATGGGCCTGATGGTTTTACAGGCCGGGGCGATTCTGGCACCGGGGCTGGGGCTTGCAGGATCGCTGGCGGCGATTGTGCTGGGTTCTGCCGTCGGCGTTGCGCTGCTGGCGCTGGTCGGGGTGATCGGCGGGCAAACCGGCATGTCTTCGATGGCGTCGCTAAAACTGAGCCTCGGCAAACGTGGTGTGGCGCTGCCGGTGCTGTTCAATCTGATCCAGCTGATCGGCTGGGGCGCGTTCGAAATTGTGGTGATGCGTGATGCGGCCAGCCTGCTGGCAAAACGGGCCTGGGGCGACGGCAGCTTTTGGGCGAATCCAACCCTGTGGACGTTTATTTTCGGCATCGTCGCCACCTTGCTGGCGGCCAGCGGTCCGCTGGCGTTTATCCGCGTGGTGCTGCGCCGCTGGGGGATCTGGTTACTGTTGGCGAGCTGCGCGTGGCTGACCGGTTATCTGTTCCTGCACGCGGATTTATCAATGCTGTGGCATAACGCCGGGAACGGTTCGATGCCGTTCGCGCTGGCCTGCGACATCGTGGTGTCGATGGCATTTTCATGGCTGCCGCTGGTGTCGGATTACACCCGTTTTGGCAAGTCTGCGCGGCAAAATTTCTGGGGTACCGCCTGCGGATATTTCCTCGGCAGCGTCTGGATGATGTCACTTGGCGTCGCGTATACGCTGGCGTTTGTCAGCACCTCAGCCGATGCAAATGCGCTGCTGCTGGCGCTCTCAGGCGTGGCGCTGGGTATTCCGCTGCTGCTGATTCTGGTGGATGAACACGAAAACGCTTTTGCAGATATTCACTCGGCTGCGGTATCGGCGGGCACATCGGTGCCGGTCAGCGTCGGGAAACTGACGCTGGGCATCGGCCTGATGTGTACGCTGATCGCCTGGTCGGTGCCGCTGACGCAATACGAAAACTTCCTGCTGCTGATTGGTTCGGTCTTTGCACCGCTGTTCGGCGTGGTGTTGACGCATCATTTTGTGCTGCATCGCCAGACCAACGAAAACCTCAATCTGCGCTCGGTCGCAGCCTGGTTTACGGGGATCGCGGTCTATCATCTGATGGCGAATCTGCTGCCCGATGTCGGCGCAACTATTCCGTCGCTGCTGGTGGCGGGGCTGATGTGCTGGGGATTGGGGCGCAAAGTCTGAACTAAGAAAACCGCCCCTCAGGGCGGTTCCTTAATTACTACAAACCAGATCCCATGTTGACGTTAATCTTGATATCAGAAACGTTAACGTTCCATCCACCATTCTCAGTCGTCATCAAAGAACCCAGCACAACGATCAGTGCATAAATACACTTTTTCATTGTTGCGGCCTTTTACAACCGCGTTTCACCAATAAGCACCGGGACTTACAGGAGAAGGACAGGCAAAGTTGAGGTTGCTCGTCCCCGCGGTACTGAAAGTGCTATTTCCTAAGCCCGGTGACCTGCCGCTAAACAGGCGAAACTAGCCCCGCGCGCAGACTAGCACTAAGACCATAAAAAAAGTAAGACAATTTTATAGTCTCCCAACTTGTTCAGTTTGGGTGAATCATGTACAGTTCTTTCCGTTGGGGTTGCTTGTTCCCGCTTGTTTTAAAAAGGCTGATTTAGCGCTAACTGAATCACCCAACAAAAAAACCGCTCTTTGAAGCGGTTTTTTTGTGCCTGAAATTCAGCCCTTACAGCCTCATTTCCCCTGCCCGAAAAAATCGTTGTACAGCATATAAAGGTGCGCCGCGCTCCATGAGAAGTTGGGTGCGCCCTGCTGCTGGCCGGTGAGCGGGTTGTAGTTTTCGCGGATCGGGCCGTCGGTCATCAGGCCGTCGGCGTGGTCGAAGAAGGCCTGCGCCATGGTGATAGCATCGTTGCGGTAGCCGTACTGCTCCATGCCTTTCAGGCCGAAATAGAGCTGATCGACCCACACGCGGCCACGCCAGTAAATGTCCGCGCCGAACGCCGGATTGGTCAGTGCGGCGGTGCCGAGCGGCACATAGGTGTTGAATTCGCGCCCATCTTTCATCACTTTCACCACGGCGTCGGCATGCGCCTGCGTCGCTGCGCCGTTAAACAACGGTGACCAGCCTTCCGGGCCTTTGCCGCGTTCGACTATCGGTTTGCCCGCGCAGCCGTTGGCCAGCGGTTTCTCTTCAATGCGGATGTCATAGAAAAAGCCGCTGCGGCTGTCGAACATGCAGGTATTGATGTATCCGGCCAGCTTGACGGCTTTCGCACTAAAATCTGCGGCTTCGGTTTTCTTGCCCAAAATGCCGGCGATATCGGCCATGTACTTGTTGTCGCTGTACATATAGCTGGCTTCATCGACCGATTCCTGTAGCAGCGAATATCCCAGCAGCGTTCCGTCATCAGAACGGTTTTCGGCGAATTTAACCTGCCAGTCTTGTTTTTTACCGCCATTTTTGATGTATTTCGCCAGCTGATCGGCGTCGATGAAACCAAAGGCCGCCGCATCGTCCCTCCCCGATTCCCATGAAGCCGCCACCTGCGCCGAAATTTCTATGCTGTCGTACTGACCGGATTTCACGACGCGGTCATAGTTTTTCAGCCCGGATTCGGTCTGTTCTTTCTTCCCTTCCCGAACGGTAAACAGCATGCTGCCGTCGGCGGTATTGTGCGCTTTATCGCGCGTTGCGCCGTATTCCGGCATGCCGTTATGGTTGTGATCGCGGTTGCGCAGCCACCAGTCATGATAGGCGACCAGTTTCGGGTACATCTCTTCCAGCCACTGTTTATCACCGGTCGTTTTGTAGACTTCCATCACCGACCACGCCGCCAGGCTCGGCTTGGTGTTGCGCTCATTCCAGTTGGTGCCGTCGCCACCGCGCTCAGGGCTTGCGTTATAGGCGATGAGATCGGGCACAAAACCGGCATCCCACGGGCGAACCGTATCGCCGGGTGGGATCTGAAACGCAAACACGGCGCGGATATTGTTTTTCGCTACGTCAGGATTGAAGTGTGCCATCGCGTAAGCCTGTTTCCAGGTGTCCCACGGCCAGGTCTGATTGCCGGAGAACCAGCGGCCGGTGACAGACGGCGTCACGGAATCAAATCTCATTACGCCCGCCGCGCCGCGCCAGTTACCGTTAAGGGTTTCGATGGCTTTGACCGCCACACGTTCCTGCGCCGCTGTGGCGTGCGGGTTGGTCAGCCCGCGGGTCAGATATCCTTCCCAGCGCTGTTGTGAGGCCGCCAGAAAACGTTGCGGATGCGCCAGAATACCGGCGATCTCAGGCTGCTCTTTCTGTACCTCACCGGCGGTCAGCAGATGCGAATAGGTGGTGTAAATCGTGGTGGAACTGGCGATGTTGGCTTTCGCGGTAAACTGATGCCCTGCCACCGTCGTCTGCATCGGCAGGGATTTGTGGATCTGGTATTCCGACTCGCCCGACGTCATCAGGCTGGAGGCCTCGCGCACTTTCCCGAAGGTCACGCGCAGGCCGTCAGCCGTCGGCAGGATCTTACGGGTATAGCCCGGATATGCCTGTTCGATGGTTTTATCCGACGGCGGTTTCCCCTCCTGAGCGCGCAGATTTTCCAGTAATGCGCCGTCCCAGACCAGTTCCAGCGGGGAATCGGTGGTGATTTTGGTTTCCAGCAACGAGGTGCGGGCGGTGACAAAACGCAGCGTCATGTCGACGCGAATGCCGGGCGCGGTCAGCGTCTGGATCAGCGCGCCGGGAATGCTGTACGCCTCCATGCTGAGCGCCACTTTCTCACCGTTTTTGAAGATCGTCAGCCGGTCAAAGTTATCCGCCATAAAGTTGATGTATTCTTCGGTCAGCAGCGCCGGGCCGGGAAATCCGCCCATGCCTTCCGGCCCGGCCGGTAATAAATGTCCGTGCCACGCGCCGTCATCAAATAAAGGATTGAAACGCTGATGCTCATCGAAATCATAATCGAGCATATAATGCGGCGCGCCGGTGCGGTTAATGACGTTTTTATAAGACTCAGCCTGCAATGGCTTGACCGTTTCAGCGGCCGCATTGCCGGAAATAAATAAGACAGACGAAATAAATAAGGCAAGGATTTTAACGCTGCTGATATTTTTCATTATGATTTACCCCAATAGAAATATTGCATCAGAAATATCGAATTACTGGCGCCGGTATTGTCGTTGCTCATATAAAATTTACTGTCTAATGCGGTCGCGAACCGGCCACCATAATATTCGTACCAGATACCGGCCTGCGTGTAGGAGGTGGTGGTATCCGCCGCGTTATCGAGACGGTGTTCGGCGTAGCTGTAGGCAGTCGAGAAATACAGGCCGGACACCGCTTCGACCATCGCGCTGACCATCATGCCCGATTCACTGCCGGGCTGATTGCCATCGCCTTTGCCGGTGTGATGCCAGACACGTCCGGCGAGGTTTTTGCCCTGTAAACCCGCAATCACCAGTTGCCCGGTGCCGTCGGTGAGTTCGAGGCCGTTGAGCAGCGTCAGCCCGTCGGTCAGATCGTATTGCGTGTAACCGTTAACTATCGCCCGGTACGTGTATTTATCTGAATAACGGTCATATTTTCCAAAATGCAGCAGCGCCTTACTCTCATCAACGCGGCTTTCCGGCGCGGCGGTCACGCTGTAGCGGAACTTGCCGGTGAGGTTCTGGATTTTCGCCGCCTGCGTTAAATCGCGGGTATTGGGAATGACGTAACCGTATTCCGGCGTGAAATCGCCCCACCATTGCAGGTCATCCAGCGAGGAGTCATTGCGCATGCTGAGGATCATCTCGGTGCCGTTATCGGTGCGGTAGCCGCCATAAAAACGGTTCAGGCCGCCCTCAAATCCGCCCCAGCTGTGATCGGGCACCCAGGCATTTCCCTGATGGTCGGCCTGCACTGTCCAGCCTTCACCATAAATAAGCCCGAACCAGTGGCCGTGTTGTATTTCCAGACCGCCTTCGATATAGGTACCGTCGCTGTATTTATGCTGGTCCTGACCCTTTAAATACACGCTGCCTCCACCGCCCATTTCGCCATAAAAACGGTAAGCGGTTGCCTCTGCGTTTTTTGGCGTTAATTCCGGCGGGGTTAAAATATTATGTTCGGCGGGAACCACAGATTCCTGCGCCCATAAATTCATTGGTGAGGCGAATAATAAAAATATGAGTATTTTATTGAGTGATATTTTCTTCATCGGTATGCGCATCGCTCAGGGTGAGGGGCTGAAAGTGAGCCAGAAATTAAAACGCATACTAGTAAATATTTTACTAAAATATACTTAAATATCGGTAAAGCGTTAACCGGGTCACACTGCATTTTTGCAGCCCTGCGCGCATGCGGCGTGTATACATGCGTCTGCGTAGCCATTAAGCTAACCGCCTGATTTACTGATAACCCTGGACTGAGACGCTGATGGCAACATTAAAGGAAATCGCTGAGGCCGCGAACGTATCCGTTGCGACGGTTTCACGCGTGCTGAATGACGATCCGAGCCTGAGCGTAAAAGCGCAGACCCGGCAGAAAATCCTGGAAGCGGCAGAACGCCTGGAATACAAACTGTCGTCGGCCAGGCGCAACGCCACCCACCGCATGACGTTTGCCGCGCTGTTCACTTACCGCCAGGGGCTGGAAATTGATGATCCTTATTATCTTTCCATGCGCTATGGCATTGAAACACAATGCGAAAAACTCGGCATTACGCTGGTTTCCGGCTACGACTTTACCGGCGATAAAGCCCTGCCGTCTGCCGAGGGCTATCTGGTTATCGGTCAGCCGCAGGCCGCGCTTCATCAGCAACTCAGTCAGCAATCCCTCCCGGTCGTGTTTATTGATGGCGTGATGGACGATCCGCAGTCCGACTGTGTGAATGTCGATCTGTTTAAGATCAGCCAGAAGGTGATCGATTTCTTCATCGGGCAAGGCTATTCGAGGATCGGGTTTATCGGCGGGCGCGATGAACCTGAATTTGCCGATCAGCGCGAGCAGGCTTTTGTGGAATATGGCCGGCTGAAAAATGTGGTGCAGGCAGAGGATATTTATTACGGCGATTTCACCAGCCAGTCCGGCTACCAGTGCGCCAAAAAAATGCTGCTGGACAACAGGCCGTACCCTCCGGCGCTGCTGATTGCCACCGATACCATTGCGCTGGGCGTGACCCGTGCGCTGCTGGAGCACGGCGTGAAAATCCCGGAGCAGATCGCGCTGATCAGCGTCAACGACATCCCGACCGCACGCTTTGTTTTCCCTTCTTTATCAACGGTGCGCATTCATTCCGAAACCATGGGCGCGCAGGCGGTTAACCTGCTGACCGAGCGCCTGCGTGATGACCGTAACGTGCCGCTTTCGGTATTTGTCCCCAGCTCATTGCAGTTGCGCGATACCACCCGCCGCTGATCCCGCCCTGCCGGTTCACACCTTCTGACGCCCTGCTTTTTCCGATCGGGCAGGCGTCAAAGGGATCGCCGACGATCGTTAAAAATTAACTGCCTGATCCCTCACCGCTTTTTTTAATTAGTGTGATCCCTCTGACAATCGGTAAATGTTTTTAGTTATTTTTACTAAATATTTACTATCTTGTTTCCCATAGATACACGTCTCAGGAGAGATCACGTGAATAATTGGGAAAACATCGACAAGCAGTCAGAACACCGTTTACCACCGAGGGCCAGTTTTTTCAGCTATGACACTGCGCAACAGGCACTGCGCTTTGACCGCGCGGCCAGCCACTGTTTTCAGCTGCTCAGCGGTCGCTGGCAGTTTGCCTATTTTGATCACCCGGCGTTAGTGCCGGACGCATTTTACAACCAGCCGGTGACGGGCTGGAGCGATATCGCCGTGCCCGGAATGTGGCAGATGGAAGGCCACGGCCAGCTGCAATACACTGACGAAGGTTTCCCGTTCCCGATCGACATTCCTTTCGTGCCCGCCAGTAACCCGACCGGCGCGTATCAGCGGACGTTTAGCCTCGATGCCGCGTGGGCAGGCAAACAGATCATCATCAAATTCGACGGCGTCGAAACCTACTTCGAAATCTACGTGAACGGCCATTACGCCGGGTTCAGCAAAGGCAGCCGCCTGTGCGCGGAATTTGATATCAGCGCGTTTGCGGTCCAGGGCGAAAACCTGCTGTCGGTGCGCGTCCTGCAGTGGGCGGACTCCACATATATCGAAGATCAGGATATGTGGTGGATGGCCGGGATTTTCCGCGATGTGTATCTCACCGGCCAAAATCCGGTTCATCTCAATGATTACACCGTGGTTACCGCGTTCGATGAAAACTACTGCGACGCCGTGCTGAGCATTGATGCCGTTCTGTGTAATTTGCGCGAGCCGGTCAGCGGTTATCGCCTGCATGCGCAGTTATTCGACGATGGCGTCTGTGTGGCGCAATTGTCAGCAGATAACCTGCATATCGGCGATGAAGCCCGTTGTCATCTGGACATACCGGTCAGCCAGCCACGTCAGTGGAACGCCGAACATCCTGAGCTCTATCAGTTGCTGCTGACACTGTATGACGATGCGGGCAAGGTGGTTTCCGTGGTGCCGCAGCGCGTCGGTTTTCGTGATATCGGCGTGCGCGACGGGCTGTTTCACGTCAACGGGCGCTACCTCAAGCTGCACGGCGTTAACCGCCACGACCATGATCACCGCAAAGGGCGCGCGGTCGATATGGCGCGGGTGGAGCGCGATATCATCCTGATGAAACAGCACAACATTAACTCGGTGCGCACTGCCCATTACCCGAACGACCCGCGCTTTTACGAGTTGTGCGACATCTACGGGTTATTCGTCATGGCCGAAACCGATCTGGAAAGCCACGGTTTCGCCAACGTCGGCGATCTGAGCCGCATCACCGACGATCCGCGCTGGGAACACGCCTATGTGGAGCGCATTGAGCGTCATGTGAGGGCGCAAAAAAATCATCCGTCGATCATCATGTGGTCGCTCGGCAACGAATCCGGTTATGGCTGCAATATCCGCGCGATGGCCGCACGCTGCAAAGCACTCGATCCGACGCGTTTAGTTCACTACGAAGAAGACCGCGACGCCGAAGTGACCGACGTCATCAGCACCATGTATTCCCGTGTTTCCATGATGAATGCGTTTGGTGAATACCCGCACGCCAAACCGCGCATCATCTGCGAATACGCCCATGCGATGGGCAACGGCCCCGGCGGATTAGCCGAATATCAGGCAGTGCTCAACCGCCACGCCAGCCTGCAGGGGCATTACATCTGGGAATGGTGCGATCACGGCCTGCTGGAAACCGGCGAAAATGGCCGGATGCGCTACACCTACGGCGGCGATCACGGCGATTATCCGAACAACTACAACTTCTGCATGGACGGGCTGATTTATCCGGATCAAACCCCCGGCCCCGGCCTGCGTGAATATAAACAGGTGCTGTGCCCGGTCGGCGTCAGCCTGAGCGGCGGCGCGCTGCGTGTTAAAAACCGTTACTGGTTCAGCTCACTGGAAGACATCACGCTGTCGCTGACCGTGCAGATCGCCGGTCGCTGTGAAGAAGCCCGCGAAATCACCCTGCCGCATCTGCAACCCGGCGAATCGGAAGAGATTTCCCTGCCGCCATTCACCGCCAGCGGGCAGGAAACTTTCCTCAACGTCAGCATCTGCAAAAACAGCCCGACCGCCTACAGTGACGCAAAGCATCCGCTCGGCCAGTATCAGATGCTGTTGCAGGCGGCGCAGCCTTTGCCTGCTTCGCCGGTTGCCACACGCGTCACCCCGCTGCTTTGCGACGCGCAAAAACATCAGCTGATCGTCAGCGGCGAAAACTTCCGGCTCGAATTCTCCCGCCTCGACGGTGAACTGAAAAGCTGGCAGGTGGACGGCGAAGAAATCCTGGGCCGTGCGCCGAAAATCAACTTCTTCAAGCCGGTCATCGACAACCACAAACCGGAATTCGAAGGCCTGTGGCAACCCCATCATCTGCACATCATGCAGCAGCATTTACGGTCGCTGCGCTGGGAGCGTATGCAGGACGACGTGGTGATCGAAGTGCAAAGCATCATTGCGCCGCCTGTTTTCGATTTCGGTATGCGCTGTACTTATCGCTGGCGGATATCGCCTCAGGGCGCGGTGAGCCTCGATTTATCCGGCACGCCTTATGGCAATTTCAGCCACGTCATCCCGAAAATCGGCCTTGATGTTGGCATCAGCCGCCGCTTCACGCAGGTGGAATATTACGGCCGCGGGCCGGGCGAAAATTATCAGGACAGCCGTCAGGCCAACCTGATCGGCCATTATCAGCAACCGGTGAGCCGTTTATTTGAAAACTACCCGATGCCGCAGGACAACGGCAACCGGCAGGACGTCCGCTGGCTCAGCCTGCGGGATAACGCCGGTCGCGGGATTTTCATTCAGCCGCGCCAGCCGATCAATTTCAGCCTGTGGCCGTACAGTTCGCAGCAACTGCAACAGGCGCAACACATCGACGAACTGACGCCGGACAGCTGCCTGACGCTCAATCTCGATCACAAAATCATGGGGCTGGGTTCTAACTCATGGGGGTCGGAAGTGCTCGATTCTTACCGCGTCTATTTCTCTGCATTCCGCTACGGCTTCACGCTGGTGCCGTTCCGCCAGCAGGACACCGACAGCCAGCACCTTGCGGAATTCACCTTTCATACCGGGGAGGAAAACTGATGATTATTCTCGACTCTTTACATGAATTTGAGCGGCTGTATCGCAGCGGAAAGAAATGGCAGCGCTGCAGGGAAGCCATCAATAACCTGGAAAATATTCGTCCCGGCGTTTTCCATTCTGTCGGCGATTCGCTGGTTTACCGGCTAACCAGCGGCAGCGAAAAACAACGGACGGAATTCGAAGGTCACCGCCGTTATTTCGATGTGCATTATTACCTCGAAGGGGCAGAAGAAATCGAGTTTGCCGCGAAATCTGCCCTGCACGGCGTGGCGCCTTATGACGATGAGACTGACCGTGAATTTTTTAGCGGCCAGGGTGAAACAGTCAAAGTGAATAAAGGCAGCGTGATCATTTTTGAAAATCATGAAGCCTGCCGGTTCAGGCCGGAAAAAGACGTCAGAAAAATCATCTTACAGGTGACTATCGAAGAGAGTTATTTCGTTAATAAATAATAAAAAACAATAAAACCCTTACCCTATAAACATCGCAGTTGGAGAGTTTCTATGGCCGGATCGAGCAGAAACACAATCGGCAAATTTGGATTGTTATCCATGACATTTGCCGCCGTTTTTAGCTTCAACAATGTCATTAATAACAATATTCAGTTGGGCATCGCGTCTGCGCCCGTTTTTCTGGTGGCGACAATCCTCTATTTCATCCCGTTTTGTCTGATCATCGCCGAGTTTGTTTCGCTGAATAAAAACTCGGAAGCCGGAGTTTACGCCTGGGTAAAAAGCGCGCTCGGCGGACGCTGGGCATTTATGACCGCCTATACCTACTGGTTCGTGAATTTATTTTTCTTCACCGCGCTGCTGCCGCGCGTGATTGCCTACGCCTCGTACGCCTTTTTAGGCCATGACTATATTTTCACGCCAGTCACCACGGCTATTATCAGCATCTGCCTGTTTGCCTTTTCCACGCTGATTTCCAACAGCGGCGCGAAATTACTCGGGCCGATGACGTCGGTGACCTCGACATTAATGTTGCTGCTGACGTTCTCTTATATTGTGCTGGCAGGCGCAGCACTGATCGGCGGCGCTGAACCGGCCAATCCGATTAACGTCGAGGCCATGACGCCGCATGTTAACTGGGCATTTTTAGGCATTATTGCGTGGATATTTCAGGCCGCGGGTGGCGCGGAATCGGTCGCGGTGTACGTGAATGACGTCAAAGGCGGCAGCCGCGCGTTCGTGAAAGTCATCATTATTTCCGGGCTGGTGATCGGCGTGCTGTATTCCATCGCCTCCCTGTTAATTAACGTGTTTGTGGCACAGTCCGCGCTGCATTTCACCGGCGGCACCGTGCAGGTATTTGAAGGGTTATCGGCGCACTTTGGTTTACCGGCGGTGATGATGAACCGCTTCGTCGGCGTGGTTTCTTTCACCGCGATGTTTGGCTCATTGCTGATGTGGACGGCCGCGCCGGTCAAAATATTCTTTACTGAAATTCCTAAGGGGATTTTTGGCGAGAAAACCATTCGTCTGAATAAACACGGTGTCCCGACGCGCGCGGCGTGGATCCAGTTTCTTATCGTCATTCCGCTGATGCTCATTCCGACGCTCGGCTCCAACAGCGTACAGGAATTAATGAATACGCTGATCAACATGACCGCCGCGGCATCGATGCTGCCACCGCTGTTTATTATGCTGGCCTATCTGAATCTGCGGCTGAAATACGACAGCGTTAAACGCGATTTTAAAATGGGTTCCAGAATGCAGGGGATCGCCATCGTCAGTACGCTGATTGTGATTTTCACCGTCGGCTTTATCGCCTCGACCTTCCCGACCGGTGCCAGCATTATTACCATTATGTTTTATAACGTCGGCGGACTGGTGTTATTCCTCGGCTATGCCTGGTGGAAATACAATAAATATTCCAAAGGTCTGGATGAGAACACCCGTTACCACGAGGACACCCCGCTGGCGAGAATTGTGCTGGAATCGCAAAATGAAACCGCCCGCCTGAAAGAAGCGACGGTCACCAAATCGCTGTCAGGGGCGTAACGGGAAAAACATAGACATAAAAAAACCGCCTGAGAAGGCGGTTTTGTTTTTTTCCGAACCCGACCTTACAGCGCGATATCTGCGGGCAGATTGGTTTCTTCCTGCGCATGGGCGTCGAGCGGGCGCAGTTGCACCACATCGGCGACCGGCGTCGTTTTCATCGACGGGATATCGAGTTGCAAAATACGGCTGGTATCGAGCAGCTCTTTCTCGGTGGCTTCTACGTTTCCGTTCAGTTTGGTGCCATAAGACGGAATGATTTCGCGGAATTTAGCCTGCCACGCCGGGCTGGCCGCTTTCTCTTTGAAGACCGTTTCCAGCAACTTCATCATGATCGGAGCCGCCGTTGATGCTCCCGGCGATGCGCCCAGCAACGCGGCAATGCTGCCATCTTGTGCGCTGACCACTTCGGTACCCAGACGCAGAACCCCGCCATGCTTGCCATCTTTTTTGATGACCTGCACGCGCTGCCCGGCAACCCAGCGTTTCCAGTCTTTCTGCTCGGCCTGCGGGAAGAACTCCTTCAATGCCGCATGACGATCGTTATCGCTGAGCATCACCTGCCCGACCAGATATTTCACCAGATCGAAGTTACCCATACCGACGTGAGTCATCGGCAGCAGGTTGGAGCTGTTCACGCTGCCAAACAGATCCCACAGGGAGCCGTTTTTCAGGAATTTACTGGAGAAAGTGGCGAACGGCCCGAACAACAGAACTTGTTTGCCATCGATGATGCGGGTATCCAGATGCGGCACGGACATCGGCGGTGCGCCGACGGCGGCTTTGCCGTAAACCTTCGCCAGATGACGTTTCACCACGTCCTGATTTTCTGTTACCAGGAACTCGCCGCCCACCGGGAAACCGCCGTAGTCACGCGCTTCCGGAATACCGGATTTTTGCAGCAACGTCAGCGACGCCCCGCCCGCACCGATGAACACAAATTTCGCGTTCACGACGTGGTGTTTGTGGCTGTGGCGGAGATCGGTGATGGTGACGCGCCAGCTTCTGTCCGGATTGCGCTGGATATCGCGCACTTCCTGACCGTTCGCCAGCGTGAAATTGGATTTTTTCTGCAACGCCTCGACCAGCTGGCGGGTTACCTCGCCGAAGTTGACGTCGGTGCCTGCGGTGGTGCGGGTGGCTGCCACTTTTTGCGCCGGATCACGGCCTTCCATGACTGCCGGGATCCACTGTTTGATTTGTTCCGGGTCTTCTGAATATTCCATCCCACGGAACAACGTACTTTCCTGCAACGCGGTAAAACGTTTGCGCAGAAAATCGATGTTTTCATCGCCCCAGACAAAGCTCATGTGCGGCACGCTGTTGATGAAGGAGCGCGGATTATTCAGCACGCCTTTCTGCACCTGATATGCCATGAACTGGCGGGAAACCTGAAACGCTTCGTTGATCGCCACCGCTTTGGTGATATCGACAGATCCGTCCTGCTTCACCGGGGTGTAATTCATTTCTGCCAGCGCGGAATGGCCGGTACCGGCGTTGTTCCAGCCGTTTGAGCTTTCCTGCGCCACGCCGTCCATACGTTCGATCATATGGATCGACCAGTCTGGCTCCAGCTCCTGAAGGTAGGTCCCCAGGGTGGCACTCATAATTCCGCCGCCGACCAGCAATACATCAACGGATTTTTCGTCTTCTGCGGCCGCAGGCTCGCTGGCACCCAGTGAGTCACGGTTGAGAAGCATACCAAGTATCTTTCTCATGACGTCTGTTTCTCTAAATGTTCAGTTCTGTTTTTGGCGATTCGTTTAAGAATATTGTTATGGCTGTCGAACAAGAAATTAGCAAAAAAACACGCGGGATCGTTACTGAAACTTCATTTTTTCAAATGACAGCAACGAATATAACATTATCACTACATAATTTAAAAAAGGATTTAACCTTTCAAAAAAAGAGGAGATGCGCCAAGAAGATCATCATGCAGGCCGCAGCCTGTCTGGTTTTTCGGAGATTTCAGCCCCTGTTCAGCGCGGATTTTTAGCGTACAAAGAACGCGCAATTCGTGCTAAATCGGGTTGGGGAGGGACAGCGTGCGGAGCGCAAATGTTAAAAAGGCGCGGTTGCCCGCGCCTTTACGATGGTTTTGTTAACAAATCAGATCAGAGCGCGACGTCAGCCACCTGCTTCTGCTCTTCACCCTTTTTCGGAGCCGAAGAGTTGTCAGCCGCCGGAGCCGGTTCTGCCGCTTTCGGCTGCGGGTTGTCGAGCATCAGAACGCGGCTGGTGTCGCCCAGTTCTTTCTCGGTTGCCGCCACGTTGCCGTTCAGTTCGGTGCCGTAAGAAGGGATGATTTCCTTCAGTTTGGCCTGCCATTCTGGCGTCGCGACTTTGTCTTTGAACACTTTTTCCATCAGATGCAGCATGATCGGTGCGGCGGTGGATGCGCCCGGAGAAGCGCCCAGCAGCGCGGTAATGCTGCCATCTTTCGAGCTGACCACTTCGGTGCCAAGGCGCAGAACGCCGCCTTCTTTCTCATCTTTTTTGATGATCTGCACACGCTGACCGGCTTCCCACAAACGCCAGTCTTCTTTCTTCGCATCCGGGAAGTATTCACGCAATGCATCGAAACGGTCGTCGTCGGACAGCATTACCTGGCTGACCAGATATTTCACCAGATCGAAGTTGTCGATGCCTACGTGGGTCATCGGCATGATGTTGGAGAAATTCACGCTGCCGAACAGATCCCACAGGGAACCGTTTTTCAGGAATTTGCTGGAGAAGGTAGCGAACGGCCCGAACAGCAGAACTTGTTTGCCATCCAGAATACGGGTGTCGAGGTGCGGAACGGACATCGGCGGCGAGCCGACAGACGCTTTACCGTACACTTTTGCCAGATGACGTTTCACCACGTCCGGGTTTTCAGTCACCAGGAATTCGCCGCCGACCGGGAAGCCGCCGTAGTTATCCGCTTCAGGAATACCGGATTTTTGCAGTAACGTCAGGGACGCGCCGCCTGCGCCGATAAACACGAATTTGGCTTTGATGACGCTTTCTTTGCCGTCGTTTTTCAGGTCAGCCACGGTGACGTCCCAGGTGTTATCCGGGTTACGTTTGATGTCACGCACTTCATGGCCGAGGCTCAGCGAGAAGTTAGGTTTCTTCTGCAACGAGGCCACCAGCTGGCGGGTGATTTCGCCGAAATTCACGTCGGTACCAATCGGAATGCGGGTCGCAGCGACTTTCTGTGCCGGGTCACGCCCTTCCATCACCAGCGGGATCCACTGTTTGATTTGCGCCGAGTCTTCTGAATATTCCATGCCACGGAACAGCGTGCTTTGTTGCAGCGCCGCAAAACGTTTACGCAGGAAATTGATGTTGTCATCACCCCACACAAAACTCATGTGCGGCGTGCTGTTGATGAAGGAGCGCGGGTTGTGCAGTACGCCGTTCTCAACCTGATAGGTCCAGAACTGGCGGGAAATCTGGAAGGATTCGTTGATTTCGACCGCTTTGGAGATATCGATACTGCCGTCGGTTTTTTCCGGCGTGTAGTTCATTTCTGCCAGCGCAGAGTGACCGGTACCGGCGTTGTTCCAGCCGTTGGAGCTTTCCAGTGCCACGCCGTCCAGGCGCTCGACCATGTCGATGGACCAGTCTGGCTCTAATTCCTGAAGGTATGTCCCCAGCGTCGCGCTCATAATGCCGCCGCCGATCAGTAACACATCCACGGGCTTTTCATCTTCTGCGAACGCTGACTGACTGAAGGCAACCACGTTAAGGCAGAGGATCATGGCAAGTAACTTTCTCATGACGTCTGTTTCTCTGAATGTTTAGTTTTAGTTTTGCAGGTGAAAGCTATCCAGATTTCCCCTGGATAAACGAAATCAACAACCCGATGCGGTGGGAAACAAGCGATTATTTCCACAGAGTATGAAAGGACAATAATGGGGAGTAACGAAAACTGCGGTGCAGAACGACAATTCAACCACACAAATGTTACCGATTACTCATATTATCGAGATTTCGTAAACATTTTAACATTGCCGTTACGTGCATTAAAAATAGTTTAATACTTTAAATAATTACATAAGTTAGTTCCGTGACGAAACTATCAGCACGTCACTCATGCGATGCGTGCCTGCAACGTGGCGGCGTGCTGCGCCAGAATGGCTGCCGGACTGTGGCCGATCAGCATGAAGTTATAGCCAGAATCACGCCAGTAAATGACGTTCATCTTTTGCCGCACTTCGCTCTGCGGCGCCGTATTGCCGGGGTGTTCGCTGCGCGTGATACACAACGCCATCGGGCCGGAACGCGCATCCAGATAGGTGATTTGCGCGATATCATATTCGTCGTAATGCAACAGGCGGGCATTTTTAAGCTCCGCGCCCTGCACTAACAGCCCCGCCGGGCTTAACGCAATGCCCAGCGTTTTCTGCACCCGCGAGAGCTGGATTTGCTGCTGCTCCACGGAATCACTGACGTCCGCCAGCGTCTGCGCGGAATACAACGACATGTAATCGGCCACGCGATCGCGCCAGGTGCTTTCGGCGGGCAAGGTGGCGGAATAGCGCCCGGCAAGCAGGCCGACCGCCAGAAAACTCACTGACGCGGCGATCAGGGCACGACGACTGACGCCGCCGGGGCGGGAAACCGGCGCATCGGGGATGGCATCCAGCGCGGCCTGAAGCCTGCCGACCGGCGCGTCCTGCAGCATCAGGCCAAAGGCATCGTGGAAGGGCAAATTACTGCGCGCCATCTGCGCCAGACGCTCGCCGAGCACGTCATCACGCGCCAGTTGCTGATCAAACTGCGCGCGCTGTTTTTCACTCAGACGGTTATCGAGATACGCGACTAACACTTCATCAGAAAATGGCGAAGATAAGGTTTCACCGTTCATTTTTTCTCTCCCTGTCGTGACGACTTACCGGCATGTTGTGCCAGCGTCAGCCGGGCGGATGCCAGACGGCTCATAATGGTGCCGACAGGTACGGACAGCGTCATCGCCGCCTCCTGATAGGTAAAACCTTCGACATACACCAGAAAAACCGCGTTCCGCTGGGCTTCCGGCAGGCGTTTCACCCGCTGCATCACCTGCGTGTGCCAGTGCTTATCTTCGAATGAAAACGCATCGGCCGGCGTATCCAGCTCACTGGTATCGACAAATCCCTGCCCCTGACGCACGTGCTGCGCCCTGAGTTCATTGACCCATATGGAATGCAGAATCGAAAACAGCCAGCGATCGACTCCGGCGCTGTCCACCACGTGCGCGCTGCGTTCCAGCGCACGCACGCAGGTGGACTGCACCAGATCGTCGGCCACATCGCGCTTATGCGATAACACCATCGCATAGCGCCAGAGGCGGGCCAGACACTGGCTCAGTTCGTGACGTAAGTCTGTGGGTGAGATTTATCGTTTCCCCGTTTTCAGGATTCAGGATGCCCGTCAATGGCGGCGCTGAGATCACGATACTCTTCGCAACCGGTGCCGCATAAGCCTTTGATGGTGGCGAGCTGAGCTTTGGCGAGATCGGGACGCCCTTTAATCATATAAGCCTCGCCGAGATACTCCCGGACTTTGGCGTAATTGGCATCAATGGCGATCGACTTCTGATAATAGCTGATGCCTTCATCGGTGCGCCCGAGTTTACGGGTGGCGTAGCCGCGATAGTTCCACGCCTCTTTGGTGTTCTGATCTTTGAGCGTATTCAGCACGGTCAGCGCTTCCTGATAACGGCCGGTTTTCGCCAGATGATAGGCGTACTGGGTTTTATCCTGATCGGAAATCATGCTGCCTTTATCCACCATACAGCTTTTGGTTTTGCTGTCGTAGATTTGCCCCTTCGGGCAGTCCGGCGTTTTTTTCGCGTCGGAATCGTCGCCCATCGCGTGGGCAACGCCCGCGAACAGCAGCAAATTAGCCGCCAGGCAAGCCACTGACAGCGCGTTAACCGTTTTTTTCGTCTTCATGATGATGTCCTGTAGGGTACATATTGATGATTTACGGGCGGCTTTCACTGCCCGGTAACATGCGGCGCAGAATGCCGTCGCGCAGAACGTAATGATGGAAAAGTGCCGCCAGGGCATGCACGCCAGCCAGAATAATCAGCGCCCACGCCACGTTGTTATGCAATGAGCCAAAAGTTTTGGTCATCACGCTGTCGAAATTGAAAACATCCGGGATCGGAAATAAACCAAAGAAATAGAAAGGCTCGGCCTGCGACCAGCGGAATAAAAAGCCCAGGGTGATCTGCGCCACCAGCAGTAAATAGAGCGCCAGATGGGTCAGGTGCGAAGCGGCTTTCAGCAGCGTGGGCATGGCAATCGGTTTCTGTTTGCTGCGCCCCGTGCTGACGGTGAACAGCCGCCACAGCAGACGCCCGACAATGATCGCCGCCAGCAGAATGCCCACCGAGATATGCACGGATTGCAGCCCTTTACGCAGTGGCGTACCGCGCTCCAGCACTTCCCAGATGTGCGCGCTGGCAAACAGAAAGACCACGGCCAGCGCCGTCAGCCAGTGCAGAAGAATGGTCAGCCCGTCGTAACGGCTGCGAAGAACAGAAGAAGAATTTTGCATAAGAACGGTACCCGTCAGTGTTCGATATGAAGGTAAACACCTGAGCATGGTTTTTTATTCGATGAAAAGAGAAAAATTTTCAAATGAGTGGAAACTGAGCGACCGGTGTGACAGCCCACAGTCAGCGTAATAAAATTCCGATGAGGAAAAAAATGATACTCACGTGGGTGAAAAATCGCCTATATATAGATTCAGGGCGGCAGGTATTCCCTGACCTGACGCCGAAATTTCACATTGAGCCGCGCAAAATATCAGGGTCAGTACAATAAAGATTTATTCCGGGTAGCCGATAACCGTAACGGGCGCTTTATACGTCAAAGGCTGCGCCAGCAATTTATGATTAATGAATTATGAGGTGTGGCAGGTGAGCGAAGTACCCAAAGAGTCGTTTGCTAAGCGTAACACGCTGGCAATATTGTCCGTTTTACGGGATCTGAAAAAAAACCAGACGCTGGTGATGGTCACCCATTCCCGTGGGCAATTTATCAGTAAAATTCTGGACGTGAATGCCGACGGTCATCAGTTCTTATTCGATCTGGGCAGTTCTGATTATGAAAACGGTCTGGCGATGGCCGCAGACACGCTGAGTTTTGTCGCAGAACCTGCGGGTGCCAAAGTGGAATTCGCCTGCGGAAAAGTGCGTCAGGTCACCTACGACGGCCTGCCTACGTTTATCTGTGATATTCCGCCGGTTCTCTATTTCATTCAACGCCGTGAATATTTCCGCGTGAGCGTACCCTGGCTGCCGGATTACCGTTGCAGCGGTAAATTAGCCGATGCCAGTGACTTTGCTTACCGGGTCAGGGATATTTCCCTCGGCGGTCTGGGGCTGGAGATTGATGGCACCACCCTGCCGGAAATTGCCTCGGGCGAAGTGCTGAAAGATTCGCTGATCCAGCTGGCGGAACTCGGCACGTTCAAACTGGATTTGCAGTATATCGGTTCGATGCCGCGTAAATCGGTGAGCAATAAAGGCGAGACGGTCAGCACCCAGCGGCTGAGCTTTAAGTTTCCGCGTTTGTCACCCGCGCAGGAACGCGACCTGCAACGGGCTATTTTCGAGCTGGAAAAACAACAGCATATAAAAGCGAAGCGTTTCCAGCACGATTAAATACCGGCCAGAAACGTCGGATCAGATAAACATACCGCCTGAAGCTTCGACCCGCTGGGCGGTCATCCAGCCCGCCTCATCACTGAGCATGAGCGCCACCATATCCCCGATATCATCCGGCAATCCGGCGCGGCCCAGCGCAGTGTTACCGGCCACCATTTTATTGACCTCAGGATTGTCGCGAACCATTCCGCCGCTGAAATCCGTTTCAATCGCGCCGGGTGCCAGCACGTTGACGGTAATACCGCGCGCGCCAAGTTCTTTTGCCTGATAACGGGTCAGCACTTCCACCGCGCCTTTCATGATGGCGTAAGCGGAAGAGCCCGGCAGCGCAAAACGCGCCAGCCCGCTGGATACGTTCAGAATACGGCCCCCGTCAGCCATCAGAGGCAACAGTTTTTGTGTCAGGAAGAACGGCCCTTTCAGGTGGATGTTCATCATCAAATCGAACTGCGCTTCGGTGGTTTTGGCGAAAGACTCGTGCAGCCCGACGCCCGCATTGTTCACCAGAAAATCAAAGGTATCGCGCTGCCAGATCTGCTGAAGCTGGTGGCTGACGCCGGTAACAAACGCATCAAAGCTGCTGCTGTCTCCCGCATCGAGCTTAAGCGCCACAGCCTTGCCGCCCAGCGCCTCGACCGATTTCACCACCGCCTGCGCGGCGTCCTGCTGGCTGTGGTAAGTCAAAATGATATCCACGCCCTTTTTTGCGAGCTTTTCAACGGCATTCTTGCCTAAACCACGGCTTGCACCGGTCACTATCGCGATTTTACGGTTCATTCCAGACCTCATCATGTTTATGTCACTGCTGCATTGGATGAAATCCAGCCTATTGGATTACGCGCGCGTGATAAATGCCCCATAATGAGTTTCACTGTCTCATTACAAACAACAATTGGGTAAAATGTGGATAAAATACAATCGATGCAGGTTTTCGTGCGTGTCGCCGAACTGAGCAATTTTACCCGCGCCGCCGAAAGTCTGGGGTTGCCGAAGGGCAGTGTCTCGCGTCTGGTGCAGCAACTGGAAACCCGGATGTCTGCCCGCTTGCTGCACCGTTCGACGCGCCGTGTACAACTGACACAGGACGGCCAGGTGTTTTATCAGCGCTGCAAAGAGCTGCTGGCCAATATGGAAGAGCTGGAATCGATGTTTCAGTCGAATCCGGCCAGCGTCAGCGGACGGCTGCGGGTGGATATGTCGGTCGGCATGGCTACGCATCTGGTGTTGCCACGGCTGGCGGAGTTTCTCAACCGCTACCCGGCGCTGGAAATCGAACTGAGCAGCACCGATCACCGCGTGGATGTGGTGCGCGAGGGGTTTGACTGTGTGATCCGCTCCGGCACGCTGAAAGATTCCGGGCTGATTGCCCGCCCGCTCGGCGCTCTCAGCATGATCAACTGCGCCAGCCCCGGCTATCTGCAACGCTACGGCACACCTGAGCACCCCGAACAGCTGGCCCATCACGCGATGGTGCATTACCAGCAAACGCTCGGCAGCCACAGTGATGTCTTTGAATATCTGGACGGCAAACAGCTGAAAACCATCAGGAGCGGTGGCGCGGTGACAGTCAACAGCACGGAAACCTACGTAGCCGCTTGTCTTGCGGGTCTGGGCATCATTCAGGTGCCGCTGATGGGCGTACGTGACGCGCTTGCAAACGGCCAGCTGGTCAGTGTCCTGCCGCAATACTGCGCGCCGCCGATGCCGGTCACGCTGGTCTATCCGCACCGCCTTAACCTGTCGCGGCGGGTGAAAGTGTTCATGGACTGGCTGACAGAAATATCCCAAACGTTCATTGCCTGAGCGGTTAAACCGCTGCCCCGTCGCCTGAGCCGCTCAGGTGTCTATACTTAGGGCTGGATGCACTTTTAAGGACAACATGGATCAATGCCCCTCATTTCAAAAGAAGACCTTTCAAAAAACGCCGCGGCTGAGCAGGAAGAAGCGACGCCGCTGATTAACATCAAAACCGGCAATCACACGGTGGATAAAAACATCGGCAGATTTTCGCACCTGGTGGAACACGTCAAATCCTGGGGATGGGTGGCGCATCTGCTGCGCACCACCGAGCGGTTTAATGATCGCCTTGGCAGCCAGTTTGGTGCGGCGATCACTTATTTTTCGTTCCTGTCGCTGATCCCGATTTTGATGGTGTCGTTCGCCGCCGTCGGTTTTGTTTTGGCCTCGAACCCGGATTTGCTGGCGGAGCTTATCAATAAGATCGTCAACAGCATCAGCGACCCTAATCTGGCGGCCACGCTGAAAAGTACGGTGAACACGGCGATTCAGCAACGTACCGCGGTGGGTTTATCCGGGCTGCTGATTGCGTTGTATTCCGGCATCAGCTGGATGGGGAATTTGCGTGAAGCGATCCGCGCACAGTCGCGTGATGTCTGGGAGCGTAACCCGCAGGATCAGGAGAAAATCTACCGCCGCTATTTACGTGACTTCGTCTCGCTGACCGGTCTGGTGCTGGCGTTGATCATCACCCTGTCGCTGACCTCCATTGCCGGTTCGGCGCAAAAATCCATTGTGGATGCGCTGGGGCTGGGCGGAATCGAGTGGCTCAGGCCGGTGATGACCAGCATCGCGCTGGTGATTTCCATTGCGGCCAACTATTTGTTGTTCCTGTGGATATTCTGGATGCTGCCGCGTCATAAACCGCGTAAAAAAGCCCTGCTACGCGGAACGCTGCTGGCGGCGATCGGTTTTGAGGTGATCAAATTTGTGATGACCATGACGTTGCCGCGCCTGGCGACCTCGCCGTCCGGTGCCGCCTTTGGTTCGGTGATCGGCCTGATGGCATTCTTCTATTTCTTCGCCCGCCTGACGCTGTTTGTCGCCGCATGGATTGCCACCGCGCAGTACAAAGACGATCCGCGCATGCCAGACCGCAAAGATAAAGCCGCGCAGAAAGCAAAAGGGACAACGGTAAACGACAGTGAATACTCGCCTGACCATGTCATCGTGCCAGACGAAATACATATCGCAGACGTTAATACTGATACCAAAGCACAAAAGCAGTGATTAGCACTGAAATAGTCTCTGCGTCACCCTGAAAACCAGAATAACTGACTGAGGCGTGCACTTTTATTTTGCCGTTTTCCAGTCAGTTACTCTGCATTTCATCTGTTCCCCAAACTTATGAAGGGTGAAACAGGATGTTAATAAAACAATCGCCCGATCCCGCCTGAAATGCCCTTTTCCCTGCGCCCTGCCGCGTTGAAATGCCGTCGCGCTCTGCTTAAGATGCCTTTTCGCTATACATTTATTTACATTAGTTCCCTCTCACTCATTACAAATAAGAAACACTTATGCAAGCCACTATCACTCCAGAATTAGAAGCTGACGCGCACCTGGTGAGTCAGAACTCCCGCGGCAAAGTCATCGTGGCATCGCTAATCGGTACGGCCATCGAATTTTTCGACTTTTATATCTACGCGACCGCCGCCGTCATTGTGTTCCCGCATATCTTCTTCCCGCAGGGCGACCCGACGGCCGCCACGCTACAGTCACTCGCTACTTTTGCCATCGCCTTTATTGCACGTCCGATCGGCTCTGCGCTGTTTGGTCACTTCGGCGACCGCGTTGGCCGTAAGGTCACGCTGGTGGCCTCATTGCTGACCATGGGCGTGTCCACGGTGGTCATCGGCCTGTTGCCGACTTACGCCACCATTGGCGTGTTCGCACCGATGCTGCTGGCACTGGCGCGTTTTGGTCAGGGTCTGGGACTGGGCGGTGAATGGGGCGGTGCGGCATTACTCGCCACCGAGAATGCGCCACCGAAAAAACGCGCGCTCTACGGCTCTTTCCCGCAACTCGGCGCGCCGATCGGCTTCTTCTTTGCCAACGGCATGTTCCTGCTGCTGTCGTGGCTGCTGACTGACGAACAGTTCATTTCCTGGGGCTGGCGCGTGCCGTTCCTTCTCTCCGCCGTGCTGGTCCTGGTCGGTCTGTACGTTCGCGTTTCGCTGCATGAAACGCCGGTGTTCGCGAAAATCGCCAAAGCCGGTAAACAGGTGAAAGTGCCTATCGGCACGCTGTTCACTCAATACAAAAAAGCGACGATCCTCGGCACTTTCATCATGGTGGCAACTTACACGCTGTTCTACATCATGACCGTGTATTCACTCGGTTACGGCACTGCCGCAAAACCTGTCGGGTTGGGCATTCCGCGTAATGAGTTCCTGCTGATGCTGATGCTTGGCGTGATCGGATTCGGCGTGATGGTGCCGATTGCCGGCCAGCTGGCTGACAAATTTGGCCGTCGCAAAACCATGATTTGCATTACGCTGTTGATGATTGTTTTCGCGCTGAGCTTCCCGACGATTCTGGGTTCCGGCTCGCAGGCACTGGTGATGGTGTTCCTCCTGTGCGGATTCATGGTGATGGGCCTGACTTTCGGCCCGATGGGGGCTTTGCTGCCGGAACTGTTCCCGACGGAAGTTCGCTATACCGGCGCATCCTTCTCCTATAATGTGTCTTCGATACTGGGTGCGTCCGTTGCGCCGTACATCGCCACCTGGCTGGCAACCCATTACGGGTTGTTCTATGTGGGCGTTTATCTGGCCTTTATGGCAACGCTGACGTTAATTGCGCTGCTGCTGTCCAAAGAAACCGCCCATCAGTCACTGTAACTGACCTGGACACCGTGCCCGGTATGCGCCCGGCACGGTGCCTTCTGCGAAGGTTTCTTATGCGCTTACGACGATTGATCCTGCCTGCCCTGCTTCTGCTTATCGTGATTGCCGCCGCTTTCTGGTTCTTCTGGCCTCACACCTCAAATCCTAATGCCCTGTGGAATATCATCAGTCAGAAATGCGTGCCTAATCAGCGCAGCAGCGGAAAACCCGCGCCTTGTGCGCAGGTCGATGAACAGCAGGGATTTGTGGTACTGAAAGATTTGAACGGCCCGTTGCAGTATTTACTGATGCCCAGTGCGCGGATCACCGGCATGGAAAGCCCGGCACTGCTGGAACCGGCCACGCCGAATTTCTTCAGTCAGGCCTGGAGTGCGCGGCATTTTATGGCGGAGAAATACGGAAAACCGATCGACGACAGTAATGTTTCACTGGCGATCAACTCACAATACGGACGGTCGCAGAACCAGCTGCACATCCATATTTCCTGTCTGCTACCACAGGTCAAAGCCACGCTGATTAAAGACAGCGCGCAGCTCGGATACGACTGGCAGACACTGCCTGATCAACTGCTCGGCCACACCTATCTGGCACGCAAAGTCACCCCCTCTGAGCTGAATCAGCGAGGGGCTTTCCGCATTCTGGCCGCTGGCGTGCCGGGCGCCGACAAAAAGATGGGGCATTTCGGTATGGCGATGGTCAGCCTGCAAGGCGGCGATTACCTGCTGCTGGCAAGCGAGCGTGACTTACTGAAACTCAATAACGCCTCGACCGAGGAGATCCAGGACCATGACTGCAAGGTGCTGGATCCTGTGCCTCAGTGATTCAGATAAACAGCGCGGGAGACATGCCGAAACGCGATAATTTCCGGCAACCTGCGTTGGCAACCTGGCAGCAGCGGAACAGGCTGCGCCAGGGTTGCTGATATCGCCCCTTTATTAACATCACTTCTCTTTCATTTGCTGCAATATCGGGCCGCACTGGTTTTCTGCGCTGTCGCTTGGGGAAATCAGCGCCAGCAGGGCAGCCGCCGGGGCAACGACGGCCCCGAGAGCGACGGCCGCGGCGCCACGGGCAATCAGCGGCCCCGGTTTGACACCCGCATCCGGATTTTTATAGGTCCCGCGCACGTACAGCGGTGAACGCAAGGTCAGCACGCGCAGGCCCTTACTTTCCGGGTCGATGGTCAGATCCAGACGCTCGGTGGCCATATTGGTGCTGCCGGTGATGGTGATCACCGCATTCTCGGTGTCGAACACGAACAGACGTGGCGTCACCAGCCCGTTTTTGATGTTGACGTTGGCCGCAGCGCAGTTAATAGCCACTTCGTCATCGCCGAACAGTTTTCCGACCAGATAATTCCCCACGTTCAGCCCCGCCAGTTCCATCAGGCTGCGGCTGACTACGCCGTCGTTTATCAGGATTTTCATATCACCGTTGCTGGTGCCCAGCAGCGCGGCGACGGAATTACCGGTACCGGTGAGCGTCGCATCACCGTTCAGATCCCCCAGACTGCGCTCCATGGATTCCATTTTTGGCAGCAGCTGTTTCAGTTTCAGATGGCGGGCATGCAGATCTGCACGCGCCCGCATCGGCGATTTATCCCCTTCCAGCCTGATGGTGGAATTGAGATTACCGCCCGCCACACCGAAGCGCAGCGGGTCGAGCAGGATAACGCTGTTGTTAAGTTTCAGATGGGTACTCAAATCGCTGAGCGGCAGAGATTCGCCATGTTCAATGCGTTTTGCGCTGAACTTCACGTCAGCATCCATCGCGCCCCAGGATTTGGTATCGAACTTCTCGACCGGCAGCACTTTGTCAGAAGGCTGACGCGTCGTCTCACCGCGTTTCGCTTTCTCTTTATTGGAATCGGCCCCGATGAGCGGTGCCAGATCGGCAAAGCGCAGCTGTTTAGACACCACTTCGCCGGTCAGTTTCGGACGCGGCTTACTCGCCTGATAAGTCAGGGAACCGTGGATGTCGCTGTCGCCAATTTCACCGTTAAAGTTTTGATAACGATAAATTGCGCCATTTTTATCGTACAACGTCGCCGATAAATGACCATCAGTGGAATACGGCGGCGTTTGCGGTAAGAGCACGCCGGTGAGGCCATACAAATCAGACAGCGTCTGGCCGGAGAACTTCAGGCGTAAATCCAGACCGCCGAGGTTCATCGGATCCTGCAGTGTCCCGGCGACGGCCACGCGGGTATTCCCGGAGCGGACGTCTGCCTGTAACGGGAACAACGCATCTGCGTCTTTCAGCGCCAGCATCCCGCCGATTTTCCCGCTGCCGGAGAGCGATTCACCGTTGTATTTGCCGTCCACTTTCCAGCCGAACACGAACGGCGGCGTTTTGCTTTTCGGTGCGTCTTTTTTATCGCCGGTAACTTCGGTGAACGGCAATGGTTTGCCCAGCGGATCAATCACTGCGCGGAAATCGGCTTTCATCACGGCATCTTTGTAATCAATCTGCCCGCGATCAAAGACGATGTCGTTGAGGGTAAACGACCAGGCTGACGGTGGCTGTGCCGGGTCTTTCTGATCACTGTTGGCAAGATTGAACGTCCAGTTATTTTTGCCGTTGGCTAAACGCAGCAGCGAGGCATCCGGCTGTTTCAGCCAAATCCTCGGGATCAGCACTTCTTTATGCAGTAACGCCAGCGGCGCGATGCTGGCATCTACGCGGGCAAGTTTCACCATCTGCGCATCTTTCTCACAGCCCTGCACATCTGCCGGATTCCCCAGCACAATGTCTTCGGCATGGATGTGCGGCCACGGAACCCACGCACGCCAGCCCGCCTCGTCTTTCTGGCGTGACCAGTCCACACCCAAATCGCCACGGATCGCGAACGTACGGTTCAGCTCAGCGCTGACTTTTTGATTGATCGTAGGTTTGAGGCGATTCCAGTCAAACATCGCGATGAAAATAACGATGGCGATCAGCAGAATAATAATCACACCGGCAATCCACGAGATCACCTTACCTGTGCGCGTCATAAACGGGTTCCTTTCAGACAGTTAACGAATTCCAGAGTTTAAACATAGTTGAATTCGCCTCAGCTTGCCTGAAACGGTGCAGAAGAAACGGAGAAGTGCGGAAGGAAGAGAAAGGCATAAATCAAATAAAATCAAGGCAATAACAATGTATCACACCACTGCAACCCGTCCGGCATTTTGAGACTTGCCTGTACAAATTTTGGTGTGATTCATTATTCTTCGAAATGTATTGGCAGATTATCCAGCCCGTCGAAAGTGGCCGGACGCGCCAGGTAGTACCCCTGCGCCGCCAGCGCATCAGACTGGCGCACCATCGCCCACTCAGCGGCAGTTTCCACGCCTTCAATAATCACGCCCTTGCTGTAGCGGTTCATCAGCGTCACCAGCGTGTAGAAGAGTCGCGAGCCCTCTTCGCTCTGGCACAGCAGAATAAACAGGTCGCGGGCGATTTTAATGTACTCGTAATGCCAGGTCGTGAAAGACGAGAAGTTTGCGATGCCCTGACCGAAATCATCCAGCCACAGACGATCGGACTGTTCGATTTGCGACAGCGGAATACTCAGCGCATTTTCAGCACTTTCGACCAGCTCAAACCGGACGTACGGCATCGCACTGATTTGCGCGCGCAGAGAGGACTCCGATTGCAGCATCTCCAGCACCTGACCATCGACGTTAATGGACGCCAGCAGGCCGTTATCAATGAACAAGCGCTGCCAGCGCTGCAAAAGATCGAGCTGCTCCTGCACGATTTGCAGGCGTTTGCCTACGGCGATCGCGACGAAGTAATGCTCAGGCGAAATAAATTTCTGCGGCTCGGCCGGGTGGAAAATGCCGGTCAGCAATTCAATACCCAGTAATTTTCCAGTTGTACGGTAAATGGGCTGAAAACGGTACACTCTCTGACATTGACGCCAGTATGACTGTGCTTTTACGCGCTCAAGCGCGGTAAAAGAAGGCGTAATCAGCCCTAACATCATCTTAGTTATCATATTTTTCTGCCGTCATGAATAAGAGTCAGATAATCAGGGACATGCGGCAACATGTCTTCCGCGACTACGATGTATGACGTGCCGACAAGGTAGTTCGATTTCCTGGCTTTCTTTTGTAGAGATATCTATCGGCGCAGCGCGCAGAAACTTTAATCACTCCGCATTTCCCTCCTTCTTCTTGCCTGTAAATCCCTCAATGCGCGCTGGAAGTTCTTTTGTACAGGCTCTACATTGGAGGTCGTTTAACACGTCATTAACCCCACCTTCCCGAGACGGAGAGAAAAAATGCCTTACGTAAACATCAAAATCACCCGCGATGGCGCGACCGCCGAACAGAAAAAAGCGCTGATCGCAGGCGTGACGCAGTTGCTGGTCGATACGCTGGGGAAAAATCCGGCGACAACGACGGTGATCATCGATGAAATCGATACGGATAACTGGGGGCTGGGAGGGCGTCCGGTGACCGAACTGCGTAACGAAGCTAAATAACACGTCTTTACCCTGACATCAGATGGAAGCCCCGCGGCTTCCACTTTCATATCGCTTGCATCCCTTTTTTCGATCTTCCTCGTAAAAAATAAAACCTCGTTTTAATTTAATTGACTGACCGCATTCTTATGAAGAGACTAGAGCGCAATAATGACGGACTTTTCTTCTCTTTCGTTTTAATGCTTCAGACATAGGCCAGGTAAAATGACTCGTAAAAACATTGCCGTTATCGGCGAATGCATGATCGAATTGTCACAAAAAGGCGATGCCCTTCATCGTGGTTTTGGTGGCGATACGCTGAATACGTCTGTGTATATCGCCCGCCAGGTGTCTCCTGATGCGCTGAACGTGCATTACGTGACGGCGCTGGGCAATGACAGTTTCAGTAATGAGATGCTGCAGGCGTGGCAGCAGGAAGGGGTTCATACCGATCTGACCCAGCGTCTGGAAAACAAACTGCCTGGCCTGTACGTGATTGAGACGGATGACACCGGCGAGCGCACTTTCTACTACTGGCGCAACGACGCCGCAGCGCGTTACTGGCTGGACAGCCCGCAGTCTGAAGAGATTTGTCAGGCACTGGCGAAATTCGATTATCTCTACCTGAGCGGCATCAGCCTGGCGATCCTCAATGACCCAAGCCGCGACCGCCTGATGACCCTGCTGAAAGCCTGCCGTGCACGCGGCGGTAAGGTCATTTTCGACAACAACTACCGTCCGCGTCTGTGGGCCAGCAAAGAACAGACGCAGTCCGCCTACAACGCCATGCTTTCCTGCACCGATATCGCCTTCCTGACGCTCGATGATGAAGACATGTTGTGGGGTGAAAAACCTTATGAAGACGTTATTGCCCGCACGCACGCACTGGGCGTCAGCGAAGTGGTGGTGAAACGCGGCGCAGACAGCTGCATCGTGTCCAGCGCGGAAGGCGAGTTGCACGATGTGCCCGCCGTGAAATTACCGAAAGAGAAAGTGGTGGATACTACGGCAGCCGGTGACTCCTTCAGCGCAGGCTACCTGGCCGTGCGCCTGACCGGCGGAAGCGCAGTGGAAGCCGCTGTACGCGGGCATGAAACAGCCAGCACCGTGATTCAGCATCGCGGGGCGATCATTCCGATGGAGTTTATGCCTGAGCGGGCATAAGGGCAGTTTTTCACCTGCAATGAGGACCGGGCAGCAAGACTGTGAAAGTGTCGGTTTTTAAGTGCTGTGCTCACTTAACATGTCGCGGCAAAACCGATACAGCGAGGAGGGATCCAAAGGAGGGAAAGCGTTCCCCTCCTTTGGTGGGTTTCGGCGCGGGGCGTTAAACCATCACCGCACGCGAAACCGAAATATTCTCGATCATGTTTAAAAAGATTAATAAGGGTCAACCCTTATTGCGCCGCTGCTACCGGTGTCTCAGTGACGGCAGCCTCTCCCGCCGGGCTGGCTTCTGCTGGCGCCATAATCTTGTCATAAATCGCCCTCAGCTCCCCGGCATTGACCTCCGGCTCACCTTTCGGCTGTGCCAGGACTAATGCCGGCTCACGTGACAGTTGCTGTTTAAGCTCCTGATTCATTACCGGTAAGGTCAGCGTTGAGAGGAATTCCTGACGCAATTGCTGATATTGCTCCGGCGCGATGTCTACGACCCCGTTTTGCTGTGAACGCAGGCGCTGACTCATCAGTACGTCGGTGTCCGTGCGGGCATAGGTGGCGAACAGCTTGCTCAGCTGATCTTTTTTCTGGGCAATCAGCGCATCGAATTCAGATTGTGAGATGCCTTTATCACGCACCACCAGCAACTCATCGGAAAGACGTTTAAACAACTCCGCAAGTTTGGCCTGCGGTGCTTCAATACGAATGGCACACTGCGCACGCTGGAACTGCACGTTACAGTCAAAGCCTAAGCCCGGCCCCGGTGTGGCTGCGTCTTTCTTATTCTCGAAAGAGGATTTCAGCGCTTCCTGTAAATGCCAGAACAAGGCTTCACGCGCCAAATCACTGCGCCAGTAAGACGCCAGTGCCTGAGAATCCTGAATCGGCTGCCACGCGCTGTCCCACATTAATGACAAACGATCTTGCGTCAGATTGTCGTCCATCAATGTCATGGATTTCATGGTCACTTCAGACAGCGTCGGCAACGTTTGCGGCGTCTGGCGGCTGCCTTTGAGCGGTGAGAAGGTCCGGTTAATTTGTTCGCTGAGCCCGCGGCCATCCACGTTACCGACAACGAATAATGTCATCACATCTGGCGTATACCACTGATGATAAAACTTGATGAGGGAGTCTATGTTGATGGGTTTGGTCGGCAGCTGATCCGGATTATGCCCGACCAGAGTGGAGCCGGTGATGCGGGCGCGCCAGAAGGCGTCCTGGGTATTTTGCGGCAGCGACCCCACCGGATCCCGTGACTCCTGACGCGCGGCGCTCACCAGTTCGGGTGTCACCGAGACTTTCCCCGCAGTGTTCGCCAGCCAGTTCAATGCGTCTTTCAGCAGGTCCGGGCGGTTATTGGGAAGACTCAGGTTGTACATGGTGAAATCGTACGAGCTGACCGCCGGCGGCAATGGCCGTTGCGGGTTAATGCTCTGCTGCCAGAGAGACTGGAGTTGGGCCGTGCTGAATCCTTCGCTATGCATTAGTGCCAGACGAGGAAGGAAATGCGTGTAGCCAGACTGTTGTGCTGACTCTGCCAGTGACCCGGTGCGGACCACCAGGCGTAATTCAATACGATCGCTCGGACGTTGTGGTGTAGTCAGAAGCTGCCAGGTGAACCCGTTGTCTAACTTGCCCTGCTGCCAGGCCGGGTCGGGTTGTAATGTTTCTGCCTGCACATGACTTGCGGCTGCTGCCAGCAGCAATCCACCAATGAGTAAACGGATTTTGGTGCCCTGCATGTGAACCCCTACGTAATGACAATCCAATTTTCAGAGTGCTGTCCTGCCGGTGTCTGATGACGGGCCCACAGGAACTGAATGCGTAAAATAAAGCCCGAAAAAATAAAGCTCTTCGTTAGACCGCGGGTTTTTCTCAAAGTCGCGCATCCGTCAAAAATATTCTCGGAAATAGCGCCGGTGACGGCAAAAGAAGGGCATATTATGAAGATAATCCACCGGTTACATCAAGCAACCGGTGGATATTAGGGGAGATGACGCCGAATAAATGCTTTTTTTGGAAGCTTACGCGGGTTTTATGCCCACATATCCACCATTATTCAGAAACAATCAGGCACCGGAAACTGACTTTTCCGCTTCCGTCAGGCCCTTCTGACCGTTCAATGTGGCTTTCAGCTGGCCTTCATCGAGCTGTCCGCACCACTTCGCAACCACAATCGTCGCCACGCCGTTACCCACCAGGTTGGTGAGCGCACGCGCCTCCGACATGAAGCGGTCTATGCCTAAAATCAGCGCCAGACCTGCAACCGGTAAATGTCCGACTGCCGACAGGGTTGCCGCCAGAACGATGAACCCACTGCCGGTCACGCCCGCCGCCCCTTTGGAGGACAACAGCAGCACCACAATCAGGGTAATCTGATGCCAGATATCCATATGTGTATTGGTGGCCTGCGCGATGAAAACCGCCGCCATGGTCAGGTAAATCGAGGTGCCGTCAAGGTTGAAGGAATAGCCCGTTGGGATCACCAGCCCGACCACCGATTTCTTGCATCCCAGACGCTCCATCTTATCCAGCATACGCGGCAGCGCAGACTCGGAAGATGAGGTACCCAGAACGATCAGCAACTCTTCTTTAATGTAGTTAACAAACTTGAAGATGCTAAAGCCGGTGAAGCGTGCGATAAGCCCGAGCACCACCACCACGAACAAGACGCAGGTCAGGTAGAAACAGATGATCAACTGGCCGAGTTGCACCAGAGAACCCACGCCGTATTTACCGATGGTGAACGCCATCGCACCGAAAGCCCCCAGCGGAGCCAGGCGCATGATCATGTTGATGATGCCGAAGATGACCTGCGAGAAGCTGTCGATCACGTTGAAAATCAGCTGTCCTTTATGGCCCAGACGGTGCAGCGCAAAACCAAACAGTACGGCAAACAACAGCACCTGCAGGATATTCCCGCTGGCAAACGCACCAATCACGCTGGAAGGGATCACATCAAGCAGGAAAGGAATGATGCCCTGACTTTGTGCCTGTTCGGCATAGACTGCCACCGCTTTGGCATCCAGAGCCGCAGGATCGACGTTCATCCCCGCGCCCGGCTGGACGATATTCACGATGACCAGCCCGATAATCAGCGCCAGAGTGCTGACAATTTCGAAATACAGCAGTGCAATCGCACCGGTACGGCCAACCGCTTTCATGCTCTCCATGCCTGCGATGCCGGTCACTACCGTACAGAAAATCACCGGAGCGATGATCATCTTGATTAACTTAACAAAACCATCACCTAATGGTTTCATTTGAGCGCCGAGGTCAGGGTAGAAATGACCCAGCATGACACCCAGGGTTATTGCCATAAGCACCTGGAAATACAGGCTTTTGAAGATAGATTTTTTCATGACTCGCCATCCTGATGTGAGAGTGTCGCCCTTTGTTTTGTAGGGGTACAGATAATGAGCGACTGCCGAAAAATAACACCATCACAACATCATGGAAATATATTGTTTCCTCCGGAAAAGACGGGTCATGAAAAACCAGAGCTGAAAGCATTCAGCCGACGGAGAGTAAGTAAAAAAAGCAGATAAAATGACAGACAGGAACGGGTTTCCTGCCTTCAGAAGGGTCAGTCAGGCTGGCAGAATTTCAGTTCGAAGGCGTCTTTCGACAGTGGCGCGGAGAATAAATACCCCTGACCTAACAGAATGTTTTGCTCAAGTAACCACTGGCGTTGCGCTTCATTCTCGACACCTTCAGCCACCAGCTGGATGTTCATTGCGCGGGCGATCGAGGCCACAATATTGACCATCACATCGTCCTGCGGCAGAGCGCCGACAAAGCTGCGGTCGATTTTAATGACATCAATAGGCAGCGAACGCAGGCGGTTAAGATATTCGAGGCCAGAATAGCCAAGGCCGAAATCATCCAGTTCAATCGACACCCCTACGGCGCGCAGTTCGCCCAGTAGCAGCAGTGCGCGATCAAGGTCGTCGATACGCGCAGTTTCGGTGATTTCCAGCACCAGCTGTCCCGGATTGATTTTGTAGCGGCTCAGTAAACTGCGCAGTTCCGGCAGGAAATTGCGTTGCTGCACCTGAACGCCGGAGAGATTCACTGACAGGGGCAAATTAATCCCCCGCCGCTGCCAGTCAGCGAGGATGCCGCAGCCCAGTTCAAGAATTTTGTAGCCCAGCATGCTCATCACGCCGATTTCTTCGGCAAGCACAATGAAATCGCTTTCCAGCCCGTAACTGCCGTCGGCCATTTTCCGGCGCAGCAGCGCTTCAGCACCGACCACCGCGCGGGTGCGCATATTCACCTGCGGCTGGATAAACAGCGTGAAATCGTTCTGCTCCATGGCGTGCAGAATGTCGTTTTCCTGCAACAAACGTTTCTGAATCTTTGCCGTTAACTCCGGCTCAAAGAACAGAATTTGATTCTTACCCTGCTGATAAGCCGACACCCGTGCCGCCCGCGCATTGACCATCAACTGCTGCGCTGTGGCCGGGAACTCGCCGGTATATTGAACGATGCCGATACTGCCCGTCGGATGCAGAGACATATTGCCTGCATCGCTTTCCTGCGGTGCATTGATGCGTTCCATAATATGACGGGCGAGACGCATCGCCATAAATGGCCGGACAATGTCGCCGGCCAGCAAAGCAAATTCGTTATAGCTCAGGCGCGCCAGTAAGCAGTGCTCGGGCAGCGCATCAATGATGGATCTCACCAGCGGGCAATCGACGTGGCCGTCATCACGCAGGCTTTCGATACCTATCATTAACAGATGAAACCCTTTTTCCGGCTCGGTGGAGTGCAACCGGTGTTGCAGCCGCGACATAAACTGCTCTTCATTACTGATGCAGTCTTGTGCGGGTGGCTGCGCATCGCTGATCTCTTGCTGCAATTTTTGCATGTGCTGCTGATTACGGTTGTAACTGCGCACCAGCATGCCGATTTCATCATCTTCATGAAGCGCAGGCATGGTCAGCTGATGGTACGGCACATCGCTTTCCGGCAGGGATTCCAGCTCGCGGGCGATAGTGCGTACCGGTTTGACAATCAGCCGGTTAATGATCCAGCTGAGGGAAATGGTCAGGATCAGCGCCAGCAGCAGATACGTCGTCAGCATGGTGGACAGCGCGCTGACGATAAACTGGTACATCCGGTAGGAGTCAGCCTGCACGACCAGGTACGCCAGGGGTTTCGGGTCTTTCGGGCTGGCCGCGGCGGAATAAAG
Organism: Rahnella sp. EDr1-12; assembly: GCF_049206505.1. Lineage (NCBI taxonomy): Bacteria > Pseudomonadati > Pseudomonadota > Gammaproteobacteria > Enterobacterales > Yersiniaceae > Rahnella > Rahnella sp. EDr1-12. The sequence goes on from NZ_JBLZNY010000004.1 coordinate 214,748, forward strand.
AGGAACGGAAATCGTGACGGGCAGATTGAATCCACGTGACACCCACTGCGGCACCGGGCGGCCTGGCGGAAAATGGGTGTGCAGCGCTGCGATTTCATTGGGCATCACCACATCCGCACGGCTGAGAATACCGACGGGTTGCAGTGTGTTCAGGATCTCCTGAGTTTCATCCAGATCGACGTCCAGCACCGCCTGGGACAGCGGTTCGCGGACAGAATGGGCGATATTTTCAAGCTGCTGGGCGTAATCATCCCTCCGTTGTTGCACAAAGTGGAACAACTGGATAATGATGAAAATACAAATAGTTATCGCAGCCACACTCGACACGGCTGCCATCTGCTTGATTGTTAATGAACGCCTGACCCGCAACTTAGTTCTCCATCAACCGCCGACCTGTTTTGCTCCGTTCTACTTATCAGGAACACTATTAGAGCGCAGTATACCTTATATCGTGTTATTTCGAGGCAAAACAGGGCCGTTAGGCTATAAAAAACAATGTGTTTGCACCTCTGAAATTATCACTGAAATACTTTATGTTATTTTACTGACGAAAAACCGACACTCTGCATTAACCCGATGATTAGTGGTGTTATTAAAATTCTGAGTTTAATGTCCCTGATGCAATCTCTGTGCTGCACATCACACAAAATGCAACCGTTTACTCTCACATAAGATAAAAAATCAGATAAAAAAAACAAAAAACCTTTTGTGACAGCCAGTTATAAGGGTATTGTTTTTTATGGTGCTATTCCTAATTTTTGTAAAAAGTGCTCCATGCTGTACAAGAACTGATATATTAAGATTAATCTTATCCTCAAAAAAAACTTCAAAAAAATTAAACCTTTTACACTCTTTATTAGCAGTTCTCGCTTGGTTGACAGCGTTTCTTGCTTGGCCGCTTTGACGTCCAGATAATTCCCACAAAAATATAATCCTACCGGGCGGGATATATGAACAAATATGACGACATTAAGCGTTTTATGGATAAGACCAACCTTAAACAGCTTGATTACAAAGAGCTAAATGATAAATCGACCGGAGAATCAATTACCGGTTCGATGAATCAATGGACCTTGATCAAGCAGGTTTCTGCCAGCCAGACGCCGGGTGGCCCCTTAGATAACGGGCGCTCGACGCAGCCCACGCCACAGTCCATTTCTGCTGATGAATTCTCGCCACAGTCGGCGCAGGAAGCGATACATGCCCAGCATTTGCAGCCGCAGACTGAGTCCGCTGCGCCCGAACACGCCGGCCCCATGTCTTCAGAAGTCCATCCTCCGGCGGCGGGCTTTGGTTTGCTCGATGCCCTGCGTGAAACTCTGCCGCCCGTGCCTGAACATCCGGCACCCGCGCCAGCACAGGCTCCGCATTCTCCCCCGGTTCATTCGACGCCGGCACTGCACGCGCAGTCTGTGATACCGGACAACGGTTCAGGTTTGCTCGACTCCCTGCGCAAAGCCATGCCGCAAGCGCCGCGTCAGCCACCCGTGCCCCCGGCCAGCGCAGCGCCCGCGCCTGCAGCGCCGGTGTATCAGCCTGCACCGGTGATCCGTTCAACCCCATTACAGAGTCCGGCACCCGCGCACGTGGCGCCCGCATCTGCGGCGTCTGCCGATACCGATCAGCGTTTTAAACAGATGTTTAAACAGCGGGCGCCTCAGCCTGCCGGCGCTTATCTGCATCGCGACACACCGCTTCAACCTTTGTTAGAGATGATTGCCTCATGCCGTTAGTTTGCGTTTGTTCACCGAAAGGTGGGGTTGGAAAAACCACGGTGGCCTCCAACCTGGCCTATTCGCTTGCCCGCAGCGGCAGCAAAGTACTGGTCATCGATTTTGATGTGCAGAATGCCCTGCGCCTCCATTTTGGTGTGCCTATTTCCGATACCCGCGGTTTTGTCGCCGGGTCAGGCAATGAATCCGACTGGAGCCAGTTTATTCTCAAAGCCGGGTCGAACACGTTTGTGCTGCCCTATGGCGAAGTGAGCGAAGATCAGCGGCTGGAGTTTGAACATCAGTTAGCCAGCGATCCGCATTTTTTACCGCGCGGATTAAATACCGTCCTGAATTATCCGGGGTTAATTATTATTGCGGATTTCCCTCCCGGCCCGAGCCCGGCATTAAAAGCCGTGCAGAGCATTGCTGATTTACATGTTGTGGTCATGCTGGCAGATACGGCGTCATTGTCTTTACTGCCGTTAATGGAAAAGAACAAATTAATAGGCACCCCGCTGAATAATAAGAAAGGGGAATATTACGTTGTGAACCAAAGTGACACCCGCCGGACATTAAGCCGCGATGTCACGCAATTTTTCGAACAGCGTTTAAATGAAAGATTATTAGGCACAATACACAGGGATGAATGTGTGCCGGAGGCGAATGCCTCTCAGCGATCTATTATTGATTTCAGTCCGGTATCAGCGTCCGCGTTTGATATTGAACTGATCAGCAAAAAAGTCGCCGCCATTTTAGGGATTAAAGTCGGTGATGGTGAATTACACGCCGCGCCTAAAACCGGCAGTTATTAACTGTCACTGATAACAGCGATCCCAAAGCGATGAATAAATTCCTGTTTTCCCTGCTTGTGCTTCTGCTGCTGCCGGTGGCAGCAGTTATCGTCATCACGCCAATGGACAGCCAGAAGCAGTACATCTTCGGGCTGATCAGTATTGGTCTTTTATTTTTACTGGGCATCAGTAAAAGCCGCCGGATAAGTGTGGTCATGGTCATCATGTCAGTCATGATGTCCACGCGATATATTTACTGGCGCGCCACAGAAACTCTGCATTTCAATTCCACCATTGAAGCTATTTTAGGCATCGGCTTATTCCTCGCCGAGCTGTATGTCTGGCTTATTTTGTTACTGGGTTATCTGCAAACCACCTGGCCGCTGAAACGCACCATCGAACCTTTGCCGGATGACACCACATTGTGGCCAACGGTGGATGTGTATATTCCCTCGTATAACGAAAGTCTGGACGTGGTGCGTGATACCGTTCTGGCGGCGCAGTGCATCGATTATCCAAAAGACAAAATCAAAATATACGTACTCGATGACGGCAAGCGCGACGAATTTGCGGTGTTCTCCGCCGATGCAGGCGTGGGATATATCACCCGCGACAATAACGCCCATGCAAAAGCCGGTAACCTGAATCACGCAATGAAACTCACCAAGGGCGAGCTGATTTGCGTATTCGATTGCGACCACGTTGCGACCCGCGCCTTTTTACAGGCCACCGTCGGCAGCTTCCTGAAAGACCCACGTCTGGCCCTGATCCAGACGCCGCACTACTTCTATTCACCGGATCCGTTCGAACGTAACCTGTCCGCTGGCCGCACCATGCCAAACGAAGGTGCGCTGTTCTACGGCCCGGTTCAGCAAGGTAACGATAACTGGAACGCGACGTTCTTCTGCGGTTCCTGTGCCGTGATCCGCCGCGTGGCGCTGGAAGAAGTCGGCGGCTTTGCGGTGGAAACCGTCACCGAAGATGCGCACTCGGCGTTGAAAATGCAGCGTCGTGGCTGGAACACCGCGTTTCTGGATATCCCGCTGGCGGCGGGTCTGGCAACAGAACGCCTCGGCCTGCACGTTATTCAGCGTACCCGCTGGGCGCGCGGTATGACGCAGATTTTCCGCGTCGATAACCCGTTGTTTGGCCGTGGTCTGAAATGGCAGCAGCGTCTGTGCTACCTGAACGCCATGCTGCACTTCCAGTTTGGTCTGCCGCGCGTGGTGTTCCTGACCGCGCCGCTGGCGTTCCTGCTGTTCAACCTGAACATCATCTCCTCGTCCGCCAGCCTGATTTTTGCTTATGCGCTGCCGCATCTGGTGATGTCGCTGTACATCAACTCCCGCATGAATGGCCGTTTCCGCTATACCTTCTGGGGTGAAATTTACGAAACCGTGATGGCGTTCCACCTGATCCTGCCAACGCTGGTGACCATGTTCGCGCCAAAACGCGGCAAGTTTAACGTCACCGACAAAGGCGGGTTACTGGACGTCGGCTTCTTTGACTTCAACATCGTCAAACCTCACCTGATCGTCGCCATTCTGATGATTATCGGCATCGGTTACGGGCTGGTACGCGCGGTGTTCCACAACTACTTTGCCATCGATCCGAACGTTATCGCCCTGAACGTGGCGTGGGGCAGCTTCAGCGTCCTGATCCTGCTGGCGGCGATTGCCGTCGCGAAAGAAACCCGTCAGGTGCGTAAAACCATCCGTATTGATGTGGCGATCCCGGCCATCATTCATTACGCCAATGGCATTTCTCTGCGTACCACCACCATTGATATGTCGATGGGTGGCGTGCAGCTGGTGACGCCGGATGTGCGTTATCTGGAAGAAGAAATTGAAGAAGTGGAAATTCAGCTTTCATCTGGCGCGGAGAGTTTCCCGGTCACGCAGATCAGCGGCAACAAAGAGCGCATTCGTCTGCAATTTGAAAACCTGCCGCTGTCTAAACGCCGCGAACTGGTGCGTGTGGTTCTGTGCCGTGCGGATGCCTGGATTGGTGAAGAATACCCGCCAGACAACCCGTTCAAATCGCTGATCAGCATCATCCGCTGCGTATTTGAATTGTTCTACAACACCTGGAAAGAACGCCGCGGCAAAAATACACCCGCTGAAACCACCAGCAAGAGTGAAGCAGCATGAACCGACCTCGTAAACCGATGAGTAAACGCCGTTTGTCTGCGGTGCCTGGCACGTCCCTTTTCAGAAAAATCACCACCGGCCTGCTGCTGACCTTCAGCAGCCTGCCGTTTACCCATGCTGAAGACGCTCCCGCTGCGGCGGTTGATCCGGCAACCAGTTTGCCCGCCGCCCCTTCGTGGCTGCCCCCGGCGCCGGTAATGCCAGAACAAACGGCACCCGCAGACACCGCCGCGCCACCAGTGGCTCAGCCGGTGCCCTCAGAATATGCGCCCCAGACCGATACCACGCCGGTCAACAACAGCGAGTCGGCAAATGCTGCGGCTGTGGCTGCCGATCCTGCCGCCGCGCCTGCCCCGGTGATCCCGCTGGTTCAGCCGGTCACCAGCAACGTGACCGTCGCCGAAATGGGCCAGCCAAACGGCCTGACCCTCAGCGGCGGCCAGTTACAGTCGGGTATTCTCTTCACCCTGCCAGCCGATGAAGTGGTGACCAACGCCCATCTTTCGCTGGCACTGAAAATTTCTCCCGCGCTTATCGCCCGCGATACCACGCTGGAGCTGATGCTCAACGGCCAGCCGCTGGGCAATCTGCCGCTCAACCAGAGCAGTAACGGCGGCGATGTCTACGAACTGGATATCCCGTCAGCGATGGTGGTATCGAGCAACAACCTGAGCTTTCGCGTGCATGACAGCAACACCATGACCTGCGAGAAAGATCAGTCGGACAAATATTGGGTCACGATTTTGCCTACCACCAGCATTGGTCTGGAAGGTCAGCAGCTGAACATTGGCCGCAATCTGGGCAATTTCCCGCGCCCGTTCTTCGACAGCCTGCAAATGCAGGAATCTAAAATCACCATGGGCTTCTCCTCGGCGATGAAACCGGGAGATGTCAGCGCAGCGGCGATGGTGTCTTCGTATCTCGGCATGTTATCCGATTATCGCGACGTGGATTTCCCGGTGATCCTGAACGATTTGCCCGATCAGAACGGCATTCTGTTTGGCAAACCGGGGGACAAAATCGGTTCGCTCACCCTGCCGTCCAGCAGTGGTGCATCGATTCAAATCATCGATAACCCGATCAATCCGGTCTACAAACTGCTGCTGGTGCTGGGCAATGATGATAATCAGCTGCGCCAGGCGGCTTACCGTCTGATAAGCGGCGGTATGCCGAACAACACCGATCATCTGGACGTCGCGCAGCAAACTATTCCGTCGAGCAAACCTTACGATGCGCCACGCTGGATAGACACGTCGCGCCCGGTCACGCTGGGCGAACTGGCGGGTAAAGATCCGGATTCACTGATTTCTAACGGCATTTATCACGATGGTATTCAGGTTGCGTTTCGCGCTGCGCCGGATCTGTTCATGTGGGACGGACACAATATTCCGGTGCGCATTGATTACCGCTTCCCGACCGAAAACTGGATCGATGAAGACACCTCACGGCTCAATGTGTCCATCAACAGCAACTTCCTGCGCAGCCTGACGGTCAACAAAGTCGGTCTGGTGGAAAACCTCTGGCGTCGCCTCGGCGGTGACAGTCGTCAGGAACGCTACACCATGCAGCTCGCGCCGTACCTGATTTACGGCGACAACCAGTTGCAGTTCTATTTCGACATCAAACCGAAAAAAGACGCGCCGTGCAGCATTCTGACCAGCGACAACATCAAGAGCCGCATCGATCCGAAATCCTTCATCGACCTGAGCGGAAGTTACCATTTCGCCCAGTTGCCGAACCTGTCGTATTTCGTGGGGGCTTCTTATCCGTATTCCAAACTGGCTGATTTCTCAGACACGCTGATGTTGCTGCCACCGCAACCGAGCGCGGATGAAATTCACACCTTGCTGAACCTCGCCGCGCGCGCAGGGAAAGCCACCGGCGTGCCGGTGAGCCATGTGCAGGTTGCCTTTGGCCTGTCGGGTGATGAACAGGGAAACCCGCTGTTTGACCGCGATATTCTGGCCGTCACGACGCTGGGCGACGCCGCCTTCACGCAGCAGCTGCTGGCCGATTCCCCCTTTGGCGTAAACGCGAACTCGATGGGCGTAAAAACACCGACGCAGGTGCAGCGCATGGTGGCCTGGCTGACCGGCGACTGGTACCGCCAGCCGGTGGATGCCGACCGTTATCTGTCGTCAACCGGCGCCTGGCGCGGCTTTGTCAGCTTCCGCTCCCGCTGGTCAAACGATCACGTCGTGGTGGTCGCCACGGGGACTGACGATCAGCAACTGCTGAAAATTCACAACGATCTCAAATCGCCACAAATCAACGCCAACGTGCGTGGCGATCTGGCGATCATCACCGATGAAAACGGCATTCGCAGCTTCTCGGTCGGCCAGCAATTCCCGACCGGACAAATGCCGTGGTACATGATGGTGCTCTGGTACGCCAGCACGCACATCGTGATCCTGTCGCTGATTGCCACGCTGGTTTCGCTGGTGGTGGGCCTGAGCCTGTTCGTCGTTCTGCGCGGGCACGCGGCCAAACGTCTGGGTCAAAAATGAAAAGTCTCGAACGAAGAAAAAGAACAATAAAGGTGGCCGTTACTCCCGGCTATAACCTGGCGATTACCGGAGCTGGAAAATGAAAAAACATAAACTGTCCCTGGCGGTGATCAGGGCTATTTATCTGGTAGGGATCGCCGGAGCCGTAAGTTTCAGTGCCGCCACATTGGCGGCGGACACCACCAATCCGGCCATGAAAGCGCTGTTTGATCAGGCCGCTTACTGGCACGAACGCGCCCATGACGATCTGGCAAAAGACGCCTTGCAGAAAGTGCTGCTGGTCGAGCCGAACAACGCACAGGCGCTGTACCTGATGTCGCTGTACTCCATGCAGAGCGGTGACAAAACGGCGGCGAACCAATGGCGCGAAAAACTCTCGGCTGCCTCACCGGACGATCCGCGTCTGGCCTCGCTCAACAGCGCCAAAGCCATGCAGTCGATTCCTCCGGCGCAGCTCGCCTCTGCCCGCCAGATGGCCGCGCAGGGCAACGTCAGCGGTTCGCTCTCGGCCTACCGCACCATCTTCAACGGCAATCAGCCGCTCGACAGTCTGGCGACCGAATATTACCTGACCATGGCGGGCGATAAGTCGCTCCAGCCGCAGGCGATTCAGGGATTACAGCAGCGCGTGGCCTCACGCCCGGACGATACTCAGGCGCGTCTGGCGCTGGGTAAAGTACTGACTTATCAGGAATCGTCGCGCCGCGATGGCATCAAACTGCTGAGCACGCTGGCGGGCAGTAACAGCGATGCCGACCGGTCACTGCGTCAGGCATTGTTGTGGATGGCGCCGCAGGAAAGCGATCGTGACCTGTATCAGGGCTATCAGGCGCGCCACCCCAATGACACCGGCGTGATGGCCTACTTCCAGAAAAATATCGGCGGCGCAGCCAAAGGTCAGGGCTTTACTGCGCTCAACAGCGGTAACGTTACCGACGCCAAAGCCAAGTTTGAAAGCGTGCTGGCGGGCGATCCGAACGACGCCGACGCGCTGGCCGGTCTGGGGTATATCGCGCAGCGCAGCGGTGATTTCGAAGCCGCCTCGCAATACCTTAGCAAAGCCGCCGCACAGGGCGGGCCGAACAGCGCACAGCTGAGCAATCAGGCGCAGGACTCGGCATTTTATGCCCAGCTGGCGAAAGCCAAAGACGCAGCCGGTTCCGGCAGTTACGACGCCGCACTGGCGGCTGTCACGCCGCTGACCCAGGTCGGAGGCGAGAAAGGTCAGTCAGCCGGTTTGCTGCGCGCCGACATTCTGCGCCGTAAAGGCGATCTGGCCGGTGCCGAGCAGCAATACAGCGCGCTTGGCGACAATGCCGATGCCCGCGCCGGACTGTTCTACGTGCTGCGTCAGCAGAACAAATCTGCCGAAGCCAGCGAAGTATTGAAAACGCTGCCTGCGGATATTCAGAACAAAATGAATCCGCCGAAAGTGGCGGATGTCATCGAGCCGTTACGCCGTCAGGCGGCGCAGGCCGTGGCGAATAACGATCCGCAACGGGCGCTGAATTTACTTCAGCAGGCGCAGGAACGTCAGCCGTCAAACGTCTGGGTGAAACTGGATATGGCGCGCATTCTGCAATCGCAGGGGCAAACCGCGCAGGCGCAATCCATCATGGCCCCGTCTTCGCGTCCCGGCGCGTCTTCAGCCGATCTCTACGCGGCCGCCTTATTTGCCTCCGAAACCAAAAACTGGTCCACCGCCAGCGCCCTGCTCTCGCGCATTCCGCGTGGCAGTCAGAATCAGGGTATGCGTGAGCTGGCGCAGCGCGCCAACTTCAATGCGCAAATGGCCGATGCGGAGAACTATCTGCAACAGGGCAACAGCGCGGCCGCCGCCAACACCTTACGCGCACTGGCGCAGAATCCGCCTTCCGCGCCGGCTGACGTCGGTGCGCTGGCGAAAAATCTGGCCGCCACCGGGCAGCTTCCGCTGGCGGTACAACTGGTGCGCCAGAACATGCGCAACGGTGTGAAAGGCAACGCCGGGGATTACGCCGATCAGGTGACGGTGCTGAATCAGGCCGGGCTGAGTAACGAAGCCCAGGCCTTCCTGCAAAATCCGGAGATTCAGTCCGGCACCTCACCGACCGCGCTGGCGAATCTGCGCAACGGTTTCGTCATCACTCAGGCCGATCAGCTGCGTGAACAGGGCCAGTATGCCGCGGCTTACGACAAGCTTATCGTCGCCCTGCAGGCCGACCCGCAAAACCGCGACTTGATGCTGGCAATGGCACGCCTGTATCAGTCCGGCAAGCTCAACAAACAGGCAGGTCAGGTCTACAACTACCTGATGACCAACGACACACCGAATCAGGATGCCCGCGTGGGGGCGATCAATATCGCGCTGGGCGAAGGCGATACGGCGCGCGCACAGCAACTGATGAATGGGCTGACCGGCCCTCGCACGCCGGACCGCCTGTTACTGGCTGCCCGCGTTGCCGAAGCGCAGGGCGACCATCAGCAGGCGATGGCGCTGTTGCGTTCCGCGAAGGGCAAGATGATCGGTCTGGAAGGCGCAGACGGTTCGGCGCAGGTCGCCGGATTGCAGCTTTCCGACAATCCGTTCATCAACCGTTCAACGCGCACCACGCGTTCCACCACCCAGTCCACTTATGGCACGGTACTGCCGTGGCAACAAACCGATCAGACCTCGGTTAACAGCACGGTGCCGGTACCGGGTGCTGCGCCAACCGCCGTGGTGCAGCGTAATGCAACGGAAAAACAGATCGACGACATGCTCGACGATTTGCAGGGCAAAACCGCGACCTGGGCGCAGGGCGAGATGTCGATCCGTGGACGTGACGGCGAAAGCGGCCTCAGTCAGCTGACCGAAGCCAAAGCGCCAATGACTTTCGCCTTCGTGCCGTTCGATACGTCGCGTCTGAGCATCGGCGTTACGCCGGTTTCCCTCAGCGCAGGCAGCCCGGCCGGTACGGCCAATGCCCGATTTGGTCAGGGGGCGCTGGCACAAGCGCAGTCTGCACAGAAAGATGTGGCAGCGGCGGCAACAGCAGCGGGGCTGGATCCCACATTAAGTCTTTCTGATTTGAGAAAAAGTATCTCTGCCACTGACCTCAGTACGGCGTGTGCGGCGGGGGGCGATGCGGCAACCTGTGCCGCCTACGGCACCATCAACAGCATAGATCCAACGACGTATAGCGCGACGGATGCTGGCAATCAAAGTGCCACCGGCGTGGAAGTGAACGCCGCACTGACCGGTGACAGCTACAAAGCCGATGTGGGCAGTACGCCGCTCGGGCAGGATCTGAACTCGCTGGTCGGTGGCGTGCAATGGGCACCAAAACTGACCGACTTCACCACGCTGACGGTCACCGCAGAACGCCGCGCAATCACCGACAGTATTCTGTCTTACGTCGGTACCAAAGATAACTACAGCGGAAAAGAGTGGGGCCAGGTCACCAAAAACGGCGGCAGCGTCAATCTTTCCTATGATGACGGCGACGCCGGGTTCTATGCCGGTGCCGGTTATTACAGCTATCTGGGTAATAACGTGAAGAGCAACCAGTCGGTTAACGCCAACGCCGGGTTGTACGTTCGTCCGTATCGTTACGATGATCGCGAGCTGAAAACCGGCATCAACGTCGGTTACATGGATTTCGACAAAAACCTCAGCTACTACAGCTACGGCCAGGGCGGTTACTTCAGCCCGCAGAACTACGTCAGCGTCTCCTTCCCGGTGGAATACACTCAGAAGTATGACGACTGGGATTTGAAATTGTCCGGCTCTGTGGGTTATCAGTCCTATTCTCAGGATAAGAGCGCCTACTTCCCGAACAACCCGGACTTGCAGAAACAGCTGGAAGACCTGGTGGCCGCGGGCTACGGCACCGAAGCGTACTATTCCGGTAAAACCGAAAATGGTATCGGCTGGAATGCGGGCGTGGGCGGCAACTATCATCTGAACAAGAACATGCAGATTGGCGGACAGGTTGGCTACGATACTTTCGGTGATTACAACGAGAGCAAAGCGCAGGTCTACTTCCGCTATCTGATGGGCCAAAATTAAACCGGTGGAATAAAACCATGCAGGAACAGAACTATACTCAGGTCGCGCAGGATTATTACCGCCAGCGTCACACCACGCCGGGCTGGCAAAGTCTGGTGCAGGTGCTATTTTCAGGTATTCTGGCCTCCGCCGACGACGAGGATGGCCGCCGGTTTCTCACGCTGATGGGCGGCAATCTGGCGCGTCAGCATGCGTTACCGGTTTCCGCCACGCTCGGCGAACTGGAAGAAAACATTAATCACCTTCTCAGCCGCTTTGACTGGGGCGTGGTGAAAATTGAAGCCACCCGGCAGCAGCTCACGCTGGTGCACATCGCCTGGCCGGTTTCGCCTCAGGGCGAGAACGACGAACTGTGGCGCATCGCGCTGATTTCGCTGTTTGAAGGGCTGTATGCACAATGGTTGCAGGCGCAAGGCGGGCAGCCTTACGTTCCGCTGCGCTGGCAGGAAAGTACACCCGAAGGCGCATTCGTCTTCCGTTATCAAAATGGTTTGTAAGGAATTTTTATGTTGGCATTTCGACGCTACGGCCTGGTGCTGTGGTTCGGTCTGGTTTTCTCTTTATTCACCACGGCAGTAATGGCGCAGGATCAGGGCTGGTCAGCCTTCAAAAGTCGTTTCCTGATGCCTGATGGCCGGATCATTGATACCGCCAATAAAAACGTCAGTCACACCGAAGGCCAGGGGTTCAGCATGCTGCTGGCCGTCTTTAACGACGATCAGGCGACCTTCGACAAACTGTGGCAATGGGCGAACAACACGCTGTACCGCAAAGACATCGGCCTTTACTCCTGGCGCTATGACCCGAATAACAGCGTCCACGTGGCCGACAAAAATAACGCCTCCGACGGTGACCAGCTTATCGCCTGGGCGCTGCTGCTGGCGGGCGATAAATGGAGTGATTCGCGCTATACCAAAGCTTCAGAGAAATTGCAGTCGGCGCTGATCAAATACAACGTGATTGATTACGCCGGTTACAAAGTGATGTTGCCGGGCGTGACCGGGTTTAATCAAACCAGCAACGTCACCGTCAACGCGTCCTACTTCATCTTCCCGGCGTGGAAAGCGTTTTACGCTCACAGCCACCTGAAGGTATGGAAAGATCTGGATGAAAGCGGCACCGCGATGCTCAGCAAAATGGCCTTCGGTGAATTCCGTCTGCCGACTGACTGGGTTGATATGCAAGCCGATGGCAGCATGAAACCCGCCAGCCGCTGGCCGACCCGCTTCAGTTACGACGCAATACGTATCCCGCTGTACCTCGCCTGGGCACATCCGGGCAGCCCGCAGCTGGCACCGTTCATTCTGTGGTGGCAAAAATCGCCACGCACCGCGACCCCGGCCTGGATTGACGTCATGACCGGCACCAAAGCGGGCTACAACATGTCACCGGGATTACTGGCTATCCGCGACTTCACCATGGCCAATGCCGGCGCGATCAGCCCGAATCTGGCCCCGAAAGACGATTACTACTCCTCAACGCTGCAACTGCTGAGCTGGTGGGCGAGTCAGAAAGGGTAAGTGCGGTTTGCATCAAAAAGGCCAGTCAGGGAATGCTGACTGGCCTTTTTTGTTGAAATTTATTGTATATAGGCAATAGAAAAAACGTAAATCAATTGCATATATACAATTGATTTTATCTTTTTTGATTGTATATTTAATATTTAAATACAATGATTTCATTGTAAATATACAATCAGAAGGTTTCTTCATGTGGGATAAAGAGTTAAAAATCAAACAGGTAGATAATATTTTAAAAAGTATGAAGCCAGAGCGAAATGTAAAACGCCCTAAAAAAGGCTGGTTGCAGTTGCTGAGATCCACACTGGGAATGAGCACACGCGCTTTGGGTGAGAGATGCGGGCTAAGTCAGTCGCGTATTTCGTTGATCGAAAAAGGAGAGATCGACGGTACTTTGACCCTTAATACCCTGGAGAAAGTCGCGGAAGGTCTGAATTGTGAACTGGTATACTTTTTACAGCCAAAACAAGGACAAACACTCGAAGATCTGCGGGAACACCAGGCAGAAAAAAAAGCGAAATACCTGACTCAGTACACTGAAATTCATATGTCGCTGGAACAGCAACCCACATCATCAGCTTTTCAAAAATCGACACAAGACAAGCTTAAAAGCGAGCTCTTACAAAAATGGCCTCGGGATTTCTGGGATGAATAATGAGCGAAACCATCAATGATGGCCTACCCGAAGGGGCGACGGAACTTAGCCCTGATGATCTGGCCGGTTTACTTCCCGATTATATCGTTACCCGGGAAGACCTGAATCAATTTGAAAAAACAAACATTCAGAATGCATTAGCGCGCCTCAGCCGTCAGAAGCTGAGTTGCCAGCAGATCTTAACGGTGGATTTCTGTCTTCAGCTACACCGAAACATGTTTGATAAAACATGGGAATGGGCAGGGCAACTTAGACGCAGAGAGGTCAACATCGGGAATACACCGCCTTATATGATCTCAATGCGTGTCAGGGATACCCTGGATAATGCAGCGTACTGGGTTGAAAACGACACCTATCCGCGCGATGAAATCTGTCTGAGACTTCACAGAGACATTGTATGGATCCACCCTTTTCCCAATGGAAATGGAAGGCATTCCCGAATTTATTGCGACATACTGCGTCGTGCCCTCGGGAGTGGGTATTTTTCATGGGGAAGCTCAGGCGGCGAACTCGTCTCCCCTGACGAACATCGTGCTGAATACATTGTGGCTCTGAGAGAAGCTGACCGCGGCGATTATACCCGGCTCATCAGGTTTGCTGCTGGCTAGGTTTACATCAAACAGGCCAGTCAGGGAATGCTGACTGGCCTGTTTGATGAATCGCAGTTTAATTAATTTGATAGCTAAAATTAGCCGTATAGCTGTGGCTGTTATAGATATAGCTCGCAGCATTGCTTAACGACAAAACGTTTCCGCTATAGGTAACATTCACCCGGTTATTCGCACCGGTGCTGATATCAACAATGGTTCCACTTCCTGAGATAAACGGAAAACCTTCCGCCAGCGACTTAACAACGTCACTATTGTTACCCTTCAGTTCCCCCGCCAGATAATATCTGTAATGGAATGGAACCGTTGCGCCACCACTTTGGCTTTCAGTCATGTACAACCACATATGGTCATTGATTTTTTGGGTGCGGAGCAATTTATCTCCGGCGGGATCATCTTCGCTATGACTAAGCCACCAGAAACCAATGACCAGAAGTAACAGGGTAAGGGTTACAACACGATGCAGCCATTTAATAGCCATTCTGAATGGCATAATCGATCCCTTCTTGTATGTTGCGCTGATCTGTCGGGTCATCGCCATATGGCGGCTTTTGAGTCCATTTTCCCCACTCAGGTTTCGATGTTCCTGCGCGTCCTTGCGCAAACCCTGCGCCCATAAGGAGTGTATTTGCCGGTATACCTGCTGCTGTTCCTGCAGCACCGAAGTTAAAATTCCCGAAGGCCGCCCAGTAAGGATCATACGCTTTATAATCCCAGGGGCCGTGGTTCCTCACTTTCTGATAAAACCAATAATATGTACTTGCTGTCGCCATGTTTCTCGATGTTCCATGCTGCCTTGATTCTCTCATATTATTTTGAATAACCAGAGAACCGGGTCCGGATAGGGGAACGGATGCCATCATAAACGTCCTGTTATTGTAGGGTGAAAGCATCATATCAATAGCCCATCAGCCAACGTGTCTGAAAATCGCCCACAAAAAAGCCCGCTTTCGCGGGCTTATTCATTTTGGATTTCAGCGCTTCAGCCAGATTTACGCGACCGTCTGCGCAGTGCCATTTTCATCCTGATCCACTGCAAAACAGGCGACAAGCTGGTCGCCGTACTGTTTCAGCTGTGGCTGGAACTGTTTGCAGGTGCCGAAGGCGCGGCGGCAGCGGGCGTTGAACGCGCAACCGGCTGGCGGATTCAGCGGGCTTGGCAGCTCGCCGGTCAGTTTGATGCGTTCGCGGCGTTCGTCCGGGTTCAGACGTGGCGTCGCGGAAAGCAGTGCCTGGGTGTACGGATGGCGCGGATTGCTGAAGATGGCGTCTTTCGGCCCCTTCTCCACGCAGCGGCCAAGGTACATCACCATCACTTCGTCAGCGATATGTTCTACCACCGACAAATCGTGTGAGATGAACACGTACGACAGCCCCAAATCCTGCTGCAAATCCATCATCAGGTTCAGCACCTGCGCACGCACGGAAACGTCGAGCGCAGAAACCGGTTCGTCGGCGATCACCACGTCCGGATCCAGCATCAGACCACGGGCGATAGCGATACGCTGACGCTGACCGCCGGAGAACATATGCGGATAGCGGTCGTAATGCTCATTCTTCAAACCGACTTTCGCCATCATCGCCAGTGCTTTTTCACGGCGTTCGGCGCTGCTCAGCCTGGTGTTGATCAGCAGAGGTTCTTCGAGGATCTGGCCAACTTTCTTACGCGGGTTCAGCGATCCGTAAGGATTCTGGAACACGATTTGGATCTTCTGACGGCGCAGCTTTTCCGCCGTGGCATCAGGTTTGAGCAAATCCTGCCCGCGATAATAGAGTTCACCGCCGGTCGGCACTTCAATCATGGTCAGCAAACGGCCCAGCGTGGATTTACCACAGCCGGATTCGCCCACCACGGCCAGCGTTTTGCCGCGTTCAAGCGTAAACGACACGCCGTCGAGCGCTTTTACCGTGCGTTCCGGGGCAAACATCCCTTTCTTCACCGGGTAATGCTTTTTCAGGTCAATCGCATGCAACAACGGCTGCGATGCGGTGTTATCAGGACTCATAAAGTAGGTCTCCCGGCATCATCCAGCGGATAATGGCACTTCGACTGACGCCCGTTCGCGAGGTCACGCAGCGCCGGTTCTTCTTTGCGGCAAAGATCGGTGGCATACGGACAACGTGGATTGAGCAGGCAGCCGTCAGGACGGTCATATTTGCCCGGTACCACGCCCGGCAGGGACTGCAAACGCGCCTTATCTGCCGCGAACTCCGGCAGCGAGCGCAGCAGCGCCTGGGTGTACGGATGGCGCGGCGCACGGAAAATCTCCGTGGCTTTTGCCGATTCCACCACCTGACCGGCATACATCACGATGATGTGTTGTGCGGCTTCCGCCACCAGCGCCAGGTCATGGGTGATCAGCATCAGTGCCATGTTCTCTTGCTGTTGCAGCTCAAGCAGCAGTTCGATGATCTGCGCCTGAATGGTGACGTCGAGCGCGGTCGTCGGCTCATCGGCAATCAGCAGTTTTGGACGGCAGGCGATCGCCATCGCGATCATCACGCGCTGGCTCATGCCGCCGGAAAGCTGGTGCGGATAGACGTCGAGGCGTGAAGCCGGGTCAGGAATACCGACCAGGTTCAGCAAATCGATGGTGCGCTGACGACGGGTCTTTTTATTGCCACCCTGATGCACCTTGATGGCTTCCATGATCTGGAAACCTACGGTGTAACACGGGTTGAGGCTGGTCATCGGATCCTGGAAAATCATCGCGACTTCGGCACCGACAATCTGGCGGCGCTCTTTTTCGCTCATGCTTTTCAGGTCGCGGCCACCAAACTCCAGCTTCTCAGCCATCACTTTGCCGGGGAAGTCGATAAGGCCCATCAGCGCCAGTGAACTCACCGATTTGCCGGAGCCGGATTCACCGACAATCCCGACCACTTCGCCCTGTTTTACGCTGTAGCTGATACGGTCCACGGCGCGAAACGGCGTGCCTTCATCACCAAAGTGTACGGAAAGCTTATCAACGGTCAGCAGCGTTTTGCCGACCGGTACGTCTTGAATCAATGTGGTTTCCATCTCTCGTCCCCTACTGCTTGAGTTTAGGGTCAAGGGCGTCGCGCAGGCCGTCACCCATCAGGTTAAATGCCAGTACCGTCAGCAGGATGATCACGCCGGGGAAGGTCACAACCCACCAGGCACTTTGAGCAAACTGTAAGACGTCGGACAGCATCGTGCCCCACTCCGGCGTAGGCGGTTGCGCGCCCATGCCGAGGAAGCCGAGAGCCGCCATGTCGAGGATGGCGTTGGAGAAACCGAGCGACGCCTGAACAATCAGCGGCGCTAAGCAGTTAGGTAAAATGTTGATGAACATCTGGCGGGCCGCACCGGCCCCCGCCACGCGCGATGCGGTCACGTAGTCGCGGTTAACTTCCACCAGCACCGCTGCGCGGGTTAAACGCACGTAGTGCGGCAAGGCCACGAAGGTCAGCGCCAGCGAGGCGTTAACGATCGACGGGCCGAAAATCGCCACCAGCACCAGCGCCAGCAGCAGGCTCGGCAGGGCCAGCATGATATCCACCACGCGCATGATGATCGCATCGATCACACCGCCGTAATAACCGGCAAACAGGCCGAAAATCACGCCGAGGATCAGCGAAAGCACCACCACCAGACAACCGACCAGCAGCGACAGGCGCGCGCCGTACATCAGACGCGACAGAATATCGCGACCCACGTCATCGGTGCCGAGCAGGAATTTCCAGCTGCCGCCTTCCATCCAGACCGGCGGACGCAGCAGCGCGTCACGGAACTGTTCAGCGGGCAGATGCGGCGCGATCACATTCGCCCCGATCGCAATCACCAGCATGATGATGATGTAAGCCAGGCCGGTAACGGCCCCTTTATTACGCTTGAAGTAATGCCAGAATTCGCGCAACGGCGGCATCGGCACTGGCGCAGTCGTCACGATTTCATTCGCGACGGGCTCTGTAACCTGAGACATTTTGCGCCCCTTATTTTCTGTGACGAATACGCGGGTTGACCACGCCGTAGAGCACGTCTACCAGCAGGTTAACCACGATGATCAAAGTCGCGACCAGCAACACCCCGCCCTGCACGACCGGATAGTCGCGGCGCTGGAGTGCGTCGATCAGCCACCGGCCTAGCCCCGGCCAGGAGAAGATGGTTTCCGTCAGGATAGCGCCGCCGAGCAGCGTCCCGACCTGCAAACCAATGATGGTCACCACCGGCAAAAGCGCATTGCGCAGTGCGTGGACGACAATCACCCGCATACGGCTGACGCCTTTGGCGCGCGCGGTACGGATATAATCTTCACCCAGCACTTCCAGCATGGAAGAACGGGTCATACGCACGATAACGGCCAGAGGAATGGTGCCAAGCACCAGCGCCGGCAAAATCATGTGCATTACGGCGTCTTTAAAATCGCCCGGCTCGCCCCAGATGAGGGAGTCGATCAACATAAAGCCGGTCAGCGGCATGCTGTCATCAAGGAAGACCGTATCGCTTATTCGCCCCGATACGGGCGTGAGGTTGAGCTGTACCGAAACCAGCATCACCAGCATGATCCCCCACCAGAATATCGGCATCGAATAGCCGGTCAGTGAGATACCCACCGCCGTGTGGTCGAATATCGATCCCCGTTTTACCGCTGCCAGTACACCCACCGGGATGCCGACAAGGATCGCGAAAATCATCGCGCAAATGCCCAGCTCCAGCGTCGCTTTGAAACGCGGTACAAACTCCTGCCAGACAGGCGTTCGGCTTTTTAAGGACGTGCCCAGGTCGCCGTGCAGCACCCCGTTCACATAGTGGAAGTATTGTTGATAAAGAGGCTTATCGAGCCCCATATCTGCCATTAACTGGGCATGACGCTCGGGGGAAACACCGCGCTCGCCTGCCATGATGGTGACCGGGTCGCCTGGTATCATGTGTACGAAGGCAAAAGTCAGCAAAGTTATGCCGATAAACGTTGGGATAACTAACCCCAAACGTCGGAGTATGAACTGAAACATATCCCGTACTCTCTGTATAAAATGCCCGGAGAACCGTAGCTCGCCGGGCTTATTGTGGCTCACATTTCTTTCTTGAGAATCAAAGCTGTACTGAATGGCCCGTGAGCACCACACAACGCAGCTCACGGGTTATTATTCAGCAGGCGATCACTCCATTGAGACGTTTTCGAAGTGATGCTTGCCAAGCGGATCAACCACATAGCCTTTGACTTCTTTACGAACAGGTTCGTACACAGTGGAGTGAGCGATGATCAGCGCAGGTGCCTGGTCATGCATCACAACCTGAGCCTGCTGGTACAGCGCAGCACGTTTGGCATGATCGGATTCAGCACGAGCAGGCTGGATCAGATCTTCAAACGGCTTGTAGCACCAGCGGGAATAGTTGGAACCGTCTTTAGCTGCGGTGCAGCTGAACAGCGTGGCGAAGAAGTTGTCCGGATCCCCATTGTCCCCGGTCCAGCCCATCATCACAGACTGGTGTTCGCCCGCTTTTGCACGCTTGAGGTATTCACCCCACTCGTAAGTGACGATGTTGGCTTTCACACCCACTTTCGCCCAGTCAGCCTGGATCATTTCAGCCATACGACGTGCGTTCGGGTTGTACGGACGCTGTACCGGCATTGCCCACAAATCGATAGTGAAACCGTCTGCGTGACCTGCTTCTTTCAGCAGCTCTTTGGCTTTTTCAGGATTGTATTCGTAATCCACCACGTCTTTGTTGTAGCCCCACATCGTTGGTGGGATCAGGTTTTTAGCCGGCTGGCCAGCACCCTGATAAACCGCATCGATGATGGCTTTTTTGTTCACAGCCATGGTCAGTGCCTGACGCACTTTCACTTCATCTAACGGTTTTTTCTCAACGTTGAAGGACAGATAACCGACGTTCAGACCTGGCTGTTGCATCAGGTTGATGGTTTTATCTTTCTTCATGGCAGCGATGTCAGCCGGGTTCGGGTACGGCATTACCTGGCATTCGTTTTTCTGCAATTTCGCATAACGCACGGAAGCGTCAGGCGTGATGGAGAAGACTAAACGGTCGATCTGCGGCTTGGTGCCCCAGAAGCCTGGGAAGGCTTTGTAGAGGATGCGTGAATCTTTCTGGTATTGCACAAGCTGGAACGGACCGGTACCGATCGGATCCAAATCGACTTTCTCAGGGGTTTTGGCTTTCAGCATGTTGTCAGCGTATTCCGCAGACAGGATTGACGCGAAGTCCATCGCCAGGTCAGCCAGGAATGGAGAC
Organism: Rahnella sp. EDr1-12; assembly: GCF_049206505.1. Lineage (NCBI taxonomy): Bacteria > Pseudomonadati > Pseudomonadota > Gammaproteobacteria > Enterobacterales > Yersiniaceae > Rahnella > Rahnella sp. EDr1-12. The sequence goes on from NZ_JBLZNY010000004.1 coordinate 234,944, forward strand.
TCAGGGCGGTTCAGTACGAACTGCACGGTGTTGTCGTCCACTTTCACGATCTTATTGATCAGATCGCCCATGCCCATACCTTCGAAGTATTCGTAGCTGCCGCCGGACACACCGTGGTAAGCGTTATTTTTGTCCAGCTGACGCTCGAAGGAGAACACAACGTCGTCCGCGTTGAAATCACGGGTCGGTTTGAATTCCTTGTTATCCTGCCACTTCACGCCTTTGCGCAGGTGGAAGGTGTAGGTTTTGCCGTCTGCCGACACGTCCCACTTTTCAGCCAGACCGGACTGAATTTCTGTGGTCCCGATCTTGAACTCAACCAAACGGTTGTAGATAGGCACGGAGCTGGCGTCATACGTGGTGCCTGAGGTGAACAGCTGAGGGTTGAAGCCTTCAGGTGAACCTTCAGAACAATACACTAACGTTTTTGCCTGCACGCTTGCCGCAACGGTCAGCGCAATCAGGCCCATACTGAATTTCAGTAGCCCCGACTTACCTAAAGAGATTGTCATCGCTTCTGCTCCATTGATGAATGGTGATGTGGATGTGTGTGTTGTGTTTTGCAGCTCACGGCACCCTTTATTTTTATTTGCGGGTGACTGTGTTGGTTGTGCGCTGCAATAAGTCCAACCAGAGCATGGTGAACTGCCATTTTTTTTCCATCGAACTGTAAAGCGGGCTTTACAGATCTTTACCGGAAATAATCACTGGTCTTCCTTGGGGCTATCAATTTGGCAACTCCTATCCCTGACGTCAATATAACCATCAGGCATTTACACAGACTGTGAGTAACAGCAAACAAACATAAAAAAACATTCTGTTAACCAAATCAGGATGAATGTTCATTTTTTGAACCCAAAACCCACACAATCAACTTTGTAAAAGAATATTCACGGGTGTTTCACTCATATTAAATCCCTAAAAATTTCTCGCTAAATGATGAATATATGAACGGTTATTTTTGAGATAGGGGTGGAAACCAGCGGAAAATGCTGGGAAGAGCCGCGATTGTCGCAAAGCTGTCATAAAAAGCGTCCGCCAGTGGCACCGGCAAAACACCCCAAAATGGCGCAAATGTGCCGTGGTGGTGCATCTCCTCCGACACCCACTCCCTGCTTATTTTTTCAACGAAAGAGCGCGCAAGGGCTGAAATATATCGAAACGATCATGTTTCCCAAATTTGAATTCTGGCGTGTTTATTGCTTTGCGCGACATATGCAGTATCCGGTCAGCGTTTTGCAAAACGAAAATGCAGGTTTAAGAGGCAATCTGACGCAGATTTGCGGCACGTAACGCATAAACGATCACGTACATTCGGGGCATTTGCATTACCAATGCATTTGCATTACCCTGCCGAAATCGCTCAATTAAGCATCACAAGGAGTCTCGTCTATGCCTGCCTCAGTCACATGGGGAATCAAACTCGAAGCCGAGTCTAAAGTGACCCGTCGCTTTCAAACCACCATCCCCGCAGCCATACGCAAGGCGTTAAATCTCAGCGGGAACGATCGCATTCAATACAAGATTTTACCGGACGGACAGGTGGTTATTTCGAGGCAACTCGAAGAACCGGAAGATCCTGTCATCAATGCCTTTCTGGATTTCGTGGCGACGGATATGCTCAATCATCCGGAAAATATGCAACCGGTGACCTTATCTGTGCATGAAAAGATGAGTGTACTGACCACTGGCGTTGCCGTTGACCTTGAGAGCCCGCTTTCTGACGATGATGAGTAAAGGACTATGCATAATCAGGCCATGGAGAGTAATGGGTGGACGCTGCTCGCTCACCCGTTGATTCTGCAACAGATAGAGAAACTCACCGAGCAGGTCGTACAGCTGCGCCGTAAAGACCCTGTGGGTTACAAAAACAGGAATGCGACCAAGAGACTGGCGGCCATTAATAAGTTGATGTTTGAAGTCATCCCGCAAGACCCTGCCCGGGCGGAGTTTCGACAGGGAGATACGTTAGGCGGGGAGTTTACTCACTGGTTCAGGGCAAAATTCTTTCAGCAATACCGTCTTTTTTTTCGCTACAACTTTAAAAGCCGGATCATCATTTATGCATGGGTTAATGATGATAAAGAACTGCGAGCCTATGAGAGTAAAACAGACGCTTACCGGGTATTTCGCAAAATGCTCAAAAGCGGTGAGCCGCCTGACAGCTGGGTGGCGTTGTATGAAGCAGCAAAAAAGGAAAACCTGAAGGAAGAAACAACCTGAGGGGTATCGTACAAAACAAAAAGCCCGCAACCAGAAGGCTGCGGGCTTTTCGTTATCTGATGACTGAATGCATCATCAGACGGGGATATGGTCGGCGAGAGAGGATTCGAACCTCCGACCCACTGGTCCCAAACCAGTTGCGCTACCAAGCTGCGCTACTCGCCGAGTGGGGCGCATCTTACTGCGACGGTTTCAGAGCGTCAACGGCTTTTTAATGCATATTCACCGACTGCCCAGAAATCATCCGATACGCCGCCAAATTAACCTATAACTTCTGATCCGTCTGAGGTTTTGCACACCAGTTGTTCGCCGGATTGATGCCACCGTCCGGAGAGGTGTAACCCAGGCAGCCTAAAATCGAATCGAACAACTCAACATGACGCTTCTTCGCCCCGACGCGTTGCTGCGCCTGGAGCTGCTCGAACGCCTCTTTATGATCCGCCTGCTCGAGAAAACTGTCGGATGCCCACACCATCATCGGCACGCGGAACTGCTCCGGCGGCGCCATCTCGCGCGGTGTTCCGTGCAGATGTGAGTTTTCATCAATGGATTCGCCGTGATCGGATGCGTAAAACACCAGCGCTTTCTTATCACGCAGCTGATCTATCACGTTGTCGATAAAGGTGTCGGTGTACAACACGCTGTTATCGAAGGCATTTATCAGCTCATCTTTGGTACAGGTGTTGCTCTTACACTCCGGCGTATAACGTGCGTAGCTGCGCGGATAACGCTGAGAGTAGAGATAATGCGAACCTTTGGTATGCAGGATCACCAGATGTTTGCCTTTCGGATGATTTTTCAACGACTCCTGTAATTCATTCACCAGCAACATATCGTCCACCGGCTTACCGTCATTACGCTTTTCAGAGGCGATGATTTCACGGAAGGAGAAATTGTTGGTGTTGGCGTTGTTGTAGAACCACAACTCGCTTTGCATCGCGAACAGTTCAGAGGTGAAACCTAATGATTTCATCACTGCAAAAATGTTCTGCTCTTTCAGGGTGCGCTGAGGATTATCTTCCGTACCGCCTTCCCTCACGAACATACAGCGCAGAGAGAGCTTGGTCGCCGTGTCGCACGACGTCCCGCGAAACGCCACCAGATTCTTCTCTTTCGACAGGCGCGGCGTAGTGTCGCGCTCGTAACCCAGAATACCCATATGATCCCAGCGCGTGGTTTCACCGATGATAAATACCACATAGGTATCGTCGATATCTGCCGGTGGCACGTAGGTAAACTCTTTCGCCGGATCAAGGAAATGGCTGGCATCCTGACCTTCATCCACCTGGGTATAAGCATATAAACCCAGCGCGGCCAGCCAGTTAGACGGTAAATAAGAGTGGGCAACAACGCCGCCATAGCTCGGCAAATCGACGTTGGTTTTCTTCTCGTTCACACTTTGTTCGTGATCGAGATAACGCAGCGGCAGCCAGACCAGCAATGCCGTTGCCAGCAGAACCATCAGCGGCAACGCGCGCTGCCCCGGTGTTTTAATCTGCTCAATCAGCGTCAGCCGCAGGTTGTTTTTCCAGATCAGGAACAGCGGGATCGCACTGACCAGCGCCATCCAGACAAACAAATGCAGGCCAATGATCTCTTTGCTGAGGTCAATGTCAGTGGTCATCACCGACACCACGATGCCGTAGCCGATCACCACATTGAACATCACCATGTAATAGCTGGCGGCGACGGAAATCAGCACCAGCAGGCTGGCGACGATGCGGAAAAACAGCCGTCCGCCCAGTGACACAAGGCGCAGTACGAAGAAGGTAAACAGCACGATGGCGCAGACTTCAGTGACAGCCTGCATCAGTTCAATGGAAGTGAAGTGATTAATTAAGGCGGCAAAGCGGCGCTGAAACACGGAGACATTGAGGAAAATGCCAATATAAATCGCTAACAATAATGAAATATTTTGCTGCGATAGAGTCTTCACTCTATTCATGTAATGTGGTTTTCCGGGAAGTTTTTTGAAAGATTCTGAATCATTGTGACATGTTTATGCCCGGCGAGTTCACAGATTATGCTGAGATTACGTTTATATACATAGCGGCCAAATGCCTGAGCGCAAGCGCCCTGCAGAGGAGATGAGAAGATCGTGCCGGGAATTTCAGACAGGAAAAGGGAGGCCGAAGCCTCCCGGATAGTGCATTAAAACGCCCTGGTGAAGGCGGTACTTCTCTAAAAATTACTTAATATTCAAGGTTACATCGATGTTGCCACGGGTGGCATTGGAGTACGGACAAACCTGATGTGCTTTGGCCACCAGCGCTTCTGCGTCGCTGCGTTCAAAGCCCGGCAGGGTGATATCAAGCTGAACTTCGATACCGTAACCGCCCGGGATTGCCCCGATACCCACCGCGCCTTCAATTTTCGCGTCAGCAGGGATCTTAATTTTTTCCTGTGCAGCCACGGCTTTCAGTGCACCGAGGAAGCAGGCTGAGTAACCGGCAGCAAACAGCTGCTCAGGGTTGGTACCGCCGCCCATGCCGCCCATTTCCTTTGGTACACCCAGTTTGATATCCAGCACGCCGTCGTCAGAAACAGCGCGGCCGTCACGGCCACCGGTTGCAGATGCATGAGCACGATACACAACTTTTTCGATAGACATATTTCGTTCCTTTTCGGGTCAGATGACTGAATGACAAGAGTGATGTAATCAGAAATTTATACACGATTTAATCGTGCGCTATGTATTAGATACTAGCAGACAAATTCGAAAGCGCACGTCGTATTTATCTGCTTGCTGCAATAGGTACCATCAATCACCGAAAGCGGCGGGCAACACCTTGCCCGCCGTTCAGGATTTGTCTTTCAGATTCTCGCGCAGAGATTCGAGCTGCTGTTTGAGCGTCATCATTTCACTGAGCTCGCACTCGGTCGCACACAAAATCGCTTCAGGAATGCCCTGAGCTTTCTCGCGCAACTGCCTGCCCGCCTCGGTCAGGGTAATAATGACCTGGCGCTCATCGGCTTTCGCCCGACGGCGCAGCAGTAAACCGGCGGTTTCAAGGCGTTTGAGCAGTGGCGTCAGCGTCGCCGAATCCAGAAACAGCTTGTCGCCGATCTCAGAGACGGTCACTTCGTCGCGCTGCCAGAGAACCAGCATCACCAGATACTGCGGATACGTCAGCTCCAGCTGGCTGAGCCATTTGCGGTAAACCTTATGCAACGCAAGATTCGCGGAATACAGTGCGAAACACATCTGTTGATCCAGATGCATGCGGTTGGGCGTGGAATCGTTGTCTGTTTTCATGTTCATGCCGCCAATCTATATAGCGCGCGATATAATCGCAATCGCTTTCTGGGGGAAATATCCGCTGACGCCATCAGTGCAGGCGCCCGGCAATCAGAATCCGTTCACTCTGTGCAACAGATAAGGATAAAACGGATTCGACGATACGCGCATCAGTTGATCCATACTGACCACCAGCGCGCCGTTTTCACCGCGGGCCGCCAGTGTACCCAGCCGGATGCCAAACTGTGCCGGCCCCTGAGGAGTACGGCCATACAGCGAATCATCTGGCGGGAACGGCAGCGCAACGTGCGAAAGCGAGAAGAACTCCGCGGGATAATCCAGCCCCAGCGGCGTCGTCACCACGGCAGTCTGACCTGCCGCCGTGATCTGCGCGACCGTCGCGGCCTGATCGGGCGCCGCATTGGTGATCACCGTGGTCTGGTAACGCCGTGGCGCAGGCGGAAGTAAACGCCCTACCGCCGTCTCTGACGCCACCCGCAGCAGCGGACCGACGTACGCGCTGCGGTTAATATCAAACAGCACCAGCTGGCTGCCGTTCGCAGGCAGCTGATTAAACAGCGCCGTCACGACTGCCCGGCTACTGACGGTGGAATCAACCACCGACTGGAATGCCAGCACCGGTGGTAACTGCGCCAGCTTGCCGGATTGCGCATCCCGGGTGATTTGCTGCTGCAACACATGGGTCAGCAGATAAGACTGGCGGGCGGCTTTGACCGGAAACGAGTTGTATTTAAACGGATTGAATTCCGGCATCAGGTTCAGCCAGGCGGTTTTGGCAAAGGCGGGGAAAATCGCAGGCCAGCCTGCATATCCGGCAAAGCGCGCGAAGCTCGTCACGCCGATCATCGGGGAAATCAGCACCACGCGGGAGGGCCGCACCAGCGCGGAGTCATCAAGCGAATCCAGCGTATATTTCATCGCCAGCGCACCGCCGTTTGAAAAGCCCACCAGTTGCAGCGGCACATCCGGCCCGGCGACACGGCGCGCCTCGCGCACCGCCAGCCGCGTTGCCGCCATCCACTGCTCCCAGTCCACCCGCGTCAGGCCACCGGGCACCGTTCCGTGGCCCGGCAGGCGAATACCGACGGCCACGAATCCGCGACGGCGATAATCCTGCGCTATATGGCGCAGGCTGTAAGGGGAATCGGTCAGGCCGTGCAATAACACCACCGCGCCGACCGGTTTGCCGTCAGGCATCAGCTCATAAGACCGGTTCCAGTCCTGTGCAAAATGCTCAGGGTAAATCGGGCTGCGGTCGTAATAGCGGTTAAGCGGAATACGTTCTTCGGCGTCCAGCTTGTCCGTCACTTCCTGCTTCACTTCAAGAAATGCCTGCTGTTCCGCGCGTAAATACGCCGCCCAGTCACTCTTATCCAGCTGTTCCGCACTCAGTTCGTCCGGCACCAGTTTGTGCCACGGCTCAAGCGGCGGCCCCTGTAAGGCGTCATAAGTGCGCACGGCCAGAAGCGTAATAATCACCAGAATCAGCGCCAGCAGCAGCTTTTTCAGGCGTACATAGAGACGACGAAGTTGCATTAATTAGGGGTTTCCTCTGGCTAATGTTGCGAGGTATGCACCAGCCTCTGCCAGGCACATTACTGCGCAATGATGGATCGTTTTCTGGACATGAATCCGCCCGCTTTTCTGCCAAGAATAATAAATCATCAGTTCATACAACTGTATACCGGAACCTTTATCGGGCCACGTTTATCTTTTTCCTGCGGGACATCGCGCAAATTTTCGCCCCATTTTTGCTCAGTTGCCTTACGTGCGTGGTGCAACAAACGTACAACGCTTTCACGCGATAAATAATAAATCATTTAAAATCAACAAATAATGATTTGGCACAGGCCTTGCTTAAGTGAATTCAATCTTGTGTACCAGATGGAATTCAACTTATGACCGACGCCTCACATTCTACCAGCTCACCTTATCGCGGTTTTACCCTGCGGGACTGGCAGCAGCATTACCGCACTGCGCCGGGCAGCCTGCGTACCACGCTGTCGATGGTGTTGGGTAGCCTGAGCCCCACCGATAACGCCTGGCTTTATCGCGCCAGCGCCAACCAGCTTGAAGATCAGATTGCGCATCTGGAAAGCCTGCGCCAGAAGGCCGAAGGCTCGCTGAAAGACCTGCCTTTATTTGGCGTCCCCTTCGCTGTCAAAGACAATATTGATATTGCCGGCTGGCCGACCAGCGCCGCCTGCCCGGCGTTCACTTACACCGCCGAAGCCGATGCCACCGTGGTCGCGAACCTGAAAGCCAAAGGCGCGATCGTCATAGGCAAAACCAATCTCGACCAGTTTGCCACCGGTCTGGTAGGAACCCGCTCGCCGTTTGGTGCCGTGCGCAACACCTTTAACCCGGACTATGTCAGCGGCGGCTCCAGTTCCGGGTCGGCCTCCGTTCTGGCACGCGGCCTGGTGGCCTTTTCCCTCGGGACCGACACCGCCGGCTCGGGCCGTGTCCCTGCCGGATTCAACAATGTCGTCGGGCTAAAACCGACCAAAGGCTGGCTGTCGAATACCGGCGTGGTGCCTGCCTGTCGCCTGAATGACTCGGTATCAATTTTTGCGCTGACCGTTGCCGACGCGCAAACCGTCGCCCATGCCGCAGGCGGATACGACGCCACGGACGCCTATTCGCGCCGAAATCCGCGCACTGCGCCGGTGGCAATTTCGGCTCATCCACGCTTTGCGGTGCCGGACAGCCTGGAATTCTTCGGTGATGCGCTGGCCGAATTTGAATTCGATCAGGCACTGGAACGCCTGAGCAGCAGCGGCGTCACGCTGGTCCCGGTGGATTTCACGCCGTTCCGTGAACTCGCGGAGCAGCTGTATTACGGCGCATGGGTAGCAGAACGTACGGTTGCGGTCGGTCAGATTTTCGAAGAAAACCCGGAAGCGATGGATCCGGTGGTGCGCGGCATCGTCGCCAGTGGTCTGAACTACAGCGCCTGCGATGCCTGGCGCGCCGAATATTTACGCGCGGAGCTGTCGCGCAAAATCAATCTGGCGCTGGAAGGGTTTGATGCGCTGGTGGTGCCGACCTCACCGACCATCCGCACTCAGGCAGAAATGGCGCAGGAGCCGGTGCTCTACAACTCGCAGTTCGGCATTTACACCAACTTCACCAATCTGGCGGATTTGTCTGCTCTTGCGCTGCCGTCCAGCCTGCGCGCCGACGGCCTGCCCGCCGGGATCACCCTGGTCGCCCCGGCCTGGCACGACGATGCGTTAGCCAGCTTTGGCCGTCAGTGGCAGCGCAGCCTGAGCCTGCCGCTGGGCGCAACCGGGCTGGCGATGAAGCCCGAAGAATTCATGACCTCCGCGCCGGTCAGTGCTGCCAGCGTGCGCGTCGCCGTGGTTGGCGCGCACCTGACCGGCATGCCGCTCAATGTTCAGCTCACCAGCCGCAACGCGGTGCGCGTCGAGCAAACCACAACCGCCGCGACCTACAAACTTTACGCCCTCGCGAATACCACGCCGCCAAAACCGGGGCTGGTACGCGCCGGATCGGGCAGCGCGATTATCGTCGAACTCTGGGATATCCCGCTGGCGCGCTTCGGGGAATTCGTCGCTGAAATCCCGGCACCGCTGGGTATCGGTTCGCTCGAACTGGCCGATGGCCGCACCGTGAAAGGCTTTATCTGCGAGCCGTGGGCGATTAGCGAAGCCACAGACATCACTCATTTTGGCGGCTGGAGAAGTTATATCCAGAGCCTGAATTCACCGGTCAGAAGCTGAGGGCGCGCACATGTTTACTACCGTGTTAATTGCTAACCGTGGCGAAATCGCCTGCCGCGCGATCCGCACGCTGAAACGTCTGGGCGTCACCAGCGTGGCCGTGTATTCCGATGCCGACCGCAATGCACCGCACGTCACGCAGGCGGATATCGCCATCGCGCTGGGCGGCGAAAAGGCCAGCGAAAGCTACCTGATGATCGACAAAATTCTGGCCGCCGCGGCAGAAACCGGCGCGCAGGCGATTTATCCGGGATACGGTTTTTTGTCCGAGAGCGCAGAATTTGCCGATGCCTGCGAAGCGGCGGGCATTGCGTTTATCGGGCCGACCGCCGGGCAAATCCGCGAGTTTGGCCTCAAGCACCGCGCCCGTGAATTAGCCGGTGCCGCGAATGTGCCGATGACGCCGGGCACCGGTTTGCTCGCAAGCCTGGAAGACGCCGTGAAAGCGGCCGCAGACATCGGTTATCCGGTGATGCTGAAAAGCACCGCAGGCGGCGGAGGCATTGGCCTGACGCGCTGTGACGACGAAGACGCCCTGCGCGCAGCGTGGGACAGTGTGAAGCGTCTCGGCGAGCAGTTTTTCCGCGACGCCGGGGTGTTTCTGGAGCGCTTTGTCGACCGCGCCCGTCACGTCGAAGTACAGATTTTTGGCGACGGCAAAGGCCGCGTGGTGGCACTCGGCGAACGCGACTGTTCATTGCAGCGCCGTAATCAGAAAGTGGTGGAAGAAACGCCTGCGCCGAACTTGCCGCAGGCCAGCCGCGAAGCGTTACATCGCGCTGCCGTGGAGCTGGGCGAATCGGTGAATTACCGCAGCGCCGGAACCGTGGAATTTATCTATGACGCCGCGCGCGACGAATTTTATTTTCTCGAAGTAAACACCCGTTTGCAGGTGGAGCATCCGGTCACCGAAATGGTCACCGGTCTGGATCTCATCGACTGCATGCTGAAAGTCGCCGCAGATGAGCCGCTGGACTGGCCTGCGATGGAAAAAGCCCCGCAGGGCGCGTCGATGGAAGTGCGCATTTACGCCGAAGATCCGCTGAAGAATTTCCAGCCAAGCCCCGGCGTGCTGACCGAGGTGTTCTTCCCCGAAGACGTGCGCGTCGATGGCTGGGTATCCACCGGCAGCGACGTGTCGGCGTTTTACGATCCGATGATCGCCAAACTGATTGTTCACGGCACCGACCGTCAGGACGCACTGGCGAAAATGTCGGTCGCACTGGCCGCCACGCGTCTGCACGGCATCGCCACCAACATTGATTATCTGCGTCAGGTGGTCGCCACGCCGGTGTTCCGCGACGGCGACATGTGGACGCGCATGCTCGACAGTTTTGCTTATGCACCCAACGCCATCGAAGTGATCGCGCCCGGTACTTACAGCAGCGTGCAGGATTATCCGGGGCGTCTCGGTTACTGGGATATCGGCGTGCCGCCGTCCGGCCCGATGGACGATTTTGCCTTTCGTCTCGCCAACCGCATTGTCGGTAATCATCTGGATGCCGCCGGTCTGGAATTCACGTTACAGGGACCCACGCTGCGTTTTCATTGCGACGCCATTATCGCCCTGACCGGCGCACGCTGCCCGGCCACGATCGATGGCGAACCGGTTTCTTACTGGCAGCCGGTCGATGTCAAAGCCGGTCAGACGCTGACGCTGGGCCGCGCCACGCAGGGTTGCCGCACCTATCTCGCCGTGCGTAACGGTTTCGACGTGCCGGTGTATCTCGGCAGCCGCTCGACCTTTGCGCTCGGGCAGTTTGGCGGTCACGCGGGCCGTACGCTGCGTGTCGCCGATATGCTGACCGTTTCGCAGCCGGAACTCGCGGCCTGCACCACGCCTGCGCCGGTGGGTTTACCGCAGGCGGCAGCCGAAAACATCGTGCCGCCTTACGGCGATATCTGGAATATCGGCGTGCTTTACGGGCCGCACGGCGCGCCGGATTTCTTCACCAAAGAATCTATCGACACCTTCTTCGCCGCCGAATGGCAGGTGCATTACAACTCCAACCGTCTCGGTGTGCGGCTTGTTGGCCCGAAACCGCAATGGGCACGGCAGGACGGCGGCGAAGCCGGGTTACATCCGTCGAACGTGCATGACTGTGAATACGCCATCGGCGCGATTAACTTCACCGGCGATTTCCCGGTCATTCTGACCCGCGACGGGCCAAGCCTCGGCGGTTTCGTCTGCCCGGTGACCATCGCCAAAGCCGAATTGTGGAAAGTCGGCCAGGTAAAACCGGGCGACAAAATTCGTTTCCATCCGATCAGTTTTGAACAGGCGCAGGCGCTGGAACTGGCGCAACAAGGCACGCTCGACTCGCTGATGCCGATCAACGCCATGGCGCTGCCGGTGCCGTCGCTGCTGCCCGATACCACCGCCTCCGCCACCATTCTCGCTGCGCTTGCGGCGACAGCCGATCGTCCGTCGGTGGAATACCGCCAGGCTGGCGACGGCTACGTTCTGATTGAGTACGGCGATAACGTGCTGGATCTGGCGGTGCGGATGCGCATTTACCTGCTGATGAACGCCATTAAAGCCACCGGTCAGGAAGGCATTGAGGAGTTGTCGCCGGGCGTGCGTTCGCTGCAAATCCGCTACGACAGCGGCGTGCTGCATCAGACGGCGCTGCTGCAACATTTACTGACGCTGGAAAACAGTCTGGCCGATGTCAGCCAGCTCAAAATCCCCACCCGCATCGTGCACATGCCGATGGCCTTTGAAGATTCCGCCACGCTCGGCGCGGTCGAACGCTATCAGCAGACCGTGCGTGCCGACGCGCCGTGGCTGCCGAATAACGTCGATTTCATCCAGCGCACCAACGGGCTGGCGAGCCGCGACGAAGTGAAAAACATCATTTTCGACGCCAGCTATCTGATCCTCGGGCTGGGCGATGTGTATCTCGGCGCGCCGTGCGCGGTGCCGGTCGATCCGCGCCACCGCCTGCTCAGTTCCAAATACAACCCGGCGCGTACGTTTACCGCCGAAGGCACGGTCGGCATCGGCGGCATGTACATGTGCATTTATGGCATGGATTCACCGGGCGGCTATCAGCTGGTGGGCCGCACGCTGCCTATCTGGAACAAATTCCTGAAAAACGAGCAATTCAAAAACGGCGAGCCGTGGCTGCTGCACTTCTTCGATCAGGTGCGGTTTTATGAGGTCACCGAAGCCGAACTGGACATCCAGCGCGAAGCGTTCCGCGAAGGCCGCGCACAAGTTCGTATCGAAGAAACCGAATTCGACTTTGCGCAATACACGCAATTCCTTGCTGACAACGCCGCCGATATTGCTGAATTCCGCGCGAAACAGGCCGAAGCCTTTACCCGCGAAGTCGCGCACTGGCACGAAGCCGAAAGCGCCGCGGTGGAAGCCGCCGCCAACGCCGTGCAGTTAGTGGAAGACGATGCGGATCAGGACGGGCATCTCGTCAGCGCCGATCTGAACGGCAATATCTGGAAAATTCTGGTCGAGCCGGGTCAGCAGGTCGAAGAAGGCCAGCCGCTGATCGTCGTCGAAGCCATGAAAATGGAACTCTCGGTGAACGCGCCCTGCGCCGGCACCGTTCTGAAAATCAGTTGCCAGCAGGGCCGTCCGGTCGGGCCAGGTGATGCGCTGCTGTGGCTGGATTTAGCGGTTTAAGCGGGTTGAACCCACAAGGGACTCTTTATGCAACTGACTGACGCCAAATCGGCACGCAGTAAAAATAACCGCCCGGAAGGGCTGGCAGAACGTATTTATCAGCAGCTGAAAACCGACATTTTCAGCTTCCGCCTGCTGCCGGGCGATCGGTTCAGCGAAAACGACATCGCCGATCGCATGGAAGTCAGCCGCACGCCGGTGCGTCAGGCGCTGTTCTGGCTCGAACGCGAAGGTTACGTCGAAGTGTTTTTCCGCAGCGGATGGCAGGTGCGGCCTTTCGATTTCGACTTCTTCGAACAGCTTTACGACCTGCGCATTGTGCTGGAACTGGAAGCGGTCAAACGCCTGTGCGCCTGTGCGCCGGCGTCTCAGCCCCTGCAACTGGCGGAGCTGAAAGATTTTTGGATAGACAAGCCACGGCTGCAAGACGGGCAGGCAGTCTCGCGCTTTGACGAAGAGTTTCACATGACGCTGGTGGCCGCGGCCGGTAACGCCGAAATGGCGCGTATTCACCGCGAACTGACCGAGAAAATCCGCATCATCCGGCGGCTGGATTTCACCAAAGATGAGCGGATCAACGCCACTTATCAGGAACACGCGAGCATTTTGCTCGCCATCATCGGGCAACGCACTGAGGAGGCACAACGCCAACTACACGACCATATTGCCGTCAGTAAAGCCGAGGTGCGCAAAATTACCCTGCACATGCTGCATCAGGCCCGGGCGGAGAATAACGGAACACTTCCGTCATGACTTTTTTAAACATTTTTTCGACTTTCTACATACCAGCGTTCTCTTAATCATCTTTCATTTCGAGGGTACATCTATGCAACGTCGACGTTTTATTAAAGCCTTTGCTCTGTCCGCCACCGTAGTCAGCATGGGGTTAGCCTGGAGCGCGCAGGCAGCAGACACCATCAAAATCGGGATCATGCATTCCCTTTCCGGCACCATGGCGATTTCAGAAACGCCACTGAAAGACATCGCGCTGATGACCATTGACGACATCAACGCCAAAGGCGGCGTGCTCGGCAAAAAGCTGGAACCGGTGGTGGTTGATCCGGCCTCTAACTGGCCGCTGTTCGCCGAAAAAGCCCGCCAGTTGCTGACGCAGGATAAAGTCGCGGTGGTGTTCGGCTGCTGGACGTCGGTATCGCGCAAATCCGTGCTGCCGGTGTTTGAAGAGCTGAACGGTCTGCTGTTCTATCCGGTGCAGTACGAAGGCGAAGAGATGTCGCCAAACGTGTTCTACACCGGCGCCGCGCCTAACCAGCAGGCCATTCCGGCGGTGGAATATCTGATGAGTGAAGACGGCGGCGCCGCCAAACGCTTCTTCCTGCTCGGCACCGACTACGTTTATCCGCGCACCACCAACAAAATTCTGCGCGCCTTCCTCCATTCCAAAGGCGTGAAAGACAGCGACATCGAAGAAGTCTATACGCCGTTCGGTTACAGCGATTACCAGACCATCGTTTCCAACATTAAGAAATTCTCCGCAGGCGGCAAAACGGCGGTGATCTCCACCATCAACGGCGATTCCAACGTGCCGTTCTACAAAGAGCTGGCGAATCAGGGCGTGAAAGCGACCGACGTGCCGGTGGTGGCGTTCTCGGTCGGTGAAGAAGAACTGCGCGGCATCGACACCAAACCTCTGGTCGGTGACCTCGCGGCGTGGAACTACTTCCAGTCCGTGGATAACCCGACCAACAAGAAATTCGTTGCCGAATGGAAGGCGTACGCCAGGGCTCACAAACTGCCTAACGCCGATAACGCGGTGACCAACGACCCGATGGAAGCGACCTATGTCGGCATCCATATGTGGGCGCAGGCGGTAGAAAAAGCCGGTACGACGGACGTGGATAAAGTCCGCGCCGCCATGGCAGGCCAAACCTTCGCCGCCCCGTCCGGTTTCACGCTGACCATGGATAAAACCAACCACCACCTGCACAAACCGGTGATGATCGGCGAAATCGAATCCAACGGTCAGTTCAACGTGGTCTGGCAGACCGACAAACCGGTCCGCGCCCAGCCGTGGAGTCCGTACATCGCTGGGAACGATAAGAAGCCAGATACCCCGGTGAAAACGACTAATTAGGGATGGGAGCCCAGGCACGCTGAGAGCTTGGGCTTGCACTGAGACCTTGGGCTTGGCGTCCAAACTGCCTAAGACCTTGGGCTCGCCGCCCAAACTGGCCCAAAGGAGGCATAAACGTGCCTCCTTTGGAATCCTGCGTTTTTTCTCTGAGACACCGACAGCATCGCGCCATACAGGCACCGTGTTCCAGGAGCATCCGTTCTCGCCGCAAAATACCGCCGCTACGCGGTACCTTCGCGGCGGGTTCGAGCCATAGGTCTCGAACCTCTTGCTCAGCGGAATTTTTGAATGCGGCCTAATGGCTATGTAAGTCAAAAAAAATAGCAGAGCAGGTCTGTTTTGACCTTAAAAATGCCTCAAAGGCGCACTCAAAACGGCGGCGAATGAACGGTGAGAAACCGCACGGGGCTTTTTCCGGGCGGGTCCGAACCTGAAATGAGAGCACCGCGCAGCGGCGCCGTTTGCGCCGTGAACGGAAGTCTCTGAAACACGTTCCCTGCCAGCAGCGATAGCTGTCGGTGTCACAAACAAAAAGGCGCGGGATGTCCAGAAGGGGCGCGCCTTGGCGCTCCTTCTGGGCGGGTGTGGGCTGCAGGCCCGCGGTCTTAGCCAGTTTGGGCGGCGAGCCCAAGGTCTTAGCGGGTGTGGGCTGCAAGCCCGCGGTTTAAGCCAGTTTGGGCGGCGAGCCCAAGGTCTTGGCGGGTGTGGGCTGCAGGCCCACGGTCTTAGGCTGCAAGCCCGCGCTCCCAGAGGTATTACTTTTATGGCGAAAACATGATGAAAACTTTACTTCGATCTCTGTTTTTCCTGCTTGGCTGCCTGCCATGGCTTGTTCACGCCGGTCCGGCCAACGATTTTGCTGCCGCCAGCCGCAGCCAGCAGGCCACGTTATTGCAGCAATGGGCGGCAGATCCGCAGCCGGAAAGGTTGCCGCTGCTCGAGGCGCTGAAGCAGGAAAACGTCGTCATCGACGAAGCGAAACACGCATTCACACAGAATGGCGATCAGCTGACGCCGCTGGAAGGCGACGTTAAACCCCAGGGCGAAGCCAAAAAAGTCTGGCTGAACAATCGCCTGCGAATTTTGATCGCCAATGCACTTTCCGCGCACCGTCTGGTGAGCACCGACAACACCATTCGTTTGCAGGCCGCTAAAGCCTTACAGCGCGACGCGCAGGCCGACCAGTTGCCGCTGCTGACCCGTCGTCTTGAGCTGGAAAAAGACAGCACGGTGCACGATGCACTTTCTATCGCGCTGGCGAATTTACAGCTCGCCGACGCCAGCCCGCAGGTGCGCCTGAAAGCCGTTGAGCTGCTCGGCACCTCGGGCGATCCGGATACACAAGGCCGTCTGCAAAGTCTGACCGATCCGAAAACTGAGCCAGATGCGACAGTGCGTAACGCCGCGCTCACCAGCCTGAAAGCGGTGCAGCATCGTCTGCTGATCGGCGATTTACTGGGTCAGGCGTTTACCGGCTTGTCTCTCGGCTCAATTCTGCTGCTCGCCGCGCTCGGTCTGGCGATCACTTACGGTTTGCTGGGCGTGATTAACATGGCGCACGGCGAAATGTTAATGCTCGGCTCTTACTCGACCTACATGGTGCAGTCGCTGTTTCAGCATTACGCGCCGGGGCTGCTGGCGCTGTATCCGCTGGTCGCGCTGCCGGTGGCTTTTTTCATCACCGCCGGAATGGGTATGGCGCTGGAGCGCACCGTCATCCGCCATTTATATGGCCGTCCGCTGGAAACCCTGCTGGCGACCTGGGGCATCAGCCTGATCCTGATCCAGGGCGTGCGCGTGCTGTTTGGCGCGCAGAACGTCGAAGTGGCGAATCCCGGCTGGCTCTCCGGCGGCATTCAGCTCCTGCCCAATCTGGTGCTGCCGTACAACCGCATCGCGGTGATCATCTTCGTCTTGCTGGTGCTCGGCCTGACCTGGCTGCTGCTCAATAAAACGCGGCTCGGCATGAACGTGCGCGCGGTGACGCAAAACCGTGCGATGGCGGCCTGCTGCGGCGTGCCGACCGGCCGCGTCGATATGCTGGCATTCGGCCTCGGCTCCGGCATCGCCGGTTTAGGCGGCGTCGCGCTGTCGCAGCTGAGTAACGTCGGGCCGGAACTCGGTCAGGGCTACATCATCGATTCCTTCTTAGTCGTGGTGCTCGGCGGCGTCGGGCAACTGGCAGGCACCGTGGTGGCGGCCTTTGGTCTGGGCATAGTGAACAAAATTCTTGAGCCGGAAATCGGCGCGGTACTGGGGAAAATCCTGATCCTCGCGCTGATAATCCTGTTTATCCAGAAACGTCCGCAGGGACTCTTCGCCTTCAAAGGCAGGGTGATTGACTGATGAGCCAGCCGCTGACGATAACCGGCGTACAAAAAGCGCCGAAGATTGCGATTTCGGTGGGCACGCTGGTGCTCATCCTCCTGATTGTGATGCCGTTTCTGGCGCTGCTGCCCGCCAGCAACCCGCTGGCGATCTCAACTTACACGCTGACGCTGGTCGGCAAGATCCTTTGTTATGCGATCGTCGCGATCGCACTCGATCTGGTCTGGGGCTACGCCGGTTTGCTCTCGCTCGGTCACGGGCTGTTTTTCGCGCTCGGCGGCTACGCGATGGGCATGTATTTGATGCGCCAGGCCGCAGGCAGCGGGCTGCCGGACTTTATGTCGTTTCTGTCGTGGACCGAACTGCCGTGGTTCTGGGCCGGCACTCAGCATTTCGCCTGGGCGCTGTGCCTGATCGTACTGGTACCGGGCGCGCTGGCGTTTGTGTTCGGTTATTTCGCCTTCCGTTCGAAAATCAAAGGCGTGTACTTTTCGATCATGACGCAGGCGCTGACTTACGCCGGTATGTTGCTGTTTTTCCGCAATGAAACCGGCTTCGGCGGCAATAACGGCTTCACCGGTTTTACCACCCTGCTCGGCTTTCAGGTCACCGCCACCGGCACGCGCGTGGGATTATTTCTGGCGACGGTTCTGGTGCTGGTCGCCAGCCTCGCTCTCGGTTTCGCGCTGGCGCGCAGTAAATATGGCCGCGTGCTGACGGCAGTGCGCGACGCCGAAAACCGGCTGATTTTCTGCGGCTACGATCCGAAGGGTTTCAAGCTGTTCGTGTGGACGATTTCCGCCATGCTGTGCGGCCTGGCGGGCGCGCTGTACGTGCCGCAGGTCGGGATTATTAACCCCAGCGAAATGTCACCGACCAACTCCATCGAAGCCGCCATCTGGGTGGCACTCGGCGGGCGCGGCACGCTGATCGGCCCGGTTATTGGCGCAGGCATCGTCAACGGCGCGAAAAGCTGGTTCACCGTCGCCATTCCCGAATACTGGCAATTTGTCCTCGGCGGCATGTTTATTCTGGTGACGCTGTTCCTGCCGCAAGGCGTGATTGGCCTGCTGCGTAAGAGGAAATCCTGATGAGCCCGATGACCATGACCGAAGACCTGTTTACCCAGCCGCACCTGGCGGACCGCCACCGCGCGCAGACCGACCCGATTTTGCAGCTGGAAAACATCAACGTCAGTTTTGACGGATTTAAGGCGCTGACCAATTTGTCGCTCAATATCGGCGTCGGCGAACTGCGCTGCGTGATCGGGCCGAACGGCGCAGGGAAAACCACGCTGATGGACGTGATCACCGGCAAAACCAAACCGCAAAGCGGCCGCGTTTATTACGATCAGCGCACCGATCTGACGAAGCTTGATCCGGTGCGCATCGCGCAGTCCGGCATCGGGCGGAAATTCCAGAAACCAACGGTGTTTGAAGCGCTGACGGTGTTCGAAAATCTGGAAATCGCTCAGAAAACCAATAAATCGGTATGGGCGTGCCTGCGCGCCAAAATGAACAGCGAACAGCGCGACCGCATTGATGAAATGCTGGGCACGCTGCGTCTGGCGGCGGAACGCCATCGCCCGGCGGGGTTGCTGTCCCACGGTCAGAAACAGTTTCTCGAAATCGGCATGCTGCTGGTGCAGGAGCCGCATTTATTACTGCTCGACGAACCGGCGGCGGGCATGACCGATGCCGAAACCGAATACACCGCCGAGCTGTTCAAACAGCTGGCGGGCAAACATTCGCTGATGGTGGTCGAGCACGATATGGGGTTTGTGGAAACCATCGCCGACCACGTGACGGTGCTCCATCAGGGGCAGGTGCTGGCCGAAGGTTCACTGCGCGACGTGCAGGCCAACGAGCAGGTTATCGACGTGTATTTAGGGCGCTGAGGAATCGCAATATGTTGCAGGTAAATGAACTGAATCAGTTTTACGGCGGCAGCCACATTCTGCGTGGCCTGTCTTTTGAGGCAAAAATCGGCGAAGTGACGTGCCTGCTCGGGCGCAACGGCGTCGGCAAAACCACCTTGCTGAAATGCCTGATGGGGCTGATCCCGGCGAAATCCGGCACCATCAGCTGGCAAAATCAGGTGATCAATTCCCGCAAACCGCACCAGCGCGTGCAGGCGGGAATTGCCTACGTCCCGCAGGGACGCGAAATTTTTCCGCGCCTGACCGTCGAAGAAAATCTGCTGATGGGCCTGTCGCGTTTTTCCGGCAGCCAGGCAAAGCAGGTGCCGGATGAAATCTACCATCTGTTTCCGATCCTGCTGGAAATGAAACACCGACGCGGCGGGGATTTGTCCGGCGGCCAGCAACAACAGCTGGCGATTGGCCGCGCGCTGGCCTGCAAACCGAACCTGCTGATCCTCGACGAACCGACCGAAGGCATTCAGCCGTCGGTGATCAAAGAAATCGGTGCGGTGATTAAACAGCTCGCCGCCCGCGGCGACATGGCGATCCTGCTGGTCGAACAATTCTACGATTTCGCCGCCGAACTGGCCGACAGCTATCTGGTGATGTCGCGCGGCAGCATCGTCAAACGCGGTCGCGGAGAGGAAATGGAGGCCGAAGGCGTACGGGGGCTGGTGGCAATCTAGCGCTCATCACACTCCTTAAACAAAAAACTTCTCGCCAGCGGCGGGTCAGCATCAAATTATTTGCTGCTCGCCGTCGCGGTTTGCGGCATCTCACACTTCTTTCCGGCTAAAAATCCTGCTGCAAAATATTCGGCGCTCACCGGAAAATCATTTCGCTGTCACCCTTTCATCGCCTCTCTATACTTGCGCACAGGTACTTCTTTTCCCCACACCGGATGTTCAGGAGAGTAACGATGACTACGCATCAATTTCAGGCAGAACCCTTCCCGTTAGCCTTTGACCCGCAAACGACGGCGTTAGTGATGATTGATATGCAACGCGATTTCGTTGAGCCCGGCGGGTTTGGCGAAGCGCTGGGCAATGACGTGTCGAAAGTGCGCACGGCGATTGCGCCGTGCAAAAAAGTGCTGGATGCCGCCCGCGCGCAGGGAATGCTGGTCATTCACACCCGCGAAGGCCATCGCGCCGATCTGAGCGATTGTCCTCCGGCTAAACTGACCCGTGGCGGCCAGACGTTTATCGGCACTGACGGTCCGATGGGTCGCATTCTGGTGCTCGGCGAAGCCGGTCACGACATCATTCCTGAGCTGTATCCGGTTGCCGGTGAGCCGGTTATCGATAAGCCAGGCAAAGGCGCGTTTTATCAGACTGATCTGCATCTGGTGCTGCAAAACCACGGTATCAGAACCCTGATTGTCTGCGGCGTGACCACCGAAGTGTGCGTCACCACCACCGTGCGCGAGGCCAATGACCGTGGCTTTGAATGCATTATTCCTCAGGACTGCGTCGGATCTTATTTCCCGGAGTTCCAGAAATCCGCGCTGGAAATGATCAAAGCGCAGGGCGCGATTTTCGGCTGGGTCAGCGACGCGAACGCCATCATCAACGGCTTAAAGGCATAACGTGCAACTGCCCGTCGTTTCGCTCGGCTATCTGGCTAAAGACCGCTTCGCGCAGCCGCTGACGGCGCACAGCCGCTTTCAGCATGCAATGAACCTGATGGCGGATGACGGGCAGTTACTGACGCTGCTCGATGCCAGCCGCTACCCGAATTTGCCGGATGCCATCCGGGTTCAGCTTCCACACGGCTGGGACTGGCGACGAATGACCGGCGAATTAACCGGGCTGGATCACGCAGAAATCTGGCAGCCGCAGATAACGCCGGTGCCGCCCGAACAGCGGCCACAACACTACGCCACGCTGGTGAAAGCGCTGATCAAACAGCCGGTGGAAAGTGAACTGATGCTGCTGCCCGGCGGTGACAGCAACAAGCGCCAGCCGCATATTTTTGCGCAGGACAGCACAGAAAAGCTGACGTTTCAGGTGTTACGGCTGATCGGCTTCGGCGGCGGGCTGACGCCGGACGGCGACGATTATCTGCTCGGTTATCTGGCCGGATTGTGGCGCTGGCAGACGGCGCCGCGCATCGCACGACATTACCGGCTGATGCAGGAGATCATCGCCAGCCATCTGACGCGCACCAACGATATCAGCGCGCATTACCTGCGCCGCGCGCTGGACGGGCATTTCTCTGAGCCGCTTTGTGACCTGCTGATGCTGCTGACCACACCGGCCAGCGACGACATAGTGCGCAGCGCGGCGCAGAACGTCATGCAGTTTGGTGCCAGTTCAGGCACTGACTGTCTGGCAGGCCTTCTGCACGGAATGCGCACGCTACAGACCACGTTGTAACTCACTCTTTTTCTCTTCATGCCGGTTGCCCCTGCGCGCCGGCAGGGGATCCCTTTGCCTGTAAAAACAGGCAGTAAGCACAGGTAATTGTTATGAGTGTCATTTCTCAGGTTTTCAGCAATATGTATCAGGACTCGGTGTCGCTGATGCAAATCTCCGCCAACATCAGCAAACAGCCGGGCATCGAACAGGCCTCTGTGGTGATGGGCACGCAAACCAATCTGGCGCAGCTGGCGGATGCCGGTCTGGGTCAGGAGATGAAAGCCGGTCCAAACGATTTGATTATTGCGGTCAAAGGCGATGAAGCGGCCTGTCAGGAAGCCATGACGCTGGCGCGCGAACTGCTCAGCAGCAAACCGCAGGAAGCCGCCACAGACGGCGTTTTCGCGCCAAATCTGGTGAGTCTGGATATGGCGCTGGAACGCCATCCCGACATCAATCTGGCGCTGATTTCCGTGCCGGGTGATTACGCCGCCGCCGAGGCGATTAAGGCGCTGCAACTGGACATGAACGTGATGCTGTTCAGCGATAACGTCAGTCTGGCGCAGGAAAAACAGATCAAAACGCTGGCGCGCGAAAAGAACCGGCTGGTGATGGGGCCGGACTGCGGCACCGCGATCATCAACGGGATGCCGCTGGGTTTTGCTAACGTCGTGAAACGTGGCGCGATCGGCGTGGTCGGCGCGTCCGGTACCGGCGTGCAGGAAGTCACCTGCCGCGTGGATCATCTCGGCGCGGGGATTTCTCAGGCGCTCGGCACCGGCGGCCATGACCTGCATGAAGAGATCGGCGGCATTTCCATGCTGCACGGCCTGAACATGCTGGCAGGCGATCCGGATACCGAAGTGATTGTGCTGATTTCCAAACCCCCTGCCCGCGCCGTCGCCGAACGCATCCTGGAACAGGCCAGCGCCTGCGGCAAGCCGGTGGTGGTGAACTTCCTCGGCGCAGATGCGGCAGATATCGCCCGCGATCGCGTTTTCCCGGCAACCACTCTCGCAGAAGCCGCCGGTAAGGCAGTGGCGCTGCTCGACGGCAAGCCATCCGTGACGGCTTTCGGTGAAATCATCCGCCCTGAGCAATGCCACGCCTTACCGGCGACACGCACCGATATTCGCGGCGTCTTTGCCGGAGGCACTTTCTGTTATGAAAGCCAGCTGATTTGTCAGCAACAGGGTTTTCACGCCGCATCCAATACGCCGGTTACCGGCAACAAAAAACCGGATGACGTGTGGCGCAGCCGCGGTCACACCCTGATCGACATGGGCGACGACGATTACACCCGTGGCAAACCGCACCCGATGATCGACCCGACGCTGCGCAATCAGCGCATTGCCGCCGAGCTCAGTGACCCGCAAACCGCCGTTCTGCTGTTCGATCTGGTGCTGGGTTATGGCGCGGCCGCCGAACCGGCAGCGGAATTACTGGAAATCCTCGCACAGCATCCGCGCGATCAGCGCCCGCTGCTGGTCGCCCACGTCTGCGGCACCGAAGCCGATCCGCAACAACGTTCACGTCAGATCGACGCATTGCGCCAGGCAGGTGTGGTGATTGCTGAATGCAACGCACAGGCCGCGCTGTGGGCCAGCCAGATTGCCCGCATTCAGGCAGAAAAGAAGGGAGAAAAATAATGAATACGTTACTCAATCAGCCACTTTGCGTGGTCAATGCCGGTCTGAACAGCTTTGCTGAAAACCTGAAAACCGCCGGTGGCAATGTGGTGCCGCTGAGCTGGCAGCCGCCTGCGCTGGGCGATATCGCTGCCGGTCTGAGTCTGGCGGAATTGCTGCGCCACCCGCTGGTCGAAAAAGCCAACGACGTGGCGTTTGCCCGCTATCTCAGCGCGCAACCGGCGCTGGTGGATGTGCTGGCCGCGCGCGAGGCCATTCCGGCCATGAGCGAGCGCAAACTCATTCTGCACTCCGGCCCGCCGATTGCCTGGCAAGACATGTGCGGCCCGGTGAAAGGCGCGATCATCGGCGCGGTGATTTACGAAGGCTGGGCAACCGGTCATCAGAATGCAGAGCAGATGATTGAAGCGGGCAACATTGCGCTCGAGCCTTGTCACCACTATCACGCGGTCGGTCCGATGGCCGGTATTATCAGCCCGTCGATGCCGCTGTGGGTGATTGAAAACAAAACCAACGGCAAACTGGCATTCAGCAATTTCAACGAAGGTCTTGGCAAAGTTTTACGCTTTGGCGCCAATAACGAAGAAGTTCTGGATCGTCTGCGCTGGATGGCTAAAGAGCTGGCTCCGGCGATGAAAGCGGCGGTACTAAAACTCGGTGAGATGGAACTGAAACCGCTGATGGCGCAGGCGCTGCACATGGGCGATGAAGTGCATAACCGCAATGCGGCAGCCACCGGTTTGCTGATCAAGCGTCTGGTTCCGGCGCTGCTTGAATGCAATTTGCCCGCTGAACAGCTTCAGCGCTGCGTGGCGTTTATCACCGGTAACGATCACTTCTTCCTCAATCTGTCGATGGCGGCCTGTAAGGCAATGATGGATGCGGCGGCGGACGTGCCTTACAGCTCGATGGTCACGGTGATGGCGCGTAACGGCGTTAACTTTGGTATCCGTCTTTCCGGCACCGGCGACCGCTGGTATCAGGCTCCGGCCAATCCGGTAGAAGGCCTGTTCTTCCCCGGTTACGGCGTGGAAGATGCCGCCGCCGATCTGGGCGACAGCGCGATCACCGAAACCGCCGGTGTCGGCGGCTTCGCAATGGCCTCGTCTCCGGCCATCGTCAAATTTGTCGGCGGCACGCCTGCGGATGCCTCCAGTAACAGCCGCAAAATGCAGCTGATCACTCTCGGCGGCAATCCGGCATTTACCCTGCCTGCGCTGAACTTCGCGCCGACGGCGGCGGGCATCGACGCCCGTAAAGTCGCCGACCGCGCCATCCTTCCGATCATCAATACCGGTATCGCCCACAAACTGGCGGGTGTCGGCCAGATTGGCGCGGGGATCACTACCGCACCGATGTCCTGCTTTACCGATGCACTTCAGGCGCTTTCTCAGGAGATCCCGGCATGAACACACCTTTAGCCGTGGTGGCCGTCGGTGGAAACGCGCTGATCGCCGATGAACACAAAAACAGTATTCCCGATCAGTATCAGGCGGTGATTGAGAGCGTGCGTCCGGTTGTGGACATGATTGAAGCGGGCTGGGACGTTGTGCTCACGCATGGTAATGGCCCGCAGGTCGGGTTTATTCTGCGCCGTTCGGAGCTGGCTGCCGGTGAAGTGGCGCCGGTGCCGCTTGATTACGCGGTCGGCGATACGCAGGGGGCGATTGGCTATATGTTCCAGAAAGCCCTGCTGAACGAGCTGCAAAAACGCGGCATTTCGCGCCCGGTTGTGGCGCTGGTGACGCAAACGCTGGTCAGCGCGCAGGATCCGGCGTTTCAAAATCCGGTTAAACCGGTCGGCGCATTTATGGATGAAGCGACCGCCCGTCAGCGTCAGCAGGAACTCGGCTGGAGCATTGCCGAAGACGCCGGACGCGGCTGGCGCAGAACCGTGCCTTCGCCACTGCCGCTCGACATTCTGGAGCGCCAGACCCTCAGCACGCTGCTGGCACAGGGCTGCATTGTGATTGCCTGCGGCGGCGGGGGCATCCCGGTGGTACGCGATGAGCATCAGCAACTGACGGGCGTGGAAGCGGTGATTGATAAGGATCTGGCGTCAGCGCTGTTAGCGGAACAACTCGGTGCGGATTTACTGCTGATCCCGACCGGCGTGAAACAGGTCGCCGTGAATTTTGGCACGCCGCAGCAGCAATGGCTGAGCAATCTCAGCGTGGAACAGGCCGAAACGTTTATTCGCGAAGGGCAGTTTGGCGCGGGCAGTATGCAGCCGAAAGTCGAGGCCATCGTGAAATTTATCAACAACAGCCAGCAACAGGGAAAACACGCCAAAGGGCTGATCACCAGCCCGGAAGCGATTAAAGCCGCCCTGAATCATCAGACCGGCACCTGGATTTCACATAATTAAAATAAGGATATCAACATGGAAAACACTATTTTACTGGCAGTGAACGGCACGCTGATGCGCGGTCTGGAACTGAACCCGAACATGACCGGCGCGGGTGGCGTGTTCGTGCGCGAAGACAGCACCGATGCCCATTACCGTTTGTGGACCATCAACGACCGCCACCCGGGGATGATCCGCGTTCAGCAGGGCGGAAACACCGTCAGCCTGGAAATCTGGGCGCTGCCGCCCGCTTCTTTCGCCGCGTTGCTGAGCAGCGAACCGGCAGGGCTGAGCATCGGTAAAGTGAAGTTGCAGGACGGCAGCGAAGTGCTGGGCGTTTTGGCAGAACCCTGGCTGGTGGAAGGACAAACCGACATCACCGCAACCGGCGGCTGGCGCCAGTATACCGGGCATCATCACACCCGCTGAGAGAACGGCCTTCACTGAAAAGGATTGGGTTATGCGTAAAACAGAAAATGCACCGAATACGGCGTCAGGCCTGCGTATCGCCATGATATTACTGGGCATTGCCGTCACACCGGTTTTGCTTTCTTCATCAAGTCTGGGCAATCAGTTGTCAGGTTCGCAGCTGATTACCGTGGTGGCGCTCGGCGGAATTATTCTCACGCTGCTGGCGGCCATCACCATCTGCGTGGGTGAAAAAGCCCGCCTGCCGACCTACGGCATTGTGAAATATGCCTTCGGTGAAAAAGGCGCGGTGGCGATTAACATTCTGATGGCCGTCAGCCTGTTTGGCTGGATTGCGGTCACCGCCAATATGTTCGGCCATTCAGTCCATGATTTGCTGGCAGAGCATGGGCTGGACGTGCCCGTGCCGCTGCTGGTGACGCTCGGCTGCGGCGTGTTCGTTGCTTCGACGGCGTTCGGTTTTGCCGTTCTCGGCAAAATCGCGCAGGTCGCCGTGCCGGTGATTGCGCTGGTGCTGGTTTACATCCTGTATGTGGCGATGCACGGCCACGCGCCGGTGGCGGACAGCCTCAGCCAGATGAATACGGGCGTGGCGGTGTCTACCGTGGTCGGCACCATTATTGTGCTGGTCGCGACATTGCCCGATTTCGGCAGTTTTGTGCATAACCGCAAACATGCGCTGATTGCCGCAACCGCCGCGTTTCTGGTGGCGTATCCGCTGCTCTACTGGGCCGGGGCCATGCCGAGCGCGCTGAGCGGTCAGGGTTCCCTTCTCGGGGCGATGGCTGTTTTCGGCGCGGTGCTGCCGGCGGCGATGTTGCTGATTTTTGCCTGCATCACCGGCAATGCGGGGAATATGTTCCAGGGCACGCTGGTGGTTTCCACCCTGCTGACCCGTTTCCCTAAATGGCAGATTACGCTGGCGCTGGGCGTGCTTGCGGCGATTATCGGCAGCATGGACATCATGGCCTGGTTCATCCCCTTCCTGCTGTTTTTAGGGATCGCTACCCCGCCGGTGGCCGGGATTTATATCGCGGATTTCTTCCTGTACCGTCGCAACGGCTATCAGGCAGACGTCCTGACCCGTGAGCCACCAATCAAGTTACTGACTTTTGTCGCCTGGCTGCTCGGTTCCGCCGTCGGTTTCATGACGGTAAAAGGCATGATGACGCTCACCACCATTCCGTCAGTGGATTCAATGCTGGTGGCCTGCGTCTGTTATGCGCTGTTTAGCCGGATGCAAAAGCACTGACGGCGAAAAGGGTAAAATACGGCATAATTAAGGAAATCCGTCATGACGACGGGTTTCCTTTTTTTATGGCAGGAGCGCCTTTGTATGCTGATTTCTGATGAAAGTATTCGTATCGTCCATCTGGTCGCGAAATACCAGAGCATTACCACCGCCGCCGATCAGCTGAACAAAGTCCCTTCTGCCATCAGCTATACCGTGAAAAAGCTCGAGGAAAGCCTCGGCGTGGCGCTGTTTATCCGCAAAGGCAATCACATTGAACTGACGCCTGCCGGGCACTATTTTATCCGCCACAGCAAAACCCTTCTGAGCGATCTCGATGCCCTGAAACGCAATACGGCCCTTATCCATGAAGGCGTCGAGCAGGAATTTATCATCGCGGTGAATAACATCGTGCCGGTGCCTGTGCTGGTGGATTTTATCAGTGCCTTTGAGCGGGCATTTCCCTCGACGCGGCTGTCGCTGAACGTTGAGGTCTACAACGGCTGCTGGGACGCGCTTTACAGTAAACGGGCCGATCTGGTGATTGGCGCGCCGCATAATGTGCCGGGCAGCGAAGGGGTGATCACCGAAAGTCTCGGCCAGCTGGAATGGGATTTTGTCGTCGGCCCGCAGCATCCGCTGGCAACGCTGATGCAACCGCTGACCAACGCCGAGCTGCGGCAGTATCCGGCGGTGTGCATTCGCGATACGGCAGTGAATTTTGCCCATCAGCAGGCGTGGCTGCTCGAGGGGCAAAAACCCTTATTCGTCCCTGATTTTGCCATCGCCATTTCCCTTATCGAGCGCAATACCGGCATCGGCTATCTGCCTCATCACCTCGCCCTGCCGTTACTCAACAATGGCCGGCTGGTGAAAAAACCGATGCAGGAACATAAACATGCGACCCAACTGTTCCTCGCCGCCCGCTCCGACGGCATGGGCAAAGTCTGCCAGTGGTGCCTCGATTATCTGCTGGCACCGGGCGTTAAGGGGGAATTGTGCGGGAAGTGAAACCGGGTAGAGTGTTTTAATATGACGAAAAAAGTCGCTATTCATCTTTCGCGGAGATCAAATCTTTGTTTCGTTATTTAGAGGCAAATATCGTCACGCTCAATGCTGAATGGGAGAAAATCCATGGCACCAATGACACGATTTGAAGCGGCGTTGAAACGGGGGGAACAAACGGCTAATGACCCTTCCCGTCCGGTTTCAGTCGAATATCGCCCAGGGCAACATGCTTTTATGATCATGCACGGCAATGGCGTCGGCTATCTTATAAACATTGATCTCATTGAAGAACTTCAGTTCGCCACGCAAGAACAGCTTAACAGCGCAGAGGTAGATGGTTTCAGCAAAGCGCTGCGCATTCCGGCATGTGATGTGGACATCTACCTTCCGGGTTTACTGGCAAAAATTCTCTTTGACGCCAGTGATTTACAGAAAATTGTCGCCTCGATCAACGGCGCCATGCGCAGTGCTGTTAAAGCCAGCACCAGCCGGGAGAATGGCAAAAAAGGCGGACGTCCGCGTAAAAATGCAGAGTTAAGTTAATGCCCAAAATCAAAAGCCAGGAAGCGCTGGTACGCCAGCGTATGCGCGGGATCATACTGGCAGTGCTGGTGATGGTTATCGCGGGGTGTTACCAGTGGTGGAAACAAGGGAAACTGATTTCCGAGCAGTGGAGCCCGAACAAAGAATATGTGGTGCGCGAATATAAGACCTTCGATTTTATCCCGCGCATGACCATGCCGGGCGATGGCGGCCACTACTCAGGCTATATGCGGGTGTATAACCGCGACGGCAAACAGTTTTATGAAGAGTATTCCGACCTGCTCGACTTTATCGAAGGCCCGTTCTGGGCGAAGGAAGGCGTGTACTGGATGGGCAATGAAAATCAGGACATCGTGCGCCTGCCGACGTCACCGGTGGAGTAAATCACAGACACAAAAAAGCCGCGACAATGCGCGGCTTTTTTTATTTTCAGGCGTAATGGCGAACCATTAGCTCCTGATTTTGCGGTAGATAAACAGTACGACAATCGCACCGATCACCGCGACGACGAAGCTGCCGAAGTTGAAACCGTCTACGCGACCAAAGCCGAAGAAAGTACTGATGTAACCCCCGACCACAGCACCGACCACACCCAGGACTACGGTCAGAATGAAACCACCGCCATCTTTGCCAGGCATGATCCACTTAGCCAGAATACCTGCAATAAGACCAAAGATGATCCAGGATAAAATTCCCATTTTCGACTCCTCCGAATAAATTTCCGCTACCGTGAATATTGTTCAGCCAAGTCGGCCAAACAAATGCAGAATGATTGAAATCCTGCGGTTTGGGTGGCAGGTTTACTTTCATACCCCACGCACAACCCGTTTCTGATACTACCCTGAAAGCGTAGCACTCTTTAAACAAACCCGCCAAAAATCAGCAGGAAGGAGAAAACAGCAGCAAAGATGGGTGTTTTTACAGTCTGCGTCAGCATTATCGCGGTTTCGTCAGTTCCCCGCACAGGGACGTAAAATTGCGTAAAAAGTAGACCAAATATTTTGAATGACTTACTCAAATCAATCCGTTTTTCATCTCTGTGCATCAGGCTTATTATGCATCCATCGAAAGGCAACCACCTTTCACTCACATAAACCTGAATGGAATACACATCATGAAAAACGTCAAAATTTTTGCTGTAGCTGCAACCCTCTCCCTGATTTCTTTCGGTAGCTTCGCGGCTCAGCAGGTGAATCAGCCGTCCGGTGACATGCAGAAAATCGGTGTTATCTCCGCTGCCAACTCAACCACCCTGAGCGGCCTGGAAACCAAACTGTCACAGCAGGCGAAAGAAGCCGGTGCTTCTTCTTACCGCATCATCTCCGTGACCGGTAACAACAAACTGCACGCTGACGCTGAAATCTACAAATAATCTCCTGCGATAAAACCCTCTGAAAAGCCTGTGGAAGTCTGACTTCCACAGGCTTTTTTTGTATTTACCTCTCCATCTTCAGATTTTCTTTATCCGCGCATTGCCACTTCCCGGTCAGATTCACTATTCTGATTTATCATTTCTGCACTCCGACTCACCACGATAAAACGCGAATAAAAAGGAATCCTGTCATGAAGACCCGTCTCAGCCATGCCCCGACCGAAAGCGATCTCGAGGAGATCAAAAGTGGCCTGCGTAATTTCAACAGAAACTTTATCCCTCAATCAAAATTCCGTGCGTTAGGGATTTTTGTGGAAGATGAAAAAGGCAACAAACAGGCGGGGATTGTGGCGGAAACCGTCGGGAATTGGATGTACATCCAGATGCTGTGGGTCGATGAATCGCTGCGTGGCAAAGATGTCGGCACGCAACTGATCACCGAAGCGGAAGAAGAGGCCAAAGCGCGGGGCTGTCGTTACTCACTGGTGGATACGTTCAGTTTTCAGGCGCGCCCGTTCTATGAACGCATGGGCTATCACATGCAAATGGCGCTGGAAGATTACATCGCCGATTCCCGCGCACCGGACGATGCGCCTTCCACGCACACCCGCTTTTTCCTGACGAAATCACTGTAAACGTCTTTAGCGCAGTCAGCCTGTGAGCTGACTGCGTCACTCATCTTATTTCGCGGAAAGCGCTAACCACGCCAAAACGGACGGGCGCTGCCACTGCGATTGGGCATAGGCGATGAGTTTTTCCGGCATCGGATCGCCGTTCAGACGCAGGCGGTTCAGCATCAGCGCCAGATCCACATCCGCAATGCTCCATTCACCAAACAGATTCGTTTTATCACCGAGCAAACGCTCTGCGGCATCGTAGAGTTTTTCGGCGGCCTGCTGGCCTTTGGCGGTCAGCGGCGGGCGTTTCGCGCCAGCGAACACCACTTCAGTGGAGCGTTCTTCGCGGATGGGCATCAGATCACTGCGCAACCAGGCCTGAACTTCGCGGGCTTTGGCGCGGTTTTCAGGATCAGCCGGATAAATGGCAGGAAACGTCGGGGCGGGAAACAGCTCATCGACATATTCATCAATCGCAGAAGATTCGGATAACACAAAGCTCCCGTTGGTTAACGTCGGTACGCGGCGGGTCACGGAAATCGCCGAATAGGTTTCTTTCAGGTTCTCCGCGTCAGCCAGATCCACCTTTTCCAGTTCGAAGGGGATGCCTTTTTCGGTCAGCGCGACAAAAGCGGACATCACGTAAGGGCTGTAAAAATTGGCGTCGGAATACAAAATCAGCGAAGGCTGGCTCATGGCAAACTCCTGAAAGAAATCAAACAAAGGAACAAAAACATAGCGCAGAAAGCGGGGTGTGTCGTTAAAAAGCCTTCCACCCGGAGGCAGAAGGCGGTGAAGCGTTATTTCAGCCGGAATACCTGCACGATCTCATTCAGGCGGCGGGCCTGATCTTCGAGAGATGCAGAGGCGGCAGACGCCTGCTGAACCAGAGCCGAGTTTTGCTGGGTGACGCCGTCCATTTCGTGCACGGCCTGCGTCACCTGGCTGATGCCGCGCGACTGTTCGTCCGACGCCGAGACGATTTCGCTCATGATGTCACGCACGTCAGTGATGGCCTTCATGATCTCTTTCATCGTCTCACCGGCATTTTTCACCAGCCCGACACCGTGATCGACGCGTGAGGTCGATTCTGCGATCAGCGCGGAAATCTCTTTGACCGCATCGGCGCTGCGTTGCGCCAGGCTACGCACTTCCGAGGCCACCACCGCGAATCCGCGCCCCTGTTCCCCTGCCCGTGCAGCTTCCACTGCCGCGTTCAGCGCCAGAATGTTAGTCTGGAAGGCAATGCCGTTAATCACCGATGTAATGTCGGCAATGCGACGGGAACTGTCGTCTATTTCGCCCATAATGCCGACAACGTCAGACATAATGCGATCGCCTTTACCGGCAATCGTGGTGGCATTTTCAGTGAGTTCCGTGGCGACATGCGCGTTATCGGCGTTCTGTTTTACGGTAGCGGTGAGCTGCTCCATACTCGCCGCCGTTTCTTCCAGCGCCGCCGCCTGTTGTTCGGTGCGCGAGGCCAGATCGATATTTCCTGCCGCAATCTGCGACGCGCCGCTGCCGACCGCATGGCTGGTGGAAATAATGTCCGTGACCACGTGGCGCAACTGCGCCTGCATGGTTTGCAGTGCGAAGAAGATGCTGGTGCGGTCGTTTTTCTGCGTCAGGATCGGATGCGTTAAATCGCCATCGGCCACCGTCAGCGCGATTTTCGCCGCATCTGCCGGCTCACCGCCGACCGGGCGCAACACTTTGCGGGTAAAGATAATGCTGAGCACCGCAAACACCACCACAATGCTCAGCACCATCAGCACCAGCGCGGAATAGAGCTGGCGCGTGCTTTCCTTCATCACCGCGTTGACCGGCGCAACGATGCCCAGCATCCAGGGTGTACCGGTATCACCAATCTGAATCGGCACAAACTCGGCAAAGGCGTTTTCACCCAGCACCGGATCCTGCTGTTCGCTGCTGTAGGGCTGACCGGTCTGAATACTTTTCAACAGCGACGCATCGTTTTCCAGCTTCTGTGTGACCTGATCTTTTTTTGGCGAAGAAAGATAATGGCCGGACTGCGAAAACAGCATCGCGTAACCGGTGCCCTGATAGGGTTTGATGCCGTTGACCATGGTCTGCAAGGTTTGCAGCGAGAAATCCGCCGTGACCGAACCGAGGAATTTTCCCTCCACGATGATCGGTACCGCGATCGACGTCAGCAGCGTTTCCACACCGTTGTAGGGGTAGCTGTACGGCTCAAGAATCACCTCTTTTTTGAGTTTGCGCGGCAGCAGATAGTAATCGCCGCTGCCCGGCGTTTCATAATCGGTGAGGTTGTGCAGCACCACGTTGCCACTGGTGTCGCGGTCAACATAACGGACGTAACGGCCATCCGGATCCTGCCCTGCCTGTGCGGCTAAGTCAGCGTCTTTCCCGTCGAACGCATCCGGCTCCCAGGCCAGTGACATCGACAGAAAATCCGGGTGATTTTTCAACGCATTTTGCAGCAAGGTATCGGCCAGTTTGCGGTCGGCATGCCCGGCTTCGCGCAGGCTTACCATGCTTTGCACCAGATCGCGGGCAGCATAGAGGGCGGTATCGAGTTTCTGACGGGCGAGATAGCCGTCGGTATTGGCGGTTTGCTGGAGATAACGCCGGGCGATGTCGCGCTGCTGGTTGGCCGACTGCCAGCTGAGCAAACCGACCGTAATGGTATAACCCAGGCTGATGGTGAGCAGCCCGACGATCAGCATCAGCGTGCGGGTACGCATCGGCGGTTTCTGTGGGTGTACATGCTTCTTTGGCGCAGCCGTGGCCGCAGGTGAGAACGCCTGAATCTGACTCATAAAATCCCCCGGAACAGTCAACGTGCTGTGAAAAACTCACTGTGAAAAATGGGTTATCTGTCCCTGATACGTGGCCTCTGAGGATGAGCAGGAATTCCGTTATCGTCTGAATTATCGGCACAGACTGAGGATGCTTTAGCCACAACGGTAAAAATCCGTCGCGAAAAGATAAACGTTCGCATCCTGCCCACGGCTCCCTATACTGCTGTTATGTCGGCTGATTCAGACCTGTTCAGGAAACTCCTATGAAGTCATGGCTTTTACCTCTGTTGCTGCTCGCACCGCTGTGCTCGCAGGCGGCATCGACGCCGAAAGAAATCAAAACCCGCTTCAGCCAGTTTAAGGTGGGGGACAAGACCATTTGCCTCGACGAAGTGATCTACGCTGATAACAAAAAAATGAAGGTTATCGAGAACGGCTTTGTGGTGTCGAAGCGCAAAAACATGCTGATTTACCAGAGTAATACGCTGTTTTTGCTGGGTAATAACGTCACGGTTAATATCAAGGCGATCATTGAAAGCCGGATCGGCAAAACCTCATTCAGCAATCAGTTTAAGCAGGCGATGATTCAGGTCGAAGGGCTGGATGATCCGTCGCGGGCAGACGATAAAGCTAAAATTATTCAGTCATTTGAAAACGTGGTGGCCGATAAAGACAATCAGACGCCGTACAGTTCTGTGGCGCTGACCGAAAAAGGCTACATCATCACCCAGGCCGAAGCCCATTCGACGACCATCAGTGAATGCTACGTGACGCCTTATAAAAAACCGGATACCGCAAAATAATTCAGAGGGAAATGATGACCGTATTAGTACCAATGAACGCGGCGTTCTATGACGAATTTGCCGAACTGCTGGCAAAAGATTACGCCGGGGAGAATGTGACTGCCGGTCTTTGGGCCGCCGATACCGCGCTGGAACGCGCCCGTCATTCCATTCAGGCGTCGTTGCCGCAAGGGATTGAGACGCCGGATCATTATCTTTATGAGATTAAAACCGACGCGCAAAATGACAGGGTCGGCTATCTGTGGTTCGCTAACGTGGAGCGCTACAAAGTACACAGCGCCTTCGTTTATGAGCTGATGATTTATCCGCAGTTTCGCCGTCAGGGCCATGCCGCTGCGGCATTCCGGCTGATGGAACAGCGCCTGCGTGAAATGGGCAGTGCGGCGATCGAACTCAATGTGTTCGCCAGCAATCCCGCTGCGCAGGCGCTGTACGCCAGCCTTGGTTACGTCACCACGAAAATGACGCTGCGCAAGCCGCTTTAACGGACGTATTTCATAAAGTTAGTGGTCTGCCCCACCCGGTCGTAAAGTTTGCGGGCGGTGTGGTTGGTGGTTTGCGTCATCCAGTAGACGTTGGCTTTGTCGTTTTCATCAGCGTACGCGTAGACCGCTTCAATCAGTTTCTGCCCGATCCCCAGCTTGCGCGCACTGTCATCGACGTATAAATCCTGCAAATAAACCACCTGGCGCATATGCCAGCCGTGATCGTGATTAATGCAGTTCACCAGCCCGACCAGTTTGCCCTGACATTGCGCCACAAAACCGAACATGCTGGCGTAGTCAGACCGCGAAAGCCGCTCGAATGTGTAATCAAACTGAGCCGGATCGAGTTTTGACTGGTAAAAATCCAGATAACTGCGCCAGAGAACCTCCCAGCTTTCGCGGTCAGCGGGCATTAACGGGCGGATCACAACATCTTGCGGCTGGCTCATCAGAGCATTCTCCTCACAAATAGAAAACGTTACGGACGTGACTGCGGGTAATGTATCAGGTCGTGGAAACGCACGGAATGCCCGCTGTTGTTGCGGTATGCATGCGGACAATCGGCAGCAAAACGCAGGGCTTCACCGGCGCGCAGCACACGCGTGACGCCATCGACGGTCAGCGTCAGTTCGCCTTCAATCACAATCACATGCTCAATCACGCCGGCTTCGTGCGGTGTGGATTCACTGCACCCGTCCGGCTCGAGATCGATAACAAACATGTCCATGCGCAGCGTGGTATCGAAAGGAAACAGCGGCACCACACGCATTCCCGACGTGTCACTGTTGAACGTGGTCAGTAAGCCGTGGCGATGCAACGCCGCCGACTGCGCGGGTGGCGTTTCGAGAAATTCCGAAAAAGAGACGTTCAGGCCGCTGGCGATTTTCCACAGCGTCGCGACGGTCGGGCTGGATTCGCCGCGCTCAATCTGCCCGAGCATCGCCTTGCTGACACCGGTCTGTTCTGCCGTCTGGCTGAGGCTCAAGCCGCGCTCGCTGCGCACGGCTTTCAGCTGGCTGCCAATATGGCGGGTAAGTTCCTGCATTGTGTCTCCTCTGCGACGATGATCGTTCATCGCGATTGTGCGTTATAACGCACAGTGATATCTTGAGCGCAACAGGTGTGCGCTATAACGCACAACAGCATAACGTCAGCGTCCGGTAACCAGAAGGATTTTCACAAATGGCCTCGCGTTTCAGTTGGCAGGATTTAACGTTTTCGGCGGTCATCGCCGGATTTGTCGCGGTATTGGTGGGTTACACCAGCTCGGCGGCGATTATCTTTCAGGCGGCGGAAGCCGCGGGCGCCAGCGTGGCGCAGATTGGCGGCTGGCTGAGCATGCTCGGGCTGGGGATGGGCGTCACCAGCATCGGTTTATCGCTCTATTACCGCACGCCGGTGGTGACCGCCTGGTCAACGCCCGGCGCGGCGTTACTGGTCACCAGCCTGCCCGGCACCTCGATTAACGAGGCCATTGGCGTGTTTGTGTTTGCCACCGGCCTGATCCTGCTGTGCGGCGTGACCGGCCTGTTCGCCAAAATGATGCATTACATTCCGCAGGCGCTGTCGGCGGCGATGCTCGGCGGCATTCTGCTGCGCTTCGGGCTGAACGCCTTTACCTCGCTGCAAAGCAATTTTGCCCTCGCGGGCAGCATGTGTCTGGTGTATTTGCTGGCGAAGCGCGCCCTGCCGCGCTATGCGGTGGTTCTCGCGCTGGCCGCCGGGTTGATTGTCGCCGGATGGCAGGGCGATATCGCCCTGCACGGCCAGTCGCTGACGTTCGCCGCACCGGCGTTTGTCATGCCCCATTTCACGTTGTCTTCGATTATCGGCATCGGCATTCCTTTCTTTATCGTCACCATGGCCTCGCAGAACGCGCCAGGCATTGCCACGCTGAAAGCCCACGGTTACAACCTGCCGGTATCACCGCTGATTTCATGGACGGCGCTGACAGCGCTGGTTTTGGCCCCGTTCGGCGGTTTTACCGTCTGTATCGCCGCCATTACCGCCGCAATTTGTATGGGCGAAGATATCCATCCCGATCCAAAAAAACGCTATATGGCCGCCGTTGCGGCAGGCGTTTTTTATCTGATTGCAGGCGTGTTTGGCGGATCCATTGGCATGATGTTTACCGCGCTGCCGGAAGTGCTGATCCACACCATCGCCGGGCTGGCGTTGCTCGGCACCATTGCGGGCAGTCTGTACCGCGCGCTGGAAAACGAAAGTCAGCGCGACGCGGCAATCATCACCTTTCTGATCACCGCATCCGGCGTCACGCTGCTGGGCATCGGTTCGGCATTCTGGGGGCTGGCGGGCGGTGTGATTACGCATCTGCTCCTGAGCATTCCGGCGCGCAAGCGTGATAAATCCGCCGGGAAAGGTTGAGTCCGTTCAAGTTATGGGTAACAGGTTTTCGTAACACGGCGCAAAGTGATGGCGGTCACGTTTTCAGATCGGTAAACCCTCTTTACTGGAGCCAATCAGGCCCTTTAAAGAGCGAGAATTCCATGACTATTGCCACACAATCCTGCGTCGTCACCGGGAAAAAAGACGTCGCGGTGATCAACCAGACCCTCGACTACACCGGCCAGGGCACGCTGGTCAAAGTGACCCGCGGCGGCATCTGCGGCTCGGATCTGCATTACTACGAACACGGCGCCGTGGGTGATTTCAAAGTGCGCGAGGCGATGGTGCTGGGGCACGAAGTGGTCGGCGTGGTGGAGAAATCGGATAACCCGAATTTGCAGCCCGGCCAGAAAGTGGCGCTCAATCCGAGTAAACCGTGCAGAGCCTGTAAATATTGCCTGTCCGGCGACGAAAATCAGTGTACGACCATGAAATTTTTCGGCAGCGCGATGTATTTTCCGCACATCAACGGCGCGTTCACGCAGTATAAAATTGTCGACAGCGATCAGTGTATTCCTTACGACAATCAGGTCAGCGACAGTCTGATGGTGTTCGCCGAACCGCTGGCCGTCGCCATTCATGCCGTGAATCAGGCGGGCGATATTCATGGAAAAACCGTGTTTGTTTCCGGCGTCGGCCCGATTGGTTGCCTGATCGTGCTGGCGGCGAAAGCCAAAGGCGCGGCGCAGATCGTGGTGACCGACCCGAGCGAACGCTGCCGCACGCTGGCACTGGCGGTTGGCGCAAGCAAAGCGCTGGACGCCGCACAGGGAGATTTCAGCGAATATCAGGCAGAGAAAGGCTTCTTCGATGTCTCCTTTGACGCCTCCGGTCATCCGTCTTCCATCCGCCGTTGTCTGGAAGTGACCCGCGCACGCGGCACGCTGGTGCAGGTCGGCATGGGGCCGGTGGTGAATGAATTTCCGCTGATGATGCTAATTGCTAAAGAAATTAACTGGGTCGGCAGCTTCCGTTTCACGGAAGAATTCAACACGGCAGTGGAATGGCTGGCGAATAAAACCGTCGATCCGATGCCTTTATTGTCGGCGGAATTCCCGCAGGAAAGTCTGGTGGACGCGCTGGAATTCGCGCTGGATAAATCCAAAGCCTCGAAAGTGCAGCTGGTTTTCTAGTCTGCCACCTCACTCACATTATCAAAACATCGTTTCATTTTATGATGTCCTCTGATTTTTAACCTCAGAGGACATTTGCATTATGGTGAAGGACAACGCGAAAAAACAGGTCGCCCTGCTGCTGGCCGACGGTTTTGAAGAAGGCGAAGCGGTGATTGTGCTCGATATTCTCGAGCGGCTGGACATTCAGGTCACTACGCTGGCGTGCCAGAAAAGCCTGACGCTGCGCACCTATCACGGCATTCAGATGCAGGCTAACGCACTGCTTTCCGCGCAGGGCGACCGTTTATTCGATGCCGTGGTGATGCCCGGCGGCCCGGAAGGATCGGTGGCGCTGGCGGCCAGCAAAGAGGTGGTGGAATTTGTCCGCCGTCACGACGAGGCCGGTAAACTGATCTGCCCGCTGTGCTCCGCGGCCGCACGCGTGCTGGGCGGAAACGGACTGCTGAAAGGGCGTCGCTACGTCTGTTCCGGCGATTTATACCAAGATGTGAAAGACGGCGTGTACGTCAATCAGTCCTTCGTGGAAGACGGCAACTTACTCAGCGGCAAAGGATTAGGGCTGGCGTTCGATTTTGCCTTCCAGCTGGCCTACCGCCTGACCGGCGACGCTGAAACCACCAATTTCCAGGCCGATCATATCGATTATCACCACTGGCGTGCCGACCAGACACTCTGATTAAAACATTCAACTTCCGGCGGATGATGCAGGTCGTCCGCCCCTGTCAGCATCATGTCCGTTTTTGGCATTCTCCCTTAAGCATTTGAGGCGCAAACTGGCTTCACACTCATCTGATGGAGTCCGAAAATGGCACACAGCGCCCTGTTAAACATCGACGTTCAGCGTTCCTTCGAACAAAAAGATTTCTGGCAGCAGGATGATTTACCGGCTTTCAGTGCCGCCTTAACCCGCCTGATCGACGGCTGTCAGGCCCGCAACGTGCCGGTCATCGACGTCTTTCACGTCAATCCGGATGGCGTGTTTTCGCTGGATTCCGGGCTGGTAACGCCGATGTCTTTTCTCAGTCATCAGCCGCAACATGTGGTGCATAAACACGTCCACAATTCACTGACCGAATCCGGCCTCGACGGCTGGCTGCGTGAAAACGGCATCACGCATCTGATCATCGCCGGAATGCGTACCGAACAGTGCTGTGAAACCACGGCACGCGTGGCATCCGATCTCGGTTATTCGGTGACGTTTGTGACAGAAGCAACGCTGACCTTCCCGATGACGCACGCCAGCGGCGTCACGCTGAGCGCTCAGGAGATCCAACTGCGAACCGAACTGGTGCTCGATGACCGCTTTGCCACCATCACCGACGTAGCCGGTGCGCTGGCGGAACTCGACCGCGCTGTGTGAAGATAGCGTTTTCCCCTGCACACGGATCAACACTATGCAGCGACATGTCTACTTTGTGACGCTCCCCGGCGTGATGGCGTTAGATCTCGCCGGCCCGGCGGAAGCGCTACGGCTGGCCGGGCAATTTACGCTGCATTACATCGGGCCACAGCCTGAAGTCGTGATGTCGACCGGTCTGACGGTCAGCCATTTACAGCCGCTGCCGGAAAGTCTGCCCGGGGGCAGTATTTTGATCATGCCGGGGGTGGCGGAATCCGCCGAAAACTTCGCCTCACCGGTCGCGCAAATAGCCTGCGACTGGCTGCATCAGCAGAAAAGCGCGATTGAAGCGGGAAGTTTAACGCTGG
Organism: Rahnella sp. EDr1-12; assembly: GCF_049206505.1. Classification (NCBI taxonomy): domain Bacteria; kingdom Pseudomonadati; phylum Pseudomonadota; class Gammaproteobacteria; order Enterobacterales; family Yersiniaceae; genus Rahnella; species Rahnella sp. EDr1-12. Next base: position 275,038 of record NZ_JBLZNY010000004.1, read on the forward strand.
TCTGCATCTGCTCCGGCAGCCTGCTGGCCGGAAAAGCCGGGCTGCTCGACGGCTATCAGTGCACCACGCACCACGACGTGATCGAGCGCTTACGCCAGCAGGTGCCTGCTGCCCAGGTGAAAGATAACCGGATATTTGTTGAGGACCGTTTCGTGCTCACCAGTGCGGGCATCAGCGCCGGTATCGATCTGGCGCTGCATCTTATCGCCACACATTCCGGGCCGCAGGCCGCGCTGGATGTCGCCCGCGAAATGGTGGTCTATTTCCGCCGCGCCGGCGATGATCCGCAGCTTTCCCCGTGGCTGCGTTACCGCAATCACCTGCACCCTGCCGTGCACCGCGCGCAAAACCTGATGGCCGCCGAACCGGAATCCCCCTGGCAGGTGGAAGACGTCGCCGCCAGAGCGCACATCAGTAGCCGCCACCTCACCCGTTTGTTCCGCCAGCATCTGGGCATCAGCGTGCGCGACTACCACGAACAACTGCGCATCGCCGTCGCCCAACAACGCCTGCAACAAGGCGCGGGTATCGAAAAAGCCGCCCTCGCTGCCGGGTTTTCATCTGCAAGGCAATTGAGGCGGGCGCAGGAACGGTGGGGTGAACATAAGGCTGATTGCAAGCTGAGCAATAAGTGAGTAAAATTTTACCCACTGACGGTTTGTGGGACTGAATAGCCGGGCTAAACAGTACGTCAGTGTCTGCCTGTAAAGGCCGCTGGCCGTGCCGCGACAGGATGAAAATCTAAAGACCTCCGCCTGAAGCTGTTAAAAACAAAAAAGCGACCCTGAGTCGCTTTTTTGCTATCTGCGCCTTGTCGGCAGTTTCAATCCTTTCATTCTGGCATCAAAAATATGCCAGAAACTGAATCGTCCGTTTACCCCAACCGGCCCGGCCCATTTCTCTCTCGGATAACCTGTGATCACTTTTAACCGTATATCATTCTCAGGATGATTATTTTTTGTTATATCAAAAAACAAACAATAATCCACACCCATATAATGTTCTTCGAGGTAATAAAAAGTTTCATGATGCTGATGCGGCGCCCTGCCCAATATTGCGTTATCGCCGATAAGTTTATTAATAAGTTCGGGTAAGCGGTAGGAATAAGAATACCTTTCCCGGCAGAAATATCGCCGGTGCTTACCAGGGCTGTGCGGATATATCCAGAGTTCTGACTCAGCCTGATGCGCCGTAAAGCAATGATCAGTATAAACAATATAGATCCGCAACTGACGGACAGGATAATCATGACTGGCAGGCCTTACCGCGATAATCGTTGAAGCACGCAGATGCTCCAGCGTATAAACCTCACCGTTTATTTCAAAAGGCAGCCAGGATGTCATTATGTTTTGCCCGAATAAATGAAAATAAAGAGTATCCGTAAAAATAGGGCAAAGATAATGAAATAGATTAATCGTCATGAGGTGTATTCTTATCATAATAAAAATGCACGCAGTAATTAATAATATAACGCACGATTATTCGCATCAATAATAAATATTCTTTCTCATTCAGCTCACCCAGTTCCGTCTGTCTATTTTCCCCAGCCCCATCGCCAGTAATAAACCGCCGCCCAGGCCGCAGATAAACAGGTACGCGATATTCAGCAGCGGATAGTGCGGGAAATCGAGATGCAGGCTGCGCAGGCCAATGATGATCAGGGCATGAAAGCCGTAAATGGCCAGCGAATGGCGGGAGATCAGCACAAATCCCGGCAGGATGCGGTGGGTCAGCGCATTTTTGAAAATGATAAACAGCGAGATGGCGGAGATAAAGACCAGCGGGCCGCTGTAGACGTAAAACGTGTCGGCGAAATTCTGGTTAATCTGCATTTGCCGGTAAGTGCCCGTGGCAACCGCCAGCGTGCTGAGTATGAACATGCCGCTGGCCGCCAGGGTGACCGGCGTTTTTTCGGTATGCAGCTGGCTGAGGGCGCGCCCCATCAGGGCATAGAGCACGTAATAGAAAGTATCGCCGCTGATGTACAAATCCAGCGGCAGGAGGTGGATTTTTTGCCACGTGATGGCCGGAAGTTGCGGGTTCGCCAGAACGCCGAGCAGAAGCCCGGCGATCAGCAGATATTTTCCGGAGACGGCTTTAACGTTAATCAGCGGGGAAAGCAGGTAAATCACGATGATCGCGTAGAAGAACCAAAGATGATAAAACACCGGTTTTTCGAGGATCAGTCGCAGAGACGGCCAAAATCCAATTTTTGTCATCGTGAGAATATAAATCAGCGAGACGGCGCTGTAGAACAGCAGGCATAACGTGACGCGCAGAAAATGCCGTTTTTGCGCGCTCTTTTCGCCGAAAAACAATGCGCCGGAAATCATAAAGAACAGCGGCACACAGACACGCGAAGCCGAATTGAGCAGGTTAGCCACCGTCCATTCCGCGGTATGCACCACAGCGAAATTGACCACCAGTGACGTGCTGGCGTGAACCATCACCACCATCATGCAGGCGAGCGCGCGCAGATTATCTATCCAGCTTATTTTTTCGCTCATTACCTGCAAATTCCTTCCTGTTGATGTGTTGTTTGCAGCCTAGCCAGCTTTGAGAGGGCTAACAAGGCAAAAGTATCATTCTCAGATTGTGCTGAACGTGAATCCGGTGATTGCGTTACGCTCAAATAATCGGCAAAATAGCCAGTATTACTGCCTCGCTTGCGAAACCCGCCCGGACAGTCTCTTATTTTCTGCTAATTTTCAACCGATTAGCCTTACGTCTGTGAAATAACTAAAAATGCATAATTCTCCAAATACTGCGTCCCTTCTGGGTCGGCAGGCGCTTTTGTTCCCTCTTTGTCTGGTGCTTTTTGAGTTCGCCACTTATATCGGCAACGATATGATCCAACCCGGCATGCTGGCCGTGGTGGCGAATTTCAATGCCGGAGAAGAGTGGGTGCCGACCTCCATGACGGCTTATCTGGCGGGCGGCATGTTCCTGCAATGGCTGCTCGGGCCGCTGTCCGACCGCCGCGGGCGTCGTCCGGTGATGCTCACTGGCGTCATCTTCTTCATCATCACCTGTCTGGCTATTTTGTTTGTACAAAACATTGAGCAGTTTATGGTGATGCGTTTCCTGCAGGGCATTAGCCTGTGCTTTATCGGGGCCGTGGGTTACGCCGCGATACAGGAATCCTTCGAGGAATCGGTGTGTATTAAAATCACCGCCATGATGGCGAACGTCGCGCTGATTGCGCCGTTGCTCGGGCCGCTGGCCGGTGCGGCGCTGATCCACGTCGCTCCCTGGCAGTCGATGTTTGTGATTTTCGCCGCACTCGCAGCCATCGCGCTGTGGGGGTTGTGGAAATCGATGCCTGAAACAGCGTCCCGCCTCGGCGAACCTTTCTCCATGCCAAGCCTGCTGCGCGATTATAAACACGTGCTGAAGAACCGTCAGTTCGTGTGTGGCGCGCTGGCGATTGGTTTTGCCAGCCTGCCGCTGCTGACGTGGATTGCGCAGTCGCCGGTGATTTTGATCAGCGGTGAAGGTCTTTCGACCTACGATTACGGTCTGTTGCAGGTGCCGATTTTCGGCGCGCTGATCGTCGGTAACGTTACACTGGCGCGCCTGAGCGGTAAGCGCACGGTGGATTATTTGATCAAACTGGGCGCAGGGCCGATGGTGATTGGCCTGATGATTGCAGCCGCGGCGACACTGTTTTCCGCGCATGCGTACCTGTGGATGACCGCCGGTCTGAGCCTGTACGCGTTCGGGATTGGCGTGGCGAATGCCGGTTTGTACCGTCTGACGCTGTTTTCCAGCGACATGAGCAAAGGCACAGTTTCTGCCGCGATGGGCGTCATCAGCATGATGATTTTCACGGTCGGGATTGAGCTGGCGAAAGTGGCTTACGTCGAAGGCGGTGCGGGGATGTTTAACCTGTTCAACCTGATAAGCGGCCTCGCCTGGCTGGCGCTGGTGGTGGTTTTCCTGCGCAGCCGTCAGGTAGTGCTGCCGACGAACAGCGTAGTGTGATGTAAAAAATGCCAACAACGCCGGTGCCGGGGCGTTATTGGCGCAGGGAGTGTGGACACGGACTGCACGGAAGAACCGGAGCGTACACTAGGTACGTGAGGATTCTGAGTACAGTCCGGGTTCAAAATACCAGGGCAAAATAGCCCCGTTAAAACTTAGAAAAGTCCCATCGGTTTACTCGAATAACTCACCAGCAGGCATTTGGTTTGCTGGTAGTGATCCAGCATCATTTTGTGAGTTTCCCGCCCGAGACCGGACTGTTTGTAACCGCCGAACGCCGCATGCGCCGGATAGGCGTGATAGCAGTTGGTCCAGACGCGGCCCGCCTGAATGTTGCGCCCCATGTGGTACGCCACGTTGCCATCGCGGCTCCAGACGCCCGCCCCTAATCCATACGCTGTATCGTTGGCGATTTGCAGCGCCTCATCCATATCTTTAAACGTCGTCACCGCCAGCACCGGTCCGAAGATTTCTTCCTGGAAAACACGCATATTGTTTTTACCCAGCAAAATGGTCGGTTGCAGGTAATAACCCTCGTTCAGCGAGCCTTCGAGTTTTTTCTTCGCGCCGCCGGTCAGCACTTCCGCGCCCTCTTTTTTACCGATTTCGATGTAATCCAGAATGGTTTTCATCTGCCCGGCAGACACCTGCGCGCCCATCTGCGTTTCCATGTCTAACGGATTACCGGTTTTAATGGCTTCGACGCGTTTAATGGCGCGTTCCATAAAGCGTTCATAAATGGATTCCTGCACCAGCGCGCGGCTCGGGCAGGTACAGACTTCGCCCTGATTGAAGGCAAACAGCGCGAAGCCTTCCAGCGCTTTATCGAAGAATTCGTCTTCTTTGTCCATCACATCCGCAAAGAAGATATTCGGGGATTTACCGCCCAGTTCCAGCGTTGCCGGGATCAGGTTTTGCGCCGCGTATCCGGCAATTTGCTGGCCGACTTCGGTCGAACCGGTAAACGCCACTTTGGCGATGCGTTTGGACGTCGCCAGATATTCACCGATTTCGCCGCCCGCGCCGTTAACCACGTTGATCACGCCCGCAGGCAGAATGTCCTGCACCATTTCCATCAGCAGCAAGACGGAAAGCGGCGTCAGTTTGGCCGGTTTGAGCACGATGCAGTTCCCGGCCGCCAGCGCCGGCGCCATTTTCCAGCAGGCCATCAGCAGCGGGAAGTTCCACGGGATGATTTGCGCCACCACGCCCAGCGGTTCGTGGAAATGATAGGCGACGGTGTCGCTGTCGATTTCGCTGATACCGCCTTCCTGCGCACGCACGCAGGAGGCGAAATAGCGGAAGTGGTCGATGGCTAACGGCACATCTGCGCCGCTGGTTTCGCGGATCGGTTTACCGTTATCCCAGGTTTCGGCGTTTGCCAGCAGTTCGAGGTTTTGTTCCATACGATCGGCGACTTTCAGCAGCAGGTTTGCCCGTTGCTGTACCGGCATTTTGCCCCAGTCGTCTTTGGCTTTATGGGCGGCGTCCAGCGCCAGATCGACGTCGTCAGTGCTGGAACTGGCGACTTTGCACAGCACTTCGCCGGTCACCGGCGTCAGGTTGTCGTAATACTCATTTTTTACCGGCGCGACCCATTCACCGCCAATGAAGTTGTCGTATTGTTTTTTGAGTTTGAGCGGGAAACCGTATTCTTCCGGTTTGACGGCATGAGGATTTTTATCATAAGCCATGATGGAACTCCTTTATGCAGCAGGTAATAGCAGAGCGCTGCATAAAGTTTAGGCAGTGGTTGGTTAACCCGCGGGATGTAAAGAGAACTCTTCGAGCGGCCTCACACCTTTTTTGCGATAAAGTTGGCGTTACCGCTTCCGGGTGGCGTCGTGCGCGCAAAACTCTCGCGCTGGAACAGGCGCTCAACCAGTTTTATCAGCTCAGGACGCTCAACGCACCAGCCGGGCGCGATACGGCGAAAGTTGATGTAGCCCAGAGAACAGGCCACCGCGATATCGGCGACGTTCAGGCTTTCCGAGTTGAGCAGCGTGCGTTTTTCGGCGAGTTTTTCCAGCGCATCCAGCCCGCGCAGCAGCTTTTCCCGCTGACGCAACACCCAGGCTTCGTTACGTTTATCGGCATCGCGACGGCCTTCCAGCACTAACGCCACGGCGGCGTCGGTCACACCATCGGCCAGCGCTTCAATTTGCTTCACCCGCAGAGCTTCCAGCGGCTGCCACGGCAACAGCGTGGGCGCAACGTTCATCAGCTCGATGAACTGCGCAATGATCGGGGAATCATAAAAAATTTCACCCTCGTCGGTGACCAGTGCGGGGACTTTTCCAAGGGGATTAAACTGCGTGATTTTGCAGCCCGGTTCGTGCGGCGTGTCATTAATGAAATCAAACGGGATGCCTTTTTCCAGCAACATCACCGAGATTTTACGTACATACGGGCTGGTGTAACTGCCGATCAACTTCATCAGACCCTCCTCGATTTCGCCGGAACCTTATTTAAAGCTAGCAGCCGTGCCGGGGTTTACCAGTCACGGCGGCCAGTTTTACAGGTTATTGTGCGGGAAACAGGAACGGGTTAATGCCGCTGCCGGAAAAACCTTTGTCTTCCATGCGGTCGTCGAGCAACAGCGTGGCGAGGTCATCTGCCACGGCGTCTGCCTGCGGATCTTTATCCTGATAAATCAGTTTCAGATAGGCGCCGCAGTCATCGCAGGCTTCGGCTTTTACCGTTGCCTGTTCATCGTCGATGGACCACAGGTTGAGATGTTGCATCTCGTCACAGTTGCTGCATTTTGCCCGCACCACATGCCATTCGCTTTCGCACAGATTGCAGTGCAGATAGCGCAGACCGCTGGCCGTGATCACCGCAGACACAGGAATGCTGCCGCAAACCGGGCAGAACTGACGGTTCTCGCCGTAATCCGCACGCCCGACGCCACGCAATTGTGCCGCCATCTGCGCCCAGTACAGGGATAACGCGGCCCAGATAAAGGGGGCGTGATCGGCCGGAACGTGTTTGAAATCCTGGCAAAGCAGTTCTGTCGCCATCATTTCACGCTGAAGGTTCGGGGACTGCTCAAGGCTTTCCAGCACCGCGCGTACCGGCTCAGAAGCGTCCGGCTTCAGGACAGCAATCAGCGCGTCCAGCAGCATCAGCCAGTGCGGCGTACGCGGAAACAGGCTGCAATCGAGCGGCGGTTTACCGGCGGCTTTTTGCAATTCGTCACTCAGACTGATGTCGAGCGGGAACGTCTCAAGCACCTGCTGCTGCGCATCGCAAATTGACGCCGCAAAGTTCAGATACCCGTCGAGCGGGCTGTCTTCTGCCAGTTTTTTCAGACGACCGGCGCGGTTCTGGTAGAGCGTTTTCAGGTTAGCGAACAGTACCGGCGGGATGTCCCCCGCCGTTTTTTTACCGTCAGCCAGCAAGTCCTGTGCAACTATCTGGATGCTCATCCGGCTTTCCTCTCGTCTTGTTCTTTTTTCTGCTCTTCATCGCGCACCTGACGGTACCAGCGCGGATGGTGATACTTCGCCCATGACACCGGCACTTTGCCGCCGGTCATCGCCGAAATCGACCCTTTCGCCCAGGTCGCCGCGTAAACGTGCATGATGATCACCAGAATCAGCCCGATACCGGCCACGGAATGCACCAGCAGCGCCAGACGGATCAGCGGTATCGGGAAATAATCCGCAAACCACGGACGCCAGATGATCACGCCGCTGGCCATCAGCAGTACCAGGCAACCGATCGCCGCCCAGAACACGCATTTCTGGCCGAAGTTATAGCGACCGGTGTCGCCGACTTCATGGTTGGTCAGCACTTTATCGATATTTTTCGCCCACACGAGGTCGTCTTTTTCCGGCAAATTGTGCTTCCAGTAACGGAAGAACATGCCGAGAAAAGAGACGAACATCACCACGCCGAAAAACGGATGGAGAATGCGCGCCAGTTGCGGGGTGCCGTACACGTTCATCAGCCAGTTAAACGACGGGAAAAAGAAGCCGATACCGCTGAGCGCCAGCGTCACAAAACAGAACGCCACGATCCAGTGATTGAGGCGTTCCACCAGGTTATAGCGCTGGATTAACTTCTCTTTTTTCATGGCCGTTTCTCCTCATCGTCATGTTTATCCTCTTCGGCGTGCTCTTCCTCTTTGACGTAATTCGGTCCCACGCCGAGGAAGTGAAAGGCCGCTGCCGCAAAGGTCACCGCGAAGCCCACCGCCGCCAGCGGTTTCCAGACACCTTTCCACAAAGTGACTGCTGCGCTTATCGCCGGATCTTTTGGCAGGCCGTGATACAGCTGCGGATTGTCGGCGTGATGCAGCACGTACATCACGTGCGTGCCGCCAACGCCCTGCGGATCGTACAAACCGGCGTGCTCAAATCCGCGGCCTTTCAGCTCGCTGACGCGTTCTGCGGCTAAATCCTGCATCGCGGTTTTGGTGCCAAAATGGATCGCGCCGGTCGGGCAGGTTTTCACACAGGCCGGTTCCTGGCCGACACTCACACGGTCAACGCACAGCGTGCATTTGTAGGCACGGTTGTCGTGTTTGTTGATGCGCGGAATGTTGAACGGGCAACCGGCGATGCAGTAACCACAGCCGATGCAATGTTCAGACTGAAAATCGACGATGCCGTTGGCGTACTGCAAAATCGCGCCTTCCGCCGGGCAGGCTTTCAGACAGCCCGGATCGGCGCAGTGCATGCAGCCGTCTTTGCGGATAAGCCATTCCAGCTTGCCGTTTTGTTCCACTTCCGAGAAACGCATCACCGTCCAGGATTTCGCGCTGAGATCCATCGGGTTGTCGTACACGCCGGTATTAATCCCGACGTCATCGCGCAGGTCGTTCCATTCGGAACAGGCGACCTGACAGCCTTTACAGCCGATGCAGGTGGTGACGTCGATGAGTTTCGCCACTTCCTGCTGATGATCGCGGGCACGCGGCGCTGGCGTAAACCCGTTGGTTGCGGACTTACGAAGTATGTCCTGAGATTGCATTGCCATAATTCGCCTCCGTTAGACCTTTTCCACGTTAACCAGGAACGCCTTGAACTCCGGCGTTTGCGAGTTAGCGTCACCGACTGACGGCGTCAGCGTGTTGGCTAAATAGCCCTTACGCGTCGCGCCTTCAAAACCCCAGTGGCAAGGAATGCCAATGGTATCGACGTGCTTGCCGTCGATGGTCAGAGGCCGGATGCGTTTGGTCACCACGGCTTTCGCCACAATGAATCCGCGCTTCGAGGAGACTTTCACCTCGTCGCCTTGCGCAATGCCTTTCGAGGCGGCCAGACCTTCGCCGATCTCGATAAATTGCTCAGGCTGCGCGATGGCATTCAGCAACGCGTGTTTGGTCCAGTGGCGGAACAATTCGGTGATCGAATAGGTGGTCGCCACATACGGGAAATCTTTGGCGGTGCCCATATTCGGCAGATCGCTGGCAAAAATACGCGCCACCGGATTCGAAATCACCGAAGGATGCAGCGGATTAGTGCCAATCGGCGATTCGATCGGTTCGTAATGCTCAGGGAACGGGCCGTCAGCCATTTTGTCGGTGGCGAATAACCGCCCGACGCCTTCCTGTTGCATGATGAACGGTCCGACGCCGGAACCCGGCGCAGCAGCGCTGTAATCCGGCACGTCAAAACCAATCCATTTCGCACCATCCCAGCGGATGATTTCGCGTTTTGGATCCCACGGCTGCCCCTGCGGGTCGGCGGAGGCGCGGTTATACAGAATGCGGCGGTTGAGCGGCCAGCACCACGCCCAGCCGGACGTACAGCCCAGGCCGGAAGGATCGGCGTTATCGCGGCGCGCCATCTGGTTACCGGCTTCGGTCCAGCTGCCGGCGTAAATCCAGCAGAAACTGGCGGTGCTGCCGTCGTTTTTCAGATGCGCAAAGGTCGAAATCTGCTGGCCTTTTTTCGCCAGCACATTGCCCTGATCGTCATGGATATCGGCCAGCGCTTTGCCGTTGGCTTCGCGGGCAATTTCTTCCGGCAGCGGGTCGAGCGGATCCTGATAATCCCACGCCATATTCATCACCGGCAGCGGATTGGCACCGCCTTCCTGCCGGTACAGCTCGCGCAGTTTCATGAACAGGCGTGCGATGATTTTGCCGTCGTGCAGCGCTTCACCCGGCGGCTCAGACGCCTGGAAGTGCCATTGCAGCCAGCGGCCGGAGTTGACGATCGAGCCGTTTTCTTCAGCAAAACAGGAAGACGGCAGGCGGAACACTTCGGTCTGAATATCGGCGGTCTGCACGTCGTTCATTGCGCCGTGGTTTTGCCAGAAGTTGGAGGATTCCGTCACCAGCGGGTCGATCACCACCATGTATTTCAGTTTTGAGAGCGCACGCGAGGATTTGTTTTTGTCCGGGAACGCGGCCAGCGGGTTGAAGCCCTGCACGATATAACCGTTCAGTTTGCCTTGCGTCATCAGCTCGGCTTGCTGCATCACGTCGTAGCTTTTGTCCCATTTCGGCAGCCAGTCAAAGCCCCAGTCGTTCTCTGCCGTGGCGTGATCGCCCCAGAAGCTTTTCATCATACTGACGAAGAAGTTCGGCGTGTTTTTCCAGAAATTGACCTGCCCGTCCACCAGCGGCGCTGGCGTGATCTGTTGCAGGTAATCGGTGAAATTGGTCTGTTTTTCTGACGGCAGAGGCATATAGCCCGGCAGGTTCAGCGACAGCAAACCGAGGTCGGTGTAGCCCTGAATATTGGAGTGACCGCGCAGCGCATTGACGCCACCGCCCGGCATACCAATGTTGCCGAGCAGCAGCTGGATCATCGCCGCACAACGGATGATTTGCGCGCCGCCGGTGTGGTGCGTCCAGCCCAGCGCATACAGAATGGTCGAGGTTTTATCGCGCGCGCAGGTTTCCGCCAGAATGGAACTGATCAGCAGGAAATCTTCTTTCGAAGTGCCGCACAGACGCTCTACCAGTTCCGGCGTGTAGCGGGAAACGTGCTCTTTCAGCAGATTCCAGACACAGCGCGGGTCCTGCAGGGTTTTGTCTTGTTTCGCGAAGCCTTTCTCATCGAGCTGATAATGCCAGCTTTCTTTGTTGTAGGATTTTTTCGCCGCATCAAATCCACTGAACAGCCCGTCGTTAAATTCATAGTCTTCACGCACCAGCAGGCTGGCGTTGGTGTATTCACGGACGTATTCAGTCTGAATTTTATTGTGCGTGATCAGGTAGTTGATCATCCCCAGCAGGAACGCGGTGTCGGAACCGGCGCGGATTGGCGCATAGATATCGGCCACGGCGGCGCTGCGGTTGAAACGCGGATCGACGACGATGACTTTGGCGTTATTTTTGGTTTTCGCCTCAATCACCCATTTGAACCCGACCGGGTGCGCTTCTGCGGCGTTTCCGCCCATAATCAGAATGACGTTGGCGTTTTTGATATCGACCCAGTTGTTGGTCATCGCACCGCGACCAAATGACGGCGCTAACGCCGCAACGGTCGGGCCGTGGCACAGACGCGCCTGGCAGTCGATCGCCACCATGCCCAGCGCACGGGTGAATTTCTGATCCAGCAGGCCGGTTTCGTTACTGGCCGCAGACGAACAGAGCATGCCGGTGGTCAGCCAGCGGTTAACCGTGACGTTATTGTCATTTTTCTCGACGAAGTTGGCGTCGCGGTCATCTTTCATCAGGCGGGCGATACGGGAAATCGCCTCATCCCATGAGATGCGCTGCCATTGATCAGAACCGGGCGCGCGATATTCCGGATACCTCAGACGGCCTTCGCTGTGGATGTAATCCAGCACGCCTGCGCCTTTCGGGCACAAGGAGCCACGACTGACCGGATGATCGGCGTCACCCTCTACGTGGAAGATATTTTCAGTGACGTTTTTCGCGCCGTCGCCCTGGCTGTAAATCAGCATCCCGCAACCGACTGAACAGTAGGTGCAGTTGTTGCGGGTTTCACGCGAGCGAAGCAGTTTATATTGGCGGGTTTCCGCCAGCGCGATTGTCGGGGCAAACCCCAATAATGCCGCTGTTGTGCCGGCCATACCGCCCGCACATATTTTGAATAATTGTCTTCTGCTGACTTGCATGAAAGACTCCTTCCCATCATTTGTTAACACATTGCTTTTCAAATTGCCGCTTTCCGCCGCAGTGGCGTAAGCGGTAAAATTAAGGCCTAAAGTCCTGACAGTTTGTACGGCTTATGTAGCCGGAATGTTTATAAGGTTATTGCTAATGGATGTCCATCAAGTAAACGAACTGGGCAAAAAAGATGATAAAAAAGTGACTCAGATCATCGGAGCGAGCCAAAAAACGGTGATGCAGCGCGCACATCTTGATGAGCCCAAAGATGACTGGATTGCTCAGGAAGTGCCCGTTGCGCTGGTCTATAACGGCATCTCGCACGTGGTGATGATGGCCTCGCCAAAAGATCTGGAAGCCTTTGCGCTGGGCTTTTCGCTGTCAGAAGGGATCATTGAATCCCCCGGTGACATTTTCGGGATGGAAGTGACACCCACCTGTAACGGGATAGAAGTGAATATCGAGTTATCGAGCCGCCGTTTCGCCGGGCTGAAAGAGCGCCGCCGCGCCATGGCGGGGCGCACCGGCTGCGGCGTTTGCGGCATCGAACAACTGGGTGACCTGTTCCGCCCGCTCGCGCCGCTGCCGTTTACCCAGACCTTTGCGCTGGCGAATCTGGATAACGCGCTGAATCAGCTGAAATCCGTGCAGGAAATCGGCCAGCTGACCGGCTGTACCCACGCTGCCGCGTGGATAACCTCGCAGGGCGAATTACTGGGTGGCTGTGAAGACGTAGGCCGTCACGTGGCGCTGGATAAAATGCTGGGTATGCGCGCAAAACAGAATGACTGGACATCCGGCGCGGCGCTGGTTTCCAGCCGCGCCAGCTATGAAATGGTGCAGAAAGCCGCGATGTGCGGCATCGAAATTCTGTTCGCCGTCTCCGCCGCCACCACACTCGCGGTCGAAGTCGCCGAAAAATGTCACCTGACGCTGGTCGGTTTCAGCAAACCGGGCCGGGCGACGGTGTATACGCATCCGCAAAGACTGCGTTAACGCTTTAAGCTTCACGTGCCTTTAGACAATTTAGGATTGTTTGCGGTTATCTGGTTCTAAGCCCCGTATAACAGGCGCTTACGAGTACCCGTACAAAGGGTGGAGCATAGATAATCATTTTCAATATCATTTAATTAACTATAATGATCCGACTGATTACGCGGTGCTCACAATGACGGTGCCGCCCTACACTATGGAGACGATGAACATGAGTTATTCACTGCCATCACTGCCTTACGCATACGACGCACTCGAGCCGCATTTCGACAAAGAGACGATGGAAATCCATCACTCTAAACACCACCAGGCTTACGTGAACAACGCGAACGCTGCACTGGAAAGCCTGCCAGAACTGGCAAAACTTTCTGTTGAAGAGCTGATCGCAAACCTGGACAAAGTCCCTGCGGATAAGAAAGTTGCACTGCGTAACAACGCAGGTGGCCACGCTAACCACAGCCTGTTCTGGAAAGGCCTGAAAACCGGCACCACCCTGCAGGGCGAACTGAAATCTGCTATCGAACGCGATTTCGGCAGCGTTGACGCTTTCAAAGAAACGTTTGAAAAAGCAGCAACCACTCGTTTCGGCTCCGGCTGGGCGTGGCTGGTTCTGAAAGACGGCAAACTGGCCGTTGTTTCTACTGCTAACCAGGACAGCCCGCTGATGGGCGAAGCCGTTTCCGGCGCATCCGGTTACCCGCTGCTGGGTCTGGACGTTTGGGAACACGCTTACTACCTGAAATATCAGAACAAACGCCCTGACTACATCAAAGCTTTCTGGGATGTGGTGAACTGGGACGAAGCTGCAAAACGTCTGGCTGAAGCGAAATAATTTCGCCCTGCCGCCCTTAACGGGCACGATGTTTTCGCCAATGGCGGGTCTGTGACCCGCCTTTTTTATGCCCTGCTTATTCTGCTAAAAACGTTACTCTGATCACTGTTTTACAGCGAATTATCCGCCTGGTTCCCCCCCTTTTCAGACACCGCTCGCATTAATCAAAAATACATCGCAGATCCTATTAAGTTTACCGCCAAATCTACCGATAGATTCTTCACAAAGGCGTAACAAAGCCGCCAACTTTGGCAGGGATGTTTTACGGAGAACGATTATGGGTAACGGCACGGGTCTTTCGCAGTGGATGAATAATCTCAGAGTCGGTACGAAACTGGGTCTGGGGTTTGGGTTAGTGTTAGTGATCGCCGCCGTGATCACCGTGGCGGGCATGGTCAAATTAAATGACATCAGCCAGCGCGCTGAAAAAGTGGATTTCAGTAATCAGATGAATGCATTGCTGAATGACGCCCGCCTGAGCCGCACGCTGTATCAGCTGAAATATGAACCGACGTATCTCCAGCAAAATCAGGAGAAAATCGACGCACTTTCACAGCTGATCGCTCAGTCAAAAGGCAAGCTTGAATGGGACGCCACCAGCCAGGCAAATCTCGATCAGGTACCGGTAAAAATCCGCGAATATCAGCAGGCACAAAACGCCTTTAAACAGGCCGTTGACAGAAAAGACGCCGTGCGTGCCAGCTGGAATCTTTCCGAAACCGAAGCCGTGGTAACACGTTTACAGGATCAGCTTCGCGTGGAAGATGCCGATCCGTCAATCCGTCTGTCTCTGGCAGAAGTGGTTCAGAAGCTTATCAGCGTGCGTTATTACGTGCGCGGCCTGCTGCTGAACATGGATAAAGAATCCGAAGCCACGCTGCTCAAAGCCATTGATGAAACCCAGGCAAATGCAAAAAAACTGAATGCCCTGTTACTGCCCAACCAGCAGGCCACTCTGGCTCCGCTGATGAGTGCGCTGGCGAATTATAAAAGCCACGTCGTCGCTTATATGCCCGCGTATGAAGATGAGCAGAAGAACTCGCAGTTGCTGTCAGTCAAAGCCAGTGAGATGAATACGCTGGTAGCAAAAATCTTCAAAAATGAACTGGCGAACACGCACCTCGATATCAGCCGCGCGCAAATGATGATGATGGTGATCACGCTCGTCGTCCTGCTGGCCGGTATTCTGATCGCATGGCGCATTACCCGCCAGATCACCCAGCCGCTGCGCGATACGCTGAAGACCGCCGAGCTGATTGCCAAGGGCGATTTGACGGCAGCCCATCCGACGGCGCGCCGCGACGAACTGGGTATGCTGATGAATGCGGTTTCGGCGATGAGCCAGAATCTCAGCACCATGATTTATGAGATCCGCTCGGGTGTGACGCAGGTTTCCCACGCTGCCGCAGAAATCGCGGCGGGGAATACCGATTTGTCTTCCCGTACGGAACAACAGGCAGCCGCCGTGGAAGAAACGGCAGCCAGTATGGAACAGCTGAGCGCAACGGTGAAACAGAATGCCGATAACGCCCATCACGCCAGCAAACTCGCCAGTGAAGCGTCCGGGACCGCCACGCTCGGCGGCAAACAGGTCAGCGACGTGGTCGATACCATGCAGCAGATTTCCGGCAGTTCTAAGCGCATTGCCGAAATTACGTCGGTCATCAACGGTATTGCCTTCCAGACCAACATTCTTGCGCTGAACGCCGCAGTAGAAGCTGCGCGCGCCGGAGAGCAGGGACGCGGATTCTCGGTCGTGGCTTCTGAAGTTCGTACGCTGGCACAACGCAGTGCGCAGGCCGCGAAGGAAATTGAAGGGCTGATTGCTGAGTCGGTTGAGCGTGTGAATACCGGCGCGAAGCTGGTGGAAAACACCGGCCGCACCATGCAGGACATCGTGAAATCGGTTTCTCACGTGCGCGATATTATGGGTGAGATTGCCTCGGCGTCTGACGAGCAAAGCCGGGGTATAGCGCAGATATCACAGGCGATTGTCGAGATGGACAGCACCACTCAACAGAACGCCGCGCTGGTTGAGCAATCCTCTGCCGCCGCCGATTCGCTCGAAGATCAGGCTGCCACGCTGACGCAGGCAGTATCCGTATTCCGTCTCGCTGATAACCGCAACATGCAGCACGCACCTGCCGCCAATACCCTGCGTCGCCCGACGTTACCGCCAGTGCAGAATAAATCCAGCCAGGAAAACTGGGAAACGTTCTGATATTCCCTTTCATCCGGCGTGCGTCTCCCCGACGGCGCGCCGGATGATTCTTCCTACTCACACCCTCTAATGCAGGTTATGCTGAGCTCAACGACTGATGAGTGGCGGAGACCTTATGCATTATCCCGACGTTTATATTGGTGCTATTGAGCAGTATCCCGGCTATTCCCCCAGCGCGATTGCCAAACGTCAGGTCAACGGCGGCATGGCATTAACGTCGCTGGGTCTGGAAGGCGATCAGCAGGCTGAAACGTCTTACCACGGGGGCACTGACCGCGCGCTGTGCCACTTTCCCCGCGAGCATTACGCCTGGCTGCGTCAGCAATTTCCCGAGGATGAAGAGCGCTTTCATCCGCCCGCGTTCGGCGAGAACCTTTCCACGCTGGGCATGACGGAAGAAAATGTCTTTATCGGCGATATTTTTCGCTGGGGCGACGCGCTGATTCAGGTTACGCAACCCCGCTCGCCCTGCTACAAGCTGAACCATTTTTTCGACTGCAAAAATCTGTCGCCGTTACTGCAAGACAGCGGCCGCTGCGGTTGGTTGTATCGCGTCGTGGCGACCGGAAATGTCAGTGGCGACAGGCCTCTGGAACTGATGACCCGCAACAGCGAGGTGTCGGTCGCTGAAGCGATTTCCATCGCATTTTCTATGCCGTTCGATGAAGAACAGTATCGTCGTCTGATGTCTGCTGCGGGGATTTCGGCCAGCTGGAGCAAAACGATGCAAATGCGGCTGATTAATCGCAAGATTGAGGATTTTGGACGCAGATTGTTTGGTGCGCAAGGGAAGTGATTTATAGCACCCTCCCCTGTGAAGGGGGAGGGTTGGCGTGACATTAAAATTCTTTTTTGGCGAAACCGGTCACGACTTTCAGGCCCATTTCGCGGCCCAGTGCAGTCATCGGGTGAACCACCACGATACCGCGTACGGTTTTCTTCAGCGTGCCCATATCAGCCTGTTCTTTCTTGGTGATTTCACGGCTGAACAGCTTTTCCAGTTTCTGCGCTTCGGTGCTGAGTTTTTTCACACGCACATCTTTCAGACGCGCAATCTCGGCGGCCAGCTTTTCTTTCTCTTCTTCATGTTTGGCAATCAGCTCAGAATTCCCCTGCTGAATAACGGCCGGGTCTTTGTGATTCAGTGCATCAAGCATGTCGCTGAGACGCTTGATCTCGGCTTTTTCAATTTCTTTCATGGTGACCAATTCGTGTAGTGAACAATTGGGGTAAGTGTAACAGCCCGATGCGCGAGATGCTCGATTTGTGGGGCATACATTTTCCTCTTAATACTTTCAGGATGTTTGCATCGGCATATCAGATTAAGGTGTGCGCCATCATTCTACCTCATGGAAAGAGACATCATGAACCCAACATTCAGCCGCGATCACCGTCTGGAAATGCATTTAAACAACGGCATGTTCAATGGAAAACCGCTTTATATTCATTACACGTCTGCGCAAACCTTCCCCCAGATTATCAACAGCCGTTGTTTTATGGCCCGGCCAAATTATGACCGTCGCGGCGTCGCGGCCAAACCGGGTATCTATCTTGTGCGTAGCATACATGCCTTCAATGCCGAGAAAGCGTTTCAGCAACTGTTTCTCGGCGAAGCTAAATACCGCGACAGCGCTAAGTTCTGCTTCCTCTTTACCTTCAACAGCGATCCCCATTTAACCGGACATCCTGTTTCTGCCGGAAGCAGCGTTGAAGAACTGATCCATCCCGGAAACATCAGTTTTTCAAAAATTAATATTATTTATCAGGGAATGAATCCGTTCCTGTGACTTCCAGCCCCGGCGGCAAACCGCACATCTCACAGGCGCGCTGACCAATGCGGATCATCGCCGAAATATAACGTGTGTCGAAGACATAGCAGCAGGATAACCGCAGGCCGTTGATATAACGCCCGCTCGGCGAATAGAGTTGCCCCGGCGTCATGCAGATTTTATCTTCCAGCAATTGGCGGAATAAGGTTACGCAATTCACGCCAGGCGGGAAATCCACCCAAATAACAAAACCGCCCGACGGTTGCGTCGCACGCGTTCCCTGTGGGAAATGCTGAGCAATCAGCGCGCGTGCCTGCTCGACCTGTGAGGCATAGCGCCGGCGTAAGGCGCGCAGGTGATGGTCGTAACCGCCGGATTCGAGAAATGCCGTCAGCGTTTGCGAGAGCAGCGCAGATTCAGCCATCGACGACACCGCTTTCAGCTTATGCAGCTTCGCGGCAAAACGCCCGCCTTCCATCCAGCCGATACGAAAATCCGGCGCCAGGGTTTTCGTAAAACTGGTGCAGAACAGGATCCAGCCATCGCGATCAAAGGATTTCACCGCCGGAGAGAGCGTCGCGCCGAACTGAATTTCCGCGTATAACCCGTCTTCTATCAATGGTACCTGATGATCGTTCATCATCCGCGCCAGCCGTTTTTTCGCGGCGAGCGGCATGGTAAAGCCCAGCGGATTTTGCGCCGTCGGCATGGCGATCACCGCGTTCAGGCGCTTTTCGGTGAGCAGCATGTCGAGGACATCCAGCGAAAGGCCCGTTTGCGGATCGGTCGGGATTTCCACCGCTTTCAGCCCGAGGCTGGCAAGCAACGGCAGCAGATAAAAATAGGTCGGCGTTTCCAGCCCCACGCTGTCGCCCGGCTTGGTGGTGACGCGCAGCGCCAGCTGTAACGCTTCCATACAGCCGTGGGTAATGGTGATGTCGGTCGGTTCTAATATCATACCCAGCGTCAGCGCACGGCGGGCAATTTGCTGTCGCAGCGGCGGATGCCCCGGCGGCAGCGCATATTGGCCGATCAGATTGGGCTGACGGCGCAGCAAAGACGACATAATGCGCCCCAGTTTTCCGCCAGGATAAAAGTCATTGGATTGCGGGCAGGCCAGCGAAAGATTGGTGTACGTCGGGTCAATTTGCGCGGCGAACACTTTGTCGATCAAATCCAGCACTTCATCTGCCGGTTCGGCGGCAGGCGTCTGCGGCTGTACGTGCGGCGCAGGGTTCAGCCCCGGCAACGCGGCGCGAACATAGAATCCGGACTGCGGCCTCGCCTCGATAAACCCGCGATCTTCCAGCCGCCGGTACGCCGCAACCACCGTATTGATGCTGACCGACCAGGTTTGCGCGCTGCGCCGCACGGAAGGCAAACGGCTGCCCGGTGCGAGCGTGCCACGGCGGATGGCGTCCGCCAGTTGTTCCGCCAGCTGGTTGTAACGGGTGTCGCTGAAATCCGCGGTGTCAGTCATGGTGTCAGTTCCGTGAAAAGTGATGGGCACAGTGTGTATTTACGCAATCTGTAACCCTGACAATAGCGTATTTCTGGCTCTGTTACCTTTGCTGTTCACTGTTTACTCTGGTTATCTGGAAAACAGGGGATGCAGGAACATAAAATGATCGATACCGCTTTTGTCAGTTACGTCACCGTGATGTCTATTACGCCCGGCCCGAACAATCTGTTGCTGGCGGCCTCCGGGGTGAATTTCGGGCTGCGTCGCAGTGTGCCCATGATGGTCGGTATCACGCTGGGCTGCGTGGTGCAGTGCGCGCTGATGACCTCCATGCTGGCGATCTTACTCAGCTGGATGAACGCGGTACGCCTGCCGATGGCGGCCGTGGGTTGCGCCTATCTTTTCTGGCTGTCGTGGAAAATTTACCGTTCAGGTTCGCCAAAAGAAGGCGAAAAACAACAGCCGATGAACCTGCTCAGCGGCGCGTTATTTCAGGCGGTGAACCCGAAGGCCTGGCTGATGGCAACCAACGTGGCGATTCTGTTCACGCCGCCGGACGGCAATATGCTGCATCATACGCTGCTGATTTGTGTCGGCTTCGCGCTGATCAATCTGCCGTGCATTCTGGTGTGGGTGGTGATGGGTGACAGGTTACGTCAGGCGTTACGTGTGGAATGGAAACTGAAAATGTTCAATACGATCATGGGCGGCATGATGGCCTTAACCGCGCTGTGGTTGCTGGTGGGCGAAGTGCGCCATGCCATGATCTGAGGAAATTACTTCTGAACGGGCGAAAGTCTTGAGGGCTGCTGATTACTGATATGGGCGATAAGCCCGGTGACAGAAAGCACCATGGTTGAGCGGACGATTTGCTGGTAACGCTGGCGTTGCATGGCGATCAGCGATTCGTCGGCTTCGCCCGGTTTCAGGAACGTGGGGGCGGGCGGCAGTTCCGTCACACAGTGCAATTCCCCAAACGGACCGAGTATTTCATCATCGGTAAAACGGTACTCTTCGCCGTCGTAATTCAGCTCTTCACGCAGCGCCATCAGTAATTCCGCATCTTCATACTCATGACGGCTGATCACCCCCAGCGCGTAAATCAGTTTAAGACGCACGGAGAGATCGCCCAGCGGGCCGGTGCCGGTCAGCAGGGGTTCAACGGCGTATTTCACCGCGTAATCGTCCTTACGGAAAACCTGCACCACCAGAATATCCAGCGCTTCGGCCAGCAATTCTACGGAGGTCATCAAAAAGCTGCGTACGGTTTTACCCGCATTGAGCTTCTCAAGAACACGGTTTTCAAATGCCTGAGCTTTTTCCATTGGGCTTTCTTGCGATAAAGAACGGATACTTTTAACGCCCTTGGCGTCATCCCTGAAACGCACGTGTCGGGCAGTCACTGCCTGCCCGACAGGGCTTTCTTTGCCTGGTATTGGCGAAATCAAAACGAACGCAGTATTAGTGCATGGATTCGTAGATTTTTACTGCTTCGGCGACCACTTCGCCCTCTTCCGGCAGCCCGGAAATCTGAGCAAGGGCAGCTTTCGGCCCCACTTTCTCCAGCAATTCGGTCAGCTCTTTCGCCTGCGGATCCTGCTCGCTGCGGTAACGCATCGCAGCGGCAATCCCGATAACCAGGTTATTGTGTGGCAGGCGATATTCCTGCGTGCCCAGCAACGGTTTGATCAGACGATCGCCCGCGCTCAGTTTACGCAGTGGCTGACGGCCAACGCGCTCCACGTCATCGTGCAGATACGGATTTTCAAAACGAGTCAGAATTTTTTCGATGTAAGCGAAGTGTTTTTCCGGGTCAAAACCGTAACGGCGGATCAGCACTTCACCGCTTTCTTCCATTGCACCGCGCACAATCAGACGCACTTTCTCATCCAGAATGGCATCACGAATCGTCGCATGGCCTGCCTGCTGACCGAGGTATGCGGTGATGGCATGCCCGGTGTTAAGCGTGAACAATTTACGTTCGACGAACGCCATCAGGTTGTCGGTCAGTTCCATACCGCCGATGTCCGGCAATGCACCTTTGAACTGGGTTTTATCGACAATCCATTCGCTGAAGGTTTCCACCGTCACTTCCAGCGGATCGGTGGTGCCGGCTGCGGCTGGCGGAACGATGCGGTCTACAGCGGAATCGACAAAGCCGATATGCGCTTCCACCCAGGCTTTTTCTTCTTCCGGCAACGCATTGAAGACGTGCTGTTTGAACTGGCTGGTACCGCGCACCATGTTTTCACAGGCGATGATGTTCAGCGGCTTTTCGTTGCCCTGCTGGTGACGCAGCACCAGACCTTTGGCGACGTTTGGCGCGATTTTTTCCAGCACGGTCGGGCCGACGGCGGTGGTCATCAGATCAACTTCAGCGATCAGATTAATCGCTTCCTGGCCGGCGCTGTTGACTGCGCTGACGTTGCTGACCGTCTCAACGGTGGCCTGTTCGCCGACCACGTGTACGTCATAACCTTTACGGCTGTTCAGCGCGTCCAGCAGCACGGGGCTGACATCGGCAAAAGTCAGTTCGATACCGGCATCTGCCAGCAATTTACCGATAAAACCGCGGCCAATGTTACCTGCGCCAAAATGTAGTGCTTTCATAATATTTCCTTCAAATCGGGGGCTATAAGTAGGTAAAGCTGGGGAGCCGCCCGGCTCCGAATCAACAAGCGGGTCTCGTAAGACCCGCTGAGTGACGCTCTGTGACTGCTTATACTTAAGGCTTAACCGCGCAGAATGCTCAGCACTTCGTCAACGCTGGTGGTGTTTGCCAGACGGTCGATGACGCCATCTTCGTCGAGCGCAGTGGTCAGTTTGGTGATCACGTTGATGTGCTCATTATTGCGTGCGGCGATACCGATAACCAGACGCGCGGCATCATCTTCATCATCGCCCCAGCGGATACCCGCCGGATACTGGCAGAACACGATGCCGGTTTTCAGTACGCGATCTTTCGCTTCGATGGTGCCGTGTGGTACCGCGATAGATTCGCCCAGATACGTGGAGGTCAGCTGCTCACGGGCCAGCATCGCTTCAACATATTCTGCCTGAACATACCCGCCTTTCACCAGTTGCTCACCGGCAAAGCGAATCGCTTCTTCTTTTGTGGTCGCCTGCAGGCCGAGGAAGATGTTGCTTTCGCTCATGCGGAACAGGTTTTCGTTGTCATGGTCAGCCACGATGCTGTCGCCGAGCGTGGTGGTCACTTTCTCTTTGTACTGGCTGGCTTTGTTCACTTCCACCAGACGGGAAGTCAGATCAGTGTACAGGCCGCTGTCGAGGAAGTTGGTCAGCGAAATGTGCTGAGCGTGCGGCACCTGACGCATAGCGCGTTCAGTCAGGTCACGGTGGGTAATCACCAGATCCACGTCATCAGGTAAATTGTTGATGGCGCTGTTGGTGACGCTGATATTGGTCAGCCCCGCATCCTGCACTTTTTTGCGCAGCACACCGGCACCCATTGCGCTTGAACCCATACCGGCGTCACAGGCTACGATGATTTTACGTACGGTAGACAGGTCGCCCGCTACGCCAGTCGCTGAAGGTTTGCCGCCTTTAGATTCGGCTTTCATGTCCTGCATGCGACGGGTTGCTTCGTCCAGATCGTCACCGTCTTTCGCTTTGGTGGTTTTCAGCAGCAGCGCAGAAACCACGAAGGATACCGCAAAGGCTGCCACGATAGCCGCGATGTTAGCGAAGTACGCGCCTTTTGGCGTCATCGCCAGAACCGCCAGGATAGAACCCGGAGATGCCGGAGAAACAAGACCGCCGTTCAGCAGCGTCAGGGTGAACACGCCAGTCATACCACCCAGGATAACCGCCAGCAGCAGACGTGGATTCATCAGAACGTATGGGAAATAAATTTCGTGGATACCACCCAGGAAGTGGATGATTGCCGCGCCGCCAGCAGATTGCTTCGCGCTGCCACGACCGAAGAACATGTACGCCATCAGGACGCCCATACCCGGACCTGGGTTCGCTTCGATCAGGAAGAAGATAGATTTACCGGTTTCAGTCGCCTGCTGGATACCCAGCGGAGAGAAGATACCGTGGTTGATGGCGTTGTTGAGGAACAGAATTTTCGCCGGTTCAACAAAGATAGAGGCCAGTGGCAACAGGTTATGAATAACCATGATGTGCACGCCGGCAGCCAGCACTTTAGACAGCGCTTCTACCAGCGGACCGATCGCCAGGAAGGCGAGGATTGCCAGCAGCATACCGATAATACCGGCTGAGAAGTTGTTAACCAGCATCTCGAAGCCGCTTTTGATTTTACCGTCAACCCAACGGTCAAAGCGTTTGATACACCAGCCGCCCAGCGGGCCACCAATCATCGCACCGAGGAACATCGGCATATCCGCACCGACGATCACACCCATCACGGTGATTGCACCGACCACACCACCGCGATCACCGCCGACCAGACGACCACCGGTGTAACCGATGAGCAGTGGCAGGAGATAAGTGATCATCGGGCCAACCAGTTTCGCTAGCGTCTCATTTGGGATCCAGCCGGTTGGAATGAACAGAGCCGTAATGATACCCCAGGCGATAAACGCGCCGATGTTGGGCATTACCATGTTACTCAGGAAGCGACCAAAGTTTTGAACTTTGATCTTAACGTCTGGTGAAAACATAAAACGCACCCCTATTGATACGCGCTGACAATAGAGCGCGTGATATCAGTTAATTATCGGTGACGGTTAATTCGGTTTTTGTGCCACTGCTTTAAAAATCCGTCCGTCGAATTGCTGTCTGCGAGGCGGACTCTACCACGTGATTATAGGCCCCGCGTACCCACCCGACATCCCGTGACGCAGATCACACGTATACCCTCACCACCCCCTGCCTTTTGGTGATCGCCATCACAAAAACACCCTGTAACCCGGCTACAGTGGCGATAATTTAAGCTTGCCACCGCTAAAAATGTGACTTGAGTCACCATTTTTTAACGAGTCTTTATCATTAAAACGTGATATTCGTCACAAAGTATTTTTCGACGAACTTGTGTATTTCGCTTAAAAAGCATTCAGACGTGTCCGAACCGCGCAGAAATGAGTTTACGGGAGGGGTGTTGAAAGAAAATTACAGGGGGGGGAGTAGGGAAAAGCACCTTTCTGAAGAGGTTATCTGCGTGTTTGTTTAAGGAAGATTCGCATACAATCGCTATAGACGAAAAAAGCGTTCACCATTCTCTCCTTCCTTATCTTTTCGATGATACGGCAAACTATGGTTATCTTATCCAGCTTAATTTCATGATACAGCGCGCGCTAATTATAAAGTCATGGGTGGATAAGGGATTCAATCTGGTAATGGAACGCTCCCACCTTGAGGATTACATCTTTATTAATTTTATGTTTAAGGCTGAATGTATCAGCAAAACACAATATGAGGCATATATTACCCCGTGGAATATTCACTGATTTATCTCCATAACGACGAAATACATGGAGTCCGGCCAGAAGAATTTCCTGATGAAACAGACATCTTTTCTGATAAAGTTTTTCAAAAAGCAATGTTATTAAGGAGAAATAATGCGCCAGAGAATAATTGTGTGCCCTGTAATACAAAATGAAGGAGAGTTTCTACTTTGTAAAATGGCCAATGATCGCGGGGTTTTTCCTGGGCAATGGGCTCTGCCTGGCGGAGGGCTAGAACCTGACGAAACCATTGAACTCGCTCTCAGGCGCGAAATCATGGAAGAGTTAGGAGAAGAACTTATTATCACTGACATTAAGCCATGGGCTTTTCGTGATGATACCCGAATAAAAACTTACCCCGATGGCACGACCGAAGAAATTTACATGATTTATCTTATATTCGACTGTGTAAGTGGAAATCGTAATATTACGTTCAACGAAGAATTTCAGGAAGTCATCTGGGTACTTCCTGAATTAATGAAAGATATGGATTTAAATGAGGCGACCCGGGTCACTTTTACCCAAAAAGGCATCATTTAAAGAGGTGCCTTTCGGGGTTATAGCCAGAAGTAGCCGTTCATTTTTTAATTAATGTCAGTGCGGGAAAACCCGACGCCTTGCGACGCCGGGGTTAATGTCTTACTTCCCGCCCTGCGCCTTCACAATGGCTGCCTGTAAATCGTCGGCAGATACAGCGCCTGGCAGCACGGTGGTGTTTTCTGCGGTGGCACCGCTGACTGGCATCACGACAAAACCTGGCGTGCCGCTGAAGCCCAGCGTACGGGCCAGTTCGTCGTTAGCGGCGATGGCTTCGTGCGTGGCTTTACGTTGTGCCTCGGTCGGCAGTGTGGCTTTTGCCGCTTTCACTGCGCCTGCGATATCCGCATCGGTCAGTTTGCCTTCATCATGACCGGTGCGGTAAATGCTGTTGTGATAATCGAAATACGCCCGCGCGCCCTTCTCTTTCCACACGGCCATACCGGTTTCAGCGGCGGTGATGGAAGGTTTCCAGCGGTCACCGAAGATTGGCCACTCTTTGAAGACGAAACGCACATTCGGGTTCGCTTTCACGGTCTGTTCAACCACCGGTGCCATACGGCTACAGTACAGGCACTGATAATCGAAGAATTCGACAAACGCGACTTTCGCGTCTTTCGGGCCATAGCTTGGCGTCGCCGGATCGCTGGTCAGGGTTTTGGCGTTTGCCAGCACCGCGCTCAGGGTTTGTTCCTGCTGCTGATCGGCCTGCTGCGCCTGAAGCTTCTGGCTGACCTGCACCAGAATTTCCGGGTGTTGCAGCAGGTAATCCGCTGCAATTTTACCAATAGCAGCCTGCTGTGCAGGGGTGAAATCGGCGGTTGCGCTGTCGGCAGCCGTTGCCAGCGTCGGAGCCAGTATCAGGGAAGCCAGCAAAGTCATCGTCTGACGTTTCATTAAACATCCTTAAAGTGAATACGGGAAAAAGGGACAGTTGCCTTCAAAAGTAGAGGAATTCCACCGGCTTTGCAGGCTAAAAATTGTCATTTTTTATAAACCTGCACGTGATAGCTGCCGTCTGACGTCATCTCCAGCATGATGTCCGCCCGCCTGCTGTCTTCCAGCACCCGCGTCACATTCGGCCCGTCAGTGGCAGCATAAAAATCACCGGCCTGCTGCGGCGTAAGGCCGCCCCGAATTTTACGGTCGATCAGCCGCCCGCGAAGGTCGTCCGGGCTGGCATGAATAAAAATACTCAGATCGCAATATGAGGCCAGTTCCCGCCAGCCTTCATCTTTGAGCAACAGCCAGTTTCCTTCCACAATCAGCACCGGCGCGGTGACATGAATCGCGTCTTCGACCGGTTCATGAAGCGTCCGGCTGTACTCCGGCCAGCGACTGCCCGGCGTGCGTAAGTCGATCAGGGCATCGCGCAATTTATCCACATCAAATGTCTCTGCGGCGCCTTTTTTCTGACGTAATTGATGCGCGTCCAGCCAGGCATTGCGGCGATGGAAACCGTCCATCGGCAAGGTCTGGACCGGCACTAATCCTGCCGTCTCCGTGGAAAGCGTTTGCCAGAACGCCGAAAGCGTCGATTTACCGGTTCCGGGCGGAGCCACCAGAAACACAATCAGCGGGCGATGTAACTGACGTTGTTGCGCGGAAAAACGCTGTAAAAGGGGAAGATGTAACTGCCCGATATCGTGCTGTGGGAAAAACGCCTGCGTGATCAGCCCGTTAATGGTCAGCGTCACGTTCATAGGTCAGTTCCTTGAGTAAATCCGTCACGGCCAGCGACAACGCCGTTTTCACCAGACCGCCATAGCGCGCAGTATTGAAGATCTCAAAACCGGCATATTTCATTTTCTCAATCGACTGAAACATCAGCGGGTTATCCGTTACGCAACGTAAGTTTTTAACGAATTCATACGCGGTGTCGTCATGAAATTCGACGATCCCCGCCTGCGCGTTGAGATGCTCATCCAGTTGAGAAAACAGCAAAATATCGGCATAGACGGATTTTTTGATTTTCCCCAGGGCATAAATCAGCCGCAGGGAAACATCTATGCTGTCGAGCGGGCCTGATTTGGCGAGCAACGGCCTGACGGCAAATTCGCGAATATCCTCGTCATTATTGATGAAGAGATGAGGAAGGAACTGTTTAATGCCGCTGAGTAAAATAGCGTTCGCGGCATTCAGAAAATCATTGAGGTTCGTCCGGGCGGAAAGCGTCTCCAGCACCTGATCTTCAGTTAATCCAGTCATCCTTCCCTTAACCATCGTTTTTAATGAGGAGAATCGATGATATTACAGCCCGGTGGAAACACCAAAGTGGCTGAGCAGTACGCGTTCCGCCTGTTCATTCCAGACGCCGTGCGTCGGTGCGACCTCCTGCGCCAGCCGGGCAAACAGCGGATCGGTTTTGCCTAATTCTGCAAAATCGTCAATGGCGGTCAGCGGCAGGGAAATGCCGTTATAAATAAGCTTTTTACCGCCAGGAATATGCGGCAGATTGAGCACCGTGTCGGGAACGGCATCCAGACCGCCGATATGCGTGATCATATAGGATGGCTGAATACGACCGGCCGCCGTCAGCGCCAGCGCCTCTTCCATATCGCCGGTCGAGCCGCCGGACGTGCCGACAATATGCGTCGAACCGTAGTGAACGTTGTAGAAATTGAAGGGAACGCTGAAGTTTTTGTCGGTCGGCCCGGCAAAGAAGTTCAGGCAACCGTCTTCGCCCAGCAGCGCATCCCCCAGTTCAATCACTTCCGCCACCGCCGCGTACACAAATACATCATCAAAGCCTGCGCCGCCGGTCATTTGGCGCAAAGCCGCCACCGGATCTGGCAACGTTTTGCTGTTGATATACACCAGCTCGATGCCTTTTTCTGCCGCCATCGCCACAGGTAAAAGCTGTTCTGCGCGCGCCAGCCGTTGCTCGTCGATATCCACCACCACAATTCGCGCCGGGCGCACGTCGCCGTTGATCGCATAATCAATCGCGCCGATGCCCATCGGCCCCGCGCACGCCAGCAGCGCCAGATTTCCCCCCGCTTTGATGCCCATCTGATGCTCATACACATATTGCGTGGTGTGATAACTGGCGTGATACGCGCCGATAATGCAGCACATCGGCTCGGCGAGCGACGCAGCGGCAAAATAGCGGCTTTCGTACGGCAGAACACAGCCCATATCGATAGCCAGTTTCGGGATGATCATGTACGTCGCATTGCCGCCAAAAGTTTCGTAGCTGTAGCCAGCGGAATAGCCGCTTGGCAGCCCCATCGCCGGTTGCAGCACGAAGCGTTTCCCCACTTCAAACCGGTTTCTGAGATTTTTGCCCACCTGCACAATCACACCCGCACATTCGTGCCCCGTGATGGCCGGATGTTCGGCGATATCCTCCGGCACACGTTTATGTTCGCCGCCCAGCAATGCCGCTTTATACGTCGAGAGGCAAACGCTGTCCGAGACGACGCTCACCAGCAATTCGTCATCCGTGATGTCGGGCAATTCAAACTCACGCAGTCTCACATCTTTTTTTCCGTAAATGGCGGCGACGTTGGTTTTCATGCTGTTGCTCCTTGCTGAAGCGGGGAAGTGATATCGGCAAACAACGCATCAAGCGCCGGGTCGCCGAGATAGTTTTTTATCAGAATCAATGGCTGATCGGTCACCCGCTGCGCACGGCCTTCGAGGCTGGCATGGGTGACAATAATGTCAGCGTCGGCCGGAATGTTTTCGATGGAGTAGTGCTTCACTTCGATTTCATAACCGGCTTTTTGCAGCTTTTTGCGAAACGTTGTCGCGCCCATCGCACTCGATCCCATTCCCGCATCACAGACAAACGCTATCAGACGGATATCGCCGGTGACCGGCTGCACCGCATTTTTACCTTCAGCTTTACGCCTTTTACTGGCAGCCTGAGAATCCGCAAACGTGTCTTCCGCAGGCGATTTATCCAGTTTCAGGATGGCCGAGGCGACGACAAAAGAGACGACAGTACCGGCCAGCACGCCGGCGCAGGTTCCCAGAAAGCCCCCGCGCGGCGTCAGCGCCAGATAGGCAAAGATAGAGCCAGGGCTTGGCCCCGCCACCAGCCCCGTGCCAAACAGTTCGAAGACATAAATGCCGGTCATGCCGCCCGCAATCATGGCGATAATCATCAGCGGTTTCATCAGCACATACGGGAAATACAGTTCGTGGATGCCACCGAGGAAATGAATGATCATCGCGCCGGGTGCTGACTTCTTACTCAGCCCTTTGCCGAACAGGGAAAACGCCAGCAAAATGCCCAGACCGGGGCCGGGATTGGAGGCCACCATGAAATAAATCGATTTTCCGGCGACGGCGGTGTCCTGCATGCCCAGCGGATAGTAAACGCCCTGATCTATCGCATTATTCAGAAACAGCACTTTGGCCGGTTCATTAATCACTGACAGCAGCGGCAGATAACCGGTCGCCACCAGCGCCTCAATGCCCTCTTTCACCACGTTATTGGCGGCCATTACCGCCGGGCCGATCACTTCATAGGCCAGCAGGCACAGCAACATGCCGAGAATGCCGAGGGAGAAATTATTGATGACCATTTCAAAGCCCGCAGGAATGCGCTTCTCGAGCGCCTTATCGACGACTTTGATGACATATCCCCCCAGCGGCCCCATCACCATTGCACCGATGAACATCGGAATATCGGCCCCGACAATGACGCCTATGGTGCCGATTCCGCCCATTACCGCACCGCGCTTTCCGCCAATTAAATGGCCGCCGGTTGAGCCAATCATCAGCGGCAATAAATAGGTGATCATCGGGCCGACAAGCTGACCGAAGTGCGGGTCAGGGGTCCATCCGGTGGGTATAAATAACGCGGTAATAAAACCCCAGGCAATAAATGCGCCTATATTAGGAATAACCATTGCCGTCAGAAAGCCGCCAAAAGCCTGCACTCTGGCGCGCATAGATTTATTAGCCATATTAAAATCCTGTGTGATGTTAGGATAAAACTAATAACGCTGAATGATATTAATTAATTCCTCTGAATTATTTGCATTGAGTAATTCATCAATAACTTCATCTTCGCAAAGCATTTCACTTAACGCCTGAATTGCCTCAATATGTGAATCAGAATCTTTCGCGGCTAATCCGATAAGCAAGCGAACCGGCGGGCTTTCAGCATCAAAGCTGACGCCTTCGCGCAGCAACGTCAGGCTCAGCGCCGTACCTAGCGCACCGCACTCCGGCCTTGCATGGGGCATAGCAATGCCGGGGGCAAGCAAATAATAAGGGCCGATTTCACGGGTAGTCTCTTTAATCGCCTGAATATAGTCCGGCGTAATATATTTTCTTTGCAGAAGATTTCCCATCGATAAATCTATCGCCTCAGACCAGTTTTCAGCGGAGGAATATATCGCAATACTTTCACGTTCGAAAAAAGCCATTAATGACGACATAACTCATCCTTATTTTATCGATGATAATTCACTTTCATGAGCATATTCTTTGAAATGGATTTAATCAAACCGGCAAGGATTTGTGACCGACATTATAAAAACTGTCATGGCGATAATAAAATCCAACCAAGATCACACGAATAACGTCATTTTCATAAATAAGGATTTAACGCAACAGGCTAATTGTGGATGAATCCACAGAATTCATTTTTATATTATTGTGTTAATTTGTGATGGAGATCTGATTCACCTGATTGCATTCGCTTCAGATAATAAAAAAGCCACGCAGACATCGCGTGGCTTAACATAAATCGTTTTTAACCGGCTTAGCGGCTGAAATCGCCCTGCGCGACTTTCTGCGCCTCAAGCAATGTCTGCTGTTTGCCCACCAGATTCGACATCATGGTGTTGTACTGCGTCGCCTGCTGCTGCGTCGGGAACTGCACGCCGCCGTTGGCGAATGCCACCTGAGCGCCCTGCTGTTGCAGGTAATCACCGACAGAGACGATATCCTGCGTGAAGCTTTGCAGCGCAGGCACCAGCGGGGTCAGCACGTTAGCGGGTTGCGTCACTACGGTGCTGTACACCTGGCTGTAAACCGCTTTCAGATCGTCCGGCTGTTTCAGTGCAGCCATCGCGGTATCGGCTTTCACTTTCGAGTCACGCAGCTGTGCATTGAGCAGGCTCAGCGTACCGGCCGCCTGTTGCAGCGCACCGCGTTGCGTCATGTAATCCTGCGGTGTGCGCACCTGACCGATTGCGTTGACCACTGGCACGAAGCTGCCATCGACAGCGCCTTTCATCTGACGGGAGAATGACAAAATAATGCCGTAGTCATTCGCGTAATTACCAAAACGTTGTTTCTGATCTTCGCTCAGCGATGGCAGGTTTTGCCCGCTGCGCATCACGGTATTTTGCAAATAATCGATAAAGGCTTTGCGTTGTTCCGGTTCTTTATCGCCACATGCCGTGAGCTGGAAAACGACCAGCAGTGCGATAAACGGCGCCAGCCAGCGAGAAAATGCACCGCTTCTGATCCCTACAGCCATGAGTCCTGACTCCTGATTTCAATGTTCTTCTTCCGGCCAGTTCCCTGCCGATGCTGTGCATTCCATGCGGGTTATAGGATAGAACAATTGGGGGGAGAACGCTTTTTAAAAAAGCCTGTAAAAACGTTAAATTCAACTTAACGTTGAAGTTCAAGGTCAGGAGCAACGCCGGGGGCTTTTTAATTCCCAAGCAGAATGGTTTTATTTTTAAAAGGTGTGGATTGGCGTGCTTAAAAATGGCACCGGATGAAGGGTTCAGGACGTGAGGCCCGACACCTGAAATGAGGGTATCGCGTAGCGCGCAGTGAAAAGAGTGTGGAGTCCAGAGGGAGAACGTTTATTCTCCCTCTGGTCGGTGTGGGCCGACGCCCGCAACCTTAACTTACAAAATCACCGTCTTACTGAAGCAGCGAAATATCTGCGACCTGCAGGAACAACTCCCGCAGTTTAGACAGCAATGTCAGACGGTTGATACGCACTGCTTCGTTCTCATCCATCACCATGACGGTGTCAAAGAACGTATCGACGGTTTCGCGCAGCGCAGCCAGTTCCACCAGCGCTTCTTTGTACTGACCAGCAGCAAACAGTGGTTCCAGCTTGTCGCGCAGCACCACCAGATGCGTCGCCAGTTTCAGCTCAGCAGGTTCTTTCAGCACGGACGCGTGAACGTGATCCAGCAGAACGTCGGTGGATTTCGCCAGAATGTTGGATACGCGTTTGTTGGCCGCAGCCAGCGTTGCCGCTTCGTCCAGCGTACGGAAGTAACTCACGGCTTTCACACGGGCATCGAAATCTGCCGGTTTGGTCGGACGACGTGCCAGCACAGCCTGAATGGTATCGACCGCGTGACCTTCTTCCTGATACCACGCACGGAAACGACCGAGCATGAAATCAACCACTTCATCGACAACCTTGGCGTTAGTCAGCTTGTCGCCGTACAGGCGCACCGCTTCTTCGGTCAGGGTTTGCAGATCGAGTGACAGGTTTTTCTCAACGATGATACGCAGAACACCGAGCGCTGCACGACGCAGTGCAAACGGGTCTTTGTCGCCTTTAGGATGCTGACCGATGCCGAAAATACCGGCCAGGGTGTCCATCTTGTCTGCGATAGCCAGGGCACAGGCCACCAGCGAAGCCGGCAACTCGTCGCCCGCAAAGCGTGGCTGATAATGTTCGTTCAGCGCAACCGCGACTTCTTCCTGCTCGCCGTCGTGACGCGCATAGTGCATGCCCATCACGCCCTGCGTGTCGGTGAATTCGAAGACCATGTTGGTCATCAGGTCGCATTTTGAAAGCAGGCCCGCGCGTTTGGCGTTCTCAACGTTGGCACCGATTTTATCGGCGATCCAGCCAGACAGCGCCTGAATACGGTCGGTTTTGTCACGCAGCGTACCCAGCTGTTTCTGGAACAATACGGTTTCCAGACGCGGCAGGTTATCTTCGAGACGTTTTTTGCGGTCGGTATTGAAGAAGAATTCGGCATCGGCCAGACGCGGACGCACCACTTTCTCGTTACCGGAAATGATTTGCTGCGGATCTTTCGATTCGATGTTGGCCACAAAGATGAAGTTCGGCAGAAGTTTGCCCGCAGCGTCGTACACCGGGAAATACTTCTGGTCGCCTTTCATGGTGTAAACCAGCGCTTCAGCCGGTACCGCCAGGAATTTCTCTTCGAATTTCGCGGTCAGCACCACCGGCCATTCCACCAGAGACGCCACTTCTTCCAGCAGGCTTTCGCTCAGATCGGCGATGCCGCCAATCTCTTTCGCCGCTTTCTCCGCATCCTGTTTGATCAGCGCTTTACGCTGTTCGTAATCAGCAATGACTTTGCCGCGTTCCAGCAGAATTTGCGGATACTGATCGGCGTTGTCGAGGGTGAATTCAGGTTCGCCCATGAAGCGGTGACCGCGGATCGTGCGGGCAGAATCGATACCGAGGATTTTCGCCGGGATCAGTTCATCGCCTAACAGCAGAGTCACGGTGTGAACCGGACGCACAAACTGCACGTCGGAATCGCCCCAGCGCATCAGCTTAGGAATAGGCAGTTTGGACAGTGACGTTGCGATCATCGCAGGCAGCAGCTGTTGCGCGCTTTCGCCTTTGACGTGCGCACGGTACACCAGCCATTCACCTTTGTCGGTGACCAGACGATCGGCCTGATCAACGGTGATACCGCAACCGCGAGCCCAGCCTTCAGCGGCTTTGCTCGGTTTGCCTTCGGCATCAAACGCCTGCGCCACAGCCGGGCCGCGTTTTTCAACTTCGCGGTCAGCCTGAGATTCATGCAGACCGGAGACTTTCAGCGCCAGACGGCGCGGCGCGGCAAACCATTTTACGTCGCCGTGTGGCAGATTCGCCGCATCCAGCTCCGCAGTCAGGTTGGCTGCAAAAGATTCAGCAAGGCTGCGCAGAGCCTTCGGTGGCAGTTCTTCCGTGCCGATTTCCACCAGAAATGTTTTTTCAGTCATGGACTTATCTCACTTCTCGTTCTTTTTGCACATCGGGAAGCCCAGCACTTCGCGGGAAGCGTAATACGCCTCAGCTACCGCTTTAGTCAGGGTACGGATGCGCAGAATGTAGCGCTGACGTTCAGTCACAGAAATCGCTTTACGCGCGTCGAGCAGGTTGAAGCAATGGGCCGCTTTCAGGATGCGCTCGTAAGCAGGCAGCGCCAGTGGCTTTTCAAGCGCCAGCAGGGTTTGCGCTTCTTTCTCGTGCTGTTCGAAGCAGGAGAACAGGAAATCAACGTCGGCGTATTCGAAGTTATAGGTGGATTGCTCCACTTCGTTCTGATGGAACACATCGCCGTAGGTGGTTTTGCCCAGCGGACCGTTGCTCCAGACCAGATCGTAAACGCTGTCTACGCCCTGGATGTACATCGCCAGACGTTCCAGACCGTAAGTAATTTCACCGGTCACCGGTTTACATTCCAGGCCGCCGACCTGCTGGAAGTAAGTGAACTGCGTCACTTCCATGCCGTTCAGCCACACTTCCCAGCCAAGACCCCAGGCGCCGAGCGTCGGGTTTTCCCAGTTGTCTTCAACGAAGCGAATATCGTGGATCAGCGGGTCGAGGCCCAGCTCTTTCAGCGAGCCGAGGTACAGCTCCTGAATGTTTTCCGGTGAAGGTTTGATCATCACCTGGAACTGATAATAGTGCTGCAGGCGGTTTGGGTTTTCGCCGTAGCGGCCATCCGTCGGACGGCGTGAAGGCTGAACATAGGCTGCCGCAAAAGGCTCTGGGCCGAGTGCGCGCAGGCTGGTCATCGGATGCGAAGTACCCGCGCCGACTTCCATATCCAGCGGTTGAACAATGGTGCAGCCCTGCTGCGCCCAATAATCTTGCAGTGTCAGGATCAGGCCCTGAAATGTCTTGGTATCAAACTTTTGCATGTTGGATTCGCACGCGAGAAAGTGGGTTTAAAGAGAGTCCGACAGTATACCCGCTGAACGGAAGATAATCAGCCAGAATCAGGCGAGTGAGCGTTACCGAGAGGGAGTGTTTAGGTTTTGGCGCGCATTTTCGGAAAGTAAAAGGGGCTGAGTGCCCCTTTCGTGGTTAAAACCGGGCACTGATCCCGGCGTTGTAAGACGTTTGTTCGCCGGAATCCAGGCCGGTGGTTTGGGAAATCGCCGCAAAAGCCGAGACGCTGTGGGTTATCTGGACATTCGCCCCGACCGTCATATCGACCCAGTCGTTGTCCTGTTCGCCGGTGGTGCGGCTGAAGCGTGTGCGGGTGGATTTGATCGCGCCGGTGGCGGTGTAAGTGTCATCGCCAAACTGACGGTCATAGGTCACCTGCGCATACGGATTCACGATCCCCAGATCTGCGTTCAGGCGCCAGCCCAGCGCGCCGATTTGCGAGTGAGACGTCTGATCACCAAAGCGCATCGAGGTACTGTTGTTGCCCTTCTCGCTGTATCCCTCAATGCTGCTGTAATCCCAGCTGTATTGCGCCACCGGGCCGGTTTTCAGCACCGGTAAAATCGGGAAATCCCAGCCAGCGGTGACGCGTCCGCCAATCTGTTTGCCGTCCGTTTCACCGCGCTCGGTACGGGTGGTGGGTCCGAGTTTGATGCTGCGGTTGATATCATCGTAATTCAGCGAGCCGTAATGCACATCGCCGTTGATCCAGCCATTTTCGGCGATTTTCACGCCGGTAAAGGCTGTCGCCATCCAACCGCGCGTGCGGTAGCTGTAATGGTCCGTCGGATCCTGTTTATCGTCTGAACCGGAAATCATCAGCCCCATCATCCAGCGATCGGTCATCTGATAATCCATCCCGATATTGAGCGAGTTAGAGGTGAGATCGCCCTCGCCCAGCGACGGATTGATTTTGCTGTCGCCACTTTGCCCGGCGTAACCGCCAAACATACCGAAAGTCCCGGCGTCATTCTCCTGCGTGCGTAACTGCTGATAGCGGCTGTCGAGCAACCCCTGCGTATTGCGCGCCAGCGCCAGCGAACCCTGATTCAGCGCGGTGACCTCCAGCGGGCCGTTGATCACGGACTGCATGTACTCGGCGATCAGCGCATGTGCCTGCGGAGTCGGGTGGAAATGGTCAGAGAACAGAAACGCTTTGCTGGCGTCAAAACCCGGCAGGCTGGAGGTACATTCTGAGGCTGAAGTGCCCACCGGACAGGCGGTCCCGGCAGTATTTGCGAAACCGTACAGCGCCGGATCGGCGACCACTTCATTGAACAGCCCGTTGATATCCACGCGTGCAATATTGCCGCCGGTTCTGGCCAGCGCGATATCTTCGGTGGTGTTGTACGTCTCGGTCAGGCCGCCCGCCACGTCTTTCAGCGCGTCATAGGCCGCTGCCAGCCCTTTGGCGAGGACGTCCTGCACCAGCGGGATCCCCGAGCCTTCCGCCGCCGCTGCCGCCAGTGCGTTGTGAATCGCCTCGGTGCGGGCATCCGTATTCGGTGTGTTTTGCGCATTCAGGTACTGATAGGCCGCTGCCAGCGCCTGTTGCTGCACCGGCAACAAGCCGACCTGAATCACGCCTTCCATCAGCACCGGCGTCAGGCCGATATTGGGCACCGTCGGCACCACGACCGTTCCGGCTCCGGCTTTGAGTAAATCATTGACCTGAGAAGCCGCCTGCGTGGCGCTGTTGGTGGCAATCTCCACTGCCGTGATCGGGTTCAGGCTGAGCGCCGCGGCGGCCAGATCGTTGCCGCCAATCCAGTGAATATACAGCCCTTTCGGATCGGCTTTGCCGCCGGTCGAGGCCAGATAGCTTTTGACCTGCTCCTGCGTGGTGTCATCGGAATCCAGCCCCGGCACCGCGACGCCGCCGCCTTGGGCATAGTTCAGGCCGCCCTTAGCAGAAGGTGTCAGCGTCGTGCCGATATTGTTGGCGAGGATTTCGTCATAAAGCGGATGCGAACTGCTGTCGAAGGTCCAGCGTCCATTATTGCCGGTGTCACTCAGGCTGTCGCCGAAGACATAAAGTTGATCGTAAGCCTGCACCCGAGCCTGTAAACCCAGGCACAGCGCGACGGCGAATGCGCTTTGTGTCAGCCGTAATGCGGCGGTTTTTCTGCCTGTCATTGTCGTCGCTTCCTCAAAAAATGAGCGGTTCTCATCCCTGAAATGTAAGGATTGAGTCATGAATGGCTTTAAATATTGTTCAGATCCGACCAGCGTCAAGGCGGAGCATGAGAAATTGCGACGTTGCAGAGTTATCCGAGAAGCCACACACTGGCCGACGTATTCAGGCTTCTTCTAAGGACAAAAGAATGGCGACCACCCGTTGTAGCTGGGTTTCAAAAGAACCGATTTATCTCGAATATCACGATAAAGAATGGGGCGTGCCGGTCAAAGATGGCCGTGAGCTGTTTGAAATGTTGTGCCTCGAAGGCCAGCAGGCAGGGCTCTCGTGGATCACCATCCTGAGAAAGCGCGAAAACTACCGCCAGAACTTCCACCATTTCGATCCGGTGCGCATTGCCAAAATGACCGATGGGGATGTTGAGCGCCTGGTGCTTGACGCCGGAATTGTGCGCCATCGCGGAAAAATCAAAGCGATCATCCTGAATGCACAGATTTATTTAGCCATGCAGGCCAGCGGCGAAGATTTTTCAGACTTCATCTGGCGCTTTGTTGATCATCAACCGGTCATCAATAATCCGCTCGGACCTGAAGGCGTACCGGCAACCACTGCCGTGTCAGATGCCTTGTCTAAAGCGCTGAAAAAGAAAGGGTTCAAATTTACCGGTTCGACCATCTGCTACGCGTTTATGCAGGCCGCCGGACTGGTGAACGATCATCAGGCTTATTGTTTCTGTCATCCGAAAAATCAACCCGCATGATCCGCCGCTCAGTACCTGCCGACACCGAAGCGATTATGCATCTGTGGCTGCGCAGTACGGTGGCGGCACACCCGTTTATTGAGGTGTCTTACTGGTACGAAAGTTTGCCGATGGTGCGCGAGACGTTTCTGCCACAGGCCCAAACCTGGGTTTCTACCGCCGAAGACGGTGGGATCAATGGCTTTATCGGCGTCTTAAATCAGCAGTTTATCGGCGCGCTGTTTGTGGATGAACGCGTGTACGGTAAGGGCATCGCGCAGCAATTAATGGACGTGGTCAAAAAACATTACCCGCTTTTGCTTCTCGAGGTTTATCAGCAAAATCACCGCGCCGTGGCGTTCTATCGCAAAGAAGATTTCTTAGTGGTCAACGACACGGTTCATCCCGGAACCGGTCTTCCGACCTGGGTTCTGCGCTGGCATCAGCCCCTTTTCGAATAATTTCCCAAAATCCCCTAAAAGACAAAAACGGATAACCGGAATTCTCCTACTGCTTAACGTCACGAAATTGCGCATAAATGGCGCCAGAACGCCGCAGGGCGGATGTCCGCCCGTTGCATTTGTTTATGTTTTGACACCTTTTTCTGTGCAACTTACCAGAAACCCGGCAGTCATAATGCAGCGGTCAGTTTCTAAATAAAAAACATCCTTAAAGGGAAAAAAGATGAGCAAAAGATTACTTGTGGTTGCTGGCGTACTTTGCGTCACGATGGGCCTGTCAGCCTGTACCACCAATCCGTACACCGGCGAATCAGAAGCAGGAAAATCCGGCATCGGCGCAGGGCTGGGTGCAGCTCTGGGCGCAGGCGTGGGGATGCTTTCATCTTCTAAACACGATCGCGGCAAAGGCGCCCTCATCGGTGCCGCAGCAGGTGCTGCGCTGGGCGGCGGCGCGGGTTATTACATGGATGTGCAGGAATCTAAACTGCGCGACAAAATGAAAGGCACCGGCGTCAGCGTGACGCGT
The DNA here is from genome assembly GCF_049206505.1 of Rahnella sp. EDr1-12. Lineage (NCBI taxonomy): Bacteria > Pseudomonadati > Pseudomonadota > Gammaproteobacteria > Enterobacterales > Yersiniaceae > Rahnella > Rahnella sp. EDr1-12. Next base: position 314,031 of record NZ_JBLZNY010000004.1, read on the forward strand.
CAGGGCGATAATATCGTGCTGAACATGCCAAACAACGTGACCTTCGATACCAACAGCAGCACGCTGAAACCGGCGGGCGCGAATACGCTGACCGGCGTGGCGATGGTACTGAAAGAGTATCCGAAAACGGCCGTGAACGTCGTGGGTTATACCGACAGCACCGGCACGCGCGCGCTCAACATGAAGCTGTCACAGCAACGTGCTGACGGCGTCGGCAGTGCGTTGATCACCCAGGGCGTTGATGGCAGCCGCGTTCGTACCACCGGTGCAGGCCCGGATAATCCGATTGCCAGCAACAGCACCGAAGCCGGTAAAGCGCAGAACCGTCGCGTTGAGATCACCCTCAGCCCGTTGCAGTAACGGCTTCACCTGCCGTATAACGCCGGGGCCAGATGGCCCCGTTTTTATGCATCCTGTGTTATTCTGGCGTTCTCACCTGCGTAACGGATGCCAGTATGTCTCTGAAAGCTATCGCGAAAGATCTCGGTCTGTCTGTGACCACCGTCAGCCGTGCGCTGAACGGTTACGACGATGTTTCAGCGGACACTAAAGCGCGGGTACAGGCAGCGGCGGATTTACGCGGCTACCGGCCCAACACCCTCGCCCGCCGGTTAAAAATGGGCAAGATCGATGCCGTTGGCCTCATTTTCCCCTTCACTTCACATCCGTTAAGCAATTCAGCCTTTGTCGAAATGGTGGGCTGTATCACCCGCGAACTCGCGAAATATGAAATTGATCTGCTGCTGGTGCCGGATGAACTGGGCACGTTTTCGTGGCGACGCCTGATTGAAAGTAAACGCGTGGACGCCATGCTGGTCGCCCATACGCTGGATGATGATCCGCGCCTGCTGGATTTGCAGCAGCGCAACTTTCCGTTTCTGGCGCTCGGACGCAGCCGTTGCCTGACCCAGGATTACGCCTGGTTCGATTTCGATAACCGCGCAGGCATGCAAATGGCGGTCGATCACCTCGCCGCGCTTGGGCATCAGCGCATCGCGTTTCTCGGCGAAAATAATCAGCAGTCGTTTATCGGCCAGCGTCATCAGGGCTATCTCGACGGGCTTCTGACCCACAAACTGCCGCTTTACGACGGGTACGTGAACAAAGTCAGCCCAAGCCGCCGGGCCGGATATCAGTCAACGCAGGCATTGCTGGCCCTGCCGCTGCCGCCGACGGCGATTGTCTGTGACTGCAATATGCACGGTGAAGGCGCGGCGCTGGCGTTGTACGAAGCCGGATTGCTGCTCAACGGCGGCGTATCACTGATTATTTATGACGGTTTACCCTCTGACAGCCTGCCAGACGTGGCGGTCACCGCCATCCGTCAGGGCACCCGGGAAGCGGTCGGCCTGCAAATCGCCGGCATGACGATGGCACTGATCCGTAACGAACCGGTGAGCGGTTTGCAGGTGCTCTGGCAACCAGAATTGCAGGCGGGCGTCACCGCACATCCACCGCGTCAATAATTCCCCTTTCGGTTATTTTTCCACCCTATATCACAAATTTGCACAATCACATTTCCCATCCGAAACGTTTCGGATCAATAGTTACTCCACCAGATAGCGTTTTATCGCTGCAAATTACCCTGTGGAGTAGTGACACTATGGAAAACCCGATCGTCCATTTAACCAGCGAACACAGCAGCCTGATCGTCCGTTGTGCGCCGTTCGCTGAAATCCTCTACTGGGGAAACCGCCTGAGCCAGTTTTCGGCAGACGACGTCATTTCCCTCGCCCGCGCCGTACCCAATGGCCGTATTGATGTGGAAGCACCGGTGAATTTCAGCGCCGATTCAGGCCGGGGCTCGTTTGGTACGCCGGGCGTGGAAGGCCACCGCGACGGGCTGGACTGGTCGCCGGTATTCGATACCACGGACGTGAAACAGCAGGGAAATCAGCTGATCATTACCACCGAAGACGCCATCGCTGGTTTGCAATTTCGCAGCGAACTGCGCCTCGGTGACAGCGGCGTGTTGCAGATGCGCAATGCGCTGACCAGCCTGAAACCCGGCACCTATCAGGTGACGCGGCTGGCCGTCACGCTGCCGCTGCCGGAGCGCGCCGCCGAAGTGATGGCGTTTCATGGCCGCTGGATCAAAGAGTTCCAGCCGCACCGCACGCTGCTCGATCACGGCGGCATCATTCAGGAGAACCGCCGCGGGAAAACCTCTTCCGAATATTTCCCGGCGATGATGATCGGTCATCCGGGGTTTAGCGAGGAACAGGGCGAAGTCTGGGGAATGCATCTCGGCTGGAGCGGTAACCACCGCCTGCGTGCCGACATCAAAATCGACGGTCGCCGACTGGTTCAGGCCGAAGCGCTGTATCTGCCGGGCGAACAGCGTCTTGAACAGGGTGAAACGCTGGAAACGCCGTGGTTGTACGCCAGCTATTCTGCTGCCGGGCTGAACCGCATGAGTCAGCAGTTTCACCGCTTCGTGCGTGAAGATATTTTGCGTTTCCCCGGCGACAAACCGCGGCCGGTGCACCTCAATACCTGGGAAGGGATTTATTTCGATCACGATCCCGACTACATCATGCAGATGGCGACACAATCCGCCGCGTTGGGCGTTGAACGCTTCATTATCGACGACGGCTGGTTCAAAGGGCGTGACCACGACCGCGCCGCGCTGGGTGACTGGTATCTCGATGAGAAGAAATACCCGAACGGCCTGAAACCGGTGATCGACCACGTCAAACAACTCGGCATGGAATTTGGTATCTGGGTCGAGCCGGAGATGATTAACCCGGATTCCGATTTATACCGCGCCCATCCCGACTGGCTGCTGGCCTTGCCGGGGTATCAGCAACCGAGCGGACGCCATCAGTTCGTGCTCGATCTGAACAATCCGCAGGTCTTTGATTATCTGGTGGAACGCATGAGTTGGCTGCTCGGTGAACACGCTGTGGATTACGTGAAGTGGGATATGAACCGAGAAATCGTTCAGCCGGGCCACGAAGGCCGCGCAGCGCTGACCACGCAAACCCGGCAGTTCTACCGCCTGCTCGACGTGCTGGGCGAACGTTTCCCGCAGATTGAATTTGAATCCTGCGCGTCCGGCGGTGGCCGCATTGATTTTGAAGTGCTCAAACGCAGCCACCGTTTCTGGACATCCGACAACAACGATGCGCTGGAACGGCAGAAAATTCAGCGCGGCATGAGCTATTTCTTCCCGCCGGAAGTGATGGGCTCGCACATCGGCAACAAACTGTGCCATGCCACGTCGCGCCAGCACAGCATTGAATTCCGCGGCCTGACGGCGCTGTTTGGCCACATGGGCATTGAGCTGGATCCGGTGAAAGAAGGCGAAGCCGAACGCGCCGGTTTTGCGAAATACACCCGTCTTCATCAGCAGCTTCGCCCGTTACTGCACAGCGGCGACGTCTACCGCGTGGATACGCAGGATGAAACGGTGCTGATTAACGGCGTGGTCAGCGAAAACAAAGATCGCGCCGTGTTTCTGGTCAGCCAGCTGGCGATGCCGACCTGGTCATTACCCGGTGTGTTACGCGTGCCGGGGCTGAAAACCGATGCCCGCTATCGCGTGACGGTGCTGGACGAACCGGCTCTGCTGGCGGGTGGCGGCAGCGGTCACACCATGCGGGTGCAACCGGCGTGGCTGCATGCCTCTGTGGCATTGAGCGGTGAATGGCTGGCGAATGCCGGGCTGACGCTGCCGGTGCTGGATCCGGAAAGCGCTCTGCTTCTGGGCTTCGAAGAAATCAGATAACAACAAAAAAACGCCGGTACGACAGTGCCGGTTTTCATGGTTTCGGCAAGGAAATCACTATGAACCCTACACAAACTTCCGATCGTTGCTTCTATAAAAAAAATACTAACTTCTGGATATTTGGCAGCTATTTCTTCCTCTACTTCTTCATTATGGCGACCTGTTATCCGTTTTTACCGATCTGGCTGTCAGACGTTATCGGCCTGAGTAAAACGGAAACCGGCATCGTGTTTTCCAGCATGTCGCTGTTTGCCATTCTGTTTCAGCCGTTCTTCGGCATCATTTCTGACAAACTTGGCCTGAAAAAACATCTGTTGTGGATCATCGCCGTCCTGCTGTTTCTGTTTGCTCCGTTCTTCATTTACGTGTTTGCGCCTCTGCTGAAAATCAATATTGTGCTGGGCGCAATCCTGGGCGGTGCGTACATCGGCTTCGTCTTCGCGGGCGGTTCAGGGGCTACCGAGGCCTATATCGAAAGGGTCAGCCGCAGCAGTGCTTTCGAATATGGCAAAGCGCGTATGTTCGGTTGTTTCGGCTGGGGGATTTGCGCTTCCACCGCTGGCGTATTATTTAACATCAACCCGGATATCGTGTTCTGGATGGGCTCCGGCGCGGCAGTTATTCTGATGGTATTGCTGCTGATTTCCCGCCCGCAGGAAAACAAAAATGCGCAGGTGATGGACAAACTCGGGGCCAATCAGCCGCAATTCTCGCTGAAAACGGCGGCATTGCTGCTGAAAGAACGCAAACTGTGGATGTTGATTTTGTACGTGGTCGGTGTTGCCTGCGTTTACGACGTGTTTGATCAGCAGTTCGCCACCTTCTTCAAAACCTTCTTCTCCTCGCCGCAGCAGGGCACGGAAATGTTCGGCTACGTGACCACCGCCGGGGAATTGTGCAACGCGCTGATCATGTTCTGCTCACCCTGGATCATCAACCGCATTGGCGCGAAAAATACGCTGCTGCTGGCGGGGACGATCATGTCGATTCGCATCGTCGGCTCTTCGTTTGCCACCACGGCTGCCGAAGTGATTGTGCTGAAAATGCTGCATGCGCTGGAAGTGCCGTTCCTGCTGGTCGGCGTGTTCAAATACATCACCCAGATTTTTGATGTCCGGTTCTCGGCGACCATTTATCTGATTGGGTTTAACTTTGCCAAACAGCTGGCGGCGATTTTCCTTTCTGCTTTCGCAGGCAGCCTGTATGACCGCATCGGGTTCAGCGATACCTATCTGATCCTCGGCGGTATCGCCTTTGCGGTGACGATCATATCCGCCTTTACGCTCAGCAGCAGACCGAAGCCTCAGGCGGTTTCCGCCGTGCGCACGGCCGAAGGTTTGCGCTGACTTGCGGTTACAGCCTTTCGACACTCTGTGCTAGTCTCCGTGGAATATGCATGAGGGGAGAAAGGTTGTGAGCAAAAAACAGGAACCGGGCGCGGCGGTTCGCGCTACGATACGTGACGTTGCCAGTGCAGCAAAAACCGGTAAAACCAGCGTTTCACGTTATCTCAACGGTGAAAAACACCTGCTGTCCGATGATCTCAAAGAGCGCATCGGACGGGCGATCTCCCTGCTGGATTATCAGCCCAGCCAGATGGCCCGCAGCCTGAAAAGCGGCCATACACGTCTGATCGGGCTGATCCTCGCCGATATCACGAATCCGTATTCTGTCGATGTGATGCGCGGCGTCGAAGCCGCCTGCCGTCAGGAAGGGCTGACGTTGCTGGTCTGCAACACCAATAACGAGCTCGATCAGGAAAAGCATTACCTGCAGTTACTCAGCAGCTACCGCGTGGATGGCATGGTGGTCAACGCCGTGGGTATGCGTGAAGCGGCGATCTCTACGCTGCAACAGGCCAATTTACCGATGGTGCTGATTGACCGCAAAGTCGCCGATTTTGCCTGTGACGTGATTGCACTGAACAACGTCGAAGCCACGCAGATGATGACCGATCATCTTCTGCAACAAGGCTTTGAAGCCGTGCTTTTCGTCACCGAACCCGCCAACGTCAATACCCGCCTGGATCGCCTGCGCGCCTTTTTGCAGCGCATGCAGCAATCGCCAGAATGTATCGCCGAACAGGGCGAAATCGAGCTGAGCAACACGGACGGGCTGGAGACGTTGCTGCGCGATTTTGTCGCACGCCATCCAGACAAACATAAAGCGGTGATGTGTGTGAACGGAGCGCTGACGTTACAGGTGTCACGCGCCCTGCGCAGGCTGGATATCACCTGGGGGCCGGACATCGGTCTGTCAGGTTTTGACGAACTGGTGTGGGCAGATCTTGCCGGCGTTGGGATCACCACGTTCAGGCAGCCGACCTATGAAATGGGCGTCGCAGCACTCGGCCAGCTGGTGACGCGCATTCAGGGCAGCACCGCACCGGTCAAAGACCTCGAATTCTCCGGCGAGCTGATTGCACGCGCCTCCACCGCACGCCGCTGATCGCTTTCTTCTCCCCTTTTCTCTCCCGTTCTTCGTGAGCGGGATCATGTTTCTGACCTTCGGGTCTTTTGATTGGAACCGGTTCCAATTAGGTTATATAAAGCGAAACAAATTATTAACAAGAGCACGCAGCGCCATTTGTTCCACTAAGATAATGTCTTCTAAACGCTCGCTGGCACCGCATTCCGGTGCGTTTTAACAGGACAAAGAGTCATGCAAAGAGAGATCGTCATCGTTACTGCCGCTTACGGTAACAGCGTCGTCCGCGCCCTTGGCGGGCAGTCAGAACTGCTGCCGGTCATCGCTGCCGCGAAGGCCGACGGCGTGGAAATCCGCCGTGAACTCTTCACCGGCGAAGAGCTGAACGCCCTGGCGCAACTTGCTGAAAAGATTAAACAGAACGGGCTGTTCGCGGTGTATTCCGTGCCCTTCGCGCTGTTTAACACCGGCGGCAAGCTGAACCCTGACGCGGAACAGTATTTCGATGAGGCCCATACTTTAGGTGCCCGCACCATCAAGTTCTCACTCGGCGAGTTTGAGCCGGGCGCGGACCTGACGCCGCTGAAAGTGCTGCTGGCAGCGAAGCCCGTGAAGCTGGTGGTGGAAAATGACCAGTCGAGCGAATGCGGGATACTTTCGCGCATTAATGCCTTTATGTTTGCGGCTGAATCCCTGCACCTGCCGCTGGATATGACGTTCGACATGGCGAACTGGCTGTGGGTAGGACAGGATCCGGCAACGGCAGCTGAACGGCTGGCGCGTCACGTTGGTTACGTCCACGTCAAAGCGGCAGAAAAGCGTGGCGGAAAATGGCACGCCGTGGCACTCGATGACAGCGATGGCAGCTGGATCCCGTTACTGAAAGCCCTGCCTCAGGATGTGCCGCGCGGCATTGAATTCCCGCTCGAAGGGGAAGATTTGGTCGCCGTGACACGGTATTACGTCGAGCTGTTGCGTAAAACATACTGAGGATCCATCAGGAGAAACCGTTATGAACCAGTCCAGGATTGCACCGCGTCGCTGGTGGTACATCATGCCGATCGTGTTCATCACTTACAGTCTGGCTTACGTCGACCGCTCGAACTTCAGCTTCGCGTCGGCGGCCGGTATCAATGATGATCTCGGCATCACCAAAGGGATGTCGTCCCTGCTGGGCGCACTGTTTTTCCTGGGTTATTTCTTTTTCCAAATCCCCGGCACCATTTACGCCGAAAGGCGCAGCGTTAAGAAACTGATTTTCTGGTGCTTATTGCTGTGGGGCGGGTTTGCCTCTCTGACCGGCGTGGTGAATAACATTCCCATGCTGGCCGCCATCCGCTTTGCGCTCGGCGTGGTCGAAGCCGCGGTGATGCCCGCGATGCTGGTGTACATCAGCAACTGGTTCACCAAGTCAGAGCGCTCCCGCGCCAACACGTTTCTGATCCTGGGTAATCCGGTCACGGTGCTGTGGATGTCGGTACTTTCCGGCTATCTGATCGAATCGTTTGGCTGGCGGGAAATGTTTATCTTCGAAGGTATTCCGGCCGTGATCTGGGCGATTATCTGGTGGTTTACCGTCAAAGATAAACCCGAAGACGTCGGCTGGCTGAGCGCGCAGGAGAAAAAAGCCCTGAGCGAGCAGCTGGCAAAAGAGCAAAAAGAGATCCAGGCGGTGGGCGGTTATCGCGAAGCTTTCCGCTCGCGCAGCGTCATTCTTTTGTGTCTGCAATATTTCTTCTGGAGCATTGGGGTCTACGGCTTTGTGCTGTGGCTGCCATCGATCCTGCACGACGGTAAAGAGATGGGCATGGTCGAGGCGGGCTGGTTATCTTCCGCCCCCTATCTGGCCGCCACGCTCGCCATGATCCTGGTGTCGTGGGCCTCGGACAAAATGCAAAATCGCAAACTGTTTGTCTGGCCGCTGCTGCTCGTCGGTGCGCTGGCGTTCTTCGGCTCCTGGGCAACCGGCAGCCATAACTTCTGGCTGTCTTACGGTTTACTGGTCATCGCCGCGGCTGCAATGTACGCACCTTACGGCCCGTTCTTCGCCATCATTCCTGAAATGCTGCCTAAAAATGTCGCCGGTGGCGCGATGGCGCTGATCAACAGCCTTGGCGCGCTGGGCTCTTTCTTTGGTTCGTGGTTTGTTGGTTATCTGAACGGGAATACCGGCAGCCCTTCCGCCTCTTTTATTTTTATGGCCGTGTCGTTGCTGGTCTCCGCAGGCCTGACCCTGCTGGTGAAACCGCAGCAGGCCGCAACAAAACCTGAAGATGTTTCCTTAACCCAAGGGAGTAATAATTGATGAAGCCGTCTATTGTCCTGTACAAAAAACTGCCCGCCGATCTGCATCAACGTCTCGAACAGCACTTTTCTATCACTGAGGTGGATGGCATCACCGATGAAAACCGCGCTGCGGTGTTTGATGCGCTGCAAAATGCCGAAGGGTTACTGGGGTCTGGCGGCAAGATTGATAAAGAGCTGTTTGACCACGCGCCGCGTCTGCGTGCGGTATCCACCATTTCCGTGGGATACGATAATTTCGACGTGGCAGAGCTGACCCGCCGCGAAATTCCGATGATGCATACCCCGACCGCACTGACCGACACCGTGGCAGATACGGTCATGGCGCTGGTGCTTTCCACTGCGCGCCGCGTGGTGAATGTCGCCGAACGCGTGAAAGCCGGTGAATGGACAGATAACGTCGGCCCTGACTGGTTCGGCACCGACGTACACCATAAAACCATGGGCATCGTCGGCATGGGCCGCATCGGTCTGGCTCTGGCGCAGCGCGCACATTTCGGCTTCGACATGCCGATTCTGTATAACGCCCGCAGTCAGCATAAAGAAGCGGAAGAGAAGTTTGGCGCGCGCAAATGCGAACTGGATGAGCTGCTGAAAACCGCTGATTTCGTCTGTATTCTGCTGCCGATGACCGAACAAACCTTCCATCTGATTGGCAAAGAAGAGCTGGGGAAAATGAAATCCAGCGCGATCCTGATCAGCGCCGGTCGCGGCCCGGTTATCGATGAACCTGCTCTGATTGAAGCCCTGAAAGCCGGGACGATTTATGGCGCAGGGATGGACGTATTCGAGACAGAGCCACTGCCAAAAGACTCACCGTTGCTGAGCCTGCCAAACGTGGTGGCGCTGCCACACATCGGGTCTGCCACGCATGAAACCCGTTACGACATGGCCGCCTGTGCCGTCGATAACCTGATCGCCGCCCTGACCGGCGAGGTGAAAGAGTTCTGCGTTAACCCGGAAGTGTTGAAGAAGTAAGTTTCATCGCCCCGCAGTGATCCTCCCCTTCCGGCACGTCCGGGAGAGGAGGACATTTCAAAACCCGGTGGTCCGATTGCACTGCTTTGCCGCAGGCGTTATTGTGGACATCACATTTCGATAACATACAAAGCTTTCTATGACGTTTTCTGCTTTCGGTGACAAATTTACCCGTTTTTCAGGCATCACCCGCCTGATGGGCGACATGAATGACGGTTTACGCACGCCCGGCGCGGTGATGCTCGGCGGCGGTAATCCGGCGCAAATTCCTGAGATGCAGGATTATTTCCAGACGTTGCTCAGCGAAATGCTGGCCACTGGCAAGCTGACTGAAGCCTTGTGTAATTACGATGGCCCGCAGGGCAAAGACGTTCTGCGCCATGCGCTGGCAGAAATGTTACAGAAAGAACTGGGCTGGCAGCTGGATGCGCAAAATATTGCGCTGACCAACGGCAGCCAGAGCGCCTTCTTCTATTTGTTCAATCTGTTCGCCGGACGTCGCGCCGACGGCAGCATGTCAAAAGTGTTGTTCCCGCTGGCACCGGAATATCTGGGATATGCCGATGCCGGGCTGGATGAAAACCTGTTTGTCTCGGCCAAGCCGAACATCGAATTGCTGCCGGAAGGCCAGTTCAAATATCACGTCGATTTCGATCATCTGAACATTTCCGATGACATTGGCCTTATCTGCGTCTCACGCCCGACCAACCCGACCGGCAACGTCATCACCGACGAAGAGCTGATCCGCCTCGACGCACTGGCACAGCAAAAGAATATTCCACTGTTAATCGATAACGCCTATGGCGTGCCGTTCCCTGGCATCGTCTTTACCGACGCCACGCCGCTGTGGAATCCAAACATCATTCTGTGCATGAGCCTGTCGAAACTCGGCCTGCCAGGGTCGCGCTGCGGTATCGTGATCGCCGATGAGAAAATCATCAAAGCAATCAGTAACATGAACGGCATTATCAGCCTGTCTCCGGGCAGCGTCGGCCCGGCCATCGCTCATGAGATGATTGCGCGCGGCGATTTGCTGCGTCTTTCCGAAGAGGTGATCAAACCCTTCTATTTCCAGCGCGTGCAGGAAACCATCGCCACGCTGCGCCGTTATCTGCCGGAAGAACGTTGCCTGATCCATAAACCGGAAGGGGCGATTTTCCTGTGGCTGTGGTTTAAAGATTTACCGATCACCACCGAAGTGCTGTATCAGCGCCTGAAACAGCGCGGCGTGCTGATGGTGCCAGGCGATTACTTCTTCCCAGGGCTTGAGCATCCGTGGGCGCATACGCACCAGTGCATGCGCATGAATTACGTGCCGGACGCCGAGCAAATCGAGCGCGGCGTTCAGATTCTGGCGGAAGAAGTGGAAAAAGCGCACGCGGAAACGCAGGCACTCTGAGCCGATTTGCAGGCATAAAAAAACCGGGGTTCATCACCCCGGTTTTCTGTTTACACTCAATGTTCAGGTCTTATGACGGCTGGTTTTCCAGCGCAGGTTTTTCACTGCCGATCGCGATTTTCTGCGGTTGCAGCGCTTCCGGTACATCACGCACCAGGCTGATGTGCAGCAAACCGTTGACGAACTCGGCTGCTGACACATGCATATGCTCAGCCAGCGTGAAACTCAGGGTAAAAGGTTTGATAACCAGGCCCTGATGCAGGTATTCCACCTTCGTATCCGCCTGTTCCGGCGTACCACTGACGGTCAAACGCGGCCCTTCCACTTCTATATTCAGGTCACTTTGTTTAAAACCGGCCAGTGCCAGCGAGATGCGATAATGGTTATCGTCTGACTTCTCGATGTTATACGGCGGAAATGCCTGATCTGAACCCTGCATTGAACTGGCTAATTTATCGAAACCAATCCACTGACGCAGTAACGGGGAAATATCATAATTACGCATGGTGTAACTCCTTCTTTGAAGCGAGATTAACAATTCCGTCCTCCATTTTGGATGTGACGGTTCAGCTCCCTGACGGCGAGCCTAAACTTTTTCATTTTCTGACGGTCAATATCCTGATTGACGGGATAGCGACCGTTGAATTAACGAATGTCGATACGGCGCGGTTTTGATGATTCAGGAACAATACGTTCCAGATCGATATACAACAGGCCATTGGACAAATTAGCGGCTTTTATTTGGATATGCTCTGCCAGCTGGAATTTGCGTTCGAAATTACGCTCAGCAATGCCCTGATATAAATAAGTGCGGTCGGTTTCTGTCGGCGCATGCGCACCTTTAACCACCAGCATGTTGTCGTGAGCCGTGATGTCCAGCTCGGATTCTGCGAAACCGGCTACCGCGATAGCAATCCGGTAATGGTTTTCGTCAACCAGCTCGACATTATAAGGGGGATATCCGCCACCCTGATTCTGACCCGATTCGATGAGATTAAATAAACGGTCAAAACCAATAGCAGAACGGTACAACGGGGATAAATCAAAATTACGCATTCTTACTTCTCCTGATATTCAGCGAGTGTTTGTTTTAGCCCTCCGGTCGGACAGGCTGCAACGCATTCCTTCATAACAAACGGTCATGAGAAAAGATCCCTTACGGCGTATCTTTCTGCGTCTCCCTTTAAAAATGGAGACGAAAGGAATATTTTCAAGCGGGGAAAAACAAAAAAATTTCGTTTTCGTTGAACCGGAATAGCCAAAATACAGCACATCGACAGGCGAAAAATCAGGGACAGCAGGCGGTTTCCTGCAGGATTTCAAATAGTAATTACACTTAATGGGATCGCAGCCACAGAGCTACAGCTTGCTTTGTTAATTTTTTGTGTTGAGTGTTATAAGTCACCTTGACTTAAAAGCTCAGCCTGACAGCATAAGATGAGTTCTAACATGATGAAATTTGCATTAACGCCGCTGATGACAGGATGTGTTTTCTTAGCGACGAGCGGTTGCTCCAGCGTGATGAGCCATACAGGGGGTGACACCGGATATTATTCGGGCGCCCGTGCTGATGTGAATATGATAAAAAGCGATGACACCAGCTGGGCCATGACGCCGCTGCTGTTGATCGATTTACCGTTCAGTGCCGCGCTGGATACGCTGCTGCTGCCTTATGATTATTATCGCAGCGGAAAAGTGACGACGCGCGATCGCGTCAAAGCCAGCGAAGAACGCAATATCGCGCTGAGTAACGGGGTCGATATCGATCACATCCCGCCAATGACCACCTCCGATCGAGGTCACAAATCTTCGGCACATAAAAAGTAACCCCATGAAACCGGCCAGAACAGGCCGGTTTTTAACAAACGTTAATCACTGTCTGCCACGCAAAGCTGCGCATATCCTTCCAACTGACGCATAAACGCCACTTTACGGCCATCCGGTGAATACACGACCGCATCAGCGCACGGCGCAATATCCGATCGTGGCGTTAACCGCTGCATCTCTCCGCTTTGCACATCCAGACGCATCACGCTGTTATCACAGATCAGCGCCAGGGATTTCCCGTCCGGGCGCCAGCTGAACGCAGACTGAACGCCCTGAACGCCATGGCTGATTTGCACCGGCTCGCCGCCGTTGGGGGAAACCGTCCACACCTGCACCACCGCGTTATGATCTTTCATCAGAAAGGCTATCTGTGTGCCGTCCGGCGACGCACGCAGCCAGTGGCGCGGCTGGGTGGCGATGCCGTTTTCGGTAAACGTGATACGCCGCTGCTCTACCCCCGCCGGTGGCGCAGGCAGCGTTTCCGGCGTGCCCTGCAAGGGTTTATCACCGGCCTTGCGGTAATCCGCATCATTTTCCGGCAAATCCACCACAAAGATTTCCGGGTGCTTTTCGCCCTCTGCTGAAAGCGTGTCGCCGATAAAGGCCAGTGCCCGGCGCTGACGGGAACCATCGGCTTTCACATAGCCTTCCTGTCCGATCCAGCCTTCTTCATAAGCACGGTTGATGTCATCGCTGCCGGGCTGAGGAGCAGGCGTGGTGTCGCTGACCAGCACGCTGAAATGGCTGCCATCGTATTCGCGGGGATGCTGTTTTGCTGAGGTCACAGGACCACCGGCAAGGGCGATGCCGACATTACGCAGATCAAGCACCGGATCGTGCTCATGCAAAACGTGGTCGTTATAGGTGAAACTCAGACGGGAGCCGTCCGGGCTGAAAACATGAACGTGCGTCCCCCCGCGCAACGCGCCGGGAGTGTAAGGCGCGGTGATGTCCAGGGCATCCAGCGTGACGGCCTGTTCGCGCGCGGGTTCAGAGACGATGACCCCGCGACGATGATGGAAATCATACTGCCACAAGGCATCGGGATTTTCCGGGCCATGAATAAACGCGTAACGGGCGGGCTCATCCGGGCTGACCGTCACCACACCCACGTGTGCGCCGTCCTTCGCCTGGTAAAGCACCTGAGTTTCACCGGTTTCAACATTCACCCGCTCAATGGTTGAGCCGGTAAAAGAACCGCCATGCGGACGCACGTCATACACCAGCCACTGACTGTCCGGCGTCCAGACGTTGATATTGGTGAGCTGATGCCCGCGGGCATCCGTAGTGAGTTGTTTTTCGGTCATGCGTTCAGGTGTGCCCTGCCGTTCAAGGAGTGCCTAAGAATAGGGGACTCAAACGGCAGTGGCAATCTTCAGCAATCGCCGGCACCTTTCACTTCCCCGACCAGGAAGAGATAAGACAACGCGCCCATAATGCACCGGGGAAGAAAACAGGCCGCAACTATCAGAGAGGATCAGTGGCCCAGCACGAACTTATTCACGGCAAACGCCACACCGTCTTCGGTGTTGGTTTTAGTGACGAACTGGCTGACGGCTTTCACGCTGTCGAGCGCGTTCCCCATCGCGACGCCAATACCCGCAAACTCCAGCATAGCAATGTCGTTTTCCTGATCGCCCAGCGTCATTACGTTTTCGCGCGCGATGCCCAGTTTTTCCGTCAGCGTCTTCACGCCTTCGCCTTTATTGACGCGCTTATCCAGGATTTCGAGGAAGTACGGCGAACTTTTCATGATGGTATAGCGCTCTTTGGCTTGCGCCGGAAGCTGGCTGATGGCGCGATCCAGCAGTTCAGGATCGTCAATCATCATGATTTTTGGGAAGGTCAGCGACGGATCCATTTCCTCAGCCGGACAGAATTGCAACGGTATACCGGTGGTGAACGACTCATGCACGGTATAGCGGCTGACGTGGCGGTTGGCAGTGAACAGATCGGTTTTGGTCAGTGCATGGAAATGCACACCCAGCTCACGAGCGAGTTTCTCAAAGTAGTGATAATCGTCAATCTCGAGGGCTATTTCGGCAATCACGCTGCCATCTTTCGCATTGTGCACCAGCGCGCCATTGTTGGTGATGCAGTAACAACCGTCCTGCTGCAAATCCAGTTCCTGCAAATAACGCTGCACGCCAATGAAAGGACGCCCGGTCGCCAGAACGATTTGCACGCCTTTGGCACGCGCATCGGAGAGCGCTTTTTTTACCGCAGGCGTGACTTCGTGCTGCGGATTGAGCAAGGTTCCGTCCATATCAATTGCAATCAATTCAATAGCCATAGCATCCTCAGAGTTTGATTAATCTTTCTCAATGCTAACGCGATCACCCGCTGTAAAGCCAGTCAGAATGCGGGCTGCGTCAGACGAAAAAAAAGTCCGAAGCGGTTTCCCGGTTCGGACTCTTTATCAGCTTATGCCACTATCAGATATCGATATTGGCCGCTTTCAGGGCGTTCTCTTCGATGAAGGCACGGCGCGGTTCAACCGCATCGCCCATCAGGGTCGTGAACAACTGATCAGCCGCAATGGCATCTTTCACGGTCACGCGCAGCATGCGACGTTGTGTTGGATCCATTGTGGTTTCCCACAGTTGCTCAGGGTTCATTTCGCCCAGACCTTTATAACGCTGAATCGACAGACCGCGACGTGACTCTTTCACCAGCCATTCCAGCGCCTGCTCAAAGCTGGTCACTGGCTGACGGCGTTCGCCACGTTCGATGTAGGCGTCTTCTTCGATCAGGCCGCGCAGTTTTTCACCCAGCGTACAGATTTTGCGGTATTCGCCGCCCTGAATGAAGTCTGCATCCAGATCGTAATCGGTATCCACACCGTGAGTACGAATACGCAGGATTGGCTCGAACAGCTGGTGTTCAAGATTTTCGCGCACAATCGCACTGTAGCTGCTGCCGTGCTGCTCTTTTTCGTTGAGCAGGGACACCAGCGTTTCGATCCATTCCTTCACTTTCGCTTCGTCAGCGAGCTCAGCACCGGCTAAGGTTGGCTGATAGATCAGGTTGTTCAGCAGCGCACGCGGATAACGACGTTCCATACGGCCAATCATTTTCTGCACGCTGTGATGTTCAGCGACCAGTTTCTCCAGCGGTTCACCCGCCAGGGCTGGTGCATGGGCGTTGGCGTGTAACGTTGCCCCGTCCATCGCAATGGAGATCTGATACTGATCCATCGCTTCATCATCTTTAATATACTGTTCCTGCTTACCTTTTTTCACTTTGTACAACGGAGGCTGTGCGATAAACACGTGGCCACGTTCCACAATTTCAGGCATCTGACGGTAGAAGAAGGTCAGCAGCAGGGTACGGATGTGTGAACCATCGACGTCGGCATCGGTCATGATGATGATGCTGTGATAGCGCAGTTTGTCCGGGTTGTATTCGTCACGGCCAATGCCACAACCGAGCGCAGTAATCAGCGTCGCCACTTCCTGAGAAGAGAGCATTTTGTCGAAGCGCGCTTTCTCAACGTTGAGGATTTTACCTTTCAACGGCAGAATCGCCTGGTTCTTACGGTTACGGCCTTGTTTTGCAGAGCCGCCCGCTGAGTCCCCTTCCACTAAATACAGTTCGGAATGAGCCGGGTCACGTTCCTGGCAATCAGCCAGTTTGCCTGGCAAACCAGCCAGATCCAGCGCGCCCTTACGACGGGTCATTTCACGTGCTTTACGGGCTGCTTCACGCGCACGGGCTGCATCAATGATTTTCCCGACAACGATTTTCGCATCCGCCGGGTTTTCCATCAGATAATCCACCAGCTTCTCGTTCATCAGTGACTCAACGGCTGTCTTCACTTCGGAAGAAACCAGTTTGTCTTTGGTCTGAGAAGAGAACTTAGGATCCGGCACTTTCACCGAAACCACGGCGATCAGGCCTTCACGGGCATCGTCGCCGGTGGCACTGATTTTGGATTTTTTGCTGTAGCCTTCTTTATCCATGTACGCGTTCAGCGTACGGGTCATCGCAGAACGGAAGCCCACCAGATGGGTGCCGCCGTCGCGCTGTGGGATATTGTTGGTAAAGCAGTAAATATTTTCCTGGAAACCGTCATTCCACTGCAACGCCACTTCCACACCGATATCGTCTTTCACGGTTGAGAAATAGAACACCGTCGGGTGAATTGGGGTTTTGTTTTTATTCAGGTATTCCACAAAGGCTTTGATACCGCCTTCATAATGGAAGTGATCGTTTTTGCCGTCGCGCTTATCCAGCAAGCGGATCGCCACACCCGAGTTCAGGAACGACAGTTCACGCAGGCGTTTCGCCAGAATGTCGTACTCGAATTCAGTCTGATTGGTAAAGGTGTTAAAGCTCGGCCAGAAACGCACGGTGGTACCGGTGACGTCGGTATCGCCCACGACTTTCAAGGGTTCCTGTGGCTCACCGTGCACGTAAGTCTGGGTGTGCACTTTGCCTTCACGACGGATAAGCAGTTCCAGTTTTTCCGACAGGGCGTTAACGACGGAAACACCCACGCCATGCAAACCGCCGGACACTTTGTACGAGTTATCGTCAAATTTACCACCGGCATGAAGTACGGTCATGATGACCTGAGCAGCTGAAACGCCCTCTTCTTCGTGAATGCCGGTTGGAATACCACGACCATCATCCTGCACGGAAACAGAGTTATCCGCATGGATCGTGACCTGAATCTCTTTACAGTGGCCCGCGAGGGCTTCGTCGATAGCGTTGTCCACAACCTCGAATACCATGTGGTGCAGACCAGTGCCGTCATCGGTATCGCCGATATACATGCCCGGGCGCTTACGCACCGCGTCCAGCCCTTTTAATACCTTGATACTTGAGGAGTCATAAGAATTCGACATCAACGTTTCTCGCTCATTTTTAGTCCTGTGATAGAACGGCTATTTTACCTTGTTCCACGCGGAACATCTTGCCCTTTTCACCCATCATGTCGGTCACTTGCTCAGCGCTTATCGCACTGACAAAAACCTGTGCCTGGGTGGCTTTCAGGCGATCGGCCAGCAACCGACGTCGGTCGGCGTCCAGCTCGGAGGCAAAATCGTCAAGAAGATACAGGCAACGCCGCCCGCTCTGTCGGGTGAGAAACTCACCCTGCGCTAATCTGAGCGCACACATCAGTAATTTCAGCTGCCCACGGGACAGCAAATCTTCCACCGGCGTGCCGTCGGCACGAATGCGGAAATCCGCTTTGTGCGGACCTGACGCGGTGTACGTTAAGGCTCTGTCGCGTTCAAAATTACGCTCCAGCAACTCGCCGTACTCGGTTTCCTTGTCCCATCCACGCTGGAAAGAAAAACTGAGGGCGAATTCGGGCAGGAATTGCGCGCAGGTCGCGCTGATATCAGCCGCGATCGCTTCGCTGTATGCTGCCCGCCATTCGCTAATGCGCTCGGCTAACGGGATCAATTCCTGATCCCAGGCACGAATTTGCGCATAACGACTCACCTGTCGCAGCGCGGCGTTGCGCTGCTTGAGTAACCGTCGCAGGTTGCTCCAGGCGATAAAAAAACCGGGATCGTGATGGAAACAACCCCAGTCGATAAATGCCCGCCGGTACTTCGGCCCGCCATTAAGCAGGGTGAAACCTTCGGGGGTGATAAGTTGCATGGGCAGCATCTGGGCCAGTTCAGACACTTTGTGCCCGTCAGTGCCATCAATGCGCACTTTACTGTCGCCCTGACGGCTTTTACTCAGACCGATCGACACTTCGCGATCGCCACCATCATCCACACGGGCATGGAGAACAAACTCCGGCTGATCGTGACGGATAACGCGCCCGGCCTGCAAACTGCGAAAAGCGCGGCCATGCCCCAGGGTATACACCGCTTCGAGCACACTGGTTTTACCGCTGCCGTTGGGACCGACCAGAAAGTTAAAACCAGGCGACGGATCTAAATCCGCCGCCTCAATGTTGCGGAAATCTTTTATCAGTAAGCGCGTTAAGGCCATTAATTCAGACTAGAGCCTCATCGGCATGACAACATACGCGGCCGACTGGCTGGCAGCGTCTTCGATCTGCACGCTGGAGACGGAGTCCGTCAGCAGCAGATTAACGTCTTCGCACTTGAGCGCATTCAGCACATCGAGCACGTAACTGACGTTAAAGCCGATTTCCATTTCGGTACCTTCGTAACCGACATCCAGAATTTCTTCTGCTTCTTCCTGTTCCGGGTTATTCGCGGTGATTTTCAGCTGGTTATGGCTGACATACAAACGCACGCCGCGGAATTTTTCATTGGACAGGATCGCTGCGCGGGCAAACGCCTGTTTCAGCAAATCGCACCCGGCCTGCAGCGTTTTGTCCGGATTTTTCGGCAATACGCGGCGATAGTCAGGGAAACGACCGTCAACCAGTTTAGACGTAAAGATGAAGTCGCCGACGTGAGCACGGATATTGTTGCTGCCAATTTGCAGCTGCAATGTGGTGTCACCGCCGTCGAGCAGACGCACCAGCTCCATCACACCTTTACGAGGCACGATCACCGAATGCGACGGCAAAGACTGGCCGATAGGCATTGAACACACGGCCAGACGGTGGCCGTCGGTCGCAACAGTACGCAGTTCTTCACCTTCGGTTTCGAACAGCATGCCGTTTAAATAGTAACGAACGTCCTGATGCGCCATAGAAAACTGCGTGGCTTCGATCAGACGTTTCAACGTGGCCTGCGGCAGGGTGAATTCTACTTCGCTTTGCCAGTCGTCGAGATTAGGGAAATCTGTGGCCGGCAAGGTCGACAGCGAGAAACGGCTGCGGCCTGATTTTACCAGCATGCGGTCGCCGTCAAGAGCGACGGAAATTTCCGCGCCTTCCGGCAATCCACGGCAGATATCAAAGAATTTACGCGCCGGCACCGTGGTGGCACCCGCTTCATGTGGCTGAGACAGCGCGACTTTCGCCACCATCTCCATTTCCAGATCCGTCCCGGTCAGCGACAGCGCGCCATCCGTCACCTGTAATAACAGGTTACCCAGAATAGGCAGCGTTGGTCGTCCACCCAGCGGGCTACTGACCTGTTGCAGTGGTTTCAGTAAATGCTCACGTTCAACAATAAATTTCATAGCGCTAGGAAGATAATGTTCTGATTAAGTTGGAGAAATCTTCTTTGATGTCGTGACTTTCTTCACGCAACTGCTCGATTTTACGGCAGGCGTGCAACACCGTGGTATGGTCCCGACCACCGAACGCATCGCCGATTTCTGGCAGGCTGTGGTTGGTCAGCTCTTTCGCCAACGCCATCGCCATCTGGCGTGGGCGGGCTACCGAACGGGAGCGCCGTTTGGAAAGCAGGTCAGCGACCTTGATTTTATAATATTCGGCCACTGTTTTCTGAATATTATCGATAGTGACCAGCTTCTCCTGCAGCGCTAACAAATCACGCAGCGCTTCACGCACGAAGTCGATGGTGATCGCACGACCGGTAAAGTTGGCGTTCGCGATCACGCGGTTCAGTGCGCCTTCAAGCTCACGCACATTAGAACGCAGACGTTTGGCAATAAAGAAGGCCACTTCACCCGGCAGACGGATATCATTCTCGTCAGCCTTTTTCATCAGGATCGCCACGCGGGTTTCTAACTCAGGCGGCTCGATCGCGACCGTCAGACCCCAGCCGAAACGGGATTTCAAACGATCTTCCACACCGTTGATCTCTTTTGGATAACGATCTGAAGTCAGGATGATCTGCTGATTGCCTTCCAGCAGGGCATTAAAGGTGTGGAAAAACTCTTCCTGTGAACGTTCTTTATTCGCAAAGAATTGAATGTCATCGATGAGCAACGCATCGACGGAGCGATAGTAGCGTTTGAACTCTTCGATGGCGTTGTTTTGCAGCGCTTTGACCATGTCCTGCACAAAACGCTCGGAGTGCATGTAGACCACTTTTGCATTGGCTTTACGCGCCATAATGCCGTTGCCGACCGCGTGCAATAAGTGGGTTTTACCCAAGCCGGTGCCGCCATAAAGGAAAAGCGGGTTGTACGCGCCACCCGGGTTATCTGCCACCTGACGCGCCGCCGCGCGGGCCAGTTGGTTAGACTTACCTTCTACGAAGTTGTCGAAAGTGTGTTTTGGGTTGACGTTAGAACGGTAAGACAACTCTGGTTGTACCGGCGAGCTGTCCCAGCTTGGACGGGAAGGTGCGAGGCGCGGAATAGCCGGTGCTGCCTGCGAACTGACGCTGGTAGCTACGGGCTGGCTGACGCGCTGAATCAACGGCTTACTGCCCACTTCAAAACGCAGCAACGGGGCATTCGCTCCACAGAAATCGTTAAGCAAGCCGTTAATATTATTTAAGTATTTGTCGCGAACCCAATCCAGGACAAAACGATTCGGAGCGTAAAGCGCCAGCGTATTGTCGTTGAGTTCCGCCTGTAGGGGGCGTATCCACATACTGAATTCTGTGGCAGGTAGTTCATCCTGCAAACGGGCAAGACATTGCTGCCAAAGCGAAAGTGACACGGCGGACTCCACTCGAACAAGATCAAAAAAGAAAAGGATCAGGATATTTTTTAAATCATGATTTTTGACACACGCTCCGCCCGTTGAATGGGGGAAATTTCTTTCACCACCCTGTCAGTGGCGTAAAGTCACGTGCGAACCGCTTTTTGCGGTTTTTGTCGACGGCATCCCGGCTGGGATCGCGATCGGAATGGCGGATCATAACGCAATCCGACACAGAGATCCTCCCCTTCCTGACAGTTTAGATCCTTTTTATCCACAGGCAGCGGTCGGCAAGTGGGTAAGCTTAGCCGATCCTTTTATAATTAGACGATGTAATCATCACTCTGGTGAAAAAATAGGACTCCGCTGAGGCATTTTTCATCAGTTTGCGCACAAGATCTCAGCCCTGTGGATAAGGATCGCCCGAGGATCCTTGCGATTTATATCAGAGTCCGTATAATTCTCAGCCCTATGTGTCAAGCCTGTGTTCCTGATGGTCATAACCAGATGGATTTGCGGTGTGACCACAGGCCATTCTGGTAAACATTTGGACCCTTTCTGGCAATCTAAATTGACTCAGGACTGTACAGTTATTACAATCCCGCTTCTTTATATGTTGCGACAAGGGCATCGGTCGTATTTTCGCCGACATGTCTTCGCGTTTACTGATCAGTAATAATTTAAGTTTAGGTAGAAATCGCTATGAAACGCACTTTCCAACCGTCCGTATTGAAGCGCAACCGCACCCACGGTTTCCGTGCTCGTATGGCAACCAAAAATGGTCGTCTGGTTCTGGCCCGCCGTCGTGCGAAAGGCCGTACTCGTCTGTCAGCTGCTTCCAAGTAATAAAAGCTAATCGAATTAGTGGTTAAGCTCGCTTTTCCCAGGGAGTTACGTTTGTTAACTCCCCGTCATTTCACTTTCGTCTTCCAGCAGCCACAACGGGCTGGCACGCCGCAAATTACGATACTCGGCCGCCTGAACGAGCTGGGGCATCCCCGCATCGGTCTTACCGTCGCAAAAAAACACGTCAAACGCGCTCATGAACGCAATCGGATCAAACGCCTTACCCGCGAGAGTTTCCGACTGAATCAGCATGCGTTGCCGGCGATGGATTTTGTGGTAGTAGCCAAGAAGGGTGTCGCCGATTTAGACAATCGCGCGCTGACGGAAGCGTTGGAGAAATTATGGCGTCGACATTGCCGACAGGCACCCGCATCCTGATTAAACTGATACGTGGTTATCAGTTGTTCATCAGTCCCTTGCTCGGGCCGCATTGCCGCTTTCGACCAACCTGCTCTCAATACGGTATTGAAGCAATTGGTCGTTTTGGCGTGTTAAAAGGCAGTTGGTTGACTTTGAAACGCGTATTAAAATGCCATCCTTTGAACCCAGGTGGTGATGACCCCGTACCGCCGAAAACCGACAATAACAGAGAACTCTAACGATGGATTCGCAACGCAATCTTTTCCTCATCGCTCTGCTGTTCGTGTCTTTCATGATCTGGCAGGCATGGCAAACGGACCACGCTCCGCAACCGGCCAACCAGACCACGCAACAGACTGCGAACACTGCAAACGGTGATGCTGCTAACCAGGCTGTTCCTGGTAGCGGACAGGGCAAATTAATTACAGTTAACAGTGATGTGCTGTCATTAACAATCAACACCCGTGGTGGCGACATTGAGCAGGCTCTGCTGAAGGCTTACCCTACGACGTTGGGTTCTGACCAGCCATTCCAGTTGCTGGAAACCACTCCTAATTTCATCTATCAGGCACAAAGCGGTCTGACAGGTAAAAACGGTCCAGATAATCCGGCGAACGGCGAACGTCCTCTGTTCCAGACCAGCTCGGATACCTTCACGATGACCGAAGGTCAGTCTGAACTGCGCATTCCGATGACTTACACGGCGGCAAACGGGGCGATTTACACCAAAACCTTCGTGATCAAACGCGGTTCTTATGCGGTTAACGTTGAATACAACATCAACAACACCACATCTACCCCGCTTGATCTGACGATGTTTGGTCAGCTGAAACAAACCACCGATTTGCCTAAGCACCGTGATACCGGAAGCAATAACTTTGCTCTGCACACGTTCCGCGGCGCGGCATACTCCTCAAGCGATGACAAATATCAGAAATACGCGTTCGATAAGAGCGAAGTGCTGAATGTCACCACTCAGGGCGGTTGGGTTGCAATGCTGCAGCAGTACTTTGCGACTGCATGGATCCCGTCTGCGAAAGACACCAATACTTTCTTCACCACCACCAATAACGGTATCTCAACGATTGGCTTTAAAGGCACGCCGTTTACCGTTGCACCAGGTGCGCAGCAACAAGTTGCTTCCATCTTGTGGGTTGGCCCGGAAATTCAGGACAAAATGGCGGCTATCGCGCCTCACCTGGATCTGACGGTTGACTACGGTTGGTTATGGTTCATCTCTCAGCCACTGTTCAAACTGTTGAAATTCATTCAAGGGTTTGTCGGTAACTGGGGCTTCTCGATCATCGTAATCACCTTTATTGTCCGCGGTATCATGTACCCACTGACCCGCGCACAGTACACGTCGATGGCGAAAATGCGTATGCTGCAGCCGAAACTGGCCGCCATGCGTGAACGTATCGGTGATGACAAACAGCGCATGAGTCAGGAAATGATGGCGCTGTATAAGTCTGAGAAAGTGAACCCGCTGGGCGGTTGTCTGCCGCTGGTTATTCAGATGCCTATCTTCCTGGCACTGTATTACATGCTGTCTGGTTCCATTGAATTGCGTCATGCGCCTTTCATCCTGTGGATCCATGACCTGTCAGCGCAAGACCCGTACTACATTCTGCCGGTTCTGATGGGTATCACGATGTTCTTCATTCAGAAGATGTCGCCGACCACCGTCACTGACCCGATGCAGCAGAAGATCATGACCTTCATGCCGGTCATCTTCACCGTGTTCTTCCTGTGGTTCCCGTCTGGTCTGGTGGTGTACTACATCGTCAGTAACCTGGTTACCATTCTCCAGCAGCAGCTGATTTATCGCGGGCTGGAAAAACGTGGCCTGCACAGCCGCGACAAGAAAAAGTCATAAGTTAATGTCAGGGCGGGTTTCGTCCTGACAGCTAAACTTGGTGATAAAAAGACAAAGGCGGTCATTTGACCGCCTTTTGCATATCCGTAAAAAGACCAACAGAGAAAATTGCTATGAGCACCTCAGATACCATTATTGCCCAGGCAACGCCCCCCGGCCGCGGTGGTGTGGGCATTTTGCGCATTTCCGGCCGTGCGGCGCGTGATGTGGCACAGGCTGTCTTAGGTAAATTGCCAAAGCCGCGTTATGCCGATTATCTGCCGTTTCAGGATGCAGACGGCAGCACGCTGGATCAGGGCATCGCGCTGTGGTTCCCCGGCCCAAATTCCTTTACCGGCGAAGACGTGCTGGAACTGCAAGGCCACGGCGGGCCGGTCATTCTCGATTTGCTGCTCAGACGCATCATCGCGCTGGAAAACGTGCGAATTGCGCGTCCGGGCGAATTCTCTGAACGCGCTTTCCTCAACGATAAGCTCGACCTGGCACAGGCCGAAGCGATTGCCGATCTGATTGATGCGAGTTCAGAGCAGGCCGCGCGTTCAGCGGTGAACTCGCTTCAGGGTGCATTCTCTAACCGTATTCATCATCTGGTGGAAGCACTCACTCACCTGCGGATCTTTGTCGAAGCGGCTATCGACTTCCCGGATGAGGAAATCGACTTCCTGTCCGACGGTAAAATTGAAGCCAAACTCAATACGGTGATGGGCGATCTGGACGCGGTGCGCGCCGAAGCGCGTCAGGGCAGCCTGCTGCGTGAAGGGATGAAAGTAGTGATTGCCGGGCGTCCGAACGCCGGAAAATCCAGCCTGCTGAATGCATTAGCTGGCCGCGAAGCGGCGATCGTGACCGATATTGCCGGGACGACCCGCGATGTGCTGCGCGAACATATTCATCTGGATGGTATGCCATTACATATCATCGATACCGCCGGTCTGCGCGAAGCCAGCGACGAAGTTGAGCGCATTGGTATCGAACGTGCCTGGAATGAGATCGAACAGGCTGACTTAGTGCTGTTTATGGTCGATGGCACGACAACAGCCGCCACTGAACCTGCGGATATCTGGCCGGAGTTTATGGCCCGCCTGCCTGCCACATTGCCTATCGTGGTGGTGCGTAATAAAGCCGATATCACCGGCGAAGCGCTGGGGCAAACAGAAGTGAATGGTCACTCACTGATTCGCCTTTCCGCCCGTACCGGGGATGGCGTCGATTTGCTGCGCGATCATCTGAAACAGGTCATGGGTTTTAATCACAATATGGAAGGCGGATTCCTTGCCCGCCGCCGTCATCTGCACGCACTGGAAGATGCCGCACAACATCTGGTTCAGGGTAAAGATCAGCTGTTGGGCGCCTGGGCAGGGGAATTGCTGGCGGAAGAACTGCGGCTGGCACAGCAGTCGCTGAGTGAAATCACCGGCGAATTCACCTCCGACGATTTGCTGGGCCGTATTTTCTCGAGTTTCTGTATCGGTAAGTGATTTCTTCGCCGAAAGACAAAAAACCCACATTGCAAAATGTGGGTTTTTTATTGTCTTCAGTGCGACGCGGATTACCACACTTTATAAACGCGGCCTGTCTGGGCACCTTCGACACTGCGTCGGTAGGCTTTTGCCACTCGTGCAGCCGGTGCGGCGTCGAAGCCGGGGAAAAACGGGCCGTAACTTGTCAGCGATTCTTCGACAACCGTCGGGCTGACGACGTTGATACGGATCCCACGCGGCAATTCGATGGCAGCGCCGCGCACGAAACCTTCCACAGCAGCATTCACCGTGGTGGCGTTGGCACCCTGACGGATCGGTTCCTCGGCGATAATGCCGCTGGTCAGGGTGATCGAGCCGCCATCATGCAGGAAGTGCTGGCCGATCAGACCGATGCGCACCTGCCCCAGCAGTTTGTCTTGCAGACCGGTGTTAAACTGTTCAGCCGTCATTTCGGTCAACGGGCCAAAATGCAGACTGCCGGTGGTCGCGATGATCGCATCCAGTTTACCGGTATTGCTGAAAAGCGCTTTGACGCTACTTTCATCGGTGATATCCACCTGAAAATCCCCGTGAGTCTTCCCCGCTGTGATCACGTCATGATTTGTCTCAAGCTCGCTGACCACGGCTTTGCCTAATGTTCCCGTCCCGCCAATCACTAAAATTTTCATCATGTGCTCCTCAGTTGGTGACAGGAACATCATTGACCAAACTTCAGGTTAGATATATAGAACGATTATTCACTCTGAACTAACCACAGGTTAGCAATATGGATAAATTACGGAATATGGAAGTCTTCGTCACCGTGGCTGAAACCGGAAATTTCAGCGCGGCGGCGCAGAAGCTGGGGATTTCTGCCGTGATGGTCGGCAAACATATTCAGCAACTGGAGCGGCATCTGAGTACGCGTCTGGTGCAGCGAACCACGCGTAAGCAGAACCTGACCGAAGCGGGCGCTGTTTTCTACGAGAACAGTAAACGCGTCCTGGAGCAGGTGAAATGGGCAGAAAGTACCGTGGAAGGGCTGCAAACCGCTCCCAGCGGGCTGCTGCGCATCAGCGCGCCGGTGTCGCTGGGGGCGAACGTGGTATCGCCTTTACTGGCGCGCTATCTGGAGGCATTTCCGCATGTGCAGGTCGAGCTGACACTGAGCAACGCCCGTGTGGATTTGATTGAGGAAGGGTATGACGCGGCGATCCGCATCGGGCCGGTGGGTGATGACCGGCTGGTTGCGCGGCCAATGAAACCTTATGAAATGGTGATTTGTGCCACGCCGGCCTATTTAAAAAAATATGGAACACCCGCCACGCCGGAAGAACTGAAAAATCACTCATGTCTGATCCATGCCGTCTGGAATCACAGCGACGGCTGGAAGCTGACCAACACCGACGGCAGCACCTCGAAATGGCCGCTGTCCGGCCGCTATATCTCCAACGACGGAAACGCTCTGCGCTGCGCCGCCTTGCAGGATGCCGGACTGCTGTTGCAACCAAAGGTGTTACTGGCCGACGATCTGGCTTGCGGACGGATGGTGTCGGTGATGGAGGATTTTGTCCCCGTTCCCAGACCCATCAGTCTGGTCTATCTGCCCGATTTCAGGCCGCGCCCGAAGCTGACCAGTCTGATCACCTTCTTTGCGGAACAGGCAGATTACTGACCGCTCTGGCCTGACGTGGTGGTGAGTTTGCGCATCGCTTTCACCTGCGCGGCGCTGACCGCTCCGGCCTGGTTTCCCCAGCCATGGCGGATAAAGGTCACCACGTCGGCAATCTCCCGATCGTCCAGCCCGGCAGAAAAGCCCGGCATTTTAGCCGCTTTCGTGTCGAACTGCGTCGCGGGTGCCGGTGAACCGTTCAGGACAAGATTGATAAGCGAGGAGGGATCGTCGCTGACCACCACCGGATTTTGCGCCAGCTGCGGATAACGGCCACGTTCGCCCTGCCCGCTGGAAAGATGACAATCAAGGCAGTTATCCAGATAAACCCTGGCGCCAGGCACCGTGCTGTCTTCTGCCTCCAGCGCGATGGTCGTCGCATTATCATTAACCTGCGCGCGATAATTTCCGTCAGCCGGCAGTGATTTCAGGTAAACGGCAATCGCCTGGCGGTCAGTATCGCTGAGATATTGCGTGCTGTTGTGGATAACCTCAGCCATTGAACCAAACGCCGTCGCCCTGTCGGTGTGCCCGAGTTTCAGAAACTGGCTGATTTCCGCTTCGTTCCATTGCCCGAGCCCGGTTGTCGCATCTGCCCGTAAATTGGGTGCATGCCAGCCATCCACCGTCCCGCCGGAAAGATAATCCTGTGAAGTCTGATCCAGCGCCTTCTCCTGATACCCCAGACCGCGCGGCGTATGGCAGCTGCCGCAGTGTCCTAACCCCTGCACCAGATAAGCACCTCGGTTCCAGTCTGCGGTTTTTTGCGGATCGGAATACCCGATTTTCTGGACGGTAAACAGACTGTCCCATACCGCCAGCGGGAAGCGCACGCTCAGGGGGAAAGGGATGTCGCTGTCGCGATTTTTCTGGCTGACAGCAGCCACCTGATAGTGGAAAAAGGCATATAAATCAGCCACATCTGCGTCAGTGATTTTACTGAAAGAAGGATACGGCATCGCCGGATACATATGATGGCCATCCCGGGCAATGCCCTGACGTAATGCGCGACTGAAGTCGTCTTCTGAATAGCTGCCAATACCGGTGGCGACGTCCGGGGTAATATTGGTGGTATAAATGGCCCCCAGCGGCGTCAGCATTTTCAGGCCGCCGGCAAAAGGTTTACCGCCAGGTGCGGTATGGCAGGCGGCACAATCTCCGGCACGCGACAGGTATTCGCCCCGTTTGATTTGCGCAGGATCCGGGCTGGCTGCTGCATGAGCGCCGGTAAACATCAGGCAGATCACCATGATAAATCCGCCCTGTATCGCTTTCATTCATCTTCTCCCGCCGTGCCAGTGCGTTAAGTGTGCGACGGTTCCGGCCAGATTGCCGGATATATCGCGAAAATTAAAAAAGCCCGGCGGTAAAATGCCGGGCTGAGGGGTCAGCGCAAAAATCAGCGGATCCTGCGTTAGAGGATCACAACTTAAAACCGGCAACCACGGTTTGCAGCTGAACGGTTTGATCCTGCATCGCCTGTGCGGCGGCTGACACCTGTTCCACCAGCGCAGCGTTTTGCTGGGTGGCGTTGTCCAGCTGGGTGATCGCGACGTTCACCTGCCCTATGCCGAGGCTTTGCTCCTGACTTGACGACATAATTTCATTCATCAGCGTCGCCACGTTATTCACACCGCCCATCACTTCATCCATGGTGGAGCCCGCCGTCGCCACCAGCTGGCTGCCGGTGGCAATATCCGCCACAGAGTCTTCGATGAGTTTTTTAATTTCGCGGGCAGAGGTCGCTGAACGCTGCGCAAGGCTGCGCACTTCGGACGCCACGACCGCAAAACCACGCCCCTGCTCACCGGCACGGGCCGCTTCCACCGCCGCATTCAGCGCCAGAATATTGGTCTGGAAGGCGATGCCGTCAATCACGCTGATGATATCGACGATTTTGTGTGAAGAACGGGTGATAGACCCCATCGTTTCAACCACCTGTTTCACCACTTCCGAGCCTTTTTCAGCAACGGCAGAGGCTTCGCGCGCCAGCTGGTTGGCCCCTTCCGCGTTAGCGGCATTCTGTTTCACCGTGCTGGTCAGCTCTTCCATTGACGCGGCCGTTTCAACAATTGAACTGGCCTGCTCCTCGGTACGCGCGGAGAGATCGAGATTTCCGCTGGCGATCTGCCGTGATGCAGAGGTAATGGCCAGACTGCTGTCGCCGACCTGACGGAGGATCGTTTGCAGGAACGACAGGAAACTGTTGAAGCTCTGATTGATGTCATTGAATTCCGGGCTGCGGCTTTCCGGTAAGCGACGGGTAAGATCCGCGCCCCCCGCCGAAAGCTGGCTGATATTTTTATGCAGCGCAGCAAGCTGACGCATGAACATCTTGATGACCACAATCAGTACAATCAGCAACAGCAATACCATCGGGATTTGCACCATGCCAAGGCTGGCAAGAATACTGTGCGTGCGCGTCAGCAACTGGCTGGTCGGCATGTCCGTGACGATGTACCACGGTCCCTGAATTTTGCTCATGAACATTGTGTGGGACGTGCCGTCGCTGTCGTAATCAGCCATCAGTTCTGGCTGGTTATCAATCTGGTCAAGGCTCTGACGGATTTGTGCCACCAGCGCTGACTGTTCGCCTAATGAAGCCAGCTTTGGCAGTTTTTCATCGCTGGCGTGGCTGGTGCCAACGATGGTGCCGTCTTTCTCAACGATATAAATCTTACCGTTAACCTTCTTCTCCATCGCGATCACCAGCTGGTTAAAGAAGCCCAGCGTGACGTCAATGGTGGCAACGCCCCATTGCTTGTCGCCTTTATAAATCGGCATGGCGCAGTTAGTGCGCGGCTGCGTGCTGGCATCATCGAAATACGCCGGTGCCCAGACACACTGTCCTTTTTGGCCTTTTGACGCCGCCAGATACCAGGACTGATCAAAGTAGTTAGGTGATTCAGCGCTGTTCCAGAAGGTGTTAACCGTCAGGAGATTATTACTATTGCGCGCAAAAAAGGTGCTGAATTTGATTTTTGCGGGATCGCGCTGATTCGGCAACGGCCAGATGCCGCCGCCAAAGACAGCAGAATCACCGTACTGATCGACCAGCGCGGGCAGCAGGCGATCGATACTGTCGCTGTCCATTTGTGCGACAGTTTGCGTGATGGTACGGACCTGTGATTCCACTTTATTCAGGCGATCGTTAATCGCGATCGCCACATCCGCCACCTGACTGGCAACCAGCTTACTCTCGGTTTGTTTCAGTTGGGGTGCGATAAAGACCTGGATAACAATGAGCGTAACGATGATCAGCACAATAAAAAACAAGCTGATCAATGCGATAAAGCGAGATTGTGTTGTTTTTAACATTTTAGGGTACTCACCGGCAAAGCAGCGAGATCGCTGCTTAAATACTAACGGCATTTTCTGATGTTTCTTTATGTTGCTATAGTAGATATATCTGGTGGTCAGATCATCCGGGTGAAAAACCAGAACATCGTGTTGATGAGATCTCTTCTCACCATGAGGGTAAATACGTGATAGCGCTCACTAAAGCGTTATGAAAATCTTTCGGAAAAGTAAAATAAGTGTGGTGTGCCGCGGGTTTTAATCAGTTTTTAATGATTTCTCTTAATGTTATTCTTATCTGATATTGAGAAAATATGGTCGAACCATTAATCATGGAGTGAACAATGGCGTGCCATTTTGCAAGATGGGCAGTAACGGATGCAGAACCTGATACTCACCGGGTGCCCAAAGACATCGTATTATCCGCAAGAAACCTTTCCGAAAAACAGCGCCGTCGCTTTCTGAACGGGCGCGTTCTGCTCGCAGAAATGATTTTCTATCTCTACGGCATCCCCGAACTGCCCAACGTCATTACCTTGCCCAGCGGTCGCCCAAGTTTCGAATCTCCTGATCTTCCCGATTTCAGCCTGGCCTATGCCGGGAGTACGGTCGGCGTATTGATCAGCAGCGAAGGCAAAGTGGGGCTGGATCTGGAAATCATTCACGCCCGCAGTGCGCTGGTTAATCCTCAGCAGCAGGAGCAGTTGTCCGCCGTCGAGAAAACCTGGATTGCCATGCAGTCCGATCCTATCGAGTCTTCATTGCAGTTGTGGTGCATCCGTCAGAGCATGTTGAAAATGTCCGGGATGAATGAGCAGAATCCGCTGACGCTGAGTCTGAATCCTGCCTCGGGGCGATTACGCTCTACCGTGACGCCGGAGGCGCAGGTGATGAGCGACATCGAAGGGCCGATCACCTGGGCGTGCGCGCAGTCGCCGTCGATAATTCGTTTGCAGTGCTGGCGTTATGAACCGGAAAATGGCTTTACCCGCACGCAAACCCTGTCTGTCGATCAGCAATCCGAATCACCGCATTACATGAAATTCATCAGCCTGCCGCCTGCTAAATAAAACTTCACCTATGTTTTCATTAACCTTATATATCGCCATGTCGTTTTTCGTTTAAGGTAGAACCCAAACGTTATCCATAACAGGAGTTAACCATGTCAGCTCAGCCACTGAAGTTTGTCACACTGTTAGGTAGTCTTCGCAAAGGGTCTTATAACGCGATGGTCGCCCGCTCGCTGCCGAAAGTCGCGCCAGCCGGTGTCACGATTGAAGCGCTGCCGTCGATTGGGTCTGTGCCGCTTTACGATGCGGATATTCAGCAGGAAGACGGGTTTCCGGCCGATATCGAGGCCATTGCGGAACAAATCCGTCAGGCCGACGGGGTGATCATTGTGACGCCGGAATATAACTACTCGGTGCCCGGTGGTCTGAAAAACGCTATCGACTGGATTTCACGCCTGCCTGACCAGCCTTTAGCCGGTAAACCGGTACTGATCCAGACCAGTTCAATGGGACCGGTAGGCGGAGCACGTTGCCAGTATCATCTGCGTCAGATTCTGGTTTTCCTGGATGCGATGGTGATGAACAAACCTGAGTTCATGGGCGGCGTGATCCAAAGCAAAGTCGATGAGCAGACCGGTGAAGTGATTGATCAGGGGACGCTGGATTTCCTCAAAGGCCAGCTCACTGCCTTTGCGGATTACACGCACCGCGTCAGCAAATAATTCCCTGTCTCAGAAATGCAAACAGCCCGCAAATGCGGGCTGTTTTTTTATCGTGATAAAAATCAGTGTGCGTCGACAAACGCGATTTTCAGCACGAACAGTAAGGCCACCACGACCACGCACGGGCTGATTTCTCTCCAGCGGCCGGTGCCCAGTTTCATCACCACGTAAGAGATGAAGCCCAGCGCGATACCTTCGGTGATCGAGAAGCTGAACGGCATCATCACTGCGGTCACGAACGCCGGAACGGCTTCAGTCAGGTCATCCCATGACACGCGCGCCAGACTAGACGTCATCAGCACGCCGACATAAATCAGTGCACCGGCGGCCGCGTATTCCGGCACCATACCCGCCAGCGGGGAAATGAAGATCACCAGCAGGAACAGTAAACCGGTCACCACTGCCGTCAGGCCGGTACGCCCGCCCACAGACACGCCAGAGGTGCTTTCGATGTAAGCCCCTACCGAAGATGTGCCGATGAACGCGCCAGCCACAGAGGCCACGCTGTCAACGTACAGCGCCTGCTTCATCTGCGGGAATTTGCCCTGCGCATCCGCCAGACCGGCTTTGTCGGTGACACCGATAAGCGTACCCGAGGAGTCAAACAGGTTCACCAGCATGAAGGAGAAAATGACGCCCGCCAGACCGATGTTCAGCGCACCTTTCAGATCCACCTGGCCGACAACGGTGGTGATACTTGGCGGCATCGACCAGAATCCGTTGTAGTGCACATCGCCAATCATCAGGCCAATGCCGGTGGTAACAATGATCGACACCAGCACAGAGGCGTGGAAATTACGCGACGCCAGAACGGCGATAATGAAGAAGCCCAACACACCCAGCAGAACGTTGTGCGAGGTCAGGTTACCAATGGTCACAATGGTGTCCGGGTTCGGCACAATAATTCCGGCATTTTTCAGCCCCATCATGCCGATGAACAACCCAATACCGGCGGTGATCCCCACACGCAGGCTGACCGGAATATTGGCTATCATCCAGTAACGGATACGGAAAATGGTCAGCAACAGCAAACCCACCGCGCCCCAGAAAATCGCGCCCATCCCGACCTGCCAGGAAACGCCCATCGCGCCCACCACCACAAATGCAAAGAACGCATTCAGCCCCATTGCCGGTGCCAGCGCGACAGGCAGATTAGCGATCACGCCCATCAGGATGCTGCCGAAGGCGGCAATCAGACAGGTGGTCACAAAGACGGCCTGTTTATCCATGCCCGCGACACCCAGAATCTGCGGGTTCACGAAAACGATGTAGACCATGGTCAGGAAGGTGGTTAAACCGGCGATAGTTTCAGTGCGAACCGTCGTACCGTGCTGCGTCAGTTTAAACAGACGCTCAGCCAGTCCTTTACCACCGGTCGCATAGCTGTGTGGTGTGCTCATGTGTGAGTTCCAAAATGGGGGAAAAACAATCGGGGGGTATCCTAAGGATTTTAGCGGAAAAGCGCCAGCACTGGATGGGGAGGATTACATCACTCGTTCGGGCCGGATTCCATAACTCACATCAATGTATTCAGAATAAACACGCAACCACTTGAATAAGTTTTACGCTCTGCCGTTCAGGCACTCAGCGAAGCGTTCAGACACTGCATAAACCCGGCACAGGTCGTCAGCCCGGGGACCTGCGCGCCAGAATGACCGCCAATATGTCACGTCCGCAATGACATATTGGCGATGAATCAGTCTTCGGAGGTGATCTGATGATAAGCCTGCATGCGTTTTTCCAGCTCGGTGAGCGAGCGCAGACCATCCGCGAGCGGCAGGATTTTATCGTTGAAGATTTCCAGTGACCACGGCCCGCTGAAGCCTTTTTGATTCAGCGTACTGACAAAATCCACCAGCGGTAAATCGCCTTGTCCGGGATAGCAGCGGTAGCTGCGGCTCCATTGTTGTACGTTCATGTCTTTGAAGGGCGCGTCGGCCAGTTGCAGGAAGCTGATTTTATCCAGCGGAACCTCGTCCAGCCGGTCGAGATTATCGCCGACGGCCAGCACGTGAAAGCTGTCCAGGACAATGCCCAGCGCCGGGTGATTGACCTCACGCACGCGATCCCAGGCCTGCAGATAGCGGTTAACGTGTTTCCCCCACGCCAGCGCTTCGTAGCCGATGCGGATAGCGTACGGCTGCGCCATGTCGGCCAGGACAGCAAGATCGGCAATCTGTACCTCGCGTTCGGCAGAGCTGTCGGCGTCGGTGTTGCTGCACACCAGCAGATGATCGCAGCCCAGTTCGCTCATGAGATCAAACTGACGCCGGGCGCTGGCGAGTTTTTCAGGCCGTTTTTCCGGCGCGACGCCTTCAAAATCGCGAAAAGGTTGCAGCAGGAAGATACGCAACCCCAGAGAATCCGCCAGATTGCGGATAGCGACCGGCTTGACCGGGTTTTTCAGTAAATCATCTTCAAAAATTTCCACACCATCAAACCCGGCAGCGGCAATCGCCTTCAGTTTTTCAGGCAGGGTTCCGGGCACAGAAACCGTCGCAATGGAACGTAATCGGGAAGTTGCAGGCAAAATAGCGTCCTTTTTATCAGGTTTCGGTTCTTACAGTAGTGGACCCTGAACCCTCGTTCGTCAAGTGTTGCGGGCAGGTGCGCACGGATTGTCGCCAGGCTGATTGTAACCGGGCGAATCAATGGTTAATCTCTGGAGCGTAAATGTGGTTAACGATGAGGGTAAGACGCTGAGCAGCCAAAGTTCCCCGGCGCCGGGACGTAAAAATGATCCGATAGGCCTGAAGCAGCGCATTTTCGACAGCGCACTGGCTGAGTTCGCCGAATCGGGCCTGATGGGCGCGCGCATGGAAAATATCGCCGCCAACGCCAACACCACAAAACGCATGGTGGTCTATCACTATAAGACCAAAGAAGCGCTGTATTTGCTGGTGCTGGAGCACGTGTACCGTGAGATCCGCCAGCATGAGCTGGCGCTGGATTTATCGGCGTTTCCGCCGGCGGAAGCCATCGTGAAGCTGGTGGAAGCCAGTTTTGATTTCCACGTCTCGCATCCGGAATTTATCCGTATTGTCTCCACCGAGAACATGCTGCGCGGGCGTTTTATCCGTCAGTCCACCAGCATTCGGGAGATCAATAAATCCGCGTTAACCTTGCTGGAAGATATTCTGGAACGGGGAAAGCAGAGCCATCTGTTTAAAGATGATGCGCAGGCGCGCGATGTGCACCGGCTGATCAGCAGTTTATGTGTTCACCAGGTGGCTAATCAGTACACTTTCGGCGCGTTATTTGAAAATCCTGATGAAGTGGATTTACAGGTCGCGCATTATCGCCAGCTGGCGGTCATGGTGGCACTGCGATACGTCATGAAATAACCCGCTGATCGGACAGCAAAAAGGCCTCAACGGAGGCCTTTTTCATTGGGACTGTGTCACTGACCGG
The DNA here is from genome assembly GCF_049206505.1 of Rahnella sp. EDr1-12. NCBI lineage: Bacteria > Pseudomonadati > Pseudomonadota > Gammaproteobacteria > Enterobacterales > Yersiniaceae > Rahnella > Rahnella sp. EDr1-12. The sequence goes on from NZ_JBLZNY010000004.1 coordinate 349,796, forward strand.
TTACTCTTTTTTCTCTTTGCTGTCGGTCAGTAATTTATCCAGGGCATCACCGCCGACGTGACGGAAATCCTGACCTTTCACGAAGTAGAAGATGAACTCACAAATGTTCTGACAACGGTCGCCGATACGCTCTATAGAGCGGGCGCAGAACAGCGCAGTCAGCACGCTCGGAATTGTGCGTGGATCTTCCATCATGTAGGTCATCAGCTGACGCACGATGCCTTCATATTCCTGATCCACTTTTTTGTCTTCGCGGTAAATACGCACGGCTTCGTCGAGATCCATGCGCGCAAACGCATCGAGCACGTCATGCAACATCTGCACGGTATGGCGGCCCAGCGATTCCAGGCTGACCAGCAATGGCTGATGCAGATGCGAGAATTTTTCCAGCGCGGTACGGCAGATTTTATCCGCCACGTCACCGATGCGTTCCAGCTCGGAAATGGTTTTGATGATCGCCATCACTAAGCGCAGATCGCTGGCGGTCGGCTGGCGCTTGGCAATAATGCGCACGCAAGCTTCGTCGATCGCCACTTCCATCATGTTCACTTTGTCATCACCTTTGATGACCTGCTGCGCCAGCTCCGCGTCCTGATTGTGCATCGCGGTGATAGCGTCCGTCAGTTGCTGCTCGACCAGCCCGCCCATTGCCAGCACCTGAGTGCGGATGTGTTCAAGCTCTGCATTGAACTGGCCGGAAATATGTTTATTTAAGTTCAGGTTATCCATTTTTCTTACCTCAACCGTAACGGCCAGTAATGTAATCTTCGGTCTGTTTACGCGCTGGCGAAGTGAACAGCGAGTCAGTGTCGCTGTATTCGATCAGTTCGCCCAGATACATAAACGCAGTGCGGTCTGAACAACGCGCAGCCTGCTGCATGTTGTGCGTCACAATCACTACCGTGTAATCGGATTTTAATTCGGTAATGAGCTCTTCGATACGGCCCGTGGAAATCGGATCCAGCGCCGAGCAAGGTTCATCAAGCAGCAACACATCAGGGCGGATCGCGATACCGCGCGCGATACACAAACGCTGTTGCTGGCCGCCGGACAGGCTGTAACCGCTCTGGTGCAGCTTGTCTTTGGATTCATTCCACAATGCCGCTTTGGTCAGCGCCCACTGCACGCGCTCGTCCATATCGGTACGGGAAAGTTTCTCAAACAGACGCACACCAAAGGCGATGTTGTCATAAATCGACATCGGGAACGGCGTCGGTTTCTGGAACACCATGCCGACTTTGGCGCGCAGCAGGGCGATATCTTGCTTATCGACCAGAATGTTTTCGCCGTCGAGCAGGATTTCGCCTTCCGCGTGTTGTTCAGGATACAGCTGATACATTTTATTGAACGTGCGCAGCAGCGTGGATTTCCCACAGCCTGACGGGCCGATGAAAGCGGTGACTTCGTTCTTGGCAATATCCAGGGAAATATTTTTCAACGCGTGGAATTTGCCGTAATAAAAGTTCAGATCGCGAACCTGAATCTTGCTGTTGGATGCGTCAGTCATTCTCAGACATCTCTCTTATTCGTGCGCCGCATCGCGACGCAGGGAAAACAGTGAGGCCAGCCGACATCGCCTGCCCTCAATAATGAATTATTGTTTCTTCTGCGCGAAAATCACACGCGCCAGAATATTCAGCAACAGTACGCACAGCGTAATCAGCAGCACGCCCGCCCACGCAAGTTGTTGCCATTCACCGAACGGGCTCATCGCGAACTTAAAGATGGTCACCGGCAGGTTGGCAATCGGCTGCATCATGTCGGTGCTCCAGAACTGGTTGGAGAGCGACGTGAACAGCAGCGGCGCGGTTTCACCGGCAATACGGGCAATCGCCAGCAAGATACCGGTGATAATGCCGGAAACCGATGCTTTCAGCGTGATGGCCGAAATCATCTTCCACTTTGGTGTACCCAGTGCGTAAGCCGCTTCGCGCAGGCTGTCCGGCACCAGTTTGAGCATGTTTTCGGTGGTACGAATCACAATCGGGATTTGCAGCAGCGCCAGCGCCAGAACGCCCGCCCAGCCGGAGAAGTGCCCCATTTTCGCCACCATAATGGTGTACACAAACAGACCGACGACGATAGATGGCGCAGAAAGCAGAATGTCGTTGATGAAACGAATAAACTCCGCCAGCCAGGATTTACGGCCATATTCGGCCAGATAAATTCCCGCCATCACGCCCAGCGGCGTACCGATCACGGTCGCCCACAGAATAAGTAATCCGCTGCCTGCGATGGCGTTAGCCAGACCGCCGCCCGCGGTATTCGGTGGCGGGGTGTTTTCGGTAAAGAGCGCCAGCGACATGCCGTCTACGCCTTTCACTACGGTCGTAAACAGGATCCACACCAGCCAGAACAGACCGAATGCCATGGTCAACATCGACACCATCAGCGCCAGACGGTTCTTCTGGCGACGCCATGCCTGGCGTTTACGGCGCGATTCCAGCAGTTCAGGTGTGCTTTGCATTTCGAGTGTCGTCATCTTAACGGCCCTCTTTCTTAGCCAGGCGCAGAATCATCACTTTCGACAGCGCCAGAACAATAAAGGTGATAACAAACAGGATGAGGCCGAGTTCCATCAGCGCGGCAGTATGCAGACCGGCTTCCGCTTCCGCGAATTCGTTGGCCAGCGCCGAGGTAATACTGTTGCCCGGCATATACAGCGAGACGCTGTCGAGCTGGTAGGTGTTACCGATGATAAAGGTCACCGCCATGGTTTCACCCAACGCGCGGCCAAGGCCTAACATCACACCGCCAATCACGCCGTTTTTGGTGAACGGCAGCACGATGCGCCAGATCACTTCCCACGTCGTACAGCCAATGCCGTATGCAGACTCTTTCATCATCACCGGCGTTTGTTCAAACACGTCACGCATCACAGACGCGATGTAAGGGATGATCATGATGGCAAGGATCACACCGGCGGCCAGAATACCGATACCGAAACCGGGGCCGGCGAACAAGGCGCCGACGATCGGGATGCCGGAGAGCACGTCACCGACAGGCGTCTGGAAATACTGCGCAAACAGCGGTGCAAAGACGAACAGCCCCCACATGCCGTAAACAATACTGGGGATCGCCGCCAGCAGTTCGATAGCAATACCCAGCGGGCGCTTCATCCAGTTAGGGGCAAGTTCGGTGAGGAATAATGCGATACCAAAGCTGACCGGTACGGCAATCAGCAAGGCGATAATCGAGGTCACCACGGTGCCGTAAATCGGTACCAGTGCGCCGAATTGTTCGTTCGGGGCATCCCAGGTTTTAGTCCACAGGAAGGATAAACCAAACTTTTCGATGCTTGGAAGGGAAGCAATAAACAGCGAGACGATAATACCGCCCAGCATTAATAACACGATCAGCGCAGCCAGTTTGACCAGCGCGCCGAAGATGATGTCACCGTTTTTGCTTGGTGCCTTAATAGCCGGCTTGTATTCAGCCATACCACTCTCTTTTAATTCAGATTTAATTCCCTCCCCGGCCGGAGAGGGAATGAAGCAGAAGACTTGTACTCTATATCAGACGTAAGGTCAGATCCTAGTACAGTGCTTTACCGCTGGAATCTTTAATGTTGGTTTTCCAGGCTGCGCGGATCTGTTCAACAACAGAGTCAGGCAGTGCGGCGTAATCCAGATCGGTCGTCAGTTTGTTGCCGTTTTTGTAAGCCCAGTCGAAGAACTTCAGCACTTCAGTGCCTTTCGCTGCATCGGCCTGGTCTTTGTAAATCAGGATGAAGGTGGTGGAGCTGATTGGCCAGGCGTTATCACCTTTCTGATTCGTCAGATCCTGAGCGAAGGTTTTCTTCCAGTCAGCGCCTTTGGCTGCTGCGCTGAAGGATTCTTCCGTCGGAGAAATCGCTTTACCGTCAGCATCAACCAGTTTGGTGTATGCCAGGTTGTTCTGTTTAGCGTAAGCGTATTCTACGTAGCCGATGGAGCCTGGCAGACGCTGTACGAAGGCCGCGACGCCGTCGTTACCTTTACCGCCCAGACCGGTAGGCCAGTTAACGGTAGAACCTGAACCGATTTTCTCTTTCCACTCGTTGTTCACTTTCGCCAGATAGCTGGTGAACACGAAAGAGGTGCCTGAACCATCAGCACGGCGAACGACCGCGATGTTGGTGTCTGGCAGTTTCACGCCCGGGTTCAGCTTAGTGATCGCCGCGTCGTTCCACTTTTTGATTTTGCCGAGATAGATATCACCCAGCGTTGCGCCGTCCAGCGTCAGCTGACCGGATGTGATCCCAGGGATGTTTACCGCCAGTACCACACCACCGATTACGGTTGGGAACTGGAACAGGCCATTTTTGTTCAGATCTTCTTCTTTCATCGGCGCATCAGAGGCACCGAAATCGACAGTCTTGGCAATAATTTGTTTCACGCCGCCGGAAGAACCGATGCCCTGATAGTTCACCTGGTTGCCGGTTTCTTTCTGGTAAGCATCCGCCCACTTGGCGTAAACAGGGGCAGGGAAGGTACCGCCAGCACCAGTCAGATTACTGGCAGCGAAAGCAGACATTGCTGTGAGGGAAAAAGTCGCTGCTACAAAACCGGCGACGGTGTTACGCATCAATTTCATGTTCCACTCCTGGTGGTTTTAAACTTCCCGACTTAATGTCGACGTTAATTAAAGTGTTTGGCACAGGAGGAAAATAGGACAATTAGGTGACAGTAAAATGTACGTTATATGACAGTTTTATGACAGTGGTCACAATTGGACCGAAGTGGGCAATACAGAGGAAACAAGGGATGCTTTTGGGGGTAAAACGGGCTTTCAGAGCGATTATTGGTCGGAAACCGAATGTTCGATACGCCTGAACAACTCACTCCGCTCCTCGCCGGTTAACTCGCGCGATTCCCCCGGCGGCAGTGCGGCAAGATGGATATTCATGATCCGCACGCGTTCAAGCCGTGTGACTTCATAGCCAAAATATTTCGCCATGCGGCGGATCTGACGGTTAAGCCCCTGCACCAGGGTAATACGAAAGACGTCATCGGATTCTTTGATCACTTTGCAGGCTTTCGTTACGGTTCCCAAAATCGGGACGCCAGCGCTCAGACCGAGAATCAATGCGTCGGTCACCGGTTTGTTAACGGTCACCACGTACTCTTTTTCGTGATCATTACCGGCGCGCAGGATCTTATTCACGACATCGCCGTTATTGGTCAGCAGAATCAGCCCGTGGGAATCTTTATCCAGACGCCCGACAGGAAAAATGCGCTGGCTGTGACGGATGAGCAAACCGATGTTATCCGCCAGACCGTCATCCATTGTGGTGATGATCCCCACCGGTTTGTTCAGGGCGATCAGCACCAGGTCATCCTGGTCGCGCAGCCCGATCTGTTGACCATTCACGTTCACCACATCACCCGGAAATACTGGCGCGCCAAATCCCGCCTGCTTATCGTTGATAAAGACCAGCCCCTGCCCGACGTAACGATCGGCGTCACGGCGCGAACACATGCCGCTATCGCTTATGTATTTATTTATTCGAACGGAAGGAGTGGTCAGCATTCAGCAGTGCCTTTCAGTTAAAGGCGGACTATACCCTGTTGCTGCTCAGAAATAAAAAAAGCGCCCGCAAGGGGCGCTCAGCAACTGATGGGACAGATTGTTATTCTACCGTGACGGACTTCGCCAGGTTACGTGGCTGGTCTACGTCAGTCCCTTTAATCAGCGCGACATAATAGGACAGCAGCTGTAGCGGAACGGTGTAGAAAATCGGTGCAACAATCTCTTCAACGTGAGGCAACTGGATGATTTTCATGCCTTCGCTGTCGGTGAAACCGGCATTCTGATCGGCGAAGACATACAGCAGGCCACCACGGGCGCGCACTTCCTCGATATTCGACTTCAGTTTTTCCAGCAGTTCATTATTTGGCGCAATCACGATCACCGGCATATCGGCGTCAATCAGCGCCAGCGGGCCATGTTTCAGCTCGCCAGCAGCATAGGCTTCTGCATGAATGTAAGAGATCTCTTTGAGCTTCAGCGCACCTTCCATCGCGATCGGGTATTGATCGCCACGACCGAGGAACAGGGCGTGATGCTTGTCAGAGAAACCTTCTGCCAGAGATTCGATGGTTTTATCCAGCGATAACATCTGTTCAATACGCGCAGGCAATGCCTGAAGTGCATGAACAATATCGTGCTCGACCTGAGGCGCCATGCCTTTCAGACGGCCCATACGCGCTACCAGCATCAGCAGAACGGTAAGCTGAGTGGTGAACGCTTTGGTGGAAGCCACGCCGATTTCAGTGCCCGCTTTGGTCATCAGCGCCAGATCGGATTCACGCACCAGCGAGGAACCGGCAACGTTACAGACAGCCAGAGAACCGAGATAACCCAGCTCCTTAGACAGGCGCAGTGCAGCCAGCGTATCAGCCGTTTCCCCGGACTGAGACAGCGTGATGATAAGGCTCCCCGGACGCACGGCGGATTTGCGATAGCGGAATTCAGAGGCGATTTCCACATCACACGGCATGCCGGCCAGCGCTTCGAACCAGTAACGCGCGACCATGCCTGAGTTATACGACGTCCCGCAGGCGATAATCTGAATGTGCTGAACGCGTGACAGAATATCGTCAGCTTTTTCACCCAGTTCGCTCAGGTTCACTTCACCGTGGCTGAAACGTCCTTCCAGGGTGTTTTTGATTGCCAGCGGCTGTTCGTAAATCTCTTTTTGCATGTAGTGACGGTAAACACCTTTATCACCGGCGTCATACTGCACTTTAGATTCAATTTCTTCGCGCTCAACGGCATGACCTTTTTTGTCATACACGCTGACAGAGCGACGTTTAACTTCTGCCACATCACCCTCTTCCAGGAACAAGAAGCGACGGGTAACAGGCAACAGCGCCAGCTGGTCTGAAGCGATGAAGTTTTCACCCACGCCACGGCCAATCACCAGCGGGCTGCCGGAGCGCGCAGCGACCAGAACGGACGGATCGCGTCTGTCCATCACGACGGTGCCGTATGCGCCACGCAGTTGTGGGATAACACGCTGAACCACTTCCAGCAGCGTGCCGCCCTGAAGTTGTTCCCAATGCACCAGATGCGCGATCACTTCGGTATCCGTTTCAGAATCAAAACGGTAACCGCGCTCGATCAGCAATTCACGCAAAGGCTCGTGGTTTTCGATGATGCCGTTATGCACAACCGCAATATAATCAGACACATGAGGATGGGCATTCGCTTCTGAAGGTTCGCCGTGCGTTGCCCAGCGGGTGTGTGCAATACCGGTGCCGCCGTGCAAAGGATGTTGATCCAGTGCATCAGCCAGCATCTGTACTTTGCCGACACGACGTAAACGCCCCATCTTCCCTTCCGCATCAATCACAGCCAGACCGGCTGAGTCATAACCGCGGTATTCGAGACGGCGTAAACCTTCTAACAGAATTTCAGCAATATCGCGTTGCGCTACTGCGCCTACAATTCCACACATCAGTTTTATTCCTATTGAAGGTCTTTCGGACCTTTTTTGATGCCTGACCTGATTTATCCGCGAGCCCCGTTTTCCGGTGTACCTGCGGTTCCCCGAGCCTTGTAGAAGTTGGGGATTATTATGTAATGCTTATTATTTCTTCACCGGTTTTTGCCAGTCAGGTTTATGCACCTGAGGCACCCGGCTTAACAGTAAACCGTTGTCGGGAACATCGCGCGTGACTGTGGTGCCCGCCGCGATGGTCACGTTGTTACCGATACTCACCGGCGCCACCAGCTGGGTGTCAGAACCGACGAAAACATCGTTACCAATAATCGTTTTGCTCTTGTTCACGCCATCGTAGTTACACGTGATGGTGCCCGCGCCGATATTCACGTTATCGCCGATATCAGCATCGCCGAGATAGGAAAGATGGCCGGCTTTAGAGCCTTTGCCTAAACGTGACTTTTTGATTTCAACGAAATTGCCAACGTGAGCATTTTCAGCCAGCTCAGCGCCGGGACGCAGACGGGCAAATGGCCCGACCGTGCAGCCGCTTTCCAGCACGGCATCTTCGAATACGCTGTAAGGGCTGATTTCGCAGTCATCGCCGATCACGCAATTTTTCAGCAAGCAGCCAGCGCCGATTTTGACGCGGTCGCCCAGTTTTACGTGGCCTTCGATAATCACGTTTGTGTCGATCAGCACGTCGATACCGTGAGACAGTTCGCCACGCAGATCAAAACGCGCCGGATCCATCAGCATGACGCCTTCCAGCAGCAGACGCTCGGCCTGTTCGCTCTGATATACGCGCTCGAGACGCGAAAGTTGCAAACGGTTATTTACGCCATCCACTTCGCTGTTGCGCGCAGGATGTACGGTAGCGATCTGGTGACCTTCAGCATGCGCCATCGCAATAATATCGGTGATGTAGTATTCACCCTGCGCATTGTTGTTGTTCAGTTTGCTCAGCCAGCGTTTCAAAGAGGCACCGTTAGCCACCAGAATGCCGGTATTGATTTCCTGAATTTTAAGCTGTTCTTCGCTGGCATCTTTCTGTTCGATAATCCCGGTCACCGTGGCGTTTTCACGCACAATCCGGCCATAACCGGTGGGGTCTTCGAGCACAACGGTCAGTAAGCCAATGCCACCTTCCGGTTTGGCTTTGAGCAATTTTTCCAGCGTATCGACCGAAATTAACGGGACATCGCCGTACAGCATCAGCACATCTTCATCATCGGCAAAGAAAGGCGCTGCCTGTTGCATCGCGTGGCCGGTGCCCAACTGCTCCGCCTGCAATACCCAGTTCAGATCACTGCCTGCCAGATTTTTCTTCAGCAAGTCGCCACCATGGCCATAAACCAGATGCACGTTTTTCGCCCCCACCTGAGTGGCGGCGTCAATAACGTGTTGCACCATTGGCTTACCCGCCAATGAATGAAGAACTTTAGGAAGGTTGGAGTACATGCGTGTCCCCTTGCCTGCGGCAAGGATCACGACACTCAGTGCGCTGTTCGACATAGGTAACCTGACAAATCCAATTTGAGTGACAAAAGTAACCCGTTCAATGGTCGGATTACTACATATTTCGCTTCAAAAACCACCCGCAGGCCGCAGCCTGTAAGGGTTGTACACGCTATAGACTACAGCAAAAAATCTGAGGGTAAAATGCCCACTTATCCGGCAAGTATTCCATTAAAAGCCCTGTTTCGCTTTCGGACAAATGCTAGAAAGTGGCTTATTTAAAAGCAAAAAAAAAGCGACCCAAAGGTCGCCTTTTAAACTGATGTCTTTACATCGCTTTCCTGGTCAGTTCGATAACGCGAAGTTTCGCGATCGCCTTGGCCAGTTCTGCTGACGCCTGAGCGTAGTCAACGTCGCCGTGAGAACTATTGATATGTTCTTCCGCTTTGCGCTTAGCTTCAAGCGCGCGCGCTTCGTCGAGGTCTTGCCCACGGATTGCAGTATCAGCCAACACGGTTGTTGCATTCGGCTGCACCTCAAGGATGCCGCCGGAAAGATAGATATACTCTTCTTCCCCGTGTTCTTTAACAATGCGCACCATGCCAGGCTTGATGGCGGTGAGCAGCGGAGCATGCCCCGGGAAAATACCCAGTTCGCCTTCGCTACCCGTCACCTGGATCTTTTGTACCATGCCGGCAAACATACGTTTTTCCGCACTGACAACATCCAGATGGTAAGCTTTTTCAGCCATGTCATCCTCTCTCAATACCACAACAAACTAGCGTTACAGTTTCTTGGCTTTTTCCACTGCTTCTTCAATGGTGCCAACCATGTAGAACGCTTGTTCCGGCAGGTGATCGTAGTCGCCGTCCATAATGCCTTTGAAACCACGAATGGTATCTTTCAGCGATACGAACTTGCCCGGTGAACCGGTAAAGACTTCGGCCACGAAGAATGGCTGGGACAGGAAACGCTGAATCTTACGCGCACGGGATACAACCAGTTTGTCATCTTCTGACAACTCGTCCATACCCAGGATCGCGATGATGTCTTTCAGTTCCTGGTAACGTTGCAGAATGGACTGCACGCCACGAGCCACATCATAGTGTTCCTGACCAACAACCAGTGGATCCAGCTGACGGCTGGTGGAATCCAGTGGGTCAACCGCCGGGTAAATACCCAGAGACGCGATCTGACGGCTCAGTACCACGGTCGCATCTAAGTGAGCGAAGGTGGTGGCTGGAGATGGGTCAGTCAAGTCATCCGCAGGGACGTAAACGGCCTGTACGGAGGTGATAGAACCACTTTTAGTTGAGGTGATACGTTCTTGCAGAACGCCCATCTCTTCCGCCAGCGTTGGCTGATAACCTACCGCAGAAGGCATACGGCCCAGAAGTGCGGACACTTCAGTACCGGCCAGGGTGTAACGGTAGATGTTATCGATGAACAGCAGGACGTCACGACCTTCATCACGGAATTTCTCCGCCATGGTCAGGCCGGTCAGTGCCACACGCAGACGGTTGCCTGGTGGCTCATTCATCTGGCCATAGACCAGGGAAACTTTGTCGATAACGTTGGAGTCGGTCATTTCGTGGTAGAAGTCGTTACCCTCACGAGTACGTTCACCCACGCCAGCAAACACTGAATAACCGGAGTGCTCGATCGCGATGTTACGGATCAGCTCCATCATGTTTACCGTTTTACCTACACCCGCACCACCGAACAGACCGACTTTACCGCCCTTAGCGAACGGGCACATCAGGTCCATAACTTTGATACCGGTTTCCAGCAATTCCTGGGAGTTCGCCAGCTCTTCATAAGAAGGGGCCGGACGGTGAATTGAACGACGTTCTTCTTCGCCGATTTCACCTTTCATGTCGATTGGTTCACCCAATACGTTCATGATGCGACCCAGAGTCGCTACACCAACCGGAACTTCAATTGGGTGTTCCAGGTTGTTCACTTTCAGATTGCGACGCAGGCCATCTGATGTACCCATTGCGATACAACGAACAACGCCGCCACCCAACTGCTGCTGAACTTCCAGCACCAGTTTGGAGGTACCGTTTTCTACCTCAAGAGCATTGTACACATTCGGTACTGCATCCTGAGGGAACTCGACGTCCACCACGGCGCCGATTACCTGGATAATCTTTCCAGTAGCCATCTTGAATCCTCTACGTAATTCGTAAACCTAGCTTAAACCGCGGAGGCTCCCCCGACGATCTCGGTGAGTTCCTGAGTGATGCTGGCCTGACGAGCTTTGTTGTATACCAACTGCAGCTCTTTGATCAGGCTGCCGCCGTTATCGGTTGCGGCTTTCATCGCTACCATTCGCGCGGCCTGTTCGCTGGCCAGGTTTTCTACGACGCCCTGATAAACCTGGGATTCCACATAGCGACGCAGGAGGGTATCCAGCAGTGCTTTAGGGTCCGGCTCATACAGGTAATCCCAGGATTTTTTCGCCAGTGCGCCGTCTTCTGCCGGTGGCAGAGGCAACAGCTGTACGATGCGTGGTTCCTGAGACATGGTATTGACGAATTTATTGCTGACAACGCATAACTTGTCTAAACGACCTTCGTCGAAAGCCTGCAGCATCACTTTTACCGGTCCGATCAGTTCTGACAGAGAAGGGTTATCCCCCATGCCAGTGACCTGAGCAACAACGTTGCCACCCACGGAGCCGAAGAAAGAGGCTGCTTTGGAACCGATCAGGGCGAGATCAACTTCGACACCTTTTTCGGACCAGCCTTTCATCTCTGCAAGCAGCCTTTTGAACAAGTTAATGTTCAGACCACCACAAAGACCACGGTCGGTAGACACCACCAGATACCCGACGCGCTTAATTTCACGCTCATCCAGGTAAGGGTGCTTATATTCCAGATTACCTAACGCAAGGTGACCAATCACTTCACGAATGGTTTCTGCATAAGGACGGCTGGCCGCCATACGTTCCTGCGTTTTACGCATTTTGGAGGCGGCGACCATTTCCATCGCTTTAGTGATCTTTTGCGTGTTTTGCACGCTGCTGATCTTACTACGTATCTCTTTTCCGCCGGCCATCTCTGCTTCTCCTCATGACCAAACGGCCTGCTGCTTATCTGCCTTAAGCAGGGCAGCAAGGCCGCTTAGTGTTACCAGGACTGGGTTGCTTTGAAGGTATCGAGGATATTTTTGAATTTACCCTCGATCTCATCGTTATACGCACCAGTTTGGTTGATTTGCTGCAGAAGCTCGCCGTGCTCACGGTCGGCAAACGCCAACAGTGCCGCTTCGAAGCTACCGACTTTGGACAACTCAACGTCTTCCAGATAACCACGTTCCGCTGCGAAGATGATCAGAGACTGCGCCACGATTGACATCGGTGCGTATTGTTTCTGTTTCAGCAACTCAGTCACTTTCTGACCGTGGTTCAGCTGTTTACGGGTTGCCTCATCCAGATCGGAAGCGAACTGGGAGAACGCAGCCAGTTCACGATACTGTGCCAGTGCGGTACGAATACCACCGGACAGTTTTTTCATGATCTTGGTCTGAGCAGCACCACCAACACGAGATACCGAGATACCCGGGTTAACCGCAGGACGAATACCGGCGTTAAACAGGTTGGATTCCAGGAAGATCTGACCATCGGTAATCGAGATTACGTTGGTCGGAACGAACGCGGAAACGTCGCCCGCTTGCGTTTCGATGATCGGAAGCGCAGTCAGGGAACCAGTTTTGCCTTTCACTTCACCCTTAGTGAATGCTTCAACGTATTCGGCGTTAACACGCGCAGCACGTTCCAGCAGACGGGAGTGGAGATAGAAAACGTCGCCTGGGTAAGCTTCACGACCTGGTGGACGACGAAGCAACAGGGAAATCTGACGGTAAGCAACAGCCTGTTTAGACAGGTCATCATAAACGATCAGTGCGTCTTCGCCGCGGTCACGGAAGTATTCACCCATTGCGCAACCGGAGTACGGTGCCAGGTATTGCAGTGCAGCAGATTCTGATGCAGTCGCAACAACAACGATGGTGTTTTCCAGTGCGCCGTGCTCTTCCAGTTTACGTACCACGTTAGAAATGGTGGACGCTTTCTGGCCGATAGCCACATAGATACATTTGATGCCGGAATCGCGCTGGTTGATGATCGCATCGATCGCCAGAGCTGTTTTACCGGTTTGACGGTCACCGATGACCAGTTCACGCTGACCACGACCGATTGGGATCATGGCATCAACGGATTTGTAACCTGTCTGCACAGGCTGGTCTACGGATTGACGTTCGATAACGCCAGGTGCGATTGCTTCGACAGCTGAGAAGCCGTCATGCTCTACCGGACCTTTACCGTCGATAGGTGCACCCAGGGTGTTAACAACGCGACCTAACAGGCCACGGCCAACCGGAACTTCCAGGATACGACCTGTACATTTTACTTTCATCCCTTCGGCGAGGTCTGCGTAAGGGCCCATAACAACGGCACCTACAGAGTCACGCTCCAGGTTCAGGGCGATAGCGTAACGGTTACCCGGCAACGCAATCATTTCCCCTTGCATGACATCGGCCAGGCCGTGCACGCGGATGATCCCGTCACTGACGGAAACGATAGTACCTTCATTGTGAGCTTCGCTCACTACATTGAACTGAGCAATGCGCTGCTTTATCAGTTCGCTGATTTCGGTGGAATTCAGTTGCATGCTCCAGTCCCCTTAAGACTGCAAGACGTCTGCCAGGCGTTCTAGACGACTGCGAACGCTGCCATCAATCACCATATCACCTGCACGGATAATGACACCGGCAAGAACAGACTTGTCAATTTTGCAATTCAGCTTAACTTTGCGAGACAAACGTTTTTCCATAGCAGCAGCAATTTTTGCCTGCTGTTCTTCCGAAAGTGGACTTGCTGAAGTGACTTCAACCTCAGCACTAGCCTCCAGTGAGGCGCGCAGTTCGATGAACTGCTGCAACACTTCCGGAAGAACGCGTAAACGTCCATTTTCAGCCATCACCCTAATCAGGTTCTGGCCTGCGTCGTCGAGTTGTTCACCACATACAGCAATAAACGTCTTGGACAGCGTTTCTGGTGCAGTCGCACCGGAAAGCAGCTCTTCAATCATTTCATTGCGTGTGACTTCAGCCGTGAACGCTAACATAGACTGCCAGCGATCTAAGCTTTGGTGCTCAACGGCAAAGTCAAAAGCTGCTTTGGCGTAGGGGCGAGCTACAGTTACAAATTCAGACATCAGCCCCTCCCTCCTTACAGTTCAGCGACCAGTTTATCAACGATGTCGCTGTTAGCAGCTTCATCCACGGAACGTTCGATGATCTTCTCGGCGCCAGCAATGGCCAAAATCCCGACCTGTTTACGCAACTCTTCACGTGCACGTTGGCGTTCGGCGTCAATCTCTGCCTTAGCTTGCGCTACGATCTTGTTACGTTCCTGCTCGGCTTCGGTCTTCGCTTCGTCGACGATCTGTGCTTTACGCTTGTTCGCCTGGTCGATGATTACCTGAGCTTCAGCTTTGGCTTTCTTCAGTTGGTCGGTCGCATCGGCTTGCGCTAAGTCCAGCTCTTTTTTGGCACGTTCAGCAGAAGACAAACCTTCAGAAATTTCTTTCTGACGTTTTTCGATGGCAGCCATAATTGGCGGCCACACGTACTTCATACAGAACAGGACAAACAGGACAAACGCGATAGCCTGGCCGAGGATTGTTGCGTTAAGATTCACAGCACAATGCCTCTTTCAAAGTGAAATATTTGATGTAGTTCGTTTAACCGTGAGCAAGCTCAGTGTTAAGCGACAGCAAACATCACGTACAGACCCAGACCAACAGCAATCATTGGGATTGCATCGACCAGACCCATAACGATAAAGAACTGTGTACGCAACAGAGGGATCAGGTCAGGCTGACGTGCAGCACCTTCCAAAAATTTACCACCCAAGATGCCGATACCGATTGCAGCACCGATTGCCGCCAGGCCCATCATCACAGCGGCAGCCATGTACAGCAGATCCATACTCAGGTTTTCCATGACAGTCTCCAGTTTGTTTCAGTTAAAACGCAGTAGTGTTGAAAGAAAAATCAGTGTTTTTCAGATGCCATCGAGAGATAGACAATCGTCAGAACCATGAAGATAAAAGCTTGCAGCGTAATGATCAGGATGTGGAAAATGGCCCAAGGCACACTCAGAATCCACTGTGACCACCACGGCAGCAGGCCAGCAATAAGGATGAAAATCAACTCACCCGCATACATATTGCCAAACAGTCGCAGACCCAGTGAAACTGGTTTAGACAGCAGGCTGACACCCTCAAGAATCAGGTTAATCGGAATGAAAACCGGATGATTGAATGGCTGCATTGTCAGTTCTTTAACGAAACCGCCAACGCCTTTCATCTTAATGCTATAGAAAAGAATCAGAATGAATACGCCAAGTGCCATGGACAACGTGATGTTCACGTCAGCCGTAGGAACCACACGCAACGCTGGCAGACCAAAGATGTGCTCGCCGATGAAGGGCAGCAAATCGATTGGCAGCAAATCCATCATGTTCATCATGAACACCCAGACGAAGACAGTCAGAGCTAAAGGCGCAATGACTTTGCTTTTGCCGTGATACATGTCACGCACGTTGCTATCGACGAAGCCGACAACCAGCTCGATGGCCGTTTGCAGTTTCCCCGGAACACCACTGGTGGCATTTTTAGCGACGCGATGGAAGATAACCAGAAAGAGTACTCCGAGGAACACGGAGAAAAACATCGAATCGATGTTAATCGACCAGAATCCCGTCCCTATCTGAAGCTGAGTCAGATGGTGACCGATATACTCTTGTGGAGTAGAGATTTCTCCTGATGCAGACATGATGCCTCTTACCCTTTAGTAGTTAAGTACGGTAACTGTTAATGACGGCCGGTGCCAAAATCTGAGTCATCAACACCGATAAATAGGCCAACCCCAACGGAGCGAAAGCCGCCTTGAACAGGCCAAGAGCAATAATCATGAAGATTATCGTCACCAGCACCTTCAGCGCTTCTCCGATAGCAAAGGACCAGGCAACCCGTCCAGAGACCGTTGTTTGCGCCTGATGGCGCCATGCAAACAGCATGAACAGTACATTTGGTACCCAGGCGGCCAACCCACCCATAAGAGCGGAAAGGGTCCATTCCAGGCTTTTGAAACCAAATACTGCACTGAGCAGAACAAAGGTCAATAACTGCAGTAGTAACAGCTTTCTGGCAACCTTCACACTTTGCGTACTGTGTAAAATACCGGATACAGACATGACGTTTGTTCTCTCCGTATCAAGTACCTAGCTGGAGGTATGCTGAATGCCGTATATCACTGCCTTTACTGTTTTGAGTCAAGCAGCAAAAACCGAGCAAATTATACGGTGCACAGGAACGAATTCAATGGATAAGTAGCGAAAAGGTGAACAATTATTTAAATTTTCCTCTTCATCACTATTTTGATAACGAAACTATAGCTGAATTTGCCCTTTTTACTTTGCTTCGGTTATTTCATCACCCGACAAAGAAGCGTGCACTGGATCACATAATTAACCGGAGCCCTTTTATATACCCTGGGCGTCCGGATTGTCTTTAGCTAAACCGGCTTTTTAAAGATGTTATAAATCATCATGTTAAGAAATTTGCGATTGAGAAAACATCTTATTTAAAAATAGACACCCTTCATTGATACATCTACCCAACAAATAACAACATTTTCATTACAAGTTGAATATCAGTCGTTCAATGCCGATTAAATTTCACAAGTGACTATCTCGGTACGGATTAAAATAAAACGTCGCAAAAATGCTATCAGTGTGTAAAAAACCGGTGATTTGTAGAAAGTCACCGCTATTTAATTAGCCTGCTCATTTTTACTCTGATAACACACACATTTTTTAAGGATTAATTGATAATTCTCAACTTTAGTTTGCATTAAGAATTATCAGATGCCGTTCTCCGTCAAGTTCCGGTACCTGCAGTTTCACCACACTTTCCAGTGTGATACCGGCGGGTAAGGCGGCGAGCTCATCATCGGGGCACACGCCCTTCAGCGCATAGAAACGCCCCTGCCCTTTCTTCGGCAGATGGTGGCACCAGGACAACATATCCTGCAACGAGGCGAAGGCACGGCTTATCACGCCATCGAATGGGGGTTCAGGGTCAAACTCTTCAACCCGGCTTTGGACCGGTGTGATGTTCTGCAGCCCCAGTTCATGCTGAACCTGGCGCAGGAAGCGTACGCGCTTACCCAGGCTGTCCAGCAGCGTAAAGTGTGAATCAGGGCGAACGATGGCGAGAGGAATGCCTGGCAGGCCCGGGCCTGTGCCGACATCAATAAAACGGCTGCCCTGTAAATGCTCGTTCACCACAATGCTGTCCAGAATATGTCGCACCAGCATTTGCATCGGATCACGCACGGATGTCAGGTTGTAGGCTTTGTTCCACTTATGCAGCAGTTCAACATAGGCAATCAGTTGGTGTTTTTGCTGATCGGGTAACGCTATTCCTGCCGCAGCAAGCAGCGAGTCCAGTTTCTTTTGCACAGTGAAAATCCTCTGACAGAGTCGGTATTCCGGGAATAGCCCGGTGGGGGGAATGATAAAGCAGCCAGAAAGGCGGGAAAAGCAGGATTTAACCGCCCGTTAGAGCAACAGGGCGGTTATCAGAGAGGTGACTCAGGCGCTGCGACGCAGCAAGCCTTGTTTTTTCAGCCAGATCAGCAAAATGGAGATTGCAGCCGGAGTAATACCAGAGATCCGCGAAGCCTGACCGATCGATGTCGGCTTGTGATCGTTAAGCTTGGCGATCACCTCGTTAGACAGACTGTTCACCTGACGGTAATCGAGATCGGCAGGCAACACCGTATTCTCATTACGCAGCTGTTTGTTGATCTCTTCCTGCTGACGAGCAATGTAACCTTCGTACTTGATCTGAATCTCAACCTGCTCAGCGGCCTCTGCATCAGGGACAGATGGCGCAAAGGGGGACAGTGTTGTGATCAGCGAATAAGTCATTTCCGGACGACGCAGCAGTTCTTCCGCGCTGGCTTCTTTTGAGAGCGGAGCTGACAAGTGTGCATTGATCTCTTCCACCTGCGCGTGATGAGGATTTACCCAGATACCACGCAGACGCTGACGTTCTTGTTCGATCATTTCGAGTTTCTGGTTAAAGCGAGCCCAACGGACATCGTCGACCAGGCCCAGTTCACGGCCTTTTTCCGTCAGACGTAAATCAGCGTTGTCTTCACGCAGCATCAGACGATATTCAGCACGTGAGGTAAACATGCGGTACGGTTCTTTAGTGCCCAGCGTACACAGATCGTCGACCAGAACCCCCAGGTACGCCTGATCGCGGCGTGGGGCCCAGCCTTCATCTTCAGTAGCGCTGCGTGCTGCGTTCATACCCGCCAGAAGGCCCTGAGCTGCCGCTTCTTCGTAGCCTGTGGTGCCGTTGATTTGTCCGGCAAAGAACAGGCCTGCGATGAATTTGCTTTCCAGCGTCGGTTTCAAATCACGCGGATCAAAGAAATCGTATTCAATTGCGTAGCCAGGACGAACGATCACTGCATTTTCCATACCCTGCATGGAACGCACGATCTGCATCTGAACATCGAAAGGCAGGCTGGTTGAAATTCCGTTCGGATAAACTTCGTTGCTGGTCAGGCCTTCCGGTTCAAGGAAGATCTGATGAGAATTACGATCGGCAAAACGCATGACTTTATCTTCGATCGACGGGCAGTAACGCGGGCCGATCCCTTCGATGATCCCGGCATACATCGGGCTGCGATCCAGATTATTACGGATCACGTCATGGGTTTTTTCGTTGGTATAGGTCATGTAGCACGGGATCTGGCGCGGATGTTGCGACGCGTTGCCCATGAAAGAGAATACCGGTGCAGGATTATCACCGTGCTGTTGAGCCAGTACGCTGAAATCAATTGAGCGAGCATCGATACGCGGAGGTGTCCCGGTTTTAAGGCGGTTTACGCGTAACGGTAATTCACGCAGGCGCTGAGAAAGGGAGATCGCAGGAGGATCCCCGGCACGGCCACCGCTGTAGTTTTCCAGACCGATGTGGATCTTGCCATCAAGGAATGTTCCGACGGTCAGTACGACAGTTTTCGCGCGGAATTTCAGACCCATTTTAGTCACGGCGCCAACCACGCGATCGTTTTCCACAATGAGATCTTCGACGGACTGTTGGAAGATCATCAGGTTTGGCTGATTCTCTAATGCCGTACGTACCGCCTGACGATATAACACACGGTCAGCCTGGGCACGTGTTGCCCTGACGGCCGGGCCTTTGCTCGCGTTTAGTATCCTAAACTGAATACCCGCATGGTCGATCGCTGTGGCCATCAACCCGCCGAGAGCGTCCACTTCTTTAACCAGATGTCCCTTCCCGATCCCGCCAATTGCCGGGTTACACGACATCTGTCCCAGCGTGTCGATATTGTGGGTTAACAACAAGGTCTGGCGTCCCATTCGTGCAGAAGCCATGGCAGCTTCAGTACCTGCATGACCTCCACCGATGATAATGACGTCAAATTGATCCGGATAAAACATGCGACTGCACCTCAGCGTTCAAGCGAACTTTCTTTGTATGGCGTTGGGAGGAGGGATTCTACTCAAGTTTAGAGCTTCCACAAGCCCCGGAGGATCTTCCCTAATTAAAAGAAGATCTTTTTTATTTAAAGATCTCTTATTAATACTTCTATTAGGATCGCGATCCTCTGTGCATAAGTCATTTTTGTCTATGAAGATCAGTATGCTAAGAAGGATCGAATGCTGTGAATGATCGGTGATCCTGGACAGTATAAGCTGGGATCAGAATTGAGAGTTATGCACAGCCTGAAAAGCGTACAGCAGTTGTTAGAGGGATAACTACGGGTTTTACACTGCTTTAAAGCATAGTTATCCACATCTGATCGCCTGAAATTTACACTTATTTGAGTAAATTAATCCAATTGATCACCCAAACCTCTGCGGGATCCTCAGGAATTTCATGCTGAGTCACGTCGATCTCAAGACGATCGCCGATCCGTTTTGCCCCTAATGAGGTCAGTTTCTGATCCAGCGCGTTGATCGCACCGCAGAAGGTATCGTATTCGCTGCTGCCCAAACCTAAGGCACCAAAACGAACATTCGACAGATCCGGTTGCTGATCTTCCAGCTGTTCCATGAAGGGTTGCAGGTTATCCGGTAACTCACCGGCTCCGTGCGTAGAGCACACTACCAGCCAGATCCCTTCTGAAGGCACTTCATACAGCTCCGGGCCATGAAACGTCTGTGTGGAGAAACCGGCTTCTTCCAGCTTCTCTGCCACGTGTTCGGCAACATATTCGGCACTGCCAAGCGTACTGCCACTGATCAGGGTTATGTCAGCCATAGAACTCTCACCCGAGAAAAGGAAGACATTGTACGCTGTGAATGAGCTGGGATCTACCTGTGGATAATAGGGGGATAGAAATCAGTGATCAAGGCTGGATGGTACGTGTGATGGGGTTTTGCAGGGAGATCAGTGTCTCAGTAGACTGGATCTCGTCTATTGTCTGGATCTTGTTGATAAGTACGTGTTGCAGGGAATCAATGGAACGGCACATGATCTTTATGAAGATACTGTAGTGACCGGTGGTGTAATACGCTTCGACCACTTCTTCGATGCTTTCCAGCTTTTTGAGGGCTGAAGGATAGTCCTTGGCACTCTTCAATATAATGCCGATAAAGCAGCACACGTCGTAGCCGAGCTGTTTGGGGTTCACGGTGATATGCGCGCCGGTAATAATGCCCGCCTGCTTCATCTTCTCAACGCGTACGTGGATGGTTCCCGGACTGACGGTGAAGACCTTTGCCAGTTCGGCGTAAGGCGTCCTGGCGTTGTCCATCAATGCATTAAGGATCCCGCGATCCAGCTCATCGAGCTGATAAATTTCTGACATGGTTATCTTTCTCTTTAAGGTGAGTTTCTTTGCCATCGGCGCTGCACGCGGCTTTTAACGCCGGTATCAAAGCGCCAGATATGATCGAAGATACGCAAGATCCCGGGCTTTCCATAATGTGACATCGCTAAGGCGTGGAAACGATGCTGCTTTTCCTTTTGCAGCATTTTGACTTTCTTTTGCACTTCGTCAGGCAGCCGCTGGGCGATGAAATCTGAGATCACAATAGCATCTGCATCGTGCCATTGCGGCGAGGCTAGCTTGTCCAATGTCGCACTCAGGCATGCCGCCAGATCGGTACCGCCGCGAAAATGCTGACCGAGAAAACGCAGTGCCTGATCCAGTCCGCCGCTTGACGTCAGTTCATAGTGGATCACTTCACTGGCAAACAACATGATGTAACAGCGACGGTTATCCGCAAGAGCAATTCTCAACAGCGCCAGGCAAAAAGCTTTCGCACACTGTTCATTGAAGCCGCCCATAGAACCGGAAGTGTCCACGCACACCACAAACGGGCCACGCGGTTGTGGTTCCTGTTGCTGATGCACCACCGGCCGCTTTACCACTTTCTCGCGCCAGACGTCGCCTTGCAGGCGGTAAGTCATCAGGCGTTTTTCCAGCAAACGGCGATAAAATTCGAACTCCAGTTCGGGGATCCCCAGCGTGCCCAGTTCGGTGGGCATCAGTCGCAAGATATCATCGCTCTGATGGATGCCATTTACTTCTTCCGGCACCGTAGCGGGTTCGCGCACCATCAGGCGGTGCGTCTCCATTTTAGCATCTTCATGTGGACTGGTTTTGACCGTCTGGCTGCGTCCGAGTTGTTCGGCCAGACGCATCAGTTCAGGCTGCTGTTGCAGGAACGCACCGAAGCGCGCCAGTGACTGAATGTCACCGCGCAGGCGCTTTCCTTTACTCATGTCCCACAGACGGCCTGCCGCGGTATCGTTCTCCGCTAATAAAGGAGACAGCTCGCTGCTTAGCTCCAGCCGTTGCAGTAATTCTTCCTGCAATTTCTCCTGTTCCTGTTCCAGTAGCTGATGATGAACGTTCACCGTCTGGAAGGTCAGGTTCAGGCGCCAGCGCTGAAGAAACAGCGTTTGAAAACTGTTACCGGTCTGCGCCGTACGCGAGGCTTCATTATTTTCCTGTAACGTGCGGGCTTCAGTGGTGAAAGGCGAATTGTGGCGGATTAACTCATCAATAAGTGCCGGTAGCCCGGTCTGGAAGGTGGTGACATCCCTCTGCTGACAGTGCTGATAAAGGTAGAATTCTTTCGCCAGATCCGGCGGTACGGGCGTTTCGTGGATCCTCTGACGCAGCCGTAACTTCCATTCAGGAAGATCTTTGGTCAGTGCGCGCTTCAGCCGGGGAAACTTCTCGAAAAACACCGACAGCGCAGGCGCGGCCAGAAGCCCCACAATAAGTTCTTCGATGATTTCCGTTTCGCTGATAGCCAGCAGCAGATCCAGAGATTCCAGGCTGAACATGGTTAGTGTCCGCTGAACGTCTGTTGCTGATGGCGTAACTGCTCGGTGACCTGCAACAGACTGGCTTCGATTTTTGCCATCCATTCTGCCGGTACAAACAGACAGTTTTGCTGCTGGCTGAATTCCTGCCGCTGCCGGGTCAGTTTTGCCGTCAGATCGCTCAGCGTATTCTTCATTTCGTCAGGCACGGCGATATGTTCATTGCCCGGCAACGTCAGCGGCGTGCTTTGACGGCTGACGTCCAGCACCAGCAGTTGCTGTTTATCATCAATCTCAGCATCAAGGGTTTGCGCAAAACCAATACCGTTCAGTTTGGCTTTCAGGATGCCGCCTTTATTGAGCCACTCTTCCAGCGCCTTGTGGTCGAAGAGCAGATGCGTGACCTTGAT
The DNA here is from genome assembly GCF_049206505.1 of Rahnella sp. EDr1-12. NCBI lineage: Bacteria > Pseudomonadati > Pseudomonadota > Gammaproteobacteria > Enterobacterales > Yersiniaceae > Rahnella > Rahnella sp. EDr1-12. The sequence continues at coordinate 372,489 of NZ_JBLZNY010000004.1, forward strand.
TTCATGCAGGTGCAAAGGCGTTTGCAACAACAGCGTCAGGCTGCTGGCGGAAAGAGTGTCTGGCAGGCTGTGCTGAGGTTTACGGCTGAAAATTCCGGCTTTTTTGCTCAGTTTGATCGACTGGCGCGAGCTTTGTTGCTGCTGATATTGCATCCATTGCTGATCCAGTTGCTGGATTTTCATCAGGAGCGTTTGCTGATGATAAGCCTGCTCGGTGATCAGCTGTTCAATCTGAGTTTGCAGAAGATGATAGGTATTGAGGTCATGCCACAGGCAGTCTTTCAGCAGGATCAAATCGACAGGTGTGATGGTGTTTCGTCCGCTGAAAAAGGCGCAGGCCTGCAACAGGCGCAAGGCTTTCTTCCAGCGCCGATCCGACACATACGGCGCTGTATCAAGGGCATCAAGGCGCTGACGAAGCTGGAATACCAGTTCAAAGCACTCGTCCGGCAGACTGACTTTATCTATCTCGCCTTGCCATTGCTGATACTCTTCATCGCTGATGCTCAGAGATTCAGCCACCGGATTGGCGCTTTCGTTAGTCCTGCTGGTCAGCAGGGAGCGGAAATTTTGCTTATCCTGTACCTTATCGAGCCACAAACGGATAAGCATGCGGTCGTATAACGCTTCCAGGCTGCCGTCGGCTTCGGGCAATTCATTGGATGCGCTGACCAGCAAACGTAAAGGGATCGCCTCTTCGCGTTCGCCATTACGAAAGCGACGTTCGTTAATCGCAGTCAGCAGGGTATTGAGGATGGCGGGACCCGCTTTCCATATCTCATCAAGGAAGACGATTTCTGCTTCCGGCAGATACCCTTCGGTAAGACGCAGATAACGGCCCTCATCTTTCAGGGCCTGAATCGAAAGCGGACCAAAGACTTCTTCCGGCGTGGAAAATCGCGTCATCAGATATTCAAAGGCGCGTGCATGGCGGAAGGCATACTTCAGACGACGGGCGATCAAACTTTTCGCAATGCCCGGCGGGCCTAGCAGAAAAACGCTTTCACCGCACAGTGCGGCCAGCAGGCATAAACGAATGGCGTCCTGTCGTTCGTACAAGCCATGTTCCAGTGCGTTAGCAAGACGGGCGATCCGTTCTGCCAGAAGGGGAGATTGCGCCATACTGTCTCTTCCGGTTTCCATTTAGATATTGAATAGTGTACTGGCTCGCAGCGATAAGCCATGATTATTTTTCACTGTATAGCTTGTTGATTACTAAAAATTTTCTATTATCAGAATTGTGACCTCGTTCATCTGAACGCCGGTTTAGCTGCACATTTAAGGGTAGGCAATCTGATTTATTCGTGCATACTGTGCGCCTTTTAGTGGGCATCATTGGACTGAGCGCACGCATCGCTTACGGATGTTCGAGCAAAAAAGAAACGAAATATGAGCACTGAACATAAACGGTCACTCCCAGCAGTAACCCTGGCCGCCATTGGTGTGGTCTATGGCGACATTGGTACCAGTCCTCTCTATACCTTAAGAGAGTGTTTTTCCGGACACTATGGTTTCAATGTTGAGCCTAGCGTCGTATTTGGTTTTCTTTCTCTGATTTTCTGGATGCTGATCCTGATTGTGTCGCTCAAATACCTCACTTATGTGATGCGGGCGGACAATGCGGGCGAAGGCGGTATTTTGACGCTGATGTCTCTGGCGGGCAGGAATACGTCCTCACGCACCACGGCGGTTCTGGTGATCCTCGGCCTCATCGGGGGCAGCTTCTTCTATGGTGAAGTGGTGATCACGCCGGCCATCTCAGTGCTTTCCGCGATGGAAGGTCTGGAGATCGCGGCACCGTCCCTTGATCCTTACATCGTTCCTCTTTCTATTACTGTCCTGACGTTGCTTTTCATTATTCAGAAACACGGTACCGGTATCGTGGGTAAACTTTTTGCCCCGGTAATGCTGGTGTGGTTCCTGACGCTGGCGGTTCTTGGCGTGAACAGCATCATGCAGAACCCGGAAGTGCTGCGTGCCATGAACCCGATGTGGGCAGTTAACTTCTTTATTGAGCATAAATCCTTCTCCTTCCTGGCACTCGGCGCGGTGGTTCTGTCGATTACCGGTGTGGAAGCGCTGTATGCCGATATGGGTCACTTCGGGAAATTCCCGATCCGCCTGGCCTGGTTCACCGTGGTACTGCCGTCTCTGGTTCTGAACTATTTCGGTCAGGGCGCGCTGCTGCTTAAAAATCCGGAAGCGATCAAAAATCCCTTCTTCCTGCTGGCTCCTGACTGGGCGTTGATTCCGTTACTGGTTTTAGCCACGTTAGCGACCATTATCGCTTCTCAGGCGGTGATTTCCGGTGTGTTCTCCCTGACGCGTCAGGCTGTGCGACTGGGCTACTTACCGCCAATGCGCATCATCCACACCTCGGAAATGGAAGCGGGTCAGATTTACATCCCGGCCATAAACTGGTTGCTGTATTTCGCGGTGGTTATCGTTATCGCCAGCTTCGAGCACTCAAGCAATCTGGCGGCGGCGTACGGTATCGCCGTGACCGGCACCATGGTGCTGACCAGCATTCTCTCCTGCACGGTGGCGCTGAAAAACTGGCACTGGAAACCGTTCCTGGTGGGGATTTTGCTGATCGGTCTGCTGTTTATGGATATTCCACTGTTTGCCGCGAACGCCACGAAACTGTTCTCCGGTGGCTGGTTGCCGCTGACGCTCGGTTTGTGCATGTTTATCGTGATGACCACCTGGAAAAGCGAGCGCTTCCGTCTTATGCGCCGTATGAACGAACACGGGAATTCTCTCGAGGCAATGATCGCTTCTCTGGAGAAATCGCCGCCGGTTCGTGTTCCGGGCACCGCGGTCTACATGTCCCGTGCCATCAACGTCATTCCTTTTGCCTTACTGCACAACCTCAAGCACAACAAAGTGCTGCATGAGCGGGTGGTCTTGCTGACGCTGCGAACGGAAGATGCGCCTTATGTGCATAACGTCCGGCGCGTCACCATCGAGCAACTGTCGCCAACGTTCTGGCGGGTGGTGGCGAGTTACGGATTTAAAGAAACGCCGAATGTGGAAGAGATCTTCCATCGCTGCGGTCTGGAAGGGTTGCCGTGCCGGATGATGGAAACGTCGTTCTTTATGTCGCACGAATCGCTGATCCTGACCAAGCGTCCTTGGTATCTCTACTTCCGCGGTAAGCTGTTTATGGCCCTGAGCCGAAACGCCCTGCGCGCGCCAGATCAGTTTGAGATCCCGCCGAACCGCGTTATCGAACTGGGTACTCAGGTGGAAATCTGACGTTCACTTGAGTCTCTGACAGGGTACCTTCGGGTACCCTGTTTTGTTTGCGCGTAATCCTTTCTGAAACGACTAACTCAAATTGCCCTCTGATTTCTGAATCATTCAGCGAAACGTTTCGACGCTGATCACAATTCCATCACATCTTCGTTGCCTTGTGCGGACATTTTCATAAACTCATCCGTGAGCGAAACGTTTCGCTGTAGGAGTCAAAATGAAGAAGTCACCGCTGTTAAATGCCGAAATCTCAACTGTTATTGCCCGGTTAGGTCATACCGATCACCTGGTTATTGGCGATGCCGGACTTCCGGTGCCAGCAGCTTGCCAGCGCATCGATCTGGCGCTAACCCAGGGAGTTCCCACCTTTTTACAAGTCTTAGAGGTAGTGACACACGAGATGCAGGTTGAGCGGGCTATCCTCGCAGAGGAAATCCTCACGAAAAATCCTCAACTCCATGAAGCGTTACTCGCCCGATTGACACAACTCGAACAACACCAGGGAAACACCATTGCTTTGGATTACGTCAGTCATGAGGCATTCAAAGCGCAAACCGAAAAAAGTCGGGCTGTCATCCGCAGCGGGGAATGTTCGCCGTACGCGAATGTGATCCTGTGTGCCGGCGTAACCTTCTGAGGCCTTTATGCAACCTTTGCTGCAACTGACAGGGATTGATAAAGCCTTTCCCGGCGTAAAAGCACTTTCCGGCGCGGCGCTCAGCGTTTATCCGGGACGTGTTATGGCGCTGGTGGGTGAAAACGGCGCGGGTAAATCCACGATGATGAAAGTGCTGACCGGCATCTATCAAAAAGATGCCGGTTCAGTGCATTTCCTCGGAAAGGAAACGGTGTTTAACGGTCCGAAAGCGTCGCAGGAAGCCGGGATCGGTATTATCCATCAGGAATTAAACCTGATCCCTCAACTGACCATTGCCGAGAATATCTTCCTTGGCCGCGAGTTTGTGAACGGTTTTGGCCGCATCAACTGGAAAAAGATGTATGCCGAAGCCGATAAACTGCTGGCGCGCCTGAATCTGCGTTACAAAAGCAACCGGCTGGTGGGGGATTTATCCATCGGCGACCAGCAAATGGTCGAGATTGCCAAAGTGCTGAGCTTTGAATCCAAAGTCATCATTATGGATGAACCGACGGATGCCCTGACCGATACTGAAACCGCCTCTCTGTTCAGCGTCATTCGTGAGCTGAAAGCGGCTGGCTGCGGTGTGGTGTATATCTCCCACCGTATGAAAGAAATCTTTGAAATCTGCGACGACGTCACCGTTTTCCGCGACGGGCAGTTCATCGCTGAGCGTCCGGTCAGTTCGCTGGAGGAAGACACGCTGATTGAAATGATGGTTGGCCGTCGCCTCGAAGAACAATATCCCCGCATTAATCATGAACGCGGTGCGCTGCGTTTGCAGGTGCGTAATGTCAGCGGGCCCGGCGTGGATAACGTCAGCTTTGATCTGCACAGCGGCGAAATCCTCGGCGTTTCAGGGTTGATGGGTGCGGGTCGTACCGAACTGATGAAAATCCTGTATGGCGCGTTGCCGCGCAAAAGTGGCAACGTTTCACTGGATGGCCGCGAAGTGGTGACTCACTCACCGCAGGACGGGCTGGCGAACGGCATCGTTTACATTTCCGAAGACCGCAAACGTGATGGTTTAGTGCTTGGGATGTCAGTGAAAGAGAATATGTCGCTGACAGCGCTGCGTTATTTCAGCCACGGCGGCGGACGTCTCAAACATGCTGATGAACAACAGGCTGTCGGAGATTTCATTCGTCTCTTCAATATTAAAACGCCATCGATGATGCAGCCTATTGGCCTGCTCTCCGGTGGTAATCAGCAAAAAGTGGCGATTGCCCGCGGATTAATGACGCGGCCAAAAGTCCTGATCCTCGACGAACCGACGCGCGGCGTTGACGTCGGTGCAAAAAAAGAAATTTACCAGCTTATTAACCAGTTCAAGCGCGAAGGGCTAAGCATCATTTTGGTTTCCTCAGAAATGCCTGAAGTCATTGGCATGAGTGACCGGGTTCTGGTGATGCACGAAGGTCATTTAAGCGGTGAATTCCCGATAGAACAGGCTACGCAAGAAGTGTTGATGGCAGCCGCTGTCGGCAAGCAATACCGCGTGACGCAGGAGTAATCAGATATGAGTTCTCAGACATTATCAGCCAAAAAGCGCTGGATCAGTAAAGAGTGGTTGTTGGAGCAGAAATCTCTGATTGCGCTGCTGGTGTTGATTGCCGTTGTCTCTTCAATGAGCCCGAATTTCTTCACAGTGAATAACCTGTTTAACATTCTTCAGCAAACCTCTGTTAACGCCATTATGGCCGTGGGCATGACGCTGGTGATCCTGACATCGGGCATTGATTTATCCGTCGGCTCTTTGCTGGCGCTGACCGGTGCGGTTGCCGCCTCGATTGTCGGGCTGGAAGTGAATGCCTTTGTAGCCGTCGGCGCCGCGCTGGCGCTGGGGGCGGCGGTGGGTGGCGTCACCGGTATGATTGTCGCCAAAGGTAAAGTGCAGGCATTCATCGCCACGCTGGTCATGATGTTGCTGCTGCGCGGTATCACGATGGTGTACACCAACGGCAGCCCGATCAGCACCGGTTTTAATGATGTGGCAGATGTCTTTGGCTGGTTTGGTATCGGTCGCCCGCTGGGTATTCCGACACCGGTCTGGCTGATGGCCGTGGTGTTTATTGCAGCCTGGTACATGCTGCATCACACCCGGTTAGGGCGCTATATCTACGCGCTGGGCGGTAATGAATCCGCGACGCGCCTGTCAGGTATCAGCGTTGATAAAGTTAAAATTATCGTCTACTCCCTGTGTGGTTTGTTAGCCGCTCTGGCCAGTATCATCGAAGTGGCACGCCTGTCTTCTGCGCAGCCTAACGCGGGTACCGGTTACGAGCTGGATGCTATTGCCGCTGTTGTTTTAGGGGGGACCAGCCTGTCCGGGGGTAAAGGACGCATTGTTGGAACGCTGATCGGTGCACTGATCCTTGGCTTCCTGAATAACGGTTTGAACTTATTAGGTGTTTCTTCCTACTACCAGATGATCGTGAAAGCAGTTGTCATTCTGCTGGCGGTTCTGGTGGATAACAAAAGCAACAAATAAACTCTCCTACAGGACTTATGACCATGAATATGAAAAAACTGGCTGTCTGGGTTTCCGCCGCAGCGATCACCGCTTCTTTCAGTGCTAACGTGATGGCGAAAGACACCATTGCCTTGGTCGTTTCAACGCTGAACAACCCGTTCTTCGTTTCCATGAAAGACGGCGCACAGAAAGAAGCCGACAAACTCGGCTACAACCTGATTGTTCTCGACTCTCAGAATAACCCGGCGAAAGAACTCGCGAACGTGCAGGATCTGACCGTTCGTGGCACGAAGCTGATGCTGATTAACCCGACCGATTCTGATGCCGTAGGCAACGCCGTAGCAATGGCAAACCAGGCCAAAATCCCGGTGATCACCCTTGACCGCCAGGCAACCAAAGGGGTTGTCGCCAGCCATGTCGCTTCTGATAACGCCTTCGGCGGGAAAATGGCCGGTGATTACATCGCGAAAAAACTGGGCGAAAACGCCAAAGTCATCGAACTGGAAGGGATTGCGGGGACGTCCGTTGCCCGTGAACGTGGTAAAGGGTTCGCTCAGGCAGCTGAAAAACACCATTTCCAGATCCTCGCCAGCCAGCCTGCTGACTTCGACCGTACCAAAGGTCTGAACGTTATGCAGAACTTGCTGACTGCGCATCAGGACGTGCAGGCCGTGTTCGCTCAGAATGACGAAATGGCGCTGGGTGCATTGCGTGCTCTGCAAACTGCCGGTAAAACTGACGTTCTGGTTGTCGGCTTCGACGGCACTGAAGACGGTATTAAAGCGGTAAACAGCGGCAAAATGGGCGCGACCGTGGCACAGCGTCCGGAACAAATTGGCGTGATCGGTGTTCAGACTGCCGATAAAGTGCTGAAAGGCGAAAAAGTCCCGGCGGTTATCCCGGTTGATTTGAAACTGGTTGCTCAGCCGTAAAATCCGCATGATTGATGCTGTAACAAGCGCCTCCTGACGGGAGGCGCTCTTTAAACTCAGGGATTTCCACATGAAGACAGGCAAACTGGTGGTACTCGGCAGTATCAACGCTGACCACATTCTGAATATCAACCACTTCCCGCAACCGGGCGAAACGGTGATCGGTAAGCAATACACCGTAGCTTTCGGCGGTAAAGGTGCGAATCAGGCGGTAGCCGCCGGCCGCAGTGGCGCAGATATTTCGTTTATTGCCTGCGTGGGAGACGACGATATTGGCGAACGGGTTCGCAAACAACTGGCCAGTGACCAGATTGATACGCGCCCGGTTGAAGCCATCAAGGATGCCACCACCGGCGTTGCGCTGATTTTTGTGAATGCGGAAGGTGAGAACGTTATTGGTATTGATGCCGGGGCGAATAATGCCGTCACGCCTGAGTACCTCGAACGTTACAAACAGCAGGTCATTGAAGCTTCGGCTTTATTAATGCAACTGGAATCCCCGTTAGACACGGTGATTGCGGCGGCAAAAATAGCCAAAGAACACGACACTCAGGTGATTCTAAACCCAGCACCGGCCTGTGAATTGCCGGACGAATTGCTTTCGCGGGTGGATATCATCACTCCGAATGAAACCGAAGCTGAAAAGCTGACCGGTATTAACGTCGACAATAATGAAGATGCCGCACGTGCTGCAAAAGCCCTGCATGACAAAGGTATTGCGACCGTCATTATTACGCTGGGGAGTAAAGGCGTCTGGTTGAGTCAGAACGGTGAAGGGAAGTTAGTCGCAGGTTTCCGTGTGAAAGCCGTCGATACCATTGCGGCTGGTGATACCTTTAATGGCGCCTTAGTGACCGCTTTGCTCGAGGGCAAGCAGATGGACAGCGCGGTACGTTTTGCTCACGCGGCTGCAGCGATTGCCGTGACGCGTCCCGGTGCGCAACCTTCTGTTCCGTGGCGTAAAGAAATAGACGATTTTCTCGCACAGCAGGAGGCCTGATTGGCCACCATGAAAGATGTCGCCCGCCTCGCGGGCGTTTCAACCTCTACCGTTTCTCATGTCATCAACAAAAATCGTTTTGTCAGTGAAGCTATTGCCGGCAAAGTGAATGCCGCCGTAGAACAGCTCAATTACGCGCCTTCTGCCCTTGCCCGCAGTCTTAAATTGAATCAGACCCGCACTATTGGCATGTTGTTGACCGCCAGCAGTAACCCGTTTTATTCAGAAGTGGTGCGGGGGGTTGAACGCAGTTGCTATGAACGTGGTTACAGCCTGATCTTGTGCAATACCGACGGCGATGCCGAGCGCATGAATCGCAGCCTGGAAACTCTTCTGCAAAAGCGGGTCGATGGCCTGCTATTAATGTGCACCGAAAATCACCGGCCTTCGAAAGATGCCATCAGCCGCTATCCTTCTTTACCCATAGTAATGATGGACTGGTCGCCGTTTGACGGCGCGAATGACGTCATTCAGGACAATGCGCTGCTGGGAGGAGAGATGGCGACGGAATATTTGATCCGTCAGGGCTATCGTAAAATCGCTTGTATCACCGGGCCGCTGGATAAAACGACGGCGCAGGAACGGCTTAATGGTTACCGTCAGGCGATGAATAAAGCTGGCCTGGCAATTTTACCGGGCTATGAAGTCAGTGGAGATTTTGAATTCGAAGGTGGCGTCCCGGCGATGGAAAAACTGCTGGCACTCCCCGAACCGCCTCATGCAGTGTTTGCCGGAAATGATGCCATGGCCGTCGGCGCCTATCAGGCTCTCTATCAGCGCGGATTACGTGTGCCTGACGATGTGGCTGTCATCGGCTACGATGATATCCAGCTGGCGCAGTATATGATGCCACCGCTGACGACTATCCATCAGCCGAAAGATTCGCTGGGCGAACTCGCCGTCGATGCCCTCTTGCATCGCCTGCAGGACCCGGAGGCGGAACCGCAAGTCCTGGTACTTACGCCGGAACTGGTTGTGCGACAGTCCGTAGGATCATTGGTCACTAAGTAACAGACGCTGACAGGCCAGCAGTGCCGCATTGGCATCGCTGGCAAGAATGGCATCGGTCAGTCGCTGATGATATTCCAGCTTAATCACTTCATTCCCCGTGATCGCCCGGAAGTAACTCTGATAGACCGAACTGAATAAATTCGAAAACGACGTCAGGAAAGGATTTTTCCCCGCCTCATAAATCAGCTGGTGAAACTGAGCATCCACCGTAATCCAGCGCTCCCGATCAAAGCTGTTATGCAGCATTCTCATTTCATACATATAAAGAGAGAGCTGATGCTTTTGATCATCACTGGCCGAAAGAGCGGCTAATGCACAGGCCTGCGGTTCGAGCGCTCTGCGCAATACAATAAAATGTGCCATCACCTGATCGAAGTTTTCACGCGTCATCCACCAGGTGAGCAAATCCTGGTCGAGAAAGTTCCAGCTGGATTGCGGCATCACTCGCGTACCAATACGGGGACGGGGTAAAAGCATGCCTTTTGCCGCCAGCGTCTTCACGGCTTCCCGAACTGCTGTCCGGCTGACGCCAAAAATCTCACCTAACTCATTCTCACCGGGCAGTATCGAACCTTCCGGGTAATCGCCAGACAGAACCCGCTGGGCAATCTTCTCTGCCAGCAAATAGGAAAGATTGCGCTGGGCAGCTTGTTGCTGTGCATTAAGTAACATGGAGGTTATTCCTGAATACCTTTTCTCTTTATTAAAGAGAGTTTACTCCAGCTCCGGGCTTTAAACCGGCGTGTTTTTCGCTGAAATCGGTCGAAATTTATCCGTTACGGGCTTTTTTGATGAATTAGTGAACGGTTGGTAAAATAATTGAAATTAGGGGTTGCGGCCTTCGGAGAACTCCCTATAATGCGCCTCCACTGACCGGGAACAACGACTCCTCTAACGAGAACAAGTCGCCCAGCCAGGAAGAATCAACCCGGTGAAAACACCGCATCTTGCAAAAGAAAATGGTTGACTCTTCAGGGGGAAAGAGTATTATCTTCCTCCCACGTTGCTGAGTTAAGTCTCGCAACGTACGCTCTTTAACAATTTATCAGACAATCTGTGTGGGCACTCACAAGACGATATCAGCCACTTCGGTGGCAAAAAAAATATCAAGTCTTAAAGAGTGACCAAGCAGTAATTCATTTAGTTGAATTATTACGAAAGTTAATTTTTGAGCATCGCTTAACTTGTTTAAGCAAATCGAACTTTTAATTGAAGAGTTTGATCATGGCTCAGATTGAACGCTGGCGGCAGGCCTAACACATGCAAGTCGAGCGGTAGCACAGGAGAGCTTGCTCTCTGGGTG